>JANQEK010000037.1 GCA_028278405.1 Nitrospinaceae bacterium
GGTGTGGGCACGCTGATGTTCAAGAACCTGGTGACCCTGGACCTGCTGGATCCGGCTGTGGCACTCGATCTTGCCACCGGCAATGTCGATGGGAATTGAATAACCAATCCTGCTCATCGACTGCAAGGGGTTTAGGGATGCATCAGGTATTCATGAATACCGGCGGCGGCTTTTTTGCCGGCGCCCATAGCGGAGATGACGGTGGCGGCGCCGGTAACAATATCCCCTCCCGCAAACACGCCGGGCTTAAACGTGACATTCACATCCGGGTCGGCCAGTTCGATATGACCCTTCGTGTCGGTTTTCAAGTCTTCAGCTGATTTCGCAATTAAGGGATTCACCCCGCTTCCCAGAGCAATAACCACGGCATCGACAGAGAGTGAAAGCTCTCCTCCTTTGATTGGGTGAGGTTGTCTCCTTCCCGAAGCGTCGGGTTCTCCCAGTTTTATTTTCGAACAGACCAGTTCGGTCACCCATCCATCGGCACCCTTTATTTTCATTGGAGAGGCCAGGAATTGGAACTCGACTCCCTCTTCTTTGGCGTGGTGAATCTCCTCCTGTCGTGCCGGCATTTCCTCTTCCGACCGTCGGTACACCATGATTACTTTTTGTGTTCCTGCCAGACGGAGCGCCGTGCGGGCGGCGTCCAGCGCAGTGTTGCCGCCTCCGACCACCGCGATGGTTTTGTGGTGGTGCAAAGGTGTGTCGAAATTTGGAAACTCCCAGGCGTGCATCAGGTTGACGCGTGTTAAAAATTCGTTGGCGGAATACACGCCATTCAAATTCTCACCCGGTATACCGAGGAAATAGGGCAGTCCGGCGCCGGTGCCGATGAACACGGCGTCAAATCCGTCTTCTTCCATCAACTCGTCGAGTGATTTGATTTTGCCGATGACATAGTTGACCTTGATCTCCACGCCGAGTCGTTTGAGGTCTTCCAGTTCCGCTTCGACAATTTCCTTGGGCAGACGGAATTGCGGAATGCCGTAAAACAACACGCCACCGGGCTCATGCAGGGCTTCAAACAAGATCACTTCGTGGCCGCGCTTTGCCAGATCACCCGCAGCGGCGAGGCCTGCAGGACCGGAGCCGATGATGGCCACCTTCTTTCCGGTTGGGGGTGGATGGGGCGGAGATTTTCCTGGGCTTTCCCGGCGCGCGTAATCGGCCACGAATCGTTCCAACTGTCCGATGTTGATCGGCTCTCCCTTGATTCCAATTACGCAGTGCTTCTCGCATTGGTCTTCCTGCGGACAAACCCGTCCGGTGATGCCGGGAAAGGCATTGGTTTTCTTGATGACTTCGGCTGCTTCCAAAAATTTTCCTTCGGCAACCAATTTGATGAATTCGGGAATCCCGACCCGGACCGGGCATCCCAGAACGCATTTGGGTTTTTTGCATTGTATGCAACGCGAGGCTTCCAGTTGGGCCATAGCCGGGGTGTATCCGAGGCTGACTTCTTTAAAGTCATGCCGCCGTTCTTCAGGATTACGCTCCGTTGCCGGTGTTCGGGGCAATTTGGATTTCTTTTTGGATTTGGGTTCCTGGCTCATCAGGTTATCCTCAAGTCTGCTGACAGGGTTCACTGTGTTCGCGCATCCATTTGTCGCGCGACTCCTGCTCTTCCGGGATATAGGTCTTCAAACGATTGAGCAATCCTTCAAAGTCCACCGCGTGTCCGTCGAATTCCGGTCCGTCCACGCATGCAAATTTCATTTCCTGTCCAACCATCACCCGGCAGGCGCCGCACATCCCAGTGCCGTCGATCATGATCGGGTTCATGCTGACCACCGTTTTGATCTTGTAAGGCCGGGTCAGGTCTGCGATCGCTTTCATCATTACGGGAGGTCCAATGGCGATCACCCGGTCGATGGATGTTCCATCCTCTATCAGTGATTTTAACTCATCGGTGACCATTCCCTTTCTACCGAGGCTTCCGTCGTTGGTCACCGGCAAGACTTGAGTGGAAACGCTTTGCATTTCTTCCTGCAGGAGAATCAGGTCTTGTGTGCGTGCACCCAGGATGGAAATAGTCGTGTTGCCGCATTGAGTGAGATCGCGGGCGATCGGATAAATAGCGGCAACACCGAACCCGCCGCCTACAAGAACGACGGTACCGAATAACGCGATCTCGCTTGGATTCCCCAGAGGTCCCGCCACATCCAGTATAGAATCACCAACCTTCAGTTGACTCATCTGGGTGGATGTTTTACCGACCGCCTGCACGAAGAGAACCACGGCCCCTTGTTCGGCGCGGGTATCGGAGATGGTTAAAGGGATGCGCTCGCCCCGCTCGTCCAGGCGGAGAATGACAAACTGGCCGGCCCGGGCTTTGCGGGCAATGTCCGGCGCTTCCAGGACGAACCGGAAGACTTGAGGCGCCTGTTGCTGTTTTTCAAGAATCCGAAACACGATAGTTTCCAATCCTGACGGAAGGGACTCCAGCTTTCCTACAATAATAGCATGAGGTCGAGCGAGAAAAGGACAATGGATTGGACCACTTTCCAAATGGATTTCCGGAACAAGAGTAGGTCATAACTATCTGAAATAATAAGCTTAAGGTTGTCCGGTGTGTTCAATGGGTGCGGTTTGGGTCGGTACGCCGAATGTGTTAGACTTGCGAATCTAAAAATTTTCCAAATCGAGTGAGAGTTAGGGAAGATATTTGATGATTCGCTTGCGACTTTTCAGGTGGGGGATACTGTGTTTGCTGACGGCCGTTGTATTGGCATCCGCACGGGTTGAAGCTGCGAAAACCATGCGCATCGGTATATTGCAGGATGGACCCTATTGGCACAATGTACCTTTAATTTCCCAAGTCAAAAGTGAGCTGGCAAAACTCAACGACGGTCAGCTGGATATTCAATATCCCCCGGCTTTCAACCTGAACGGGCAATACGACTTCAAGAAAATCCGGAAATACGCTGCAGAGTTGGCCGGGAATAAAGAGCTCGACGCCATTATCGCGTTTGGCATGGCCTCCAGTTACTATTTTGCGAAGATGAAACCCCTTCCAGTTCCGGTAGTGGCCATGGATTATATCCTGCCGGCAGGGTTGGGGATGCTGGCCCCAAAAACCTTTAAACCTCTTAATCCCAACTGGACCACTTCATTTGATCCCACCTACGTCAACGCGACTTTGAAGATTTTTCCAAAGCTTGTTACTGCCGACCGGTTGGCCGTGTTGTGTCCCCAGGTCGTGTGTGGTTTTCACCCGGACATCCCTCAATTGATTAAATCTTTTGTCGGTGAAAAAGCGCCAGACGTTGATATTGTAGTGATCTCACCGAAGAATTATGTGCAAAAGATAAAACAATTGACGGTACCCCTGGTTGTCGTGGAAATGCTTAAAGGATTCACGGAAGCGCAGATGAAAGACGTGTACCGGATACTGACGCACAAGAGAATCCCGGCATTTACAGTGGATGGCCTGCATGGCATTCAAAAGGGCGCGCTGGTTTCAATCCACGATTATGATAAGCCATTGGTAGGAAGAAATATCGCGCTCAAGCTGTTTGACATTTTGAACGGAACGCCTACAGATAAAATTCCAGTGATAGATTTCATCAACGCTGAATTGATTTTCAATCGTGAAACCGCCCGAAAAATTGGGTATAGCATCCCATTTGAATTCGTTGATGAAGCGCGCCTGTATGGGGCGGAACCGGAAAAAAAACTGTTAACGTTTGAACAGGCCATCGAGCGTTCTCTCATTCAAAACTTCGATATTAAATCCCAGGCACTGGTGCGAAATCAGGCATTGCTGCAGGTCGACATCACCCAGCGGGGATTTTATCCTCAGGTGTCTTCCCGTTTGAATTACAACCGGATGAATCAAGATCAGGCGGATGTTTTCGGTGGGCCTCGGGGAGAGACCCGGTTTGAGTTGAGTCTTCAACAAAGATTGTTCGATCGCGAGCTCTCTAAATCGGTTCAGTCCGCAGAAGCTATCCATCAAATCGAAAAGCAAAATCTGGAAGTGGTCAATCAGGACATTATCGAGCAGGTGGCGCTTGCTTATATGGATAATCTTCTGGGAGAAGAGTTGGTGAAAATTCAGAGGAACTATCTGAATGTTATCCGGAAGAACCAAAATCTTGCAGCGCTCAAGTTCAAACTGCGGGAAACCGGTAAAAGCGACGTTTTGCGATTAAATATAGAACTGGACAATGCCCGGATCAATTTGATTAACGCCAAAGAGGCTCGCTTTCGGGCCCAAGTGAGGCTCAACAATCTACTGAACCTGCCTCGCGAAACGGTTCATGGATTCAACCGCAATAACTTTTCCGAAGAAAGTTACAAATCTCGCTCGGGACGTTTCTCAATGTTTTTGAATACGGCGAGCCAATTGAAAATATTCCGTGACTTTTTCAATAAGCTGGCGATTGAGAATTCCCCCGATTTGAAAGTTCTGCAGGCCAGTTTGGATCAGGCCATGGTGGAGAAAGAGCGTACCCTGGCACAATTTTATCCCACGGCGAGTGTGGAAGCGCAATATTTCAACCAACTCCAGGATGATACGCAGCCTCTCAGTCCGGCGAACCGTCAAATGTTCGAAGATCGTTTCGGCAAAGGTTGGCAGGCTCAATTGAAACTGGAGCTTCCTTTATTTCTGGGCGGGTCGCGTTTCAAGCAGGTGAGTCAGGCCAACGTTCGTGTTATGGAATTGCAGGCGCAAATTAACAGTTTGAAAAATACATTATCGGAGCAAGCCCGGTCCGGGTTGTTTAACGTCTTTCGTGTGCGCCGAAACTTTGATTTTTCACTCAGAAACGTTGCCTCTTCCCAGGAAAACCTGAAGCTGGCGGAAGTGTCCTACGTGGAAGGGGACTTGCCGGTCATCGACTTGCTGGACAGTCAAAGCCGTCTGATTTTAAGTAAAACCAATGCGGCTCAAGCCCGTTTTGAATTTTACAAGAGCCTGTTTTCCCTTTTTCGAAGCGTGGGCCGGATCGATCTTATTTCCAATTTTAATCGTACGGAAAAACTGAAAGAATTTCTGGGGCAAGTTGAACAACATTTTCAGAAACGGACAGCTGAACAATGAAAATCGAAAAATTTTATCTGGACCGACTAAAACCGTCAGGGCATATCAACCTTTATCGGTATATGAGTTGGTTGTTCGCGGGATGTCTGATCGGTGCTGTGGGCTGTAGTCCTGAAGAGCCACCCCCACCGCCAAAAGAAATTGTACGACCTGTCAAAACCCGACTGGTTCAATTCAATGGCAATGGCGGCCAGGAAAAAGAATTCAGTGCCGTGGCGCAAAGCGACGAATCGTCCATTCTCAGTTTTCGTGTCGGGGGTGTTCTGCAAAAAATGAAGGTGGAAGTGGGGGATCAGGTCAAAAGAGGAAAAATCGTCGCCGTATTGGACAAGCGGGACTACATCCTTCGAATGAAGGACTTGAAGGGTCAATTGACCTCGGCTCAAGCGAAACTGGATGAAATTTCAAAAGGGGCCCGTACCGAAGATGTGCGCATTGCTGAAAACAAGATTGCCAGTCTGGAGTCCACCCTGAAAACCGCGCGATTGGAATACCAACGGGTTCAGCAATTGTATGCCAATGACGCCGCTTCGAAGAGCCGGTTGGAGCAGGCTAAAAACAGTCTGGATAAAGTCCTGCTGGACCTGAAATCCGCCAATGAAGAATATGTGATCGCCACTCATGGCGGACGTGAAGAGGAGGTCCGGGCTCAAAAGTTCCAGGTGGAGTCTATCCAGTCCAATCTCGATCAGGCGCGGGCCAACCTGAAGGATACGGAGTTGAAAGCTCCTTTTACCGGAGAGATTGCGGAAAAGCACGTTTCCAATTTTGAGCAGGTTACCGCCGGACAGAAAATTTATACCCTGGTGGATCTCAAAAATGTGGAAATGCAGATCAGCGTGCCCGAAGAGTGGATTTCAAAAGTGAAGAAAGGGCAATCCACAAAAGTCGTTTTCCTGAAATATCCCGGTAAAGTGTTCAAAGGATGGGTGGATAAAGTGGGAGTGGTTGCCGATTCGGCCACGCTCACTTACCCGGTCTTTGTCAAGGTCCGCAACCCCAAGGGCCTGTTGTTGCCGGGAATGTCGACCTCGGTTTTTTTGAATCTAAAAGGCATCAAGCAGCAGTTTCCCACGGTTCCCATTCATGCCATTGTTGAAAACCCCGCCACCGGCGGGAAGTTTGTGTGGAATCTCGATCCGAAAACCCTGATGGTTCATAAAAGAAGTATTCAAATGGGAAAAATTTCCGGAAATGAAGTGGAAGTGGTTCAGGGGTTAAGGCACGGCGATCAGGTTGTGGTCGCAGGTGCTGACCGGTTGAAAGACGGAATGAAAGTGCGCTCTCAATAATCAATCGATTCCTATGGTCAAATATTCCATTACACATAGAGGGGTGATCCTGTTTTTTTTCACGCTGATCGCGGTGCTCGGGGTGCAGGCCATCGGCGATATAGGAAAGCAGGAAAATCCGGAATTTCCCAAATGGGGTTCGGTGATCATCACGCGTTTCCCTGGCGCGTCGCCGTTGAAGGTGGAAGAGTTGGTCACTGAAAAAATTGAGAAAAAAATGCAGGAGATTCCCGAATTTGAAAAAGTCAGATCAACCTCGCAATTCGGCGTTTCTTATGTATTTCTTAATATCGACACTAAATATTGGGAAGTGAAGTCTCTCTGGGACTTGGCCCGCGACAAACTGGATGATTTGAGGGGCGAGTTTCCGGAAGGAGCCGGGGAACCCTGGTTGAACAATGATTTTGGAAAAACCAAATCCATTGTACTGGCGATCTCCGGTGTCGGGTTCACCAATAAAGAGCTCAGCGATGTAACGGATGACTTAAAGAAAGAAGTCGAACGGGTGGAATATGTTTCCCGTGCCGATATCATCGGCGAGCAGGAAGAACAGATTTTTCTTGAAGTGTCGACCAGCAAAATGGCGGAGCTGGGAATTTCGGGTCAGACCATGGTAGATATCGTGCAAGAACAAAACGTACTCAAGCCGGGCGGCCGCATCAAGTTGGGACCGCAAAGGATCCGTCTGGAGACCAGCGGCGAATACAAGTCGGTGGAGGAAATCGGCAAAACCCTGATCACTCTTCCCGGAGGTCAAAACAGTTTTTTGTTAAAGGACCTGGCGCAAATCCGCCGCGAATACCGGGACCCTCCTGAAATGCAAATGCGTTATATGGGCAAGCCGGCTACGGGCATCGTAATCGAAATGCAGGACGGAGGTCAGATTTTTGAGTTGGGAGATAATGTCAAGAATCTTGTTGCGGAATTTCAGGCGACTTTGCCTCACGGAATGGACATCAACTTTGTAAATTTTCAACCGCAGTGGACTGCTGTAAAGATTGCGGATTTTGTGGATAACCTTTCACAAGCCGTTTTGCTCGTTGCGGTGATCATGTCCCTTCTTCTCGGTTGGCGGCAGGGAATCATCATTGCCCTGTTGATTCCAGCAGCTTATCTCATTACAACAGTAATCATGCTGGCCAATGATATTCCGCTCCACCAGATCTCTCTGGCGGCGTTGATTATCGCTTTGGGGATGCTTGTGGATAACGGCATTGTCATGACCGAATCGATCACCGAATATATCAACCAGGGAGTTTCTCACGAAGAAGCCGCTGCATTAGCGGGGAAAGAATTGATGATCCCTTTGTTGGCGGCGACCGGGACCACCGTGGCCGCTTTTTCACCCATTGCACTGGCACGGTCCGGGGTTGGAGTTTATTGCAACTCTTTACCTATTGTTATCGGTACGGTCTTGCTGGCTTCCTTTTTTGTAGCCATGACACTTGTTCCTCTGCTGTGTGTTTGGTTGTTGAAAGCGAAACCCAAAAAGCAGGGCGCCGAGTCCTTTATGACCCGGTTGTATCGCGGCTTGATGACACTGGCATTGCGATTCCGGTTTCTGACGATTCTTCTTATTCTCAGTTTGTTTTTTGTGGTTGCGCCGCTCGCAGGCCAGTTGAAAAAAGTTTTTTTTCCGCCCTCCGGCCGGGGGCAGTTTACCATCGATCTATATATGCCGGAAGGAACCGATTATTACGAAACTCGCGACCATGCCATTAAGGTAGAAGAGTATTTGTTGAAAACTTATCCCGATGCTATGCAGACACTGGCCCTTTATATCGGAGAGGGCGGACCTATGTTTCATAACTCTGTCGAGCGCGAACAAAAAACCAGCAACTACGCTCAATTTTTAATCAATACCTATAAGTTCGAACAAATGAAGCAGATGGTTAAAGAACTGGGCCCTTATTTTGAAAATAATTTTGCAGAGGCCCAGCTCATTCTCAAACCAATTGAAGAGGGCCCCCCTGTCGGGGCACCCATTCAGATTAAAGTGTATGGGAACGAATTTAAGGATTTATATCGTTACGTACAGCAGATCGAAGATATTGTGGGAGAGGTTCCCGGAACTACCGGGGTACGTAACGACTGGGGACGGCGCGTGCCCATACTCACACTGGAAGTCAATCAGGAGAATGCCCGCCGGGTTGGTGTGAGTACGGATACCATCACGAATGCCATGCAGACGGTGTTTTCGGGGCAGGAGATCACCCGTTACCGGGAGGGTGACGACGCCATTCCGGTATTGATTCGAGGTCTGAAACCGGAACGCACCACCTTGCGAAAACTGGAAAATCTTAAAATACCTACTTCACAGGGAGCGATGGTTCCGATCAGTCAGGTCACGGACCGTAAACTGCAATGGGAAACGGGCAAGATCAAAAGAGAAAAGCGAAGGCGAATGATCACTGTGAAAGCTTATTCCGATGGAAGCCGCACTCCGGTGGAGATTTTAGCGGATACCACCAAACAGATTGAGGAAATTAACTTTCAACCGGGTTACGGGGTGGAATATGGAGGAGAATTTGAGGAAAGCGCAAAAGCTCAGAAAAGTATTGTTGAAAAATTGCCGTTTGGTCTGGCGTTTCTCGTCATGATTCTGGTCTTTCAATTCGGGAATGTCCGAAAAATGCTGATCATTCTGACCACCATTCCTCTTTCTTTTATTGGCGTTATTCTGGGTCTTTACATCATGGATTATCCCCTGAGTTTTTTCGCACAATTGGGGATCTTGAGTCTGGCGGGAATTGTCGTGAATAATGCCATTCTTTTAATCGAACAGATCGACGTGGATCTGGCAGAAGGCAAACCTCCCACGGAAGCGATTATCCATGCGGGATTGCGCCGGGCCTACCCTATTTTTCTGACCACAGTAACCACGGTCGCTGGATTGTACTCCCTGGCGGTGAGTGGGTTGCTTTGGGGACCGCTGGCGGTTTCCATTATGGGCGGCTTGATCGTTTCCACCTTTCTTACCTTGGTCATTTCACCAGTGTTGTATTCGATTTTCTTCAATATAAAATGGAAACCCGCTCACCTGCAGAGCTCTAAGGCTTAGTGGTCTTCAACCTTTTTCTCCTGTCAGGACTTGTTTCTGAGTTGCCACAGCAGACGCCGCACAGTCTTGCGTATGTTTTTGGCTTTATTCTGGTCCTTCATCTCTTCCCGTGAGGCGATGCCCTGCTCAGTCAAAAACTCCCGGTAGTCGGAATCATCCCAAAGATCTTCTGGCAGGGCGCTGCGGTAGGCTCCGCGAATCAGTTTTTGTAATTGCTCCTTGGAAAGTTTCGTTTTGGGGAGCGGCTGGGGAGCGGTTTGAGGAATACTTTTCTGGGCCGCGGCCCCGCGCACGGGCGGTTTGATCTGTTTCCGGGTGGGGGATATCGCGGCTGTGGGTGCCTGAGACGAGGCGCCTGTGTTGCGGTTCAAAATAATAACTTTCTGCAGTTTTGAATCGTCTCCAAAAAGTTCTATCCGGCTGAATTCGTCGAGCACCGGTTCCAGATTCAGGTTTCGGTTGGGTCCGGACTCCCTTAGTGGAACTTCCTCCTTCAGTACCGGATCCGCTGCCTGGAACTGAACACCCGACTCCTGGGTCGCTCTTGGTAAAACCTGTCTCAAAGGAACATACTGCGTCGAGTTGTCTGGTGGTGGTGAAGTGCTCGGGATTGAGGGCATGGAAAAGGGCGTTGTTTGGGACACGGCATGCTCCGGCCACAGCATACCCATCAGTCCACAAACGCAAATCATTTTACACAATGAATTCCGCATAAGCCCGATGAGATGAATTCGTTTGAGAAATGGAAACGTTCGTCGTCTCTGTCGTCATTATTGGTATCCGGGCATTTAAAATCAAGCAGTTTCAGGTCTTGGGTGAAATCATTCTTTCGGTTTTCCAGCCCCCGTGATTGGGGAGACAATCGCCAGCCTAATTTTTTGCATTGAAAATAGCGGAGTTAGAGCAGTTTTGGGGAGGGGGGAACTCTTTTAGAAATTACACATTATAATAAATAGTAAATGTAATTAAATTATTTCGCTCACCTTCACTCGTTAGGATGTACTGATTATGAGGAGTCTACGGCATTACTTCCAGAACGGTTTGACCGCTTACGCGTTAGCGGCGCTGTTATTCATTTTTCCTGTTGCGGCCGCGGCAGAAACGTTTAATGACGCGCTGAAAGCTTACAGCAAGAAAGACTACCAAACGGCCTTTCAAATCTACAAAAGTTTGGCCGAGCAGGGCAATCCCCGCGCGCAGAATAATCTCGGCAACATGTACGACGTGGGACAAGGGGTTGAGCAGGATTTAGAGCTGGCCGCCGCGTGGTACAAAAAAGCCGCCGAACAGGACCACGTCATCGCCCAGTACAACCTCGGCAACATGTACGATGTCGGGCAGGGATTGCCGCAAAATTTTGAAGAAGCGAAGAGCTGGTACACACGTGCCGCGGAGAATGGATATCCCAAGGCCCAGCACAACCTTGGTCTCATGTACAGTCGAGGGAAAGGCGTCGATAAGGATCTTGAGGAAGCCGCCGAGTGGTTCACCAAAGCCGCCGAACAGGGATTCGACAAGGCGCAGTTTAATCTGGGATACATGTATAAGGTGGGCGAAGGCGTTGCCAAGGATCCGACCCAGGCCGCCAAGTGGTTCCTCCGGGCTGCTGAGCAGGGCCACGCGAAGGCTCAGTTCAAGCTGGGTAACATGTATGACACCGGTGAAGGGGTGAAAAAGAATTTTGAGGAGGCGGCCAAGTGGTACAAGAAAGCCGCCGAGCAGGGTTTACCGCGGGCACAGTTCAACATCGGTAACATGTACGACTACGGCCAGGGTATCGAGCAGGATTACCAGCAGGCCGTCGAATGGTACGGCAAAGCCGCCGAACAAGGTCATGCCAGCAGCCAGAACAGTCTCGGCAACATGTACGATAAAGGACAAGGCGTTTCCAAGGATATGCAAACCGCCGCCGAGTGGTACACCAAAGCTGCCGAGCAAGGCCATACCTTGGCGCAGTACAACATTGCCACACTGTACCTCCATGGTCAGGGTGCCGAGCAAAGCGATGCCATGGCCATGAGCTGGTACCTGAAAGCCGCCGGGCAAGGCCACACCCCATCGCAAAACACGCTCGGGTTGATCTTCGACCAGGGCAAGGGTGTCACGAAAAATCCGGTCGTCGCCGCACAGTGGTACACCAAAGCCGCCGAAGGAGGACTGGCACTGGCACAGTTCAACATCGCTACCATGTACGAACTCGGCGAAGGCGTCACACAGGACTTTGTGAAAGCAGCCGAGTGGTATCAGAAAGCCGCCGACCAAGGTCACGGCAAGGCGCAGGTCTCACTCGGCGCGTTGTACCACCAGGGGAAAGGCGTCGCGCAGGATTTGGTGAAGGCGCATATGTGGTACGACCTCGCAGCGGCACAGTTGAAAGATAGCAAGTACAAGGACCGTGCCGTCAAAAACCGCGATACAGTGACCAAACACATGAGCCCGGTACAGGTGGCGAAAGCCAAGCAGATGGCCATGGATTGGGAATTCAGGAAAGGGAAATGACCGAGGACAGGTTGTTTTCCCAGGGGCTGGGCCGGTCCCCCCATCGGACCCGGCTCCACCAAATACAAAAAGGGTTGAGGAGATTTCCTCAACCCTTTTTTACTTTATAAAGATGGTTCTTTTTAAATTTTGTATCGGGAGCAATTGCTAACTTCCGACGTTGGGCATTTTTTCTTTGAAGGCACGAGGGATCTTAGTTGTCTCGTCGACTTTGGCGGAGCGGATTTGCTGTATGGTCAGGCCTTTGACCATGCTGATGTCGGTGTTACGGAAATCGGCGCCGGTGACGTCGGCTTTCGTGAAATCGGCGGAATTGAGCTTGGTACGCGACAGTTTGGCGTCGACTAATTTAGCTCCACTCAAATTAGCCTCGACGAGGTTGGCTTCGCTGAGGTTTGCGGATATCAAATCGGCATTGGTTAAGTTGGCGGCGCGCATGTTGGCGCGGACGAGGTTGGCTCCACCCAATTTTTGTCGGGCAAGGTTGGCTCGGTTGAGGTTTCTCTTATTCAATTCGGCGAGACGACGATCCGATTGCTTTTCTTTGGGCATATGCTTTCTATAAACTCTTCAGCGGAATTCCCCGCACATCCTATTGAAACCACTCATGCTATTCGGCGAATCGCCGCAAACAAAAATTATAACCCAGAATCACCCGGGGGAAAAATTCGTTCCGCACTTTTGAGGAGGTAAAATAATGGTGTTACCGCGATTTTTATTTGAACGCGCGGGGGAGCGTGGTGTTTTCGTTGACTTGTGCGGAGGCAAGCTGTTGCAGGGTGAGGCCCTTGACGGTGCTGAGATCCGCGTTTCTGAAATCAGCGCCTGCAACATCTGCTCTGGAGAAGTCGGCGCCACTGAGGCTGGCACGCGACAGTTTAGCGTCGACCAGGTTGGCGCCGCTCATATTGGCTTCGGTCAGATTGGCCTCAATGAGGTTGGCACAGGCCAGGTCAGCATCACTCAAATTGGCACCGCGCAGGTTGGCGCGGGTGAGATTGGCCCCGGTTAGCTTTTGCCGACTCAGGTTGGCCCGGCTCAGGCTTCTTTTATTCAACTCAGCGACCCTGCGATCGGATTGTTGTCTTTCTTTTAGCATACGTCTCCCCACCTTGATTTGCGGAGCCCCCAATGGTGCTAAACTATCGTTTTAGTATATGTTTTTTTGCATTACACTCAAGGTAAATCGAAGCCACTTATTTGATATTCCGATATTTTGGGTAAAAAAGCTCTGTATCCTCCCCACTTAAAAAAACAGAGGCTTGCACCTAATTTTGGTAGAAATTCATGATCCGGTAGGCGGAGCAGTCGTCTTAGTCCTCGGTGGAAACTCCTGAGTTCAGAACCAGCACCAGTCCGCGGCCATGGATGGTTCGCGGAAGGAATTTAGTTTCCATGTAGCCGTGAACCGTCCGTTGAACCCTAATCGACGTCAGGTTTATCCTCGATGGAATAAACTGCTTTTAATTTAGTAGGCAGGCCTTATACTTTTTATACGGGACAAACCTTTGATTCAAAGCGCTTTCCATATAAGGGCGGCTTAACCCGCTCTGAAAACCCTAACGATTCTTCTCAATGAACATCATTCACACCCGAGAAAAAACCATGACACGTATCTTTACGTCCAGTTGGGTTCCTTACGGAATCGTGGTTTTGTTTTGTTTAGGGTTGGAATCTCTTTTGCTTGGATTGGGATGGACCGATCTGGGTGTGCCCTACCTGTATCATTATGATTATTTATATTTCAGCGCAATCGCCAAAGGGGTGTTGGAGCACGGATGGTATCTGCATAATCCTAATCTTGGTGCACCGGGAGGTTTGGCGACCCACGATTATTCAGGGGCTTCCAATGTGGATTTCCTGATCATCAAGTGTATCTCCCTGTTTACATCGAATTGGGCAAAGGCGTTGAATATGTTTTATGTGGTTACGTTTCCTTTGGCGGCTGTTTCCGCTTTGGCGGTATTTCGTCATTTTAAGATTTCCTTACCCGTAGCCATCACCGGGAGTTTGCTGTTTGCGTTTGCCCCTTATCATTTTCTTCGCTTGCTGCATGTCACGTACACGAATTATTTTTTTGTCCCTCTGATAACGCTGGTTTTGCTATGGATCCTGAACGGTGAACGCCTGATCGTTTTCCGCAGCGATTCCGGTCGCTGGAAGTTCAATATAAAGTCCGGTATGGCTCTGGGGTGTCTCTTGGTTGCATTGCTGGTTTCCGGCTCGGGGGTCTACTACGCTTTCTTTTCCTGTTTTTTTCTGGTTCTTGCGGGAGGAATGGCATTTATCGACAAGCGCGATGCAGCGGGCTTGTTCACTTCCTGGATCCTGATCGGGGTCATCTGCACCTCGCTGGTCCTGCAGATGGGTCCTTCCTGGATTTACAAGATGAAGCACGGACCCAATCCGCTGGTGACACAATTCGCACCCACGGAAACCGAAAATTATGGCTTGAAAATCATTCAATTGCTCCTGCCCGTACAAGAACACCGCATCACCTCGTGGGCGAATCTTCGAGAATGGTATGACAGCACGGCTCCACTGAGCAACGAGAACCGTCATACGGCCCTGGGGGTGGCGGGTTCCGTGGGGTTTCTGGCTCTCCTTATCGGGCTGTTCCGCAGGAGGAGTGACGGGCCTCAAGAGGATTTGAAATGGCCCCTGGCGAGATTGAACATCGGCGCTGTGTTGCTGGCCTCGGTTGGCGGGTTCAGTTCCCTTTTTTCTTATTTGGTCAGTTCGCAGATCCGTGCGTACAACCGGATCGGTATTTTTATTGAATTTTTTGCAATTTTTGCTTTGGTGTTGATACTGGTCCGTGTCTACGACAAATTGTTGAAAGCACGATCCTCCCGGCTTCTGGGCTATTCGCTGTGTGGGATGGTGCTGGTGTTCGGTCTGTTGGACCAGATTCCCACGGAATTTAAACCTCCTTATCCCGACGTCCGGAAGCAATTTAATTGGGACGCCGACTTTTTTTCCCGTATTGAGCAAGCTCTTCCCGAGAATGAGATGGTGTTCCAATTGCCTTACGTGCCTTTTCCCATCAGTCAACCGTTTAACCAAATGGGCCCTTATGAACATATTCGGGGTTATCTGCATACCCGAAAAGTGCGCTGGAGCTATGGCGCTCTCAACGGTCGGGAAACGCAGATTTGGCAACAAAGCATTTCCCAGTTACCGCTGCAGAAACTGGTGGATATTGTGGCGATTTCGGGATTTAAGGGGATTTACCTCAACCGTCGGGGATATCCCGATGAAGGGGAGAAGACAGTAAGTGAATTGTCCGAGATATTGAAAACCCAACCCATGACAAGCTCTGATGGGTGGCAGGTTTTTTTCAACCTGGAGTCGTATGTCCAAAAGCTGAAAAAACAAGTTTCAGCAAACCAGTGGCAAAGCCTGCAACAAACAGTTCTTACTGATCCTTTGAGCTATGCAGGGGAAAACCTGTTCAAACCTTCGCAGGTGGTCACCCATGCCGCGGGTTTTGTTGAAGTGGTTAATCCCCGGTCTGGGGGACCGAAAAAACTGATACTTGTCGGGGGGTGGGCGGTGGACCCGCAAACCCGGACGCCAGTCAAAAAATTGATGGTGGTTCATGAGGGGAAAGCAAGCCAGATATTTATTTCTCAGCAGGTGCCTCGCTTGGATATCGCCCGTATGTTTAAAACGGATATCGCTCGCAAATCACAGTGGAGTGTGGTGCTGGATACCCGCGCATGGGGACCGGGAAAGCACTCGTTTGAAATTTATGCAATGTTAACGGGGGATCGACTGGGCAAGTTGGGGGGATGCAGTACCAAATGCAATATAACGCTCTCTTCTCAATAAAGCTGGATCAGGAGGTCGTGTCTTTCAAAGCGGAAATATTGGCAGCTTTGATCGCGTCGAGAATCATCAACAATCGTTTTTCATCCAGTTTGTAAACTCCGGAAACAATATCGCGGATGAAAGCATCCACCGTACTTGGTACGGGTTCGAAATTTGCTTCATCAACCTCCAGTACGTCTCCCACCGAATCCACCATAAAACTGACGACTTCATTATTGATCCGGGTGACCACGTTCATGGAGTTTTTAATATTCTTGCCGGGTGGGAGATGCATACGGCTGCGAAGGTTGATGGCGGTGATGATTTGTCCGCGCAGATTGATCAATCCCTGAATTTCCGGTGGAGCCAGCGGTACCTCGGTTAAATCCTGATATCTCAGTACCTCCTGCACGTCGAGCACCTCGATGCCGAGCATAATGTCGTCCAGATAAAAAGTGCAATATTGCTTGGGTCCGCTCAATGGAAGATTCCTTTCAATGGATTATGCGTCCTTTACCCGGAATGAGGGTGACTCAAGCAGTAGACACGATTTTTCAATAAAAATCAAATTAACTGTGTATGTTATTTTGTTTATTTTCTCTGGACGTTGGGTTAGACTAAGTTATTGGATTATAAACCAAAATAAAGGATTTGGTTTACTCCGGTTCCGGCAGTTCACCAAGTTACCCTTTTTATTTGGGAGGAAAGCCCAATGGGAGTCAGGCAAACAATCAGCGGATTTCGAAAATTTGGATTACGATTCGTGATCGGAGCATTGTTTCTAATACTACCGGTCCAGGCTCACGCTGGAGTATTCGGAGTTGGCGTGACGGCCAAAGGCGGGACCACCGGCTTGGGCGGCGACCTGACTGTACCCCTGGTCAGTAATTGGCTGAACCTGAGAGCCGGTTACAATTTTGGAGAGTTGCGTCCTTCCATCACTGAAGCGGGGATCAAATATAAAGCCGACGTGCATTTTGAATCGATTCCCATTCTTTTGGACTTCCATCCCTTTCATGGAATGTTTCGAATCACCGGGGGTGTGTTTTACAACAAAAATGAAATGGACTTATCATCCACTGTGAACGCTAGTGATGTGGGCTTGGGATTGGGTGTCGGTACTGCGACGTTGAATGCCAATGTCTCCTGGTCCAAGGAATGGGCTCCTTATCTGGGAATTGGTATAGGTAATGCAGCGGATGACAATACCCTCGATTTACCGGTCGCTATCGGGTTTTCACTGGATATCGGAGCGTTCTACCAAGGCAGTCCCAATGTTGGTTTAACAGACAGTTCCGGTCTGGTCCCTTTATCGGATTTATTGGCAGAACAGGCTCAACTCGAAGATGATTTGAGCGGATTCAAATTCTACCCGGTTCTCACGCTGGGGATTCACATTCGCTTCTGATTCAGACATTCCCTATTGAATAATCAAAACTTTTAAGTTTGGCAGGTCTGCTTTCTGTTCCAGGGCCGGAATCTGTTCATGGTTTACGGCGTTGGCCGTAAGGTCCAGGTACTCCAGATTCGAAAGATGCTTGGATTGGAGCAGGGCTTCGATTCCTTTCGGACTGATTTTGTTACGGGACAGGTCCAGCCGCTTGAGATTCTTAAGATGCGGCGAATTGGCAACGGCGATGGCTCCTGTATCACTCACCTCATTTGCCCCCAGGTCCAGTAGAGTGACTTGTCCCATCTTCTTGGATTGCACCAGAAGCTTCACCCCTTCGTCTCCCAACTGGTTTCTCATCAGGATAAGTTCCGTGAGATTATTGAAGTGGGTCGATCCGACCAGGCTTTTAATCCCATCGGCGGTG
The DNA here is from genome assembly GCA_028278405.1 of Nitrospinaceae bacterium. Classification (GTDB taxonomy): domain Bacteria; phylum Nitrospinota; class Nitrospinia; order Nitrospinales; family Nitrospinaceae; genus SZUA-226. Next base: position 17,530 of record JANQEK010000037.1, read on the forward strand.
ACCTGGTTGTCCCACAAAAAAAGCTTTTCAACGTGTTGAAATGTTGGTGATTCCGCAAGGATTTCCACGCCCTCGTCTCCCAGCTTGTTCCTCATCAAAGCCAGAGACCGGACATTTTTCACTCCTTCGGTTTTAGCCAGGATGCGAACTCCTTTGACGCCGATTCTTTTGTTTTGCAGGCTGACACTCTCTCCGTTTTCGCTGGTCCCCTTTTCGATGAGCTTGGGCAGGTCTACCGCCTTGGAGCTGGCGCCGGTAACGCCATCGTATCCGGATCGGCAGGAGGGCAGGAGCATTCCAAGGGTCAATACGAACAGGCCGAGAAATTTACAGTGTTTCATCATGACGTTACCTTTATAGATCGATGTTCATGTTTCCACATTAAACTATTTTGCGCACCGGAAGCCGAGGTAATTATTACGACGGTCCGGAAGACTTTTACCCCGCACGGTGATTCGCGCCAGATCCATGTTGGAAAACCACGAGCCACCTTTAATCACCCGGAACTGTTGTCCGTAAAAATCGTTGGGATAGGTATTCCCTGGATGCGGCCGGTACCAGTCCGCCGTCCATTCCCAGACATTACCCGCCATATCTCGGATCCCATAAGGACTTTCGCCAAAATGCTTGAGGCCGACAGGTGCCGAATAGCGGTAACCGTCTTTTTTGCCTCGAATATTGGCTTTTTTCTCGTCGGGTTCGTTGCCCCAGGGATAATAACGGCTGTCTGCGCCCCGCGCCGCTTTTTCCCACTCCGCTTCTGAGGGGAGCCGCTTTCCCACGGTTGCGCAATAATCCGCCGCTTCCTGCCAGTTAACCCCCACGACCGGTTGGTGGTCCTGATTGAACCGTTCGTTGTCCATGTACTTGGGCGCGGGTTTTCCGGTTTGCGTCATATACAAACGGTATTGACCTACGGTCACTTCAGTGATGTCAATTTTATAAGCCGGCAAATGAACGGTGTGCGCGGGAGTTTCATCCCGGTAATAATCCAGGGATTCGGAGAAGAAAGTTTTTGCCGCCCATTGAATATCTTTCTCGGAACTTCCCATGGTGAATTCTCCGGGCGCAATGGTGATCATTTCCGTAGGTGGGACGGATGGCCCGGCAGTCAGGGGGGGCGCGATGAGCAACAGAATCAGCCCAAGGGTTCCCTTCATAAGCTTTGCCTCAGTTGGGAATCAATCCCGATTTTCTCGCGTATTCGAAAATGTTTCCGGCTTCGATAATATCGATCACATCGCCCAGGGAATTCAGAGAATAGGTTTTGCTCTGAGTCTCGTTGGTGAGCGTGTAGGATTCGAGGTCGATAGTGAGTTCGTCGCCGGTCTTGATTTCTTCCGTCAGGTTTTGTTTCGCTTCAAGCGGGATGAAGAATCCGCCGTCGATTGAGTTGCGGTAAAAAATACGGGCATAACTTTCTGCGACAACCGCCTGGACGCCGGCAATTTCCATACATGCCGGGGCGTGTTCACGCGAGGAGCCGCATCCGAAGTTTTTTCCGCCGATCACGATTTTGAATTGCGACTGGTATTGACCCTCGTCCACAAATGGGATTTTCCCCTGCGGCAGGCCGGAGTCCTCCCTGGGGACGCCGGACAATGCGAATTTGCCGTAATTTTTGCTTTCTTCCGGGTCGCTCAGACTGTAGACCAAATGTTCGGCAGGGATGATCTGATCGGTATCGATATTGTTGCCCAATACAAAAGCGCGTCCTTGAATCTTCTTTTTCATGAATCCTGGGGTCCTCTAAAAAATTTGGATGATAACTAGACTCGGGCGGGAACAAATTCCCGTGGATCGGTCACGTACCCTGTCAACGCCGATGCCGCCGCGGTGTAGGGTGATGCCAGATAGACCGAAGACTGTTTCGATCCCATCCGACCTGGAAAATTCCGGTTGGTGGTAGAGATCACCACTTCCGTTCCGTGAGTCCGTCCGAATGTGTCCTTCGGTCCGCCGAGACAGGCGGCGCAGGACGGCTCGCCGATGTGCGCTCCGGCTTCTTCAAAAATTTGCGCCAGTGTTTTGCCGTCGATGGTTTCTTTGTGCAGGTCCTGCTCCACGTCGACCGTAGCGGGTACAATGTAGGTATCGATCTTCACCTTTTCACCGTTCAGGATTTCCGCAGCGGCGATGAAGTCCGTGATCTTGCCTCCGGTGCACGAACCGATATAAGACCGGTCCAGCTTAACGTCTTTACATTCGCGGGCCAGCGCCCGGTTGTCCGGCGAATGCGGCTGAGCCACCACCGGTTCCAACTCGTCCGCTTTGTAGGTTTTGTTGAAACAGTATTTAGCGTCCGCATCGGAATGATGCACCGTGCCCTTCTTGTCTGTACGGCTTTTGAGGTAATCGAAGGTAACGTCGTCCGCTTCGATCACGGCGTTTTTGCCGCCCGCTTCGATAGCCATGTTACACAGCGTCATGCGCTCTTCCATGGAGAACTGGTAGACTGCATCGCCCGCCCATTCCATGGAGCGGTAAGTGGCTCCGTCGCATCCGATATCGCCGATCACGTGCAGCAGAATATCCTTGGCCATAATGTAAGGCGGAAACGTTCCGGTCCATTCGAAGCGCATGGTTTCAGGAACCTTGACCCACAATTTTCCGGTGCCGAGGATAAATGCCGCATCGGTGTTGCCGATTCCGGTGGAAAACATGCCGAATGCACCGGAGGTGCAAGTATGGGAATCGGTACCGAACAAAACTTCGCCGGGAATATTGTGACCCTCCTGCGCCAGGGCGACATGACAAACGCCCTTGTAATTCTCGGTTCCGACATCATAATAATAAGGAAGCTTTTGCTCACTGGCGAATTCGCGGATGATATCGATATTGCGGTTGGCGTGCGGATCGGCGGTGAAAATATAATGGTCCGGGATAATCACCACTTTTTCCGGATCCCAGACCCTGGCGTTCTGGCCGAATTGTTTCTTGAAGATGCCGATGGTACCCGGACCGCAGACGTCATGGGTCATCAATACGTCGACGTCGACCCAGACATTGTCGCCGGGGGCGACGGATGTTTTACCGGCGTGGTTCGCCAGGATTTTTTCAGTAATATTCATTCCCATTTACAATCTCCATAGGGAGGGGGGTTTCGGTTCAGTTTTAGAGGCGGTGTGATCAAAGTCCTCAAGTGTAGTACTAAATTAACATTTTAAGGTTTCCCTGCGAACAAAAATTTGAAAAAAGTGAACCCTATCGCCAAATGTGCGGATTTCTTCCCGGGAATGGGAGTTATCTTATTGAAACCGACCTGTGATTGAGGTAGGTTGAATCCCTTTAAACTCTTGTATTTAATCTCATGACATCCGATAGCCATACTGAAAAAAACGAGTCTCAGAGGGTGGTTTTTGACCGCCGTCCGCTGTGGATTGTGATTTTCGACCGCATGCGGCGGGGCATCGTGGTGGCGGTTCTCCTGGTCGGTTTTTTTATCCTGTTGGGTCAGGAAGCCCCGGAAGGACTGTCCGCCGAGGGTTACAAGGTTCTTTGTCTCTTTTTCCTGTGCGTCACCTTGTGGTCCAGCAACGTGATCCCCCTGTCTGCCACCAGCCTGCTGGTGATCGGCGCCGTGCCTTTGATGGGCATCATGGACGCCTCTCAGGCCTATTCTTTTTTCGGCAACCGGGCGGTGTTCTTCATACTCGGGGCGTTTGTACTTTCCGGATCGATGATTGCCTGCGGATTGAGCGGGCGGATGTCCTTGTGGGTGATCGAGAAATGGGGGCATCGACCGCGCGCGTTGATGACTTCCATCTATTTTTTTGGAGCGCTCAGTTCCTGTTTTATGTCCGAGCATGCCGTGGCGGCCATGCTGTTTCCCATTGTTACGGAGATTGTTTCTGCCCTGAAACTTCCGCAGGGCAAATCCGCATTCGCCAAGTCGTTATATTTTGCTTTGGCCTGGGGATGTATCATCGGTGGTGCCACCACAGTGCTGGGCGGGGGGCGTGTGCCATTGGCTGTTGAGATGCTGGAAAAGGGAACTGAATACAAGAGCACTCTCGGCATTCTGCAATACTCCCAGCTGACCTTTCCGATGATCGTGCTCTTGCTGGGATGCGGGTGGGCTCTGCTCAATTTATTGTTCAAGCCTGAAATCGAAGACGTTCAACCCGCCTTGAAGGATTTGCATTCGAAATCCCTGGCTCAGGGGAAGGTGACCTATCAGGAAATGGGAGTGGGAACGGTGATGGTCCTGACCTTGATTTTCTGGTTTGGGTTTGGCGAGCAGTTTGGAATCGCCAACATCTCCATCATGGCGATCGTATTGTTGTTTGTTCTGAATCTGATTACTTGGAAAACCGTGGAGCCGCACGTGAACTGGGCGATTATCCTCATGTACGGCGGGGCGATCTGTCTCGGACAGGTGATGGCTTCATCCGGTGCGGCGCTTTGGTTGGCGCAGCAGGCGTTTCAGGGGTCGGTCTCTACTCCGACAGCGTTTCTGATAATGGTCGCCGTTTTGTCCACCCTGTTCACAACATTTATGAGTAATTCGGCGGTGATCGCTATTTTATTACCGCCGACTTTGAGCTTATGCTCTGATTACGGGATATCTCCTGTGGTGGCGACGATGACAGTGATTTTACCCAGCAACTTTGCTTTTATACTGCCGATTGCGACACCCGCTTCGGCTTTGGCTTTCGCATCTCGTCACATCTCGCTTCGCGAAATGGCATTTTCGGGAACGTTGCTCAGCCTGTTGGGTATGGTTTGTTTTTTAGTCCTGCTGTTCGTGTTCTGGCCCTGGATGGGATTTCAATAGACTAGGGGGATTAAAAAAATTGGAAGGCAGGCCCGAGAAGGGCCGGGAGGGTTGGCCCAACTCGGAAAAAAAGTGCGTGACTTCCTTTTTTCGCTAACCTGCCCAACAAAAGCCAAACTAACAGGAGAAGAAATACAACCCGTGGTTCGTTGTATCGATAAAATAAAAGCAAGAGACATGCCAAATTTTAAAGCCGAATTTTAAACGGCCAATCTCTTATTTTTGAAGGTCTTGCAGTCGCTAAAGCAGGGAAGGTTTTCATTGTCGGAGTCTGGTTTCAGATTGACCGTTGCAAATTTGGGACAAAGGATTTTCAGATATGCAACATTCATCGGTGATTCACCGAGAGCCTGATTTGGAAGTGTGGCGAAGATGACCAGTTCGGTGCAACAGATAGATGCAATACAACTCAAGGAACGGTTGGACGCCGGGCAGGTGGGTCTGTTACTGGATGTGCGGGAGGATTGGGAGCACTCGATGGCGGCGATCGCCGATTCGACCCATATTCCGTTGGCTGAGTTGGTCGACCGCCTGCAGGAACTCGCTTTTGAGGACGACATTGTGGTGTATTGCCATGTGGGACAGCGTTCTTATCAGGCGGCTCAAATATTGAAGGAGGCTGGGTTTAATAATGTGTATAACCTGGCCGGAGGCATTGATGCCTGGTCGCAGTTGGTGGATCCCTCTATTCGCAGGTATCGGGCACCTTTTTAATGACCGAACCGGGCAGGCTGTTATGGAGATGATGAACAAACTTGGCATCCAGGTGATGAACTCGCCCCGCATGGTAAGGGACGAGTTGCTGCAGGGCACCGGGGCGGTGATGGCGCCGGGATGCTCGATTTTCGTGGAATCCAGCAACGTGAAGGATAAAGAGATCGTGGTGTTCCGGTCTCCCGGAAAGGATGTCCCGGCGGAACGGAAAGCGTTCGATGTCGAACACTTTGATCAAGCCTGGAAGCAGTTTGATGAATGGCGCTCGGCTTAACTCAACGCGTATCTCTGCATCAGGTAACCCAGGCAATCGTCCAGTATGTTGGGAGCAAACGTGGTGAGCATGGAAGGCACGACCGACCGGATCAACCGTATTTCCCCGTTATCGTAACTGATAAAACCCTCTGAAACATCCTCGCCGTGTTCATCGACCACCTTCAGCTTTAATTCGGGATTGCACCGCCAACCCACCAGAGTGTTCTCGGGCTGTTCTATAAAATTCATCGATTCCAGGTTTTCGATGAAGTTGAAATCCGTTTCCTGCTCCGCCTCACCGAATCCGATCCGGCAATTATCCGGCAACTCGATGCGCGCGATACTGTGGTAAACCCTGGGTTCGGACGGGTTGTTCGTATTCGTGGGGATGTTATCCAGGGCCAGGCATTGTTCGAGAAAGTCCAACACGTGGTCAACGCCGAACGGATCACCGGCCAGGCCGCTTTCGACGGTGATGGCCGGACAGAAATCCGCCAATGCGCGGGAGATGACTTCATCCGGGCGGGTGAAGTAAACCAGCATGGGACTGAATAACTTGCCGAGATTGATAAACGGCTGGTCGAGTTTGTTGACGCAGGCGTAATGTGGATTTTCCCCGGACGTGTTGTGAATATCGACTCCCGCAAATAGTTTGTTGGATTTGAGAAGGGTGAGTAATTGATCCACCAGGCGATGCTCCGGCAATGTCCCGCCTTTCCATATACGGTTGAAGTCGGGTTGATCCGGCAGGTGACGCACCTGGTTTCGCGCCGCGGCAATGTTCCCTAAAAACAGCCAGACGCTTCTCGGCAGGGGTTTCTTCTGTCGGGTGTAATGATTCAATAATTGCTGAACAGCTAAAAACCCCGTCGGTTCGTCTCCGTGCAACAAGGTGCAGATGAAAAATGGCGGTTCTTTTTCACCCGGAATCTGCAGCAAGGTCGGTCCCGGCAAAACCTGGTGCAGTTCAGCGGGAGAGACCTCCAGCAGGCCGTTGGGGATTTCATCAATGATATGCAAATCCATGGCGGCTACACCTTCCACTCGTGAACAGGCAGGTTCCTGTTCTGATTTTCAAAATACGCCTGGGTCATCTTCTGAAAGTCGGTGCCGTGGGTTTCGATAAACGCCCTTTGCCAGCAGGCGCCGTTTTGTCCTGTGCGCACCCGGTTCTGGATGATATCGTCAATATAGCAGGAAATATCCTCTTCCAGAATTCCACGTTTTTGCAATCCCTGACGGGCAGCGGGGACCAGAACCTCATCGAGGAGAGTTTGCATGTCCCACTTTTTTCTATCCGCCCAGCGGATTTGCGCGGACAACCCATTGCGTGCTGCCTGGTAAAAATTTTCCTCGGTTCGATCAAACGTGATCTGGTCTTCCAGCGGAATTTCCTGCCGGGTGAAATACGACATCAAGCCGACATAAAATGCCAGATTGGCGATCACGTCCTTGAGCGAGGGACCCGCCGCCGGCGAACGGTGTTCGATACGGATATGTGGGGTGCCGTCGTGGTCCATTCCGATCAGCGGTCGCGTCCAACGCCAGATGGTGCCATTGTGCAGTCGCAGATGACTCAGCAGTTCGGGCGGTTCGTCAAACACCTGAGGTAGGAGCACTGGATACAGCTCCAGATTTTCGAGAAAGGGTTCCAGGATGGTTTCCCGGGCATAACCGGAACCGAAGGTGACCCGGCGTAGCGGCTCGTCCTGGCTGTCGCGGTAACAATCCATGTATACCGCCTGTTCGAACACCGGAATTCGTGTTTCGTCCCACAAATCCTTGCCGAACAAATAAGGCGAATTGGCCGCTACAGCGACCATCGGAGCGGACAGAATCTGCGACGCGTTGTAAAAGCGGACGGAATCTTCAGCGCTCACCTGCAGGTGAATTTGCAGGGAGGTTGTCACCGCTTCCAGCATCACGTCCTGATGCGTAACGTTTAAAATGTCGCGGCCCTGGATATTCAATTCGATGGCTTTCCCCTCGCGCAACTGGAACACCTGATTGTTCAATGCAAAGTAACGGCTGATGTGGGTCATGTGGTCCAGCGTCAACATGTCGTCGTGGATGGTCGGCAGAATGCCGGTGGCCAGGATATTTGATCCCACTGCCGCGGCGTTTTCTGCACAAAGATTCCACACCTCCTGCAGTTCATTTTCCAGGGTGCTGAAAATGGATCCGCCGATGTGTTGCGGAGTGCTGTTGATTTCGAAATTGAATTGGGAGAGTTCGGGAACGACCAGGGGATGTGCGATGCGGGATAAAAAGGCTTCGTTTTTGGGAGCGGGAAGAAAATCGGGGTCCACCAGCCAGGCTTCCAGTTCGAATCCGCACAAATCTTCCTGTTTTTTCAAGTTGCCGTCCTGAAACCAGTCGGCCAGAATCCGGTATTCCTCCAGAAGCTTTTGCTTGAAGCGAGCCAAATCCGCTTCGGTAAACCGGGTTTTCGAAATGTCTCGTCCCATGCGCCCTGATCCTCCCTGTGTGTCCTCAGTATAAAAGAGGATAATGGAAAAAGCTTTATTCCAGCGGGCTTAATTTTTCCTCAACCACTTGTCGCATGAGAGCGAGGGGAGCGGTTTTCCCGGTCCATAGCTCGAACTGCTCCGCGGCCTGATGGACGAACAACTCCACACCAGAAATGGCGATGCACCCTGCCGATTGTGCATCCTTGAAGAGGCGGGTTTCCATCGGGTTGTACACCGAATCAAATACGATCATGCCGGGTTTCAACAGGCGCGCCGGGAAGGGGGTATCGTTGGTGTTCGGAGCCATGCCGACCGGAGAGCAATTGATCACGATATCCGCATCCGCCTGGTCCACATCGCGTATGCTGATCAGACGACCTTGTAATTGATCCGCCAACTCCTGAGCTTTTTCCTTGTTGCGGTTGTAAGTGAGGATGAGATGCGCTCCCGCGTCGGTTACCCCCTGGCCGATGGCTTTGGCGGTGCCTCCTGCGCCGATGATCAAAACGTTTTTACTTTTGAGAGACCCGTGCGGTTCCAGAGCTTTCAACGCCCCCGAGCAATCCGTGTTGTACCCGGCCCATCCGTTGCCGTCCGGCACCACGGTGTTGACAGCGCCGATGCGATCGGCGGCGGGATCGATCCGGCCCAGGGATTTCATAATGGCTTCTTTGTGCGGCATGGTCACACTCAATCCGCCTAGATAAGGTTCGTACGCGCTGAAGAACCGCGTTACGTTTTGCACCAGCAGGGGTACATAGACATGAGGCAGTCCGGCATCTTGAAAGGCTTTGTTGTGGATCAGGTAGCCCATGCTCTTGGATACCGGGTCGCCGATGACGCCGTACATTTTGGATTCCGGCTTCAAGTCGTTGACGCGGTAGACGTGTTTCAATGTTTTTGCGGGAATTTGCCCCGGCGCGCTTTCCTTGCCTGTTTCCAGCGATCCGAACGTGAGCCATCCGCCTTGTTGAACGGTTAAGATGCGGCTGACTTCTCCCTTTTCGCCCATGCAGAAGGCGATCATTTGTTTTTCATCTTTTTTGGCGCGCGCCAGCAAACGGAACAGAGCGAGGTTGTCGTTGATGTCGGTGGCGTAGGTGATGATCTTTAAAATATCCGCCGGCAATTGACTCATCAGATCATATAAAGGGTTCAGGTCGTCCGGGGTGCGCGTGAAGTCATGGTGCGAAAGGATCGCCTTCACCGATCCCTTGTTTTCGAGAATGGATTTGAGAAGCGGTCCCGGTGTGGACGTTTCAATATCGATATAATTTGCCCCCAGGTCGATCGCCTGGCGCAGTACCGCGACGCGTTCTTCTTCCGTACCCGTGTACTGGCCGCCGTCCATTTTGCACCGGTTGGTTACGATGCAGGGCTTGCCCGCTTCCTTCAACAACAGGGGGAGATCGAAGTCTTCGATCAGGTCCAGGCGCAGTTCGATAATGTCGGCCAGACTCTGGCAGGTGTCGAGGTCTTTGCGGGCGCGGTCCATGGTAGGGCCGACAATAGGTATACAGATCATAGTAGGGTCGCGGTCTGTCCCCTTGTGTGTGACAAAGGGGAACAAAGAGAGTTAACGATGAGCGACCCGGATTATGCCTCATGCGGGAGGGAAAATCCACTATCGGGAGGGCAGGCAGGGCGTCTCCATTGGAAATTTCACTTGGGTGGCGATGGTGATTGCGTAATCGGGGGATAATACCCGGCAAAGCTTGACCCGGGCCTTGCCCGGCGGGTTAGCCTTCCTGTGAAAAACGGGAGGATTGACCACCGGTCTGTCCGTAGCCTTTGAGTCCCTTTTTGTGTTCCTGGAGTTTCTTAATCTGCTCAAGCGCATCCTCTTTTTTATCTTTGAGGATTTTTGCGCAGGCGTCTTCCACGGCGATCAATTGTTCCAGCGTCTGTGCTGCTTCATCCTTCAGCGCCTTGCCTTTTTGGATCATCAGGATGCGGTCCGGGTCGGACATGTTTTTCAGGATGGGTTGCATTTCCTGGTCCAGTGTCTGCAGGGTTTGCAGTAGAGGATTTTTGTCCTGGAGGGCTTTTAGGAGGTCCGGATCGTTTTTTTCGTCGATGGCTTTCTGCTGCCGCTGCGCCACCGCCAGCAATTGGACGTAACAGTCCTTCTGCTTTCTCAGGCATTCAATCATATGATGGATCACGGGAGGAGTTTGCGGCATCAGGCTATGGCAATGAGGTTGCGGATGCGGGTTTCCAGCAACAGTTTTTCAAACGCCCGTTGAAAGGCTTCCGCTGTTCCGGTATCCACTTCCGATAAAGCTTCGAGACGTGCCGATTTTAAATCGAGGCGCCCCACATCCTCGGCCAGAAGGGATTCCAACTGGGTCTGCAGGCGGGGCAAAATTCCGGTTTCGGCATCGTTGAACAATTCCAGCACCTCGGCTGACCGTGATTCCAGTGCCAGAGTCAGCGTCGGAACATCCACACTGATTGTATCATCGCTTTCGGTTTTAATCCCTACGGAAGACAATTTTTTGAACAATTCACTGCCGCGGTTGAAAAAAATGGCTCCCACCCCGTCACGAATGGCTTGCACAGTCTGGGTGGTTCCCAACTCAGATATCGAAAACTTTTCAGTGTTCACACTGTTTAGCCCGAGCGAAGGCGGAAGATTATTGAACGGGTCCACCGATTTTCGGCTGTCGTCACGGTTTTCATTGTCGCGGATACCTGTCTGCGAATTCTCGGTCAATTCCTCCCGAACCGACTGCAACTCAAAATCGAAGGGAAAGGTTTTGGCGAATGCCAGCGAATCGTTGAGGGCGGTAATGGCATCGTTGAGACGCAGAAACAGTGATTGAATTTGGGCGACCACGGCGCTGGCGTCCGTTGCGATCGTGACCCGGGCGGAATCACCTGTATTGCCGTGCACCTCCAGAGAGATTCCATTAAAGATATCTGAAAAAACATTAGAGGAGCTGGTATAGGATTCGCCGTCCACGGTGATTTCCGCATCGTTTCCGTTGTTCACCAGATTGACTCCGGATGCGCTCAACTGAACTCTTTTCTGAACAACAGCACCGCTGGCGTGAATTTCGAAAAAACCCAGGTTGAACAGTACATTGTCGGGATCGCTCAAGGTGATAGCGGAGTTGTCGCCGCTGGGACCGGTCAGCAACAGGCGATTTTCAAAAATGGTGGCGATGACTCCATGGTCCTGTGTACCACCATCCAGGCGCAGGTTGCCATTGACATCCTCTGCCGGGTCCAGCACGCCGTTGCCGTTCCGGTCTTCGATGATGAAAATCCCGGGTCCATGTTGACTGCCGCTCACCTGGATAGTCTCAATGATGCCGTTGCCATTAACATCTTCCGCTTCATCCAGCGTGCCGTTGCCATTGATATCTTCACCGCGGTTGATCTTGTCCTTGATGTCCGCGAGCGTGTCGGTCGCCAGGACAACGACTTCCACGCCATTGACGTGGAAATGGCCGGTTAATCCCAACGCTCCGGCGCCCTGTACGTCGGAGGCTCGCACCGTATGCGAAGCTCTCGCTTCAACTGAAACTTCGAATTTGCTTTCCTGGGCGGTAGAGTCTGCTGAAGCGCGGATCACTCCGGGGTCGGATGATTTGGCGTTTAACAGATTGAATGCGTTGCCGAGTCGCAATTCTTCCACCTTATCCAGCAACGTCTGCAGGCGAATCTGGAGATGGTCAATATCGTCGGTCTGCCGGGTGGTCAGGCGAGAAGCACCCACCTCGTCGATGATCGGGAAGCGGCTGGATTGAAACCGTTCAGTGACAAAGCGCCCGGCAGCGTTGACGCGGAAGGCGGAAAGCGGTCCTCTCAGATCGTTCACCTGCGGCACACGATTGGAAACGAAGACGAAGGAATCGAACAGCGCATCCGAGGGAGTGGGGCGGTTCGCACCGAATTGATCGATCTGTGCACGGAAATCATTAAAGGTGATTCCGTCCACCCGGCTGGAATTCGGAAACAAAGGCGGCAACAAGAGGCTTGAAATACCAAACGTGGTCATGTAGGTCTCCGGATTGTCATCAGATGAACCGGTCGATATTCTGACCGCGTTCGGTCAGCAGGGTTTCGGGAGTTCGCGGTTCCGGTGGCGCCGTGCGTTCCTCTTCAGGACGCGTCACACCTTCGCGTCTTTCCTGTTCCCTCAGATCGTTGAGGAGCTCCGCACGGACGGCTTCGAGGTTTTCCAACACGGCCGGTGGCGGTGGTGCATTATTTTGGACTTCGGTGATCGGTCCGCCTTCAGATTCCGTCACGGCCTCTGGAGGTTCGATGCGGTTGTTGAACTCCTGCAGAAAACTCCGTAAAGCCCGATTGCTGCGAAGCGCCGGGTCGGTACCCAATTGGTTACGGCGCAATGCCTGAGGATTTTCATCGAGAGTTTCCACGTTGCCCGGTAGCGGTGGCGCCACAGGGACCACGTCCTCGACGGCTGGCGGCGGAGCGTTGAGAGGAGGTTGTGCCACCGCAGGAACATCTTCCTCCTGCGCCTCCGATTCCGGAATTGCGACAAACGGTTCATCCGGGTCCAGTTCGGGAAAGGCCGGTGTCAGCAGTTCCCGGGTTTCCTGGTCCTCCTCGAGTATCTGCCGGGTATCAGTCAGGGAGGAGACTGCCACGTCGGCGCCCGCGGGACCGGGAAGGTCTGCAGGATCGACAAGCACCGGTTCCGGCGTATCGTCTTCAGGCAGGACAGGTGCCGATTCGAATTCTTCAATCGGGTCGAGCTCGGCCACGAATTCCGAGCGAACCGCCGGGGCGATCAGCAATTCGAAGGGAGCTTCCTCATCCGTTTCGGGTCCGGGCAGGGCTCCCGCTTCTTCCAAAACTTCATCAACGGTATTTAAAGAGATAACGTTTCGTTCATCTGCTACTGAATCTGGATCCAGAGTCAGTGTCCTGCCCTGACCGAAATTCCGGGCTTCTTCGATATTGGGTCCGGGCGGGACCTCACCTACGTTGGCCGGGGTGAGAATGTTCACGCGTCTGTCCAACGGCTCAGGAGTGTTGCCACGCAGTCCCAGAGGGTTTTCAAGAGGTGCATCCTCAGCCGGTTCCAAAGTGGTCCCGGTGTCTGGGGTTGCAGGCAGCGGACCACGGGGGACTGGAGCCTCGCGGACAAATCGGTTGTCGTTGCGAGGCGCCGCATTCTCTTCCCGTCCAACATTGGTTGCGGGTTCTACTGCGATACGGTTGTCGGTTCTCGCTGCCGGTCGCGTTGCCGGTTCCGCATTCGGCACAACTGGAGTTGCCGGGGCGAATACCGGTGTGTCCGAGGGATTCACCGGATTGCGGTCAATGCGGTTTGCTGTTTCGTTCGAGACACGGTTTTCCTGAATCCCGGTAACAAAATCCTGGAGACCGGTGCCGACTATGACTCCGTCGTCTGTACGGGTTCTTACTTCTGCATCGGGATTGCGTTCGATAGGTACGGGAACAGTTTCTTGCGTTTGCTGGACAGGGGTAATCACCCGGGCGTTGGCGGAAAGTGTGACGCGATCGATGCCATCGGCGAGAGACCCGGGGGTCGGCGTTTCGTCATCGACCCGGTTTTCTACGCGGTCGGTTTCCTCCTCTTCGCGGTCGGGAGGGTCGAGCGCATCCGGCCTCTGCAAAACCAGCGGATTGACCAGCGGAAACTGTTCTTCAAGATGCGGCATAAAACTTTTTCCAGATTAATTTCAGAGTCACATTAAAGTCTGTTCCATTTGCGCCGATAATCTGCAAGAGATAAATCGGCTCCTTGGCAAACGAGACTTTTAAAAAAATAAAGAGTCCGAAAACAAAGACTTTTTAAAGGGGTCCAAGACCCGGGGAAAACGGTTCCCGGCTCCGGGAACAATATTCCTGATACTCTTATCGGCCTTTTTTCCTGAGAGTTGAGCGGTTTTTTGATATTTTTTAACCTTATATTTTATAAGGCCTTATAGAGTGTTTCCCTGAGCTTGCCCAACGGTGATGTGGGATCGCACTTTGACAGGATAAGAAGATGCGGAGCTATGAAAGCCTCGCCGCTGTGAGGCGGCAAAATTGACCTTGACCCTCCCCCCCTCGAAATGATAGTAAAAAGGCCTTCTAAAGGAAGTCAAACCGCATGTTTTTGGAGAACTAGAAATGGAAGTGAATACCATCAAGGTGGAAATCCGCAAGCACCACGTCACGCCGGGCATCAACGTTCTGGACCTGGTGATCGACGCCAATGGCGAGAAGATTGTCAAACAAACCCAGCACAAGGATACCGACCGGGCCTACAAGAAATTTGTCGAGGATATCATCAAGGTATCGCAGGAACTGGCCAACGCCCGTATCGAATAGCCCTCTGGCGAGGGAGGCAATTGGCTAACAGTAATCCGCCCAAAATCTACTATTAGTCATCAACGGTAAGCACATTCGCCGGCCGCGAAGGCCTAGCGGTTGATTTTCATTTTCTTGAGTTTTTCCACCAGGGTGGTGCGGTTCAGTCCCAGCAGGGTCGCCGCCTGATTCTTCACGCCGTTGGTTTTCTCCAGCGCTTCGATGATCAACTCCTTCTCAAATTCTTCGACCATCTGTTTCAGGTTGACTCCTTCCTCCGGCATGCCGATGTAGTGCGCATGATTGCGGGACTTGCGGAGAAACTCCGCTGGAGTCTGGTCGGTCTCTGCCTGTATCAGCGGTTCCCAGGTTTCCTTCGGCACGTCGCCCAGTACCTTGTCGGGCAGGTCGCGCGGGGTCAGCATCTTGTCCGTGCTCAACACCACCATACGTTCCATGAAGTTCGCCAGCTCGCGAATATTACCCGGCCACGGGTAACTGCACAGGATTTCCATCGCCGCGTCGCTGATGCCGGTAATCGATTTTCCCTTCTGTGTGTTGAAGTGTTTCAGGTAATGCTGAACGAGAAGCGGGATGTCCGACTTGCGTTCGCGCAGGGGTGGAATGGCGATGGGAATTACGTTGAGGCGATAGAACAGGTCTTCGCGAAACTTTCCGCTCTGAATCGCTTCTTCCAGATTGGTATGCGTGGCGGCGATGACGCGTACGTTAATCCTGATGGGTTTGCTGCCGCCGACGCGGTCGATTTCGCCCTCCGCCAGCACGCGCAACAGTTTGACCTGCAGGGTCATCGGCATGTCGCCGATCTCGTCGAGGAAGATAGTGCCGTTGTCCGCCAGTTCCATGCGCCCGATGCGTGTCTGCATCGCGCCGGTGAAGGCGCCCTTTTCGTGACCGAACAATTCGCTCTCCAACAGTTCGTTGGGGATGGCGCCGCAGTTGACGGGGACGAAGCTTTTCGAGTCGCGGCGGCTGTTGTGATGCAGGGCGCGGGCGATGAGCTCCTTGCCTGTGCCGCTCTCGCCGGTGAGGATAACGGTGGAGTCCGAGTCCGCCGCGCGCTCCACCAGATCGAAGACCTGCAGGATGCCGTTGCTCTGACCGATCAAATTATAGGAATCCGTCTGCAATTTAATCGCCATGATTCCAATACTTTACAACGATTTAGATGAGGATGTCAAATTTTTGTCGAAAAAATGATGGGTTTTTTGCCGGCGAAGCGCCGGTGCTGATTTTTCTCTCCCTCCTTACGAAGGAGGGGCCAGGGGTGGTTGATGGAGTTTGCCTTATGAAATGGAAACGGGCTTCAGTGAAGTTTGATGGCTGCCGGGCAGTACCCGATGCGCTGGCTGTCGAGTATCTTGCCGTTGGGGTCTGTGATCAGGGTCCAGTTGCAGTGGACGGTTTTGTTGGCAGTGAGCAACGTGCCCATTTGGCGATCCATTTCCCAGATATAGGCTTTTCGGGTCTCGTCAATTTGATTGATGGTGTATTTGTAACCAAACGTTTTTTGTGCGGCGCTGATGTCCTTGCCGATAAACGTGTCCAGGTATTCATCGGTCATCTGCACAAATACCGGAGGGTTGTAATCTTTGGTTTTAAGCCTTGCACACCCGATGAGCAATACGATCAGCCCGAAAACGACAATCTTTTTCACAGAAGAACTCCTTATTCGCTATCCATATTCCTATATTAAAAGTGTAGGGCTTCTTCCGAATTTATCAAATGTTTCTTTTGGGTTGATCCGGATGACCTGATTTTCCGGGATTTACGTTGCGGGTCCCGCTCCTCGCGCGACACCACCAATGGGATGAACTGCTAAGGGTGAGCTGATAATCATATGCTCGGTTGACGTTACCATTACGAAAAAACGAGTCAAGCTAAGTTAAGTTTAATTAAAACAAGGTATTGCCCTAATGGACCATGATTACTGGTTGACATGTTTTTAATACATCTTTAAATTGCTTCCAAAAATATCAGAATACGCTTAAGAGTAATTCGAAAAAGAGTATTTGGGTTTTAAGGTTCCGTGTTTTTTTGAACTGACCATAACCACGTGATTGGGAGGATATACCATGTGTAATCGTATCCCGTCCAGTATTGCTCTTTGTTGGATATTTATTCTTCTTTTCTTTTGCGATTCTCAACCAGCCTGGTCCGGGTTAGATAACCTCAACAATTCTGCAAAAAAAATCACCCAGAGCCAAACGGTTCACGTTAGTAAAGACCTGAAAACAATTGAAAAGGGTTCACCAGCCAGCCGTTCTCCCAAACTCTTCAGATCTCATTTAAATCATACAGCAGGGCTGGTGTACTTACAGAGGCACAGGCCAATCGGGAATGAGGTCCGATTCATCGCCCACGGAAAAGATCATTCGCTGATTCTTAAACCCACCCAGTCAATTTTAAGAATGAAGCGCCAGTCTTCATCGTCGAAAGAAGTACATGAAATCGGTATGCGTTGGATAGGAGCCAACCCGTCGACAAAAGTAATCGGCGAAGCTCCTCTTCCGGGAATCATGCATTATCTGAAAGGCCGCAACCCCAGCCGTTGGCAGCGCAGCATACACCGCTACACCAAAGTTCGATACCGTGAACTCTATCCCGGGATCGACCTGGTGTACCATAGCCACAAAGGCCAACCAGAATTCGATTTCGTGATCCAGCCGGGAGCTGACCCGAAAAACATCCGCTTGGCGTTTGACGGGGCAGACACCTTGTCCATCAATGGCGGCAACTTGATCCTGCATACCGCTCAGGAAGACATCACACTCAAAGCACCATACATCTACCAGCTCATCAATGGAAAAAAACGGCCCGTGGGAGGCAACTATGCTTTTCTTGATGGCGGCCTCGTATCGTTCTACCTGCAGGAATATGATCGAACCCGACCTCTGGTCATCGACCCGTTCTTGGTCGATTGGTTCTCCTATCTGGGGGGAAGCGATGGGGAAACCGTAACCGGTGCGATTATGGACAATGCTGACAATGTGGTTGTCGTGGGTAAAACCGCATCGTCGAATTTCCCAACCCTTAACCCAGCCGATCCGTCATGCACGGACGACCCCGTAGCCACGGACTGCAACGACCCGGCCACGGTTCCATTTGAGCAGGAAGGGTTCGTTTCCAAATTGTCCTCCGATGGAACAGGAATTTTTTCCACCTTCATAGGCGGGAAAGGTACTGAGGATATCTCGTTTGTCAAATTCGACGGAAATGGCAACGTCATCATCGCCGGCACCACCACTTCCACCGACTTCCCGCTACTCAATGCTTTTGATAACACCTGCACTACTGTCCCCGGCGCCACCTCTTGCAACGAAGTGTTTGTGGCCAAGCTGGACATGACTGGTCAGCCGGTTTTTATCACTTATGTGGGTGGAGATAAGACGGAGGAAATCACCGGGTTGGAGGTGGACAATGCCGGTAACATTTATCTGGCTGGCAACACCCGATCACCGGATTTTCCGACTCAAAGTGCATTCGATAACACCTGCCCGATAACCAATGCCTTTAACGGCACGTGCGACGATGAGGGCTGGTTGGTCAAGTTGGACCCTGCCGGCGCGGTGGTGTATTCCACCCTGGTGGGCGGGGAGGACCCCGACACCTTGAATGTTCTTGAAGTGGACTCTCTCGACGGCACTGTCTGGGTAGGCGGACGTACTTTTTCGCTCGATATGGGTGCCACCCCCGGCGCGGCTCAGGAAACCTGCGATAATATTCCCATCCCTCCTTTCTGCAATGGTGACGGCTGGGTGGCGCAAATCTCACCTAACGGACAGAAAATCTGGCTGACCTATCTGGATTTAACTGGTGGTTCTGGCAGTGGCGAAGTCATCCTGCAGGGCGAGGTCGACGACACCGGAACCAGCTACTGGGCCGGGCAAACTTCGCCATTTTCCGGGGACCTGTTGGCGGCTTCCTATGCACAGGATGGTTCTTTAAATTATAAACAACAGATCGGTGGGAGTAATGAGGAAACACTCAACGTCTTTTCATTAGATCCGGACACCGGCGATGTGGTGTTGGGCGGCATCTCCCTGTCCGTCGATTTCCCTGTCGTTTGGTATCCGGGCGCCACGCCGCCTGTAGGAACTGAGTGTAATCCGCAAGACCTTAATACAGGTCTTGGAAACGGCATTGTTATTTTCTTGAATCATCTGGGGGAAATAGATTTTTCTGTCTGTCTTGGCAACAGCACCACCATTGCCGATTTCAGCCTCGAGGGCAAACTGTATGCAGGAGGATCAACCGATAACCCCAACAATGTGCCATTGGTCAATCACAACCCGGAACTCGTTCCCACACACGTCAAGGACCCATTTTTTCCAGACCCGGACTTTTGGGTAGGTCTTTTTGACTTGGGGGAAGGGACGCTGGAATTTGCACAATCCATCGGCGGAGAGGGCAACGACGATTTGAATTGCTATTCTCCTTATACGATCGACCGTAAAAAGGCAATTCAAGAACTGTTGGCCTTCACCACTACCTCCAACCGTTTGTTTACGACTCCGGACGCCCATGAAACAGGGACTTCCACTAACACCGAGGCTACCAACAGCGCTTTTACCAGCGTTTTTGTATTGTCAATGGATCCATCTCATCGCATCGATTTTGCCAGCTACTGGGGAAAAAAGGAAATACCTAATACCGGCCCGGGATATTCCGAAATTGGCAAGTCTTGCATGATCGATTCTTTCGGCGGAGTGACGATCGTTATGGAAACCGATACTGATGGTGAGGCTACAGCCGGGGTCTTTGACGAAACTGGCTCCACAGGGGGGATCCTTGTTCCATTTGAAGCCGGAGTCCTGGATCTGGCTCTCGATACGGATGGCGATGGTAGCCCGAACTACATCGATCTCGACGATGATAACGATGGCATGCCGGACGCATTTGAGGATCTCCATGGCTTTGATCCCTTAGATCCGATTGATGCAGCACTCGATGCAGATCTTGATGGGGTCACCAACCTGAATGAATTTCTCTTTGGCACCAACCCCCGTGATCCGATTATCGACCCGGTTAACGACGTTATGGTGAACTTCTCGAATCCAGGAGTGTCAGTACTTTTTAACGATAATTCTTCTTCAGCCGTCCTTCACCCTGATACGGCAACGGCGATTGCCGTGACCGATGTCGAAGGTAACGGAGAAGATGACATGGTTGTGAGTTTCCCTGCGGGCACCGGTCCAGACGGCACAGGGGGTACTTATATCTCCAGGAATCGGGGTGACCTGACTTTGCTGGACAGCAAAACGGCGGAGCAGATTGCTGTTGGCAACTTCGATGGAATCGGAGGCAAGGACTTGTTGTTCGATTTTGGTGTTGACGGCCTTTGGATCTACCTGAACGGTGCCAGTTTAGTAAATATTATCCCCGACTCGCCTCTGAGCATGGTTGCTGGAGATGTGGACAACAATAATATGGACGATATGATTTTATCCTTTAATGGATTGGGTACTTTTGTGATCAGGAACTTTAATGCAGTCCAGATGCTGGACAGCAGTCCAGCCGAGGTCCTGAAGACAGGGGACGTCGACGGTAATGGAGAGGATGACATCATAGCCAGCTTCGCTTCCGGAAACGGTCCCGGTGGTACTGGCGGGTTGTTTGTTGCTGCAAATCAGGGACCGTTGACTTTGCTGTCATCACTACAAGTTCAACAGGCAGCCAGCGGCGACTTCGATGGTAGTGGTCAGGATGATTTCATACTCGATCTCGGAGGCACCACCGGCCTTTGGGTTTTTCTGAATGGTGCCAACATCACATTTTTGACCGACGTTTCCCCTGTTGCAATGGCGTCGGGAGATCTGGATAACAATGGTATGGACGATATGGTTTTATCCTTTGATGTTTTTGGCACGATCGCTTTCAAAAATCTAACCACTACGGAGCTCTTGGACCCGGGCGTGGCACTCGATCTGGCTATCGGTAATATTGATAGCAACTGAGCTGCGCAGATCTTCGGACCGGTCCCCTGCAGGGATTGAGAGATACCTACAAGTGCCGCGTGGGCTTCCGCCAGGGTCTGTCTATCCGCTCACGTGTGATAAGTATCGCTTTTCCAAATAAATCCATTGATCATCCCTTATCCGAACATTACCCTAAAAGAGTAGCTGACTATCTGGGCAAGCCACTGAAAACCCGGGGGACAGGGAGATCGAGATATGGGATTTGTTCATAAATTGATAGGCTTTGTGACAATCGGAATCGTATTGCTTTACTTTCTTGTTTCGACCGGGTCGGGAGTTTATACCCTGGTCACGATGTCTCCGTATATGGATGATGACTTTTTATTAACGAATGAGTTTTCTATTCCGCTGTCGCAAATCGTTTCTTATATGTTTTTCAGCACGATTTGTTTCTTTTTAAGAAGATACAAAATGGGCTTGATGGTCAGTTTTGCTTATGTTTTCAATTGGGGATTCCTGCATGCCAGCGCCAGTTTCGCAGATGAGATGGGTAAACCGACTCTGGGGTTATTTCTTTATCTGGCTTCAGGACTTATGATGGCTGTTTTGGTTGTGATCGGTTTTTTTCGTGAAGAATAATTTTTGCCAACCCTATTGTTTGCAGATGTAGTCGGATCGAACTCCTGCCCACCCATGCCATTCAGGCTGCCCTTTCACTGGGACTTTAAACACACCACCCTACTATTGTGACGGTATCAACGTCACGTTCACTATTGCCGGGCACCTTTGTATTCAGAGAAGTAAGAGGAGGAATCCCTCAGCCCCCTTTACAAGGGGGAACTACGGAACTATCTTTGAGTTATACGAATAAACAGGAGGCAGTGATGATTAAAGAATATCTAACTTGTTTTCTGATTGTATGGTTTTTAGTTGGGTGTTCAACTCCTCCAACCCCAAAACCAAAACCCGTTGGAGTGACCGGGGCCGTTAAAGCGTCCGATACCATTATCCATGGGACCTGGTGTGAGGCATGGAGTAAACCGGGTGCGTACTGTATCGCACACTGTGAAGACCATGAAAGGGCAGTTTGCGAGAATACTGAAAACCTTGATCCCTATTGCAAATGTTTACCAGAATAGCGACCTTTGTTTTACGAAGGATTTAAATGGATTCGCCGTCCGAGGAGGACCGCTATTTTTTTGAAAACTGCCGGATGTAATGGATCAACTGCCAGATCTGTTTGTCGGACAGGCTGGGGAAGGCGTACATGCGGCTATGGGGGGAACCGTTCCTGATAATCCAGAACAGTTGTCCATCTGCCAGGGATTCCATGGTTTCCGCGCAGGTGAAGTTCCTCGGCGGAGGGTTGAAGTCGTTATAACCGGATTCGGCTTTGCCGTCGCCGTTTCTGCCGTGACAGGCTTTGCAGGCGATGGGTTGCCCCTGCAGCTGGTAGATGAACTGGCCGAATTTAAGGTTCCTGTCGTTCCCCGGCAGCGGATTCTTCAATTCCAAAAACTCTTTGGGAGCGCCGGGAGTGTTCCGGTATTGTGGACAGTCTTCCGCCGCAAATGCTGAGCCGGGCAGAGACAGAATCATCCACCCGCAAACAAGGATGAACACATTCCAACAGACACTCCTCTTTTCAAGCAGACTTTTCACCTCTCCTCCCAAAGCGCTTATCCTTTGTGATTTTCTCGGTATTTTAACAGGGAAAGGTTGAATCATCCACCCCCTGCCCCTAATTTCAGAGGAGTGGAGCAATTAACCGCATATTTCCGACGGTTTTTTGAGTTCGCCGTCCACGGAGGACTGTTATTTGCCGATACAGAAATCGACAAAAATCTGGTCGAGGAGGTCGTCGACGAAGGTTTTACCGAGGATGCCGCCAAGGTGTTCGAGAGCGGCGTTAAGATCGACGGCGATCAAATCTTCGGACCGGTCTTCCTGCAGGGATTGCGACACACGTGCAAGTGCCGCGTGGGCTTCCGCCAGGGCCTGCCTGTGCCGTTCGCGTGTGATGACTAGCGATTCGCCCACCGTTTTCCCGTCCAGCGCGGACTGATACAAGGCTTCGTGGAGGTCTTCCAACCCTTGTCCTGTGGTCGCTGACAGCGGCAAGGCTACAGCAGATTTCACCTGCTTTAAAAGAGAGTCTTTGTTGATCACCGTCGGCAGGTCGCTTTTGTTGAGCAGCACGAGTTTCCGGCGTTCATTCACTTCCTTGATCAGCAGGGCATCATTGGTGTCGAGCGCCTGCGATCCATCGAAAATCACCAGCGCGAGATCGGCCTGCGCCAGTGCGTGACGGGTGCGTTCGATACCGTGCTCTTCGATCTCTCCCGCCTGGTGGCGGAGTCCGGCGGTATCGACAATGGTGATGTGAATGTCCTTGATGCGCACGCGTTCTTCGAGTGTGTCGCGAGTGGTACCGGGGTGGGGGGTGACGATGGCACGGTCTTCCTTCAGGAGCGCGTTCAGCAGTGACGATTTCCCCACGTTGGGTTTGCCGACGAGAGCAACTTTCAACCCTTCGCGGTAGATTTTCCCCTGGCGGTAGGAGTCGACTAGGTTTTTAATTTCCCTGTTGGTGCCCTGAATGCGTTGTTCGAGTTGTTGCTTCTGGCTGAATTCAAGTCCTTCTTCCGGGAAATCGATCGCCGCTTCCAGTTGCGCGAGCACCTGCACCAGCGCGTCGTACAGCGTGTTGAGTTTTTCAGAGAGTTTTCCTTTGAGTTGCGCGAGGGCAGAAGTGAGCGCCTTGTCCGACGCGGCGTGGATAACGTCGGCCACCGCTTCCGCCTGTGACAAGTCGAGCCGTCCATTGAGGAACGCACGACGTGTGAATTCCCCCGGTTCCGCCAAACGCGCACCTTGGCCGAGAACCAACTGCAGAATTTTTGAAGAGACATAAGCTCCGCCGTGGCCGTGGATCTCGATCACATCTTCGCCGGTGTAGCTATGGGGCGCACGAAAGCGGATCAGTAAAACCTCGTCAACCGTCTGTCCATTGGCTGGATCGATCAGGTTGCCGTAAACCACCTTCTGCGGTTCGAGGTCGGCTACCTGCTTTCCGTCCTGTGGTTGGAATAGAGCCGATGCAATGGCTACGGCTTCGGGACCACTGATACGGATGATGTGGATGCCGCCTTCCCCCACAGGTGTGGCAATGGCAGCGATGGTGTCATTCATTGTGGAGCACCTCATTATTTCCTGTCGTCCTTCGACAAGCTCAGGATGACAGGAAAAAAATTCCAGCTGCGCCCAAGGACAATCGTTTGCCGACAATGGTCAGCAAGTTCCCCCTCCGGGCAGGAGCTATTCTTTTGCTACATGGTAGATATAGTATTGCTGGGCGATGGTCAACAGGTTGTTGACAGTCCAGTAAATGACCAGTCCGGAGGGAAAGGTGATGAACAGGAAGGTGAAGAGGATGGGCATGAACATAAAAATCTTCTGTTGTACAGGATCGGCGGTGGAGGGCGTCATTTTCTGCTGGAGGAACATGGTGGCGCCCATCAGCACGGGGGTGACGTAATACGGGTCCTGCGCCGAAAGGTCCTGAATCCACAGCATAAACGGTGCGCCGCGCAGCTCGATGGAGAAGAACAAGGCGTGATAGAGCGAAATGAAAACCGGAATCTGCAGCAGCATCGGCAGGCAGCCACCGAGCGGGTTCACCTTGTACTTTTTGTAGAGGCCGATCATCTCCTCGTTGATCTTCTGCCGGTCGCCCTTGTGGCGTTCCTGGATGACTTTGATGTGCGGCGCGATTTTCTGCATGCCCTTCATTGACTTGAAACTCTTGTGCGTCAGCGGGAACAGGATGATTTTGATGACGAAAGTAAGGCAGATGATAGCCCAGCCGTAGTTGCCGATGATCCCGTAGAAAAAGCCGAGCGCTTTCAGCATCGGTTTCACCAGGAAGGCGAACTTGTTGCCCAGCCAGCCGTAGTCGATCAGGCGGAACAGTTTGTGGCCGGAATTCTCCAGCGTCTCCAGGTTTTTGGTGCCGACGTATAGCAGATGCGTGGCGGAAGCGGACGATTGCACCGACTCGAAATTGAGTCCGACGTAGATTTCGTCTTCACTCTTTTTGATGACTTTGGCAGACTTGAAGCCTTGATCGGGAATTAACGCCGCGGCGAAATATTTGTTCTGGAACGAAGTCCATTGGATGTCTCCGCGAAACGTGATAACGGACTTATCCATTTCCTCCGGTCGGATTTCCTCGCGTTCGTTGTTCGCGAACGTGGTGGGACCGTTGAACGAGATGAAATCGGCTTTCATGTCCACGGCGCCACCAAGGCCGGGTCCCCAGATTACCGAATACTGCAGATTGTCCGCGACCATGTTGGGGGCTTTGATTTGCGTGTCGACGGAAATGAGTGGGTCGTCCCATTTAAAATGAAAGGTGCGTTTGACCTCGAAACCGGAAGGGTGCCGCAGATGGAACACCAGAACGGATGAGGGGTTGGACTCGCTGACGTCGATAGCCCGTTGCGACGGTTCGAAATGACCGTTCGCCAGCACATGGTCGACCGCTGCGTTGCCTGTTTCCAGAGTCAATGGGAATTTGGTGCCGGCGACCTGCGGGATCAGGTCGATAGGTCCGTCGCCCGAGAGATTGGTGTACTGATGCATTTCGACATGTTTGAGCACACCGCCCCGGCTGGAAAAAACCAGTGTGGTTTGGCCTTTGGTGACGTTCACCAGAATTTCTTCCCGCGTTTCCGGAGTCGGAGCGGGGACTGTCTGTGCCGGAGGTTTGGACTCGGGCAGTGCTGTTCCCGTTTCACCCGAAGGTAAAGGTTGCGGCGGCAGTGAAGGGATTTCCGGAGTGCCGGGTAACGGCATGTTTTTCGGGTCCTGTGCCGGCTGTTCGACTTCGGCGACGGGTTCCTGCGGTGGCGGAGAAATTTTAGCCAGGAACACTCCCCATAAAATGAAAACCACCAGTGACAGCCCGAAAGCGAGCATCGCTCTATTTTCCAACGTTCAGTCTCCTGTCATTATTTGAGCGGATCGTGTCCCCCTTCATGCCAGGGGTGGCATTTCATCAGCCGGGTCAAAATCAATCGCGAGGCTTTCAACAGCGAAAACCGCTCCAGAGCCTGACAGGAATATTCCGAACAGGAGGGATGAAAGCGGCACGCGGGCAGAAACAGGGGTGAAATCCATCGTTGATAGAAGCGAATGGCTACTTTAAAAATCCGGTTCAACATGTTTCCTATATTCTAGAGGGAATACTGATGAGGTGATAATCGGTTTATTATTGGGCGGCCTGAAGCGTTTGTGTCAGTTTTTTTTCCAGGATGGCATAAGGCAGGTTGACTAGTCTCCTTGCGGATATCACCACGATATCCATGTCTTGTCCCCCCAGATTTTTATGACGCCGGAAGACTTCCCGGATTTTCCGTTTGGCCCGGTTCCGGTCCACCGCCTTGCCGACCTTTCGTGAAGCGATGATGCCCAAACGTTTGTGGCCTAATGGGTTGGGGAGAAAAAACAAGGTGCAGGTGCGATCCACCATTTTTTTCCGGCCCTGCGTCATTACTTTTGTAAAATCGGAGCGGGCCAGTAACCGTTCATCCTTGGTAAACGACTGGTTCCCCATGACTCAGACCGCCAGCCGCTTGCGTCCTTTTCGCCTGCGATTGGCCAGTATCCGGCGGCCGCCGACGGAAGCGCTGCGGGCACGGAACCCATGGGTCCGCTTTCTGCGCAAATTTTTGGGTTGATACGTTCGTTTCATAGAATCCCGAAACCGCAACCAGCCGCAACTGGTTGATTTTAAAAGAATTAGTTGATTTTAGGAAAATGGTGCAGGAAATCAGGATCGATTATTTCATTCGGTTTAGCGCTTGTCAAGGGAAGTTTTAGAGCTTGATCCGGGAGGCATGCATCCCCGGCGACACTTTCAAGGGAAATGAACTATTCTTCCTGTTTTCAGTATGTTCCACATATATTTTTATTTACATCATGGGTAAATTTGCTATCATGGGTAAATCCGTAATTGCTTAAAAATAAAGGGCCTAAGTGTAGCTTTCATTTTCGCCCGCCCATTTCAAGAAGGAGCTTGGTTATGGCTCGTTGGAACGTAGTCTCTCGATACACTTTAATGATTTTAGCCGGTTTGATTCTAACCGGAAACCTGGTTTTCGCGGAATCGACTGAGAAATCAATATATCAAGTGGCGCAAAACGTCCCGGAGCTGGATGCGATGGATCAAGGCAAAGGGGTTTTGGGTGGGGAAGAAGATAAACCCGTCATCCAATTTTCAGAAGAGGGTAAGAAGAGATTCCAAAAGGCCGAAGGCATTAAAGCGAAAAGGCTCCTGTCGACGGCCGGAGATCTCGGGGACGATGCCAGAACTTTGGTTCCTTATTCCAAGTATTTTTCTGCAGGCTACGTCGGAGAAGAAATGGATCCGATCGGTGGTGTTTTGGGCAACCGTGCACCCAGGTCACTGGGAGGTTTGATTACCCATGATGCCATGTCCACGTTGGACGTTTTGTACATTGATATTGGTCAGGAAGATGATGTCGAGGTGGGAGACCGCTTCATTGTATATTCACAATATTATGATGTGCGTCACCCTCTGAAAACCTTCTCGATTACTTTTGAAAGAGAAATCGATTTGTATGACGATGAATACAAAGGCGAACTTTATTATGACATGTTTGCCCCCAGGCGCGATATCGTGGGCAGTCAGATTTTGGTTAAGGGAGTGATCAGGGTCATCCAGACTGCGAGCGTAACTTCCAGAGCGGTGGTGGAACAGGCCTTCAATCCGATTAAAGTGGATGACCTCCTCATTCCCTTTCCTGACAGGCGTCCTCCCATGATCGCGGCCAGTTATGTTCCCCCGAAAAAGGATCTCCAGGGACACATCATCTCAAACCGTGGGAACAACCTGATGTTTACTATGAATGATGTGGTGTTTCTGGACCAGGGAGAAGAGGATGGGGTGGACTTGGGGGATCGCTTCGAAATTTATGCCTATCCCTTGAACATTGATGAAGACGAAGATGATTTGAATCCTGTCATCATCGGCGAAATTGCGGTTATTTCCATTCAGGAGGACACCTCCACGGGAGTCATTCTGAATGCGACCGAACCCATTATTCCCGGTCACAAGATCCGAAGCAAACGCTGAAGGCTCAGGTTGTAATTTTCAGAAACCGTTTTTTCCCCACCTTGATCAGGTAATCCTGATCACCGTTCAGGGCCAGGTTTTCATCGGTGACTTTTTCTCCATCCACCGACACGGCACCTTGTTTGATCATGCGTTTGGCGTCTGAGGTACTGGGGCAGACCTTGGTGTCGGCCAGCACTTTCCCGATCCAGCGCGGTTCCGCTCCCCAGGTCTTTATGGTAGGAATATCTGAAGGCAGGTTTTTATCCTTGAATACATTTTCGAATTCCCGGGCGGCTTGTTCGGCGGCTTCTGTGGAGTGGTAACGAGCTACCAGTTCCTTGCCCAGTTGCACTTTAACATTCTTCGGATTCATCTTTCCGTTAGCAGTTTCCTCTTTCAGCTTCTTTAAATCGTCCGCTGCAATATCGCTTAACAATTCAAAATAACGCCACATGAGGTCGTCCGACACAGACATGATCTTTCCAAACATTTCTCCAGGCGGATCCATCACCCCGATGCTGTTGCCTAGGCTTTTGCTCATTTTCTGGACGCCGTCGGTGCCTTCCAGCAGGGGCATGGTGATGATGTTCTGAGGTGTCATCTGGTAAGCTCGCTGCAGATCTCTTCCCACCAGCAGATTGAATTTTTGATCGGTGCCGCCCAGCTCCACGTCCGATTTCATAGCCACCGAATCGTACCCCTGAATCAACGGGTACAGGAGTTCGTGAATAGAGACAGGCTGATTGTTTGCCAGGCGTTTTTGAAAATCGTCACGCTCGATCATGCGGGCGACGGTGTATCGGGCAGCCAGATTGACCATGTCTGTCGAGGAGAATTGATTCATCCACTCGCTGTTGAACATAATGGTCGTTTTCTTTTTATCAAGAATTTTGTAGACCTGTTCCAGATAGGTTTGGGCGTTTTCCTTGACTTCTTCCGGGGTCAGGCTTTTGCGGGTTTCGGATTTGCCTGTCGGGTCGCCGATCATCCCTGTGAAATCGCCGATCAAAAACACCACCTCGTGGCCCAGTTCCTGAAACTGTTTCATCTTTTGCAAAAGCACCGTATGGCCGAGATGCAGGTCGGGCGCCGTCGGATCGAAGCCGGCCTTGACTCGCAGAGGCTTGCCTGTTTTAATGGATTTTTCCAAAGCGCGGACCAAGTCTTTTTCGTCTATGATTTCAGACGCGCCGCGTTTGATGATGTTGAGTTGTTCCTGTACAGATGCCATGGCTTCGTGAGTAAGGGTAGTCGCACAAAGGGGAAAGCTATCATACCCCCTTGCAAACTGCAATCGGTTGAGGGAGAAAGATTACCGGGCGGTTTTCCGGTTTTGATCATTCATTCAACGAGTCCATCATGTCAGCACCTCAACCGCAGCCCGCAAACTTGAAAAAATACCATCAAGCTGCCATCGGTTTTGTGTTGTTAAGTGTGGTGTATTTGGTTTTAGCCTATTTGAAGGTACCTTCCTTTAACATCACATTTCAAACAGTGGGTTATCTGGTGTTCTTCATCGTCTTTGTCGGGATGCTGAGCAAATTTATATACGGGGGTTCCAGGAAGGTGGTGTTGTTCCTGGCGGCGATTTATGCCGCACGTATCCTGGTTTCTTCGTACACTCTGGTCGCAGGTGTCGCGCACCCGATGGTGCCTTACGTTTTGCCGACAACATTTCTGAGTTTTTATTTGTTTGGAAGGGCGCTTTGGAACTGGCCTTGAGTTGGAAACCTGTCATGAAAGTATCGTAATGAAATCTCTGGTATTGAATGGCGATCAACTGACTTTGGATGACGCGGTCTCTGCCCTGCGTGATGGAGCCTCTGTCAAAGTATCACCCGAAGCGAAGGAGAAGGTAAAAGCGGCGCGATTGCATATCGATGCGGCGGTTCGGGAGAAAAAGGTAATCTATGGCATCACCACCGGCTTTGGCGCGTTCAGTGATGTGGCCATTTCCCGCGCTCAGGGAAAGCAGCTTCAAAAAAATATCCTCATGAGCCATGCCGCCGGTGTGGGAAAGCCCTTATCAGATGATGTTGTGCGTTGTGCCTTACTGCTGATGATCAACAGTAAAGCCAAAGGTCATTCCGGCCTGCGTCCCAAAACCCTGGACTCTCTGATCGGATTGTTCAACAAAAAAGTAATTCCGATCGTTCCCGAACAGGGATCGGTGGGTGCCAGCGGAGACCTGGCGCCGTTGGCACACCTTTCGTTGGTGCTGATCGGGAAGGGACAGGCGCGTTATCAGGGCCGGATGCTTTCGGGAGCGCAGGCACTCAAGCGTGCCGCTATCGCTCCCGTCGAGTTAGCAGAAGGGGAAGGACTGGCTCTCGTTAACGGAACACAGATCATGACCGCGATCGGCGTGCTTACTTTGCACCGGGCCATTCAATTGGCCAAGGTTCTGGATGTCGCCGCTTCGATGAGTCTCGAAGTATTGCTGGGAAGCAACAAGCAATTCCACAAACGCATCCATCGTCTGCGGCCGCATCCCGGCCAAATCGATTCCGCCGCCAACATGCGGCGTATCACCGACGGCAGTGAGATTATTTCTTCGCACAAGGATTGCGGGCGCGTGCAGGATGCTTATTCCCTGCGGTGTGTACCACAGGTGCATGGCGCGAGCCGGGATACTCTCTCCCATGTCAAGCGGGTCATTGAAACGGAGATGAATTCCGCGACTGAAAACCCGTTGGTTTTCCCCAACGGCCAGGTGATGTCCGGCGGTAACTTTCACGGTCAGCCGGTAGCGTTGGCAATGGATTTTCTGGCCATCGCCTTGGCGGAGTTTGCCGGCATTGCCGAACGACGTGTGGAGCGAATGGTCAACCCCATGCTGAGCGGGTTACCGTCGTTCCTGATTGAAGAGGGAGGACTGAACTCAGGATTCATGATCGCTCAATATACCGCGGCAGCGCTAGTTTCGGAAAACAAGGTTCTGGCGCACCCCGCTTCGGTGGACTCGATTCCGACATCCGCCAACAAAGAAGATCATGTCAGCATGGGAACGATTGCCGCGCGCAAGGCAGGTCAGGTATTGGAAAATGTCAGGCAGGTGGCAGCAATCGAATTGTTGTGTGCGGCACAGGCTCTGGATTTGTTCACCAACCTGAAGCCGGGAAAAGGATCGTTTGCCGCGTACCAGGTGATCCGCCGACACATCAAACCGATGAAGCACGACCGGGAGCTGGCGCCGGATATTGCAACGATTGCCGCTCTCATTGATAATGAAGAAATATTGAGAGCCGTCGAAAAAACCACCGGACCGCTCTTGTGACCAACCTCATTTGAATCTTCCGAATCGATCCATGAAGTCTTCCATTTATACAGATAATAAGGAACGTTTGCCGTTGCTGTCAGACGTCGGCCGGACCTGGCAGGGGCTGGATCGTTCTTCCTCGCCGGAGATGAGTGTGCGTCTTCGGGAATTGTTTGAACATCTCAATACGCGTTTGGGATTTGCGTCGACTGATGAAGGAAGACATCATCAGACGTCATTCAACCTGATGCTGCGGTATGCGTATCCCGAGCTGATGATCGATCTCGCGGACCGGGTGTATGTTCAGCACGAGCGTCCTATGGTGTTTCTGAATCGGGACCATATACAAATGAATCGCAACGCCGATCCCGATCCGCCCCAGCCTTCAAAATCGATTGAAGAGTTGGGTCCGGACATGGAGGACGGATTCCGCGAGTTGGCGGAAATCCTCAAGAACGACAGGACGATGCGGGAAGACCCGGTGGTGGTCCGCATGTTGGCGGAGAGTTACAGTTATTATATGGCGCTGACCAAGAACTTTCCGTGGGAGGATCCCCTCAAGGACCAGATTCCTCCGGGCACGGCGCCGGTATTGGATGTCGCGACGGGATTGACGGGGTTCAGTCTTATCCACGACTGGCCTGCGTCGCATCCCCTGTTGGTGCTGGCGGACAGCATGCCGTTCATTGTGAAGGGGTTGACGCATTTCAAGAATCTGCTGGACCGCCGCAATGTGGAAATCATCCAGGCGGAATTTCCGGAGAATTCCGGAGTTTCCAACAAATTCGGGACGATCCATGTCAGCAAGTTCCTGCACCACTTGCAAAGAGACGAGCGCAAACAGTTCCTGCGCTGGGCGCAAAACCATTTGGCCCCCGATGGGCAGCTGTCTATCATCGACACCGATCTTGAAAACCGGATCCTGATCGAGGCCGAGGATATAGATTATGCCCACAAGTTGATGCCGGGATATCTGGAAACGCTGGTGAAAATCGAAGACCGGTTTTGTCACAACCTCGTGGATGACGTTCGTGAATCCGGGTACACCGTCCACAATTTTGATTTTCACGAATACCACGACGAGACCGACGCTTACAGTCATTATCCCGGCGACAACCTGCCAATCAAATTCCTCGGCTTCGAAATCCTCGCGCAAAAAAATTCCTGATGACAATTCGCTGAGATTTTTGGAACAGTTCTATTTGCCGGGATGGGGCTTGATGGATTTTTGAACGGTTTTCCATTCGGGTTCGATGGCTTTCAGAGCTTTGACTTCCATGGCGCGGTATAGATTCAGCACATCCTGTCCCTCAGCAGTCAGTTGCGCGCCGCCTCCACCTTTCCCGCCTTTGACGCGCGCAACCAGCGGATGTTTGAAGCAGCGGTTCATGGTGTCGACCAGGTCCCACGCCCGGCGATAGCTGAGTCCCAGTTCGCGTGCTCCGGCAGAGATGGAACCGGTGCGCTCGATGGCTTCCAACAGATCGACTTTACCCGGCCCCAGTGCGATGTCTTT
The DNA here is from genome assembly GCA_028278405.1 of Nitrospinaceae bacterium. Taxonomy (GTDB): domain Bacteria; phylum Nitrospinota; class Nitrospinia; order Nitrospinales; family Nitrospinaceae; genus SZUA-226. Next base: position 49,899 of record JANQEK010000037.1, read on the forward strand.
TCCAGCTTTGATGCGGATACGGGGACGGCAGGTGACTTTAGGTTGTTTGGAACCAGCCAAGGAACCTCTTATCTTTTGGAGGAGGGCAGACGGGTGATGCCCACCACGTTAGGAATGGGCCAGGCCAGGGAATTGGCATCGGTTTCGTTGGCCCCGGTTGAATAACTACCCACAAATTCCAGTTCGTTTTTTCCAGAGCGAATATACATTTGAGCTTCAGAACCGCCTTCCACATACATAGCCCGTTTCAATTGAATGGGCAGTTTCAGTAGATTGTCGATCAAGTCGTGTGTGCTGAACGGAGACCGCACATGGATAAACAGAATGTCTCCCGTTCGGTTCATCCCAATGGCTGCGGTGCTCCATTTTTTGTCCTGTTGTTCCCAGACGTTTTTTCCATCGCAGGAAATCATACGGATGCTTTGGATCAATGTGTGGTACAGCTTCCGTAGCTGGTCCACGCTTTGGCAATCCCGATCCAGAATTTGGGCTTGCGGCAGGGATTTCTTTTTCGGGTCGAATACCAGCAATGCCCGGTCTTTGGAAAACCAGCTGTTGTTAACGTGACCGAAGGTTTTCATTAGAGAGACGCTGGTGAGTTTATCGGCCTGGTACATGCTGGCGTTGATGGCGGCCACCATCCCGTTTTTCAGGGTCCATTGTTTGGCGGACAGGCGCTTGCCTCCGGCGGACGCCGAAGCATTCAAAAGACGGAACTGAAACCGCCCGGGGTCGATTTTCAGGATTCGGATCAGATTGTCTCCCACAGGGGATTTGTTGGGCGGGATAAAAGCCCCAAATTCCAACCCCGGTTCCAATCGGATCCAGGGCTTCTGTTTGGATGGGTTTCGGGCGGCGGGGTTCTTGAAATGGAGCCCGACGCCTGCCAACACGGCTGTGATCAGGATCAGGCAGGCGAAGATTCTTGGAGTCATTGATATTGCCTTTAAAAATCTTAAGAGTGATTTCGGCCGACAGGACCGTGAGAGCTCCAAGAGGGCCAAGCTCAAGACTTCAGGGCTGATTATATCAGGAATTCTATGTGGATCAGGGTCAAATTCGAGGATTCGTTTGTGTTGTTTTTCGCTCTGGTAAGACCCGAAAGGGCCAAAAATGGTGAAATTATGCAACCATCAGTTGATTATGTTCAAAATTTGTTTATAATAGATTAACTTTAGATGTATCATTGATAATGACCGATTAAGAGAATTTTTCGTTAAATTCCGGCTGAGATTTCAAGACTTTGCATTCGCTGAAATAAGGCCTCAAGAAAAAGGTGCATATATGAGTTTATTGTTGCGGTTTGGGTCTGTTCTTATGATGGTTCTGTTAGTAGGATGCGCCTCTCATGGAGGAGATGATTCGGCTGCCAAGAAAGCGGAGGGTTCCGGCGGTGAAGCCAAAATGAAGTCCATGGATGCAGGTGTGACCATCACGAAACCGGCACCGATGTCCGATGTGGCCAGTCCCGTTGAGGTTTGTATGGAAACCAAGGGCTATGTCGTGGAGCCGGCCAAGAATGGCGTCAATGAAGGGAAAGGGCATCATCACCTGATCGTCGATGCGGATCTGCCCGATCTCAGCCAGCCGATACCCAAGGATGCACAACACATCCATATGGGTGACGGATCTAAATGCAAAAGTATCGAATTAGCCAAAGGGAAGATGTATACCATTAAGGCCTTATTTGCCAGAGGCAACCACGTCCCTTATGATCCCCCGGTCACCGATTCCGTAGTTGTTTTTGTAAAGTAAAAATAATCAAATAGGGAGAAGGACATGAACATTTTGTGTAGAATTTTAGCGGTATTTTTTATTCTGGTCCTCGTCGGCTGTGAGACGACGGGCGGCTCCGGTGGTGGGGCGGCTAGCGTTTCGGATAGCGGAGGGATGACTGACGAACAGCTCGTAAAAATGGGTATCAAAGAGACTTACGATAAAAGACAGTAATTTGATTTAGTATCAAGATGCGCGGGCCTCAAAGGCCCGCGTTTTTTTTTGCCTGAACCCGGCTTGTCAACAATCAGGAACGTTCAGGAAGTCCGACAGGCTTTCCAGGATGATATCCGCTTCTGAAAAGTCAATATTCTGATTGAGCCGATTGCGAACAATGATGCAGGCCATGCCCGCCTCGCGGGCAGCAGTAAGCCCCTTCAACGCGTCTTCCACGACCACGCACTTCTCCGGCACCAGGTTTAGTTCCCGGGCGGCTTCCAGAAAAATATCAGGGGAGGGTTTCTCCGGCCGGGGGGGTTCTTTGCCCAGAATGGTTTGAATCAACGAATCTGCGCTTTCGTTTTTAAGAATATCGCGAATGTCGTGAGCCCACGAGCCGGATGCAATCGCCACTTTAAACCGCCCTTTTAAACTTTGAATAAACTGCTTGGCTTCAGGGAATAATTTGATGTCTCCATTCCGGCAGAAGCGGGAGTAGATTTCGAATTTCTGTTGCCGCATTTCTTCCGGCTTCACGTCCAGCTTCAGGTTATAGCGTTCTATTTCTCCCTGAATGCCCTTACCCTTGGATGTAAACTCCACCCAATACTCCTCCGGATCGATGGTGTGCCCGTACCGCTCAAAAACTTCGTTGTAGGCGCGGTAATGAAACGGTTCCGAATCGGCGATCAAGCCGTCGAAATCGAGAATGATCCCTTCACACCGGTCCAGCAGTGTGTTCAGTTGGCGTATTCTTTCCGAAGAATCAGCGCTCATAAGGGTAAAAATAAAAGGATTGTTTCAGCGATAAACGGAGGTTCCGAGGCGTTCCGTGCGCAAGCCGGTATCCTTGCTGTCCCAGGACCAGTAGATCCATTGCGCCTTGCCGCGCAGGTTTTTCAGGTCCAGAACTCCCCATACGCGGCTGTCAGAGCTGTTCTCCCGGTTGTCTCCCATGACAAAAATATGCCCCTCTGGAATGCGCAAGGGGGGCATATCATCCCTGTTGTTGGCAGCCAGGGAAGAGGGGGATTGGGTGTGGTGCGCATAGGGTTCTTTCAAAAACTTGTCATTGATATAAACCTTTTGCCGGATCACCTGAATCGTCTCTCCAGGGAGACCGATGACCCGCTTGATATAATCCTTATCCGGTTCCAGGGGAAATTTAAACACGACAATATCGCCACGTTCCGGCACTTTGGAAAAAAAATGATAGTCCGGAAACAACTGAATGCTGGTGAATGGAATTTCGTTTGGGATATGAAAGCTGTAACTGAATTTGGACACCAGCAGATGATCGCCCACCAGCAAAGTCGGTTTCATGGATCCTGTCGGGATTTTGAAGGCCTGAACCACAAAAGTCCGGATCAGCAGAGCGAGGATCAATGCAATAATCAACGCTTCCGCGTATTCCCGGGTAACGGTTTTTTGCGGTTTTCCGGCTTTCAGGACGGCCGTCGATTCTTCAGTATTTTCGGGTTTATTTGACATCCGTTCTCAGTACCGCCAGGAATGCTTCCTGCGGGATTTCCACTTTACCAATTTGCTTCATTTTCTTTTTACCGGCTTTTTGCTTTTCCAGCAATTTCCGTTTTCGGGTAATGTCGCCGCCGTAGCATTTGGCGAGAACGTTTTTGCGGAGAGCTTTGACGGCCTCCTTGGCGATGACTTTACCGCCGACCGAGGCCTGAATGGCTACCTCAAACATTTGCCGGGGAATTTGTTCTTTCAATCTCTTAACCAGCTCCCGCCCACGATGATATCCTTTATCCTTGTGAACGATCATCGAAAGCGCGTCCACCAACTCACCATTGAACAAGATATCCAACTTTACCAGATTTGATTCCCGGAAATCTATAAAATCATAATCGAAAGATGCGTATCCCTTGGTCGAGGATTTGAGTTGGTCGTAAAAATCCAGAACAATTTCGCTGAACGGCAAATCGTATTGAAGGAGGACGGTTTTGGTCGTCAAGTATTCCATTTTGGTTTGAATGCCTCGGCGGTCACGGGCCAGCGACATGATAGTGCCCACGTATTCTTCCGGTACGATGATGGTTCCCGCCACATACGGTTCTTCAATTCGATCAGCCCGCGTTTGCTTGATCAGATTCACCGGGTTGTCGATCATTTCCTCCTCCCCGTTTTCGTGAATCAATCGGTAAATAACGGTCGGTGCCGTGGTTAAGAGTTCCACCCGGTATTCCCGTTCCAGCCGCTCGCGGACGATTTCCATGTGCAGAAGTCCCAGAAACCCGCAACGGAAACCGAATCCCAGGGCAGCCGAGGTCTCCGGTTCGTAAGTGAACGAAGAATCGTTCAGCCGGAGTTTCTTGAGCGCATCACGGAGGGGTTCGTAATGATCTCCCTGAATGGGATAGAGACCGCTGAACACCATGGGTTTGACATCCTTATAACCTTCCAGCGGTTTTTCGCAGGGCTGGCCCGCTTCGGTGATGGTATCACCGATGTGGGTTTGATCGAGTTGTTTGATTCCGGCAATAATGTATCCCACCTCTCCGGCGCTCAATTGTTTCACCCGGCGGGGAGCGGGAGTGAAGGTGCCCAGTTCCTCCACCTCGAAGCGTTTGCCCGTGGCCATCATGAGAATTTCCATTCCTTCTTTAAGAGTCCCCTCCATTACACGGGTCAGGGTAATCACTCCTCGATAGGAATCGTACCAGGAATCAAACAGCAGGCTTTTGAGAGGATTCTTGGAATTGCCCGACGGGGGTGGGATCAGGTGGACGACGGCCTCCATAATTTCCTTGATGCCGGTACCCTCCTTGGCACTGGCCAGGATCGCGTCTGTCGAGTCTATCTGCAATATATCCTCCAGTTGTTCCATGACGGCTTCCGGGTCGGCGCTGGGCAGATCGATTTTGTTGATGACGGGAATGATGTGTAGGTTATGCTGCATCGCCAGATTGACGTTGGCGATGGTTTGGGCCTGAATCCCCTGCGATGCGTCGACCACCAGCAGGACGCCTTCGCAGGCTGCCAGACTCCGGGAGACTTCATAAGTGAAATCGACATGACCGGGAGTGTCGATCATGTTGAAGACATACTCCTCGCCATCATCGGCTTTGTAATTGAGGCGCACCGTCTGCGCCTTGATGGTGATACCGCGCTCGCGTTCCAGATCCATGCTGTCCAGCACCTGATCCTTCATCTCTCTTTTCTGCAAGCCGCCAGTATCCAAAATCAGTTTATCCGCCAGCGTGGACTTGCCGTGATCGATGTGGGCGATAATGGAAAAATTACGTATGTTTTTTAATGCCATGAAACTATCGTGTTGGTCTTCAAGTCAATGAGTGGTCGTTTCAATCGAAGAAAGGACCGGGTCAGGGTTGGTGGGGGCGGGATTCAATCCGGAAGGGCCCGCCGAAAACCGCGCCTACGTGGTTCTGGCATCCACCCGGGGAATCGTTACTCCCGGGGACGATTTCCGGGAGGAGGTTTTAGCGTTCCACTGTGTTTTGTTCCATCGAGTCAACGGTAAGGGGTAAAGATCGGACAACCGGTACAGATACGCTTTCCAATCCTTAAACCGGATTTTGATCGCTTCGTAATCCTGAGCGTTGTCGATATCCAACGCCGCTCCGGGCAGAGGAGATTCCAGCCCCATGAATCGTGTGTCCATAATATTAGAAATACATTCCTCCAGTCCCCGCTTGGGAACCCAGGACCGGAAAAACCGCACCAGGGGTTTGATATTCAGCCAGGAAAAAAACAGGCCCAGTAACAATCCGATGTAATACCGGTAACGGTTTTTCTTGTCTTTGCCGATGATTTCCCATCCAAAGAGAATCACGTTCTTAAAGTTGCGTTGGTATCGGTAATGGTACATTTGCTGAACATAATGACGGTTCCTTATCAGGATCGGCTTGACCAGATGCAAATTGTTGATCCGGTATCGACGCTCTTTAAGATGAAGATACGCCATTTGGACTCCCGGTTTTCCTCCTTCGGGATAAAAGGCTCTGAGGCTTTCTTCCGGAGTCAATCCCGACAAAAGATCATAGTTATTCAAATCACTGTTCTGAATGAAATAATCGATTTCGTGTGACGTGATCAACGGTGAATCGCAGGGAACCACCAGGACCGCCCGGTCGCGGTAAGCAGAATTTTCCAATTCATCTTCCGGCAACTTCTCTGGCAGGGTGTGCAAAAAGCTGTGCCAGACATTTTCATAAAGATTCCGCTTTTGTTCCAAAATATGGATGGGTTTAGGGCTGTTTCGGTTGATGCCGTCTGCGTCCAGATGCTTCAAAAGGGCGTCGCGCGGACCGGTGATGGTGATACTGCGGACGGATTCCGCCCCCTGCAGGGCCTCCACCACATAGCTGATGACACATTTCCCCTCGATCGAAAGGAAGGCTTTGTGCTGATGGTACACCTTGTAGCTGTCTTTGCCCTCCCCAGCAACCAATAGGGCATCGTATTGTTTGGTTTCCATGGCCACGTTCCTGCTGAATACTTACCTGAGAAACATCCAATTATATAATATTAATGGCGGAAATAATTATCAAAATGCGAAATCGGGCCATTCTCCTGAAGAGCCTATTATTCAATGCGATTTTTTACCTGAATACGATTTTGGGCCTTGATCTCCTTCAAAAATTTGATTATACACAGTATTCATCTGTCACCGCTCCACTTGGAACCCCTCATTTTATGTCTGCCAACACGCCGCTGAAAACCACACCACTTTTTGAGTTCCACAAAAAACTGAACGGAAAAATGGTTCCCTTCGCCGGGTGGAACATGCCCATTCAGTATGCCGGGGTAATGGAGGAACACCGGGCGGTGCGCCAGGGGGTGGGGGTGTTCGATGTCAGCCACATGGGGGAAATTGATGTCCGCGGCCGCGAGGCCAAACCGTTTCTCCAGAAACTGCTGACCAACGATATGGACAAGCTGGATAACGGCAGCATACTGTATTCACTGATGTGCTACGAGAATGGGGGTGTGGTGGACGATCTGCTGGTTCACCGGTTCGAGGAGGATCATTATTTTTTATGCGTCAATGCCTCCAATACGGATAAAGATTTTGACTGGGCCCGTGACTTGGCCGGGGAGTTTGACGTGCAGGTCGATAACATCAGCGACCGCACCGCCCAGCTGGCGATTCAAGGTCCACACGCCGAGTCCCTGCTTTTGAAACTGACCGATGTTGCGTTGGGAGATATGGGTTACTATCGCTTTCAAAAAGGCCGGGTCAGTGACCGGGAAGCGGTCATCGCCCGCACCGGTTACACCGGAGAGGACGGGTTTGAAATTTACCTGGATGCGGATTCGGCAGGTCCGGTGTTCGAGTCATTGCTGGAAGCCGGGAAGGAGTTTGATCTGCAACCCATCGGCCTGGGCGCGCGCGATACCCTGCGCCTGGAGATGGGGTACGCGCTTTATGGGCAGGAGATCGATGCCGACCGTTCGCCTCTCGAGGCGGGCCTGGGCTGGGTGATCAAACTCAAGAAAGCCGATACTTTTGTCGGGCAAGGAGCCCTTAAAAATCAAAAAGATAAAGGGTTAACGCACAAGTTGGTCGGAGTCCGATTGACAGACCGCGGTGTGCCCCGGTCCCATTACAATGTGCTTAACGAGGGGACTCCGGTGGGGGAAGTGACCAGCGGCACCTTCTCGCCGACCTTGAATACCGGGGTGGCCTTGTGTAATGTACCCACGGCATTATCAACACCCGGCACTCGGCTGGATATCTCCATCCGCAATTCGACGGTTGCGGGAGAGGTGACCCCCCTGCCTTTTGTTCCCAGCCGGGTGAAAAAGAAATAGATCCATTGAACCTCGGATTTTTATTTATTGAATAAGAACAACGATAAGGAGGAAAGGATGGAGGTCCCGAAAGATCTTCGGTATACACGCGAACATGAATGGCTGAAAGTGAATGGTGCCAAGGGGACCGTCGGTATCACTCATTTTGCTCAGGATCAGTTGGGCGATGTGGTATTTGTCGAGGTTCCGGCAATAGGGACGGAACTGGTCACGGAGAACACCTTTGGAGTTGTGGAGTCGGTTAAAACCGTATCCGATTTGTATGCTCCGGTCAGCGGCAAAGTCGTCGCCGTCAACAAGGATTTGGAAGCCAATCCCGAACTGGTTAACCAGGATCCCTACGTTAAAGGCTGGATGATTGAAGTGGAACTGTCCGATTCCGGCCAGGTCGATGGTTTGCTCTCAGCAGCAGATTACGAAGCCTTCATCAAGGAACAGCAGGGATAATCTGCATCATCCCGCATCCAACAGACCCATGCGCTATATTCCACATACGGAGACAGACATCCGGGAAATGCTCTCCGCCATCGGTATTCAGGAGATTGGAGAATTGTTCCACAGTATCCCGGAGGCGTTACGCCTGGAGGCCCCTCTGGATCTGCCTCCTGCGCTTGCCGAGGCGGATCTCACCCAGGCCCTGAGCCAACTGGCGAGCCGGAATGTGAATCTCGAGGCATGTTCCGTCTTTCTCGGCGCTGGAGCGTACCGGCATTTCACGCCGTCTGTGGTGAATCACCTTCTTCTGCGCGGGGAGTTTCTGACCAGCTATACGCCCTATCAACCGGAAGTCAGCCAGGGCACCTTGCAGGCTATTTTCGAGTTTCAAAGTTTCGTCTGTATGTTGACGGGTATGGAAATCGCCAACGCATCGATATATGACGGCGCCTCTTCACTGGCGGAAGCAGTGCTCATGGCGCACCGTGTCAACAATCGCAGCGAGGTGTTGATGGCCCGCACCGTTCATCCCGAATACCGGCAGGTAGTGGAAACGTATACGCGAGGCATCGATTTTAAAATCACCGAGGTGCCGTATCAGGAAAACGGTCAGACGGATCTGGAGTTTATCAAACAGAACGTCACCGACGCGACCAGCTCGGTCGTGATCCAGTCCCCCAACTTTTTCGGCATCGTGGAACAGTACGCCGAGTTGGGAGAGTTTTTGAAAGCGAAGGAAACCCTGTTGATTGTCGTGGTGGCGGAAGCGACCTCCCTGGGAATTCTGAAACCGCCCGGAGAACGGGGAGCGGATATCGTCGCCGGTGAAGGGCAGGGGTGGGGATTACCGGTATCCTACGGCGGACCCCATGTCGGATTTTTCGCCACCCGGGAACCATTTTTCCGGCAGATTCCGGGGCGCATTGTGGGTGAGACGGTTGACCGGGCGGGACAGCGCTCCTACGCCTTGACCCTGGCGACACGCGAACAGCATATCCGCCGCGAAAAGGCGACCTCCAATATTTGTACCAATCAGGGCCTGTGCGCTCTGGCGGCAACCATCTGGCTGGCGGCGATGGGTAAGCAGGGGGTGCGGGACGTGGCGCTCCAGAACCTGAAGGCCGCCGATGCGCTTAAGAATAAACTACAACGTTTAAAGGGTTTCAGCCTCCGCTTCCAGGCCGGGACTTACAATGAATTTGTGCTGGAATGCCCCGCCCCGGCGCAGGAACTTCACACCAAACTGCTCAAGAAAGATATCATCGCCGGTCTGCCGTTGGGACGGTTTTACCCTGAACTGGAAAATTGTTTGCTCCTCTGTGCCACCGAAATGAACTCTCTGGAGAGCCTCGACCGCTTCGCCGACCAACTGGGTTCCATGTAAATCAAAAACAAATTAGATGGAAATTAATTCGAGACCATCCTGTCCAAAGATTTTGTAGAACCGCTGTCTTCAAGGAAATTGAAAAAACTTCGGGAAATAACGGGTTTTTTGATGTACAAACCGCATTTTTCGATTATCATTTAATAAGTAATCAGCCACGTTCCAGTGGCATTCTATCCGGGTCGCTTAAGACCTTAACCGTGTAAAGGAGATCATACGCATGGCAGCCAAAAAAACCTCGAACGCAAACAAACCACCCACCAAATCAGAAGTATTGAACCATATTTCCTCGGACACAGGACTGACCCGCAAAGAAGTCGCCGCCGTATTCGAATCTCTTGGCGGGATGATCAGTAAAAATCTCTCGTCGCGCGGACCCGGCCTGTTCAATGTAGTCGGCATGATGAAAATCAAAGTCGTTAAGAAACCGGCAACGAAAGAGCGAAGAGGCATCAATCCTTTCACCGGCGAAGAAACTACCTTCAAGGCCAAGCCTGCCCGTAAGGTAGTCAAGGTGCAGCCGTTGAAAGCGCTCAAAGACATGGTGTGACCCAACCCCGTCACATCGTATAATCGCAGATCAAAAAACAACACAAGCCCAAGACGATCATTCGTCTTGGGCTTTTTGTTTGATGAGCAGGATTAATTGAAGCGCTTATATATTTCCCGTTTTATTTTGGTTTCTTCATTGTCACTTGGATCTGGTGTGCTTGTTCCTGCAGTCGTGACATCTTTAATCATTTTCTTGGCGATTTGATATCCGAGTTCGCGGTAAGCCTCAAACTGTTTTTCATCGAAAAATTGATCCGCGGTAGTCTGGTCAGGAAAATCAGCATGCTTCTTTTTATAAGCAATGATGTCTGGCGGGAGGTTGTTGATGTATGTGGTTTTAAAATAAATAAGAAGACATTCTTCAGAGTTGCCATAAGTGATTTTGCCAAAGACATATCCTCTTTCTGCGACATCTTCTTTAGCTCTAATAAGAAATTCTTCTCTCTTTTTAATCTCTTGGTCTTCGCTATAGGCTTCCTGGTTTCCGGTTAATGTTTTTTCAACCTTACTATTAATAGTTTTATTTGCATCTGTTTTACGGTCTTCCCATTTGGATAAGGGGACCAGAGGGTCAGTAATAATTTCTATAGTAACTCCAAAATCCACGCGGGCTTTTTCAAGGGCATTTCCAAAATCCTCGAAAGTGAAATCCTTGTCAGCTCCTCCGTCGCAGATGATAATCGTCTTCATGCGACGCCTGAACAGTTCATACAGACCAAGATTTTCAAAATGGCCGCCATCAGATAATTCCAAAAATGAGTTGGATTCTTTGTGATTTGAAAACAAATAAGGAAAAAAGAAATTTGGTGGCACCAGCTTGGAAACAAAAGGTGTATCGGGTTTAGGCACCCAGTAACCCAGGCGAATATTTAAGATTTTCATTACAAAAGAAACCAGTGGATTCCGCGTAAGCCCTTCTCCACCAACGCCCGTATTGGGATTAACCGCCGCCCCGGATATGGCCATGGCAGATGCCAAGGTCATTGAATCTCCCATGAATGAAGTTGTTGGAGACCATCCGGTAGCATTGCTGCCGCAAAAATAGGGAGACAAAATAAAATTGTCTCCTCCTCTGCCCTTGAATTTTGGAATTGTGGAATTTACGGTAACAATGTTGGTGTTGACAATGTGATACGGGCCCTTAAAGCCCTCTTTAATTGCCTCGGATAAGGGGGCTTGGTCTGCTTCGGAAGCAGGCTGATTGTCGCCCCAATCTCCCTTCCTGATTTTCTGAATATCAGGCATGTAGCTTTCCATCAAACGGTCTCGATAATAACGGTGAATAGATATAAAGTTAATGTTGGTGACAATGCCCAGGATTGCTGCTCCGATAACCCAGCAGATGAACCAGGGTTGGTTGATAATCCCGGTATGAACTATGTGGTAAACAAGGAGTGTGAAGCCAAACAATAATAATCCTGCTCCAAGAAGTCCCATCAAAGGACTTTGGCTATTGGCTTCCCCGCTTTTGGTTGATTTTAAAAAATTGAATATAAATGGGAGAACGCCGGCAAGAATGGAACTCAAGCCGGAAAGTATGGCTGAAATGTTTTTGTAATTTGCATTCTCAACAAGAAACAAGTGCACGAATGGTATACACCCCAATATTGTAAAAATTACAAATCCCCAAAGGACCGGACGGATACAGATTTCATATAAACGTCTGGTGCCGTACAAATTCCAGTAGGTTAAAAAAGAAATGTATTTGGTTAAAAAAGAAATGTATGTGCCGATAGCGTATATAACCGCCAGAATTAGAAATAAAAATGCCAAAGCAATAGCGATTTCAAAGGAAGCGTTCAGGTTTGCCGGAAAGGAAAAGAATCTTTCGAGCAATGAGATTTTAGCTGCATACTTTTCGCTTAATGAATTAATTCCATGAAAAACTATTGCGGCCAGGGGGATAAAAATGATCAGGTTGATGAGCGTTCCACGAAACAAAGCAGCCAAAAAGGATGTGAACGTGATGCCGTTGCCAGGCGCCAAGTAATTTCCGTGCTGTCTGAGAAAATGTAAAATCCCCTTTCGCGTTAAGTTGTTATTTGACGGTGCTTCTGTCAAAAAAGGAAATTTGCTTGGGGAGCAATCGTATCCTTTACTCAATATCCAGGTCATGCAGGATCCAATAAAACCACCGCCCGAAACAGTGGACAGGTAGTCTATTTTCTCAAGCCAACTCTTTTCTGCCAAACTCTGCAAGACGCCCAGAGAAAAAGTGGCAGACCGTATTCCACCTCCCGAAAGTGCCAGTCCTTTGAAATCCCTATTGTCCTCAGGATGTCCTCTTAGTTTGTTGACGTTTTTAAATTCCTCAGTGATAAAAGATTTAGCGCCAGCATAGTCCGTGCCCGATTCATATTCAAAAAACGTCTTGGGAGAATTGTTACCTGATTGAGAATTACCTTCATTTGGAGTCTTTTGTTCAGTCATGGCAGATCCCCCCCTATTCAATCCCAGGTTATGGACTGTTTGGAAAATAGAAATCTTTCCCTTTGAAAAAAGAAACTTAAATAATTTCGACAAATAAAATTTACGGATTGAGGAAATTATATGCCGGTTTTATCGGCAGTCAATAAAAAAATGAGTCCATTTAGGAAAAGATACCTAATACAAAAAGGGTGCTTTGAAAGAAAATGAAAATTAACGATCTGATATTTGCTCGGACAACTCGTCTGCGGGGTAGGTAAGGATTTCAGAGAGGGTGGGGTGGTAATGTGGCATGGTCAGCAGGTCGTTTACTGTGCCTTTGTAGTACATGACGGCAATCAGTTGATGGATCAGCTCGCCGCCTTCAGGACCGGTGACATGTCCGCCGAGGATTTCGCCGTTGTTCGGGTTGCACAACAATTTTACATGGCCGTGTGTTTCGCCAAGGCATAATGACTTGCCATGGTCGTCGAACGGATAGGAAGCCGCGAGGTAATCGATCTCCTTATTCTTGCAATCTTTCTCGGTAAGGCCAACGCTGGCGACCTGCGGATCGGTGAACACAACATTCGTCGTGAGTCGCTCGTCGACCTCACGCGGTGTTTCATCCAGATGTACCGCATTCCATCCAGCGACTTCGCCCTGCTGGATGGCGATGTGCACCACCTCGTGCAGGCCGTTGACGTCTCCAACGGCAAAAATGTGTGGCTGGCTGGTTTGCATGGCGCAATCGACGCCGATGCCCCACGGTCCCATCTCCACTCCCGCCGCGTCGAGGTTCAGTCCGTCGGTATTCGGGCGGCGTCCCAGCGCGTCCAGAATACAATCCGCCGATACGGTTTTTTCTTTATCCTCGTGTATAAACCGGACGATTTTCTGTTCCCCTATGGTTGAAACCTGCTCCAGCTTCGTTCCAGTAAACAGATTCATGCCTTCTTCCCGCAACCTCGCTTCAACCGGCCGCACCAGATCTTCATCGGTGAACGACAGGATGTGCGAACTTCGCTGGATCAGCGTGACCTGGGTGCCGATGCGTTGATAAAACTGTGCCAACTCAACCGCAACCGGTCCGGCGCCCAGCACGATCATCGACCCAGGCTGGTCTTTCAGCTCCAATACGTCATCGCTGGTCAGGTATCCTGTTTCTTCCAGGCCGGGAACGGGAATTTGGGAGATGACCGATCCGGTGGCAATGATGAACGATTTTGCCGACATCCGTTGATCGCCGGCTTCGATTTCGTTGGGTGATACGAAAGTGGCTTTGTCTTCGATCAGGGTAAAGCGAGGGTTTTTGAGTTGCCCGATGCGGTAGTCGGCAAATTCGCGGATGAGCCGCGTCTTGCGATCTATAATGGCAGCCAGATCGGCCTGGATGTTATTCGCGGCAAGGCCGAACTCTCCGGCTCGGTGCATGAGAGCCATGATGTCCGACGAGCGTAAAATAGTTTTGGTAGGCATGCACCCGCGCAGGATGCATAGACCCCCGAGTGGACCGGGGTCGATGATCGCGACCTTTGCACCGGCTGATTGTGCCGTATTGGCCGCGGCGTAACCGCCGGAACCACCGCCGATGACGATGACATCGAATTCCATGAAACAGGTTCGGGTGAAGAGTTAGTGAAGGCCTGGGTGGCGAACCGCCACTGGTAAATTTAAAAGTTTGAATTGCGCCTAGCGATATCTTTTTGCCATGAACCTTCAGCTAGTTTCCCCTCCTCGTTAGGGGAGTTACTCGAAATCTTCCGGTGACAGTTTGAATTCTGTGTAGCACTCTTTCAGCAGGCTTTCGGCTGTTTCCACCATATGTAATTCCCCCAGTTCCTCAAAAAGTTTCTTGGCGATCCGCAAGTGGTGGATGGCTTCTTTCCCCTGCTTGATGGAATAATGCACCGTTGCCAGGTTACTGTGGGCGCGGGCGAAGTTGGGATCGATTTTAACAGCCTCCTGATAATGCTTGATCGAATCTTCGATCATATTCAAAAGGTTGCAAATGAACGCCAGGCTGTAATGAGCCATGACGTCGTTCGGCTTTAGTTCCACCGCTTTTTGAAAGCAGGGCAGGGCCTTGGCGTTTTGCTGGAGTTTGCCGTAGCGGCTTCCCATGTTAAACCAGGCTCGGAAATGCTCCGGGTCCAGGGTCACGGATTGCTCATAGGCGGCGATGGCGCCTTCGTTGTCTCCGGAGCGGCCCAGCGTGAGTCCTTTCTGGAACCAGCCCTCGGCGCTTTGAGGCGTTGTTGACTCGGTTGTCATCGGGTAATCCTTGTGTCAAAAAGATTCAAAAGATCGAGTTATTGTCGGTTGAGAATGGCCCATATGCTACCCAGTTCAAGGGCCAATTGCAACCTTCAAGGGCCCTTATCTTCCTGTCGGACGGGAAAATGCGGAAGACCCCTTGACCCCGGACGAAAAATGATTTTAAATGACATTCTCCAAATAAAAACCGTTAAACCTGTATTTTTGAGGAATTAAACACAATGGCAGTTATCGAACCGGGGTCCGAGGAGGAGCAATCGCTTTTAGCCAAGTGGATCCGGCGTGGCCGGGATTTGGTGGTAGGTACTTCCGCGATGGGAGAATCTTACCTGGATCCCAAAGTCAAACGCGAAGAGGAAGTGCAGAAGCTTTCTGAAGATTACGTGAAATTCGATCACGAGGTGGCGGAACAGCTGCCTCATTTGAAGGGTCGGTTCCGGTGGGATTTGGAAAAATACTTCCGGGATCATTTTGGTCCTTACCTTCCCATAGAATAATGTTCCCCGAATTGAAATGTCTGAAGTTCGTCTACTAGATCTGGCTGATGCACCTGAAGAAGGCCGGGGGAAACGGATCGAACTCGATCATCCCTTTACCGAGATCCAATATGCCTTGGGGGTGTATTTTGTCAAAGGCCGTTATCTGGTGATCACCGACCAGTGCAAAAAGTGCGAATCCAGTCTTGCCGAGGGAAAATTGAATGGTATGTATGCTCTATGCGCACGGGAGCAGCATGCGTGGCACATTAAAACCGGTCTGTTCAAATTCGACCGCACTCAGTCCATCCCCACCTATCGTGTAACCGTCAAGGACGAAGGCCTTTATATTGAGATTTAGTGAATAGAAGTCGATACCTTTCGTCTCCATAGAGCTGGAGGTATGAAGTCGGCTGTCTTTTGGAAGAGGGAGTTTATTCCCACGCTTCCAATATCAGAGTATTTCCTTCCGCGTCATAAACCTTTTTATCTTTAAGACAGATTTCAACGAATTTGATAGCCAGTTCTTTGGTCTGGCTTCCACTGTTCCCATACACGTTGAAATCCTGGCCCAGCAGTTCCGGTGATTCGACGCGACAGTAAAAATCCCTCTTCTCTGAAGTGGCAAACGGGCCTTCGATCTTCAAGCTGAAGGGACGCCGTTGGCCTTGTTCATCAATAAATGCTGTCAAATAATAAGGGTTGCTCATACTTCCCCCGAAGTTATGAAACGATTAGTTGGCTTAATTATTACATGAACAGTATTTGTCATGCAATATCCCAGAAAAGTGTACGGGCGGCAAGCTTAAAACCCGCCCAATACCTGTCTATCCTCGCAATAAATTGTGGATAATTCATTGAAGCGATGTGGAAATATTGTGGCGAAAACGGGCTAAATGTTTGAAGGCAAAATCAATTGAAATTCGGATGATTGGGGGAAGATTTAATTCACAGCTGTGGAAAACTTTTTGAATTTTTTAAAAGAGGGTTTTAGAAAAATGCCAAAATAGACTTGGTTGGGGAGGGTATCGAAGGACTGACTGTCCGGTATTTGTTTCTGCCGATGACACAATTATCGCCGCCAGGCGTGAAACTTCTGGATAAATTTCAGCAGGCCGACCGGCGCATGGTCCTTCTTCCAAATGCCGGCAGCGAATTTGTTGGCTTCCGCCATCGTGGGATAAATATGGATGGTTCCCAGAATCTTGTTGAGTCCGAGGCCGTGCTTCATAGCCAGCACATATTCGGTGATCAAATCCCCGGCGTGATATCCGACAATGGTGACCCCCAGAATCTTGTCCTTGCCGGGCGGGGTCAGCACCTTCACATAGCCCTGGTCCTCGCTGTCGGCAATGGCCCGGTCGAGGTCGTCGATGCCATACGTCGCCACTTCGTAAGGAACACCCTGCTCCTTCGCTTCCTTTTCATTGAGGCCCACGCGCGCGACTTCCGGATCAGTGAACGTGGCCCAGGGAATGACGCTGTAATCCACCTTGAATTTCTTGAAGGGACTGAACAGGGCATTGACCGCACAGTACCAGGCCTGGTGCGCTGCCGTGTGGGTGAACTGATAAGGACCCGCCACGTCGCCGCAGGCATAGATATTTGTGTGTGTGGTGGTTCTCAGGTATTGATCCACTTCTACCGTACCGCGTGGTCCCAACTTCACGCCGATATCTTCCAGTCCGAACCCTCTGGCGTTGGCGGCGCGGCCGACCGCGACCAAGAGTCGATCGAATTCCACCTGCTCGGTTTTGCCGTCTTTTTCCACCAGCATGTAGTTCTTTCCATCCTGTACCACCACTTCCTTACACTTGGAGTTGAGGCGCACATCGACGCCATCGGCGAGAAATTTCTGGCGCACGATTCGGCTGGCTTCCTCGTCCTCGCGGATCAGGATGTCCGGGAGCATTTCAACCAGAGTCACCTTGCTTCCCAGCCGCGCGAAAGCCTGCGACAGTTCACTGCCAATCGGCCCGCCGCCCATCACCATCAACTTCTCCGGCAACTTGTTCAGGTTCCAGATGGTGTCGGTCGTGAGATAGTCCACCTGATCGAGACCGGGAATCGGAGGAACCGCGGGGCGCGCCCCGGTGGCGATGATGATGTTTTTCGTGGTCAGGACTTTGCCGTTCACCTCCACCTCGTGCGGTGAGAGGATCTTCGCCACACCGGTGTAGCAGTCCACGCCGAGCTTGGTATACCGTTCGATGCTGTCGTGGGGAGCCACTTTCCCGATGACCTGGTGCACGCGTCCCATCACCTCGGGAAAATTGAAGTCCACCTGCGCCGATTTCAGGCCGAAATCTTCTGCTCGTTTGATATAGGACAAAATCTTTCCGGTGCGGATGAGCGCTTTGCTGGGCACGCACCCGGTGTTCAGGCAGTCACCGCCCATCTGGTGTTTTTCGATCAGCGCGACTTTCGCTTTGACGACCGAACCGATATAAGCCGATACCAGACCCGCCGAGCCCGCACCGATCACGATAATGTTGTAATCCTTCTTCGCCATGGAAATTAACTGAGCTGAGTGAATGGATAACCGAACCTTGCCGATTTAGTCGGCATTGTACCCGATTCCTTACAGCCCTGGGAAAGAGAGCGAAAGCTAATAATCTCTAATTTCGCCACCGGAGATGCGGTGCGGGGTTTTGCCGAGGTCCAGCGGGTGGTCGGTGCCGGGGAGGATGGTGCCGTCGGGCGAGTACGGTCCGATCTTGCTCCAGGTGCCGTACTGCACTTCGCTCACGTATTCGATTTTCACAATCGCCTTGGGATTTTTGTAACCGTATTTGAAAGGCACGATGACCCGCAGGGGAAACCCGTGCTCGTCAGACAGGGGTGCACCGTCCATTTGAGTGACCAACAGGGTGCGAGGATGGTTCAGGTCTTCCAGTGACAGATGCTCGGCGTAAACATCACCGCAGTGGAAAACTACACCGGTGGCTTCCGGTTTCGGCGGACAGGATTTCATCAGCTCGGAAAAATGGAAACCGGTCCATTCCGCTTTCGCGGACCAGCATTCGACGCACTTCAGGCGCGAGGTTTGCGCGATGGTCGGCAGGTTTTTGATTTGTTCCAGCGTGAAGGTTTGCGGGTTTTCGCACAGGCCGCCGATTTCCAGTGTCCAGTCTTCGGCTTTAATGCGTCGGAGCGGTTTCCAGAAATTGATGTAAAACTGTTTGAATTTGCCGGCGCGGGTTTTGCCGACGAAGTCGGTTCCCGTGAAATAATCCGGCTCGGCGCGCACGGAACTTGGCGACCACCAGCTTTGCACGAGGGCTGCGCAGAAGGCGATTGCGCGGGTCAGAAACGACCGCCGGTTTATTCTACCGAACGCACGCATCGGAACCCCAGGAAGCTGAGCCGTTCCCCCGGGGGGATGGTGGCTTTTTCAAAGGCCTTGCTGTATTCGAAATCAAGGTGCTGGTTCCACAATCCGCCGCGAATAATTTTCAATGAACCCGCAGCGTCGGCGGTCCATTCCCAGACCGAACCCGCCATGTCGTGAATGCCATAGGCGGAGACATCCTGCTTGTTGGACGCCACTTTTTGTTTGACGACGCCGGAGTAAAACGGATGCGGACGTTTTTTGGGTTTGTAGTCTCCCCAGGGATAGATGAAGGCGTGTTCTCCCCGTGCCGCCTTTTCCCATTCCGGTTCGGTGGGTAGACGGCCCCCAACTTTTTCGCAATACTCCTTGGCTTGGTACCAGGTCACTTTCGTTTTCGGGTGTTGGGCGGCTCCTTTTCGGAATCGGTAATTGGGAAATTGTTCCTGGAATTCTTCGTTGGTGACTTCGCTTTGGTCGATCAGGAAAGTTCGGAGGAACAGACGCCGTTCGGGTCCATTCGGAGGCCGGTCGCCCTGTCCCATCGTGAACGGTCCCTCCGGAATCATCACCATCGATGAGGCCGAAGCGAAGACGGGTGCGGCGAGCGATATAAGAAGGGCCCAACTGAAAATACGGTATCCATTCATAGATAAAAGTCTACCAAGAGCCCGGACAGTAATTCAATAAAATAGAAAAAGTCCTTGAAAAACAGCTATTTAAATAGGCGTGAAAGTTGGCTCCAAGCCAGGTGAGTGGTATTTATTTAAACAATCACTTATAATGTAACTTTAATAACATTGGTTTCCCGGGTGTTCTGGGAACCGGTAAAAGTTTTCGGGTGATCCGCTTTGGTCCAGCCCTCACCAAAATCCTATAGTATCGCTGTGAGTTGTTCGGGTGTGTTCGGTTTATTGGGCATCCAGCATTTTTATCTGGGGCGGTATTTGCTGGGATTTTTTGACCTGGGTTTATCGATAGGGGCCTTTGCATTTATTTATCTGGGTGAATCCACCCAGTCAATCGTTTTTGGATTGATTTTACTCTTTATCGATGTCGTGCATTCAATTTACGTGTTCGTCAAACTTCTGGCCGGAGAATACGAAGACGGAGAAGGCCGGTTGGTGATGTATCCCGGCCAGAAAATCCGACCCGAAAATGTCGTTTAATTCATTAAGGAGGAGTTTATGAATCAGGCAGTATCTGAAAGACCCATGGGTACCATGAACCAACAGTCACAAATAAGTGATAAAGGATATGTTCCCGCAATTTTAATCTGTTTGTTTCTGGGCGGACTCGGCGTCCATCGTTTCTGGGTGGGGAAAATCGGTACCGGCATCCTGATGCTGTTGACGTTTGGCGGTCTCGGTATCTGGGCACTGGTCGATCTCATCATGATCATTTGCGGCAAGTTCACCGACAAAGAGGGACGCCTGATTAAATCCGAGGGTTAATACACTCCTCTTTTTACTGGTAAAAAACAGCGGCACCGTTTCTGCGGAAACGGGCCGCTTTTTTATTGGCTGAGGATCTATTCCCACTCGATGGTGCCGGGGGGTTTGGAGCTGATGTCGTAGACGACGCGGTTGACGCCTTTGACTTCGTTGATGATGCGGTTGGAAATTCGACCCAGCAGGTCGTAAGGAAGGGGTACCCAATCGGCGGTCATGCCGTCGGTGCTCGTCACCGCGCGCAGAGCGACAACGTTTTCATAGGTGCGGGCATCGCCCATCACTCCCACCGTTTTGACCGGCAGGAGCACCGCAAAGGATTGCCAGATTTTCTTGTAAAGCCCCGCTGCCTTGATTTCCTCCAGAATGATCTTGTCCGCTTCCTGCACCATAGTGATCCGCTCCGGCGTCACCGCATCGATAATGCGGATGGCCAGTCCCGGTCCGGGAAAGGGCTGGCGCGAGATAATCTCGTCGGGCATTTCCATCTCGCGACCCAGGGCGCGCACTTCATCCTTGAACAACTCGCGGAGTGGTTCCACCAGCTCCATTTTCATATCCTCCGGCAGGCCGCCGACGTTGTGGTGCGACTTGATCACCGCCGACGGACCCTTGAAAGAGACCGATTCGATCACGTCCGGGTACAGCGTACCCTGTGCAAGAAATTTGAAGTCGCCCGCCTTTTTGGCTTCCTCTTCGAACACGTGAATAAAGGTGTTACCGATGATCTTGCGTTTTTCTTCCGGGTCGGTCACGCCTTTCAATTTATCGAGAAATCGTTTCGACGCATCGACGACTTTTAAGTTCATGTGAAAGTGTTCGCGGAAAGTTTCCTCCACCTTGGTGCGTTCTCCGGTGCGTAACAGTCCGTTGTCGATAAAAATACAAATCAACCGGTTCTTGATCGCTTTGTGCAAGAGCACGGCGACGACCGAGGAATCGACCCCGCCGCTCAGCCCCAACAACACTTTGCCGTTGCCCACCTGCTTTTTTATGCTGTTGATCGCGTAATCGGCGAACGACTCCACTTTCCACAGGGGTTGGCATTTGCAGATGTTGAAAAGAAAGTTTCGGATGATTTTAATGCCTTCCTGGGAGTGAACCACTTCCGGATGAAATTGCAGGCCGTATATTTTGTCGATGGGATTTTCCATTGCCGCAACAGGAGAGTTGCTGGTGAAGGCGGTGGTCTGGAATCCATTCGGCATTTTAGAAATGCGGTCGCCGTGACTCATCCACACGACCGACTTGCTGTGGACGTCTTTGAAGAGGTGGGAGAAGGTTTTGACCATCAACTCGGCCCGGCCGAATTCGCGCTCCTTGGCGGGATCGACTTCGCCCTCCAACAGACGGGTGATCAATTGCATACCGTAACAGATGCCGAGTACCGGAACGCCCATCTTGAACAGTTTGGGATCGACCAGCGGTGAATCCTTTTCCATGACGCTCGCCGGGCCTCCCGACAGGATGATGCCTTTCGGGTTGAACGCTTGAATGGCCGGGAAACCGATCGTGCAGGGGTGGATTTCGCAATACACCTCGCATTCACGCACTTTGCGCGCGATGTTCTGTGTGTACTGCGATCCGAAATCAAGGATCAGAACTTTTTGTTCGTGGATATCTTTGGTTTTACCCATCAGGGATTATTTTTCTTTTCAGTAAAATCCTTGCGTATGCCGCCACCCTTCGAAAATCGCGCCACAACGCTCCAGCGAAATGGCCCTGCGCCGAGCAGTTATTCGATATTGTAATTGGGGGCTTCCTTGGTCACGATCACATCATGCACATGGCTCTCACGTAAGCCGGATGGCGTAATTTTGATGAACGTAGACTCGGTGCGCAACGCCTGGATATCTTTGCATCCGCAATAACCCATACCGGCCCGCAGCCCCCCCAGCAACTGGTGAACGGTAAATTCAACCGATCCCCGGTAGGGGATGCGCGCTTCGACACCCTCGGGCACCAGTTTGCTCTCGTTGAGTCCTCGTTCCTGAAAGTACCGGTCGCTGCTGCCGTCGGACATGGCCCCGATCGATCCCATGCCGCGGTACTCTTTATAACTTCGCCCCTGATACAGAATTTTTTCTCCCGGGCTTTCCTCGGTTCCGGCGAACAGGGATCCGATCATGACGCTCGACGCCCCGGCAGCGATCGCTTTGGTGATGTCTCCCGAATGACGAATACCCCCGTCGGAGATGATGGGTATGCCCTTGGCCTCCGCCACCTCGACACATTTTTTTACGGCGGTGATCTGCGGCACACCGACACCTGTCACCACCCGTGTGGTACAGATCGACCCCGGTCCGATTCCTACCTTCACCGCATCTGCTCCGGCTTTGATGAGTGCGGCGGTGCCTTCGGCAGTCGCGACGTTGCCGCCAATGAGTTGTAACTTCGGGAACGCGGTTTTAATCGCTTTGATCGTTTTCAGGACCTTGTCCGAATGCCCGTGGGCGCTGTCGATCACCAGCACATCGAGGCCGACCTCCGCCATGTCTCCAATGTGTTCCATATAATCTTCCGAAGCGCCCAGTGCGGCGCCTACCAGGAGGCGGCCCTTGGTATCTTTCGCGGAGTGGGGGTACTCAGTCGATTTCAGGATGTCTTTCAGAGTGAGCAGGCCTTTCAGGTTGCCCCTGGCATCCACCACTGGTAGCTTTTCGATGCGGTGATCGTGCAGCAGTTTTTTGGATTTTTCCAGCGGGAGGCCTTCCTTGATGGTCACCAGTTTGTCCCTGGTCATTAGGGAAGACAGTTTCTTGCTCTTCTGGGTTTCGAAACGGATATCCCGGTTGGTGAGAATACCCACCAGTTTTTTGCCCTGGGTGATGGGAATACCGGTGATGCTGTATTTGTCCATGACCTCGAGCGCTTCGCCCAGTGTCTGGTCCGGCTCCAGAGTGATGGGATCATCGATAACCAGACTGACCGCACGTTTGACGCGGTCGATCATCTTGCGTTGCTGGTTGGGTGCCAGGTTGCGGTGGATAATGCCGATGCCGCCTTCCTGTGCCAGAGCGATCGCCATGCCGGCTTCAGTGACCGTATCCATCGGCGCACTCAACAGTGGACAGTTTAAT
The DNA here is from genome assembly GCA_028278405.1 of Nitrospinaceae bacterium. Lineage (GTDB taxonomy): Bacteria > Nitrospinota > Nitrospinia > Nitrospinales > Nitrospinaceae > SZUA-226. The sequence continues at coordinate 73,022 of JANQEK010000037.1, forward strand.
TTGATTTTTTTCGTGAGACGGGTGCTCAGATCAACATCCGCAGGCAGTACTTTGGAGTAGGCCGGCAGGAGCAAGACATCGTCGAATGTGAGGTAGGTTTCCGGTTCTTTTCTTGCCATCTGTGTGTGGGAAAAGGGGCGATTCCGCCGAAAACGGTCCGCCCCGGGTCACAAAAAGTAATCCTATCATGCTTCCCTGCTTGTTTCATATTATTTTTTCCGGGTACCTCCGATATGTTAACCTGATTACATGATGAAACCCAAATCGCTATTTAGTTTTCTGGTCTTGGGAGTAGTTCTTTTGTGGGTCGGTGGGGCCTCTGCCGTGCCGGTCACCGATGGGGACGACTGGACCGGGACCTATTACAAAGGCAATAAAATCGGCTTCAATAATGCCCGGGTCCAGGTGCGTCCGGATACCATCGATGTCCACACCAAAATGTACTTCCGGTTGCAGTCGGGCAAGGAAGACCAGTCGACGATATTGACCCAGGACACCACCCTGACCCCGGATTTGCGCCTCAAAAGTTTCGTGATGTTGCAGGAAATCATGGGTAAACGGCAGGAGGTGGCCGGGAGGGTCGAAGGTACCAAACTGCATCTGGAAATCAGCGGCCGGGGGTTCCACAAAAAGCAGACCATCGATTTTCCCCAAGGGGTTCAGCCCTCCACCACCGTATGGCTGAACATTATGAAGGACGGGTTCGAAGTAGGGAAAAAAGGCAAGTACAACATTTTCCTGGAATCGTTTCGAATGATGATTCCCATGACCTACGAAATTTTGAGAAAAGAGATGATCCAATTTGAGGGTCGGAGTGTCAATACGTTTGTGGTGCAGCAGAAATTCGCGGGAATGACCTCTACGATTTGGACCAATGCCGAGGGGGATGTGCTTCGGGAGCTGTCGCTCAATGATTTTGAATCGATCCGGGAACCGAAAGAAAAGGCGATTCGCATGGACAACAAGCCCATGTCGGTCAGCAGTTTTATCACGCTTAGCCTGGTTAAAGTCGAGAAACCCATCACCGCGTCGGATGACAAAAGCAGGTTGAAACTGAAGCTTTCCAATGTCCACGGACCCGAATCCATCCCGCAGGATCACCGGCAAAAGGTTCTCAAGATCGCCAAAAACGGTGAGGAATCCTACACCACCACCCTGTTGATTCAGCGGGAGCCGAAAGCGCCGGCCAAACGGGTGTCTTTACCGGTTCCCACGAGCCGCTACAAGGACTTCTTGAAGGATGCCCCCGAAATCCAGGTCCAGCATCCTTTGATTCGCACCCTGGCGAGTGATTTGGTTGAAGGGGAAAAAGATGCCTGGCAAGCCGCCAAGCTGATCAGTACCTGGGTTTTCGACAATCTGGATAAAGTGCTGGTGGATTCCTTTACCGCGCTGGATGCCCTGCAGGACCGGCGCGGCGAATGCCAGTCCCACACCAACCTGTTCACTGCGCTGGCCCGTGCGGCGGGCATCCCCACCCGGGTCGTCAATGGCCTGGTGTACTCGGACGAGTTCGAAGGATTCCTCTACCATGCCTGGCCGGAAGTCTGGGTCGGGGAATGGCGGGCGCTGGATCCCACTCTGGGCCAGCATCAGGTGGACGCCACCCACATCAAGCTCTCCGAGGGCAATTACGCCGGAGCGCTGAAATTGATGGAATTCATCGGCCAGGTCAATATCGAGCTGTTAGAGCAGTAGTCGTTTTTACTTTCCATCCCTCGTATTTTTTCACGATTGCAACCCCCTCTAAACTGTTGGAAATGAACCATTTGTTTTGTAGCCCATTTTATCCACAGGCTTCCAAGGCTTATTTTAGCGGTTTTAAAACAGGTATAGGCCGTTCATCCCAATTTTATGGGAGAAGGGGTAAGGGGTACGCTTTTTAACCTTTATTGACGCGCTGAAAGCGCCCGACACCCTAAAAAATCCTTATTATCCGTGTGAATTACGCTTAACCCAAAGCCGGCTCGATTTATCCTATCTATCAGATTTAAAAGGAGTTGTTTCGTAACCCCTTATATAAAAACGGCTTGAAAAATCAAAAAATTATTTATAGACAAACCGGTTGACAACCCTACATATGGTGCTATTGTGGGCTACCAACTACTAGATGTAGTGATTGGTAAATTAATAATTTGGCACCTAAATTACTTATTTAGAGTAGTTTAAATTTCGGCGAATTAAGGTTCGTTTTGCTAAAAAAATAAATGTTTCTCGATTCATACATGTTCGAGGAGTTGGTTTTTAATTAAAGTTTTTGGAGAGTTTTATGCACATTCACCGCACATTCACTCAGGGTTTAGACGACGCGTACAGCGGCCTCGCTTTTGTAGAACGGACTTCGAAAATCATCAATGCAGACGGTTCGGTGGTTTCCGAAATCGATCATGTGGGAGTGCCCAGTACGTGGTCGCAGGTGGCGGTGGACATCATGGCTCAAAAATATTTCCGCAAGGCCGGAGTACCGGCTCGTACTAGAAAACGCTATGAAGCCGGCGTTCCTGAATGGTTGTGTCCTTCCGAAGCGGATACCGAAGCGTTGTCCCAATTACCGGAAGAGGAACGGTATGGGCGGGAAACCGATTCGCGTCAAGTGTTCCGTCGGTTGGCCGGGTGCTGGACCTATTGGGGGTGGAGAAGTGGATGCTTCAGCAGTGAGGATTCCGCCCGCGCTTATTATGACAGTATGCGCTACATGCTGGCCCGTCAGTATGCCGCGCCGAATTCTCCGCAATGGTTCAACACGGGGTTGAACTGGGCCTACGGAATCGAAGGGCCCGCGCAGGGTCATTACTTTACCAATCCGGAAACCGGTCTCCCCGAAAAATCGAAAACCGCCTACGAGCGGCCCCAACCGCATGCCTGCTTTATTCTTTCCGTTAATGACGACCTGGTGAACCAGGGCGGGATCATGGACCTGTGGCAACAGGAAGCGCGTCTGTTCAAATACGGATCCGGTACCGGCACCAACTTTTCAAAACTACGCGGAGCGGGGGAATCCCTTTCCGGCGGCGGCGAGTCGTCCGGACTCATGAGTTTTCTGAAGATTGGTGACCGCGCGGCAGGCGCCATCAAATCCGGCGGCACCACGCGCCGTGCTGCCAAGATGGTGACCCTCGATATCGATCACCCCGACATCGAGGAATTCATCGAATGGAAAGTGAAAGAAGAGCGGAAAGTGGCCGCGCTGGCGGTGGGAAGCAAACTGTGCCGCAAGCACCTCAAGAACGTGTTGCATGCTTGCTGGGACTGGGGCGACGAAGAGAACCGGTTCAACATCCAATCCAATAAAAAACTGCGCAAGGCCGTACGGGAAGCGGTGCGCGATTTCATTCCGGAGAATTACCTGTACCGCATCATCCAACTGGGAACCCAGGGTGTTCGTGAGATTGAATTCGAGGAATACGATACCAACTGGACTTCCGAAGCGTACCAGACCGTATCGGGCCAGAACTCCAACAACTCGGTGCGCCTGACCAACGATTTTCTGGAAGCCGTGGAAAACGACGGAGACTGGGACCTGACTTCCCGGATCAGCGGCGAGACGTTGAAAACCGTAAAAGCACGCGATTTGTGGGAGAAGATCAACGAATCGTCCTGGGCTTCTGCTGACCCCGGTGTGCAATTCGACACCACGGTCAACGAATGGCATACCTGTCCGGAAGGCGGCCGCATCAACGCGTCCAATCCCTGCTCCGAGTACATGTTTCTGGATGACACCGCGTGCAACCTGGCTTCGATCAATCTGATTCAGTTTTATAACGAAGAGAGCGGACAGTTCGACGTGCACCGGTTCACGGAAGCTTGCCGCTTGTGGACGCTGACCCTCGAAATTTCCGTGACCATGGCGCAATTTCCCAACAAGGCGATTGCGCAGAAAAGTTATGAGTACCGCACCCTGGGTCTGGGTTACGCCAACCTCGGAACCTTGTTGATGGTGCAGGGAATCGCTTACGATTCGAAAGAAGCGCTGGCCATCACCGGTGCGATCACCGCGTTGATGACTGGTACCTCGTATGCAATGTCTGCCGAAATGGCAGCCGAGTTGGGACCGTTCTCGCAGTACGAGGCCAACCAGAAGCATATGCTACAGGTGATCCGCAATCACCGCCGCGCCGCGTATAACTGCGATTCTTACGAATACGAAGGGCTCACCATCTTCCCGCAGGGAATCAACGCCGCTTATTGTCCCGAATATCTCCGGACGGCAGCGGTGGAAGCGTGGGACCGCGCTCTTGAATTGGGCGTGCGTCACGGCTACCGCAACGCGCAAACCACATGCATCGCGCCCACCGGTACCATCGGCCTGCTCATGGATTGCGACACTACCGGCATTGAGCCTGATTTCTCATTGGTCAAATATAAAAAACTGGCGGGAGGCGGTTACTTCAAGATCATCAATCAGTCAGTGCCCCTTGCGTTAAAGAAATTGGGATACGCGGAGCAGGAGATCAATGACATTGTCAGCTACTGCGCGGGGTCGGGTTCGCTGGCGACTTCTCCCGTCATCAATCACGAGTCGTTGAAGTCCAAAGGTTTTACCGATGAAATTCTAAACCAGGTGGAAAAAGAACTGCCCAAGGCTTTTGATATTACATTCGCTTTCAACAAGCATGTTCTGGGCGAGACTTTCTGCAAGGAAACGCTCGGTATCGAAGAAGCGTTGTTGGATGATTTCAGTTTCAACCTGCTCAAGCACCTGGGATTTTCAGATGATGACATCTCTAAGGCCAACGATGCGGTATGTGGCACCATGACCATTGAAGGAGCGCCGCACTTGGATGAAAGACATTATCCGGTCTTCGACTGCGCTAATAAATGCGGTAAGTACGGCAAGCGCTTTATCCGACACGAAGCGCATATACACAAAATGGCTGCCGCCCAGCCGTTTATTTCCGGTGCTATCTCCAAAACCATTAACATGCCGAACAGTTCTTCGGTGAAAGAGGTGGAAGCCGCACACATGCAGTCGTGGAAATTGATGCTTAAAGGAACCGCGGTGTATCGCGATGGATCCAAGCTCAGCCAACCGCTCAACAGTGTGGCGGCAGAAGACTTCAAGTTGTCCGATGTGGAAGAGGAGCAGGAGCAAACGCCTCTCAAGGTGGCGGAAGAAATGGTGCAGCTGGTCAAAAAACGCCATACTTTGCCCCACCGCCGGAAAGGTTACACGCAAAAAGCCGTGGTCGGCGGGCACAAGGTGTATCTGCGTACCGGTGAATACAACGACGGTACGTTGGGTGAAATCTTTATCGATATGCACAAGGAAGGCGCCGCCTATAGAAGTTTGATGAACTGTTTTGCCATTTCCATTTCCCTGGGTCTACAACATGGAGTGCCTCTCGAAGAATTCGTGGATGCATTTGTTTTTACCCGGTTCGAACCCAATGGCATTGTTACCGGCAATGACCGGATTTCCATGTCGACTTCCACGATTGATTATATTTTTCGGGAGCTTGCCATCAATTACCTGGGCCGGAACGATCTGGCCCAGGTAACTCCTGAAGACTTGCGTTCGGATGCGCTTCAGAAAAACGCAGAGATGTCTTCGGAAGATCAAGAAGAATCCGAAGAAGGAATCGAAGGTGAGATTACCGAGCTGGATTTGGGTGTCGATGAAGATATTTCGCCGACGGATACATCCATCGATGCATCGGAACCGCCTTCGGTGGGTGGCAACGGTAACGGTCATGGAGGTTCCAACGGTGGATCTAACGGGGGCGCGGTTGTTCAAACGGTGGGAACAGTGGTTCTCACCAATGGCGGCACCAAAAACGGCTCTGCGCTTGCCAAGTTGAAAGGTTACGAAGGTGACCCGTGCGGTGAGTGCGGTCAGCTTACTCTTGTCCGGAACGGCACTTGCCTGAAATGCTTATCCTGCGGTGCAACATCCGGGTGTTCATGAATTAACCCTCCGAATCGTCCGGAGCGCCGCAGCTTAAGGGCCAGATCCTTATTTACCCTGCCAAAGTAAGGATCTGGCCTTTTCTTATCTGAGACCCGTTTCAATTCTGAAACGGGTTTTCTGTTTGGGGATCGTTTTCAGGATTGGGCGATTTGGCGCAGCGGAAACCGAAGGTCGGATTGTTCATGCTGGGATCGACCAGATTGCGGTAGGAAATAGCAGTCATTCCCGATGGACTTGTCCAGCCGCCGCCTTTGGCCAGATGCAGGGAGTTGTTTTGGAGTCCCGGCGGGGACTCTGCAAGCGACGACAGCACCACCGGTGTACTCACCCATTCCCACATATTACCCACCATATCCAGTGCACCGAACGGACTGGCTCCTTTAGGAAATGAGCCGGGCGGTGCGGCACCCACAAACCCGTCCTGGTCTCCATGAATGTTTCCAAAACCCTCCAGCCATTCCTCGCCCCAGGGAAACGCGTTTTTTGAGTCTCCGCGGGCGGCCGCTTCCCATTCATTTTCCGTGGGTAGACGTTTTCCCGCCCATTGACAATACTGCTGGGCGTCGAACCAGTTGATCGCCATGGCCGGGCATTGCGGGCACTCCTCACCGTTTGTGTAGAGTGTTTCATCATAGTCGGGTTTGAACTGTTTGTATTGCGCTACCGTGATTTCCGTCTGATCGATCAAAAACTCCGGCAGGGTTTTGTGATCGAGCCGCTGGTTTTGTCCCACTTGAAACGGAGAAACATTTTCTGAAGGAACCCAGTAAGATCCGGACGTAATTCGGACCATGACCGATTGATCCTTGTGATGAATCACCGACGGCAAATGAAACTTTCGTGGGATTTTAGAAGCAGGCCTGATCGTCGGCCGGGTATATTGAACAGATTCCTTTGGTTTGGCCGGCTGAACTGAAGGAGCGGAAGGGGGGATAGTTTTGCTGGATTGGTGTTTGACTTCAGGGAACAGGGTTCCCCGCTTGACTCTTTTGGGAGTGTGTATCGGTTCGTCAGGAGGAGTCGCGCAACCAAAAACAAAACCAACCATCAACAACAGAATACCTGCAAACTTCACCGCGTTGCCGCCTCCTCTTTCATGTATTGATCCATCTTTTTTTTCAAACGACGATAGATGGCATATTCCCTGTCCGCTTTTTTGGTTTGACCCATCTGCTCGTAGGTGTAACCCAGGCTGTAATGGGCATCGACAAAGGTCGGGTCGATACGCAGCGCGGTCAGGAAATCCTTTTCAGCCAACTCATATTTCTTCTGATAATTGTGTATCCCCCCCAAGCCATAATATCCATTTGGATTTTTAGGATTCTTGTCGATGGCATTTTGAAACGCACGTTCTGCGCTTTCATAATCCTGCGATTCGACGTAAGACAATCCTTCCCTGTAATATTCGTCACTGTTTTTGTCCGAGCATTGCGGTAAAATCAAAACCAGCACGCTTAGCAGGCACAAGGTGAAAAAAGTTCGGATGGAGGGCACGAGAGGCCTCTTTTATAGGTTTGGCAGAAAGTGCGCCGGGTCACCGTTCGTTCAGATCGACAGTGATATCTGTTAAAAATGATAACACCATTAAAGGGCTTCCGCCATAACAACACCTCCCGTATGTTCAAACCGATTGGATAAGGGTGCGTTGCGCTCATGGAGATCAACTTCTATTGGATAGGCTTGGGCATCGCGGCACTTCTGGTCGGAGTGCTCGCGATATTGATTGTCAAGGGCTACGGGATATTGCAGGTCCGGTGGTTGAATATATCCCGTTTGCACAAACTGAGGCAGCGGGCGTCCGATACCGACGATCCGATCGAGAAGTCTTCACTGGAAGTGATTACACAGCGTTGCGAAGACCTGCGCGGCCGCTGGGTGCTCGGTGAAGCGGATTTGGCTTTAATTGAAAATACGCGGAGCCTGGTTCGAAATATTGCAGAATTGTACCATCCCCAATCGACTCAACCCCTCGCTGAAGCCCGGATCGAAAAGGTTCTGAATGCTTTTCTCGAAATGAAGACACACATTCTGCAGTTGACCCGGCTGCGGGGTATTCGAGAATGGACCCGATTTCGGCTGCGTCACGTGGTGTGGTTGTCGGAAGCGTGGGCGCGTAAAACCCAATGGGAGCAAACCCCCACTGTAAAAACGGTCCGCCGTTTCAAATTGATTCCCATCGTTAAATGGATTTATACGGCTTTGCGTTCGCTGGATCTGGTTTTCTGGTCCTTGAAAATGACAGTGTTCTTTTTGTACGACATCGTGTTTAAAGTTTTTCTTATCCGGTGGACTCTACTGGTGGGAGAAACCGCCATCCGGGTCTACAGCGATCGGGAAAAAGATGAAGTTATTTCCCCGGAAGAGCTGCTGGAGGATATCGATGCCCTGCCGGATCAAAAGGAATTTCAGGAAGACGGGTTGACGGGAGAGGTTAAAGAGCACGTCGATGCCTCGCGTAATACTCTCTTATTTCACCTGGGCGTAATGAGCTGGAAGGAAGCGCGTCAACGGTATGATGAGCTGGTGAAGGAGATTGCCCGCATCCATTATCCCCAGTCGGAGCGGCCCTTATATGAAGCACGGCTCTATGATTTGCTGATCGGGTTTTCCCGTTTCGCGGAGCAGGTCGTGAACCTCAACACCAAACCGGTCATCAACAAAATGCTCAAGCTTCGTCTGTCCCATTTGATGAAGGTGAAGGACGCCGCGAACTGGGCGCTGGAAAATCAACTGGTGGATCTGGCGCGCAAATATAAGGTTGGCACTGCGGTCAAATATTCCGCTCTCATTTACAAGGCGTTTAAAAAAGGGCATCCGGGAATTTTGTTCAAGGACGTGGCGCTGACTCTTGCGCGGGAAGGAGGAAAACGCTGGGTGTTGGTGTACCTCCACGACAAGATCGCCGTGGAGGCCGATTGGGTCTACAAACCGAAATAAGCGGTACTTCGGGAAAAGCCGGGTTTATTGATTGGAAGAGCTCATGGTTTTGCCCAGGTTGGACATCTCAGCGACCAATTGAATCCTGTCCGATTGCAGGCTCATGCGCTTGTCGATCAAGGAATCGATCCGGACATTAACCTCGTCAAAACTTTTGTCGCCGGGATATTCATCCAGCAGCGTTTGAAAGGCCGAGTTGATTTTCAGCTCAACATGGAAACTGTTTGCAAACGACAGGACCAGGGACTGGAAAATTTCGCTGAAGTCCTGGGAAATGGTGAATTTATGCTTGTTGGCTTGCGCCCATTGTTTTAAAGTCTCGGCCCCTTTTTCAACTGACTTTTTGGAAGTTCTCAGTTCAATGTTGGCGATTTTAACAAATGAAGCCTCATTCTCCGGAACATAGTTGGAAACCCCGGTTACTTCCGGTCCCTCCATTTCGGAGATTCGGGCTTTGATGAGATAAACCAGGCTTTGATTGGAATGGACGATGGATTTGAACAAATGAAACGAGGGATTATTCTGTTCCAATTGTCCCATTCGCAGTTTCAGCAGTTGGTTCTCCCCTTCCAGAGCGCGGATGATGGTTTTCCGTGATCGCAGGTCAAACCGGTTGACCACCGAAAGGTCTTTGGTCAAGCTCGCTTCAAACAGATTGTAAGTGTCGTCCAGCGATTGGCGAATAGTCTGGGTATATTCTTTAAGATACCCGTTGAATTCCTTTACCTGCGGGAGGAACCGTCCGGTTTTGAAATTGGGTTGGTAGAGGGAATCCAGTTTCTTGCTGGCGGTTTTAAATTTTTCTTCAATGGCAGCGGACATCCGGCGTTTTTCCTGAAGCGCCTTCTCTTCACCGACAGTTTCCATCAAGACCGCTTGGCTCAAATCGTCGATGGCTGAGGTCTGGGTGAAAACTTCCGTCAATTCATTGTACAGGCTCGTCGAGCTTTCCAGGTATCGGGTGTACTCATTAAGATCGTGAAACAGCGCCGTACTTTTACCGGGAGCGGCGGCAAGATTTTTAGCAAATGAAAGAACGCAAATCAAAAGAAGGACAATAACGCGGTATTGAAGTTTCATAACCCACTTTCCTTGAAGAGGGGAAACCTGCGGCACGGCCCTATGTCCTTATCAGGCAGGACTGCCCAGAGTTGGGAGCGGTTCACCCAACTTCCGGCGCTTCCACTTGATTCCCAATTTCCCGTATTTATTGATTAACTTCAGGATAAGTAGGGAAAGGGCGCTTGGCAAACATTTTTTTAGAATGTTAGTGTAAATTAAACCGGGTGGTCTTTAACTGTTTGAATTCACTGATATTTGCTAAAAGGACAGGTTGGGGGATTTCACCCTTTCGAGCTACTTGGAGGGAGTCAATCGATAGGATACGCGCACTTCGCTGGCATAGACGTCTGCCCAATGGGAAGCCTGTTTTTGCTCCGGTGACCACAAGTCCCTCCAATAACAGGGTTTCTGAATATAGTCGTCCCACTCCAAAAACCTGAAATCGAGGTCCAGAACCTGGAACCAGATTTCCATTAAAGCACGTGTAGGGAAGGTAGTGAGAGCAAGTTCCTTTCCTTTATAGGAAAAGCCATCGGGCAACCGGTAATCCTTTTTCTCCGACTGCGTCAATGAGGTCAGGAGGATGGGGCTCTCGAAGGATTCATCCTTCAAATGAGGATAATACTGCTGTGCATCTTTGCCCTGCAGGGCAGCGTACCTGGCTGTGAACGTGTCCAACAGAACACACTTGCGCGCCGCCCGCACCATCAGTTGGAGCAGACGAAAGGGTTCCGCTACATAATACAGTAGTCCGAAGCAGAGGACCGTATCGAAACTATTCGGTTCACAGCCTTCCAGAAAATCCATCACATCTCTCACTTCAAACCGGTAAGAATCGGGAGCAACCTGCATTCGGCGGAACAAGTCCTCCCCCTTTTGCACCATGGCCTCTTCAGTGTCCACCCCGTGAACCTGGCGGGCGCCCAGCTGCAAGGCGGCATAGGAGAGGGTACCCATATGAGAGGCCAGATCCAGTACTTGGCAGCCTTGGATTGCATCCGATTGGCGGGCCAGCAGGATGTCCACCCGACCGTTCAGACATTCGAAATGATATGGGATCGCCCAGCGCTTGCCCCGGCTGTCTTCCTTGAGAAAGGGTGAATCTTCTGGAAAATAGGGATGGGGTTTTTTCAAATCTAACCTATTGATTTTTTATGATTTTTCGGATTTCAGGAGGAGCCATAGCATACCGTCATCGGCGGTCATTATAGCCCAAAGAACCGGAAAAGCACGTAGGTACAGGTTAAGAAACCCGCTTTTTCTTGACAAAATTCAAAGTCTATTATATTAATGAAAATCATTATCATTATCAATTAGTGTGCTTTTACTGGAGGGGAACATGTGTAGCGATTGGTCGAAGTTCAAAATATGCTTTCTTGGTTTAGCTATTCTTCTATCCATTGGAGTTGCAAATGGATATGCAGAGGAGGAGGAAGGAGACCCAGCGGAGATTGGAATTGGAGAACGATTATTTCTGGAAACACGGTTTGCGCAGTTTTTTTTCCAAAATTCTGATGGAGATGCCAATTCCTCCATTGGTGCCGGCGATCCCGTACTGTTTGAAACTGAAACATTGGGTGAACCATTACCTGGTCCCTTCACCGGGCAGTCTATGAATTGCCGTGCCTGTCATCTGGTGGACGAGCACCTGGAAGCGCCGGGAGGGGGGATGCGGACTTATACTGACTTTGCCCGGCGCAGCCCGATTCCGGATCGCCCTATTCATCAGGGTGGAGACGGTCTTACCCATGCCCCACGAAATTCGCCACCGCTGGTGAACGCCTCTCTCGACCGGCAGGGGGGGCTGCTGCTGCATTTTGACGCGGAGTTCACCACTATGGAGGATTTGGTACAAAGCACCCTCACTGGAAGAAACTACGGTTGGCTGGCCAGCGAGTTTGGTCAGGCGATCAGTCACATTGCCCACATCATACGCAATGATAATGGTGAGGGAGAGCTGGCGCAGGAATTCGGAGGGTCGTATAAGGAAGTGCTTCGTGGCAATCCACGAGATGCCGACGGGAATCTTATGCCGGAACTTGTCCTGCCGCCTGAGCTGCAGATTGATATCGATGATCCCAGTGTCCAGGATATAGATATTTTCAGCCGGGTCGCTGAACTGATTGCCATCTACACCGTGGACTTGGCATTCAGTCAGGATGAAACAGGAGCCTTCAATCTGTCTCCTTTCGATGTGTTCCTGGTGAAAAATGGCCTTGACCGGAATCCACAGAGTGGTGAATCGGAACAGGAGTATAGTCGGCGTCTTCTAAAGGAAATTGATGATCTCGACGAGGTTCAATTTGTGGAAGATCCGGCTGACGGATCGTTTGCCTTCCACAATCAGGCTTATGCTTTTGGTCCGGAAGAGCTTGAAGGAATGAAAATCTTTTTCCGGGAAACGCCTGAGGAATCGGATACGGGTGCGGGGAATTGTATTGCGTGTCATCAGGCTCCCAACTTTACGGATTTTAATTTCCATAATACCGGCGCCACGCAAAAGGAATTCGATGCAATTCATGGAGATTCGGCGTTCAGGAAACTGCGTATTCCCGGATTGTTTAAACGATGGTGGCGCCATGAGGCATTTTTGCCGCCGACACCACAGCATCCGGGAGGAACCGGAAAATTCCGAAGCATCCCCTCAGCAAAAAACAAGCACACGGACCTCGGTTTGTGGAACGTGTTTGCCAATCCGGATTTTCCCAAGCCACAGGACAGACTTTGGCAGATCCTTTGTGAAAAGCGGTTGGGTCGAACATTTGACTCCTTCGAGCATTTTGGCAAACGCGAGTTTTTCATGGTGTTGCGAAAGTGCCGGGTTCGGAAACTACTCAAAAAATCCATAGCCCTGTTTAAAACCCCCGGGCTGCGCGATTTGGGTCATTCCGCTCCCTATATGCACAACGGTCAGGAAGACACACTGGAGGATGTCGTGAATTTTTATATTGAATCCTCCGATCTCGCCCGGGCCAGACGTTTGCGAAATGGAGCACCCGAACTTAAAGACATCCGGTTAGGGCCTGAGGATGTGGCCCCGCTGGTCAAGTTCATGAAATCCCTCAACGAGGATTATGAGTAGCTGAGAGTTCTTCTCATTCATAAGACTCGGTCCTGAAACCCGGGAAAAGAGCCCTCTTTTCCCGGGTTTTTGTGTGTAAGGTCGGCAGTATTCTCCCGACATAAACCTGTTGCATTTACATATGTAGATAGGTCAATATGTTTAAGGTGAGACTCTTTACTGGGAGGATACGATGCCGGCACGGTTTTCGAGGAAAGTCATTCTGGGTCTTGCTCTGGTCCTGTTTGGAACTGGAGTTTTTTTGCAAATCGGGCCGGGAGGCGTAACTCACGCTCTGGCTCAGGATTCAACAGTGATCCGGATTGCCGGATCCACCACCGTACTTCCCATTGTATCCCGCGCTGCAGAGCAGTTTCAGACCCGTAATTCTTCGGTCAGGATCACCGTCAATGCCGGGGGTTCCGGTGTTGGCATCCACGGTACTGGTACCCGCCGGTTGGATGTGGGGCTTGCGTCCCGCGAAATCACTTCCAAAGAAAAAAATCGTTACGCTTCATCCCGACTCAACACGACTGTTATTGGACGCGATGCCGTCGCCTGTGTGGTGTCTTCCGAAATATTCGACAGCGGCGTGCGTTCGCTTTCCAGGCAACAGATCGGCGATATTTATCTCGGCAAGATCACCAACTGGAAGCAGGTCGGTGGACCGGATCGGAAAATCATTGTCATTGATAAAGAAGCGCATCGCGGCACCCGTCACGTTTTTATGAAATACCTGTTCGGGAAATCCAATGCGCGCGCACCGGGTGCGCGGCTCGTCACCGGCTCCAATAACGAGGAGCAGGCCAAGATCGCACAAAGCGATTCCGCCATCGGCATGCTCTCGATTGCCTGGATCAACAATGATGTGGTCGGCATCGGTATCCGTGAAGGCCATCAAGTCATAAAACCCACGTTAAAGAATGTGCGTGCCGGACGATTTCCCATTGCCCGCAATTTGAATCTTGTAACCGCGGGTCAACCTAGAGGCGTGGTCAAGCAATTTGTCAATTATCTTCTAAGTAAAGAAGGCCAGGTATTTGTTGAGGTCAGTGGCTATATTCCGATCCGTTCGCCACAGCTGATGTCTCAAGTGGCGGGATCTCATTCCAAATGAACAAACATTCCTTGTTCCCTGAAAGGGGACCGGCGTTTTGGTGGACCGGATTCACGGCACTCATTGCCGCCGGAACCATTTTTATTTTGTTTGTCAGTCTGGTGATCGAGAGTGTTCCCGTTTTTAAGTCGCAGGGGTTGTCGTTTTTGTGGGGAGCGGACTGGTTCGCAGGAGAGGCATACGGCGCCTTGCCGATGATTTTCGGTTCGTTGATGGTTACCGGTCTGGCCGTGGTGATGGTGCTTCCCTTCGCGCTGGGCAGTGCGATCCTGACTTCTGAGTTCCTCAATGGCCGTTTACGTTTGGTGGTCAAAGCAGCCATGGAACTGTTGGCGGGTGTGCCTGGCATCATTTACGGGTTGATGGGCATCGCGGTTTTAACGGTGTGGGTGCGCGATGTGTTCGGCCTCATTGACGGGAATACCTTGTTTACCGCGGGACTGCTGCTGGCAGTGATGATTCTGCCGACGGTGATGACCCTTTCAGAAGACGCCCTGCGGTCGGTGCCCGGAGAGTTCCGTGACACAGCGCTCAGCCTGGGATTGACCCGGATGGAGATGACTCTGAAAGTAGTGGTGCCACAGGCATTACCCGGATTGGCCGGGGCGGTGTTTCTGGGACTGGGTCGCGCCATGGGCGAAACCATCGCCGTGATGCTGGTGATCGGCGGCATCGATCGCATTCCTCAACCCTGGTTTAACCTGTTTGCGCCCGGACAAAGCATCCCCTCGAAAATTGGACGCGAGGCCGCCGAAGCGCTCGGATTCGACGTTCAATGGAGCGCCCTGATTGCGTTGGGGTTGGTACTATTTGTGATGGTGATGACGCTGACCTCGGCCGGGAATCTATTGTTGAGGAGAGCCCGATGAATTCACGCCTCTTCAAAGAGAGAATCCTCTTGGGTTCGCTGTATGGTTTCACCGCTTGCGGTTGCCTGGTCTTGGCCGTAATACTGATTTTAGTTTTCACCAAAGGAGGTCTCGCTATCAGCACCGCTTTTCTTTTCGAAGAGGCGCGCAATTTCGGATTGGAGGGGGGTATTTTGTATCAGATCGCAGGTACCCTGATCTTAATGACAGGCGCCGCCCTCGTGTGCCTGCCTGTGGCTTTGGGATCGGTTTTGTTTCAAACGGAATTTTTGCATTCCCCGAAACTCAGGAAAATATTTCGTCTGGTCATCTATGCGCTCAACGCCGTACCCACCATTATTTTTGGATTGATCGGCTATCTGTTTTTTGGTGTGTTTCTTGAGGCCGGTGTGTCCTGGATGACAGGGGTCCTGGTTCTGGCGGTGATGATTCTACCGACCCTGCACGTCAGCATTCACGAAGCAGTGGAATCAATTCCAAAACATTATCGGGAAGCGGGACTGGCGTTGGGATTGTCGCCGGGCCAACAGATGCGCGCGGTGATTCTGCCGCAAAGCCTGCACGGCATTGTGACGGGAACCCTGTTGGGACTGGCCCGCGCGGCGGGAGAGACGGCGGCGATCATGTTTACGGCCACCGCATTTTCCGGTGTGCGCCTGCCGCAGTCGTGGACCGAACCGGTGACCACACTGCAAACGCATATTCTGGTCCTGGCGCAGGAAGCGGCCAATCCGGTTGCTTTGACCCATGCCTGGGGCGCGGGGCTCGTGTTGTTGACGCTCGTGTTTGTTTTGATCGCAGCGACGCTATGGATTCGATCCGGTTTGGAAATGGAGGCGCAACGATGAACGAAAGCATACACGCCATTCAACTGGAGCGGGTACGCTTGAGTTATTCCGGCAAGGCGGTGATCGAGACCGCCTCCTGCGCGGTTCGCAAAAATGCAGTGACGGCTGTAGTGGGTCCGTCGGGAAGCGGCAAGTCCACGTTGCTGAGAACCCTGTGTCGGATGAACGACCGGGTACCGGGATTCCAGGTGGAAGGAAAAGTGGTCGTATTGGGACGCGATATTCACGACCCGGCACTCAATGTTTATGAACTCCGCAAGCAGGTGGGCATGGTGTTCCAGAAACCCTGCGTATTTCCCAAATCGATTGTCGAGAACGTGGTTTTCGGTCTCAAGTTCCATGCCGTCCCGAACGGCAAAAGTTTTCCTGAACGGTCGGAGCAGGCCCTGCGCGATGCGTTTTTGTGGGACGAGGTGAAGGACCGTCTGCACGATCCGGCGCATACACTGTCGCAGGGCCAGCAGCAACGCCTGGCCATGGCGCGCACCCTGGCGGTGGATCCTGAAATCCTGTTGATGGACGAACCGACCTCGGCGCTCGACCCTAAATCTTCGAAGGCCATTGAGGACCTGATCCTGTCCCTGAAAGATCGGCACACGATCGTGCTGGTGACGCACAACGTGGACCAGGCCGAGCGCGTCGCCGAAGACCTCATCTGCGTCGACGACAAAACCGTCTGCCACAAACCCTGCCACCCCCTCCCGGGGGAGGGAACTTGCTGAAAGAACAACCCTTTTTGAAAACTAATTCCCCGCCTGAA
Source organism: Nitrospinaceae bacterium (assembly GCA_028278405.1). GTDB lineage: Bacteria > Nitrospinota > Nitrospinia > Nitrospinales > Nitrospinaceae > SZUA-226. The sequence goes on from JANQEK010000037.1 coordinate 89,584, forward strand.
TTAACCATACTGGCATAACAAGACTCCCTACAAGTTAGGAGATCAAAATTTTAAGAGCTTCATAAATTTCACCTTGCATTTCTTGATCGGCAGTTCTTTCTTTAAGCAATTCCCAAAGGCGAGCATCTCTTTCATTTAGGAGTGCTTGAAAATTATTAAATACCCTCTTGCAATCATCAATTTTGTGTGGAATCCGAACAAGGCCACCCCCACCTGACGTAGCTATTAAACTTATGAGGGGAGCTTGATGGGCGTTTTTAGTTTCTATAGTCTTTAATATTTTCTTGCCTTTAACAAACTTGACGGTATGGGTTGCAAACATATCATCATGAATTTCCGGAATTCCATCTTGTGGAATTTCAAATACGTCAAAGGGTTTGTTAACGTCTATAAAATCCGGATCATATTTTTTAAGCAATTCTTCATTCTTTTCAGAAAGTTCTTTGAAAATCTGATTAGCAATTTCTTTTGGGGAAGCCGGGCCACGCCGTTTGGATTTTTGCTTATTTTCTATCGCTTTTTCTTCTTTTTGACGAGTCCGTTCAAAATAATCTCCTAAGTAATCATATAGCTGATTTATTAATCTTGAGCGTTTCTCATTAGATGAAACACCCAACATTTCTAAAACTGCATCATCCAAACCTCTACGGTCTTCCATATCCAATTCGCAATTATCAGGCAGCTCCTCTAATTCATCCATTCTGCCATCTTTTGTAAAAGCCATTTCCCTTAAACGGCGTTCTGAAAGGAAAGAAATTGGCTGGCGTTTTTTTAATTTTTTAAAGGCATTAATAACCTTTTTCATATGATTTTTCTTAGGTTTTCTTGGATCAGGAATCAACATCATATTTGCATCTATTACCATGGTGCTCCAACTTCCTTCATTCCCAACCGGTCTACCAAATTGTAAGGAAGAAAATAAAGTCCATGTCGTATTTAGAATCCCACCCCAAAGATTTGGATCATCTAAGTCATGCGGAGGATAAATTTCATAAAACCGACAGTTGGCAATCAGACGAGAATCATTAGAGGGTGCAATATGTCTGTATTGTCTCTCTTTAGGCCATAATGCTGGTGCTCGATTGTGACCTGTTAAATCATACCATTCTCTATTTTCAGTAACACGGGAAGCGCAAGTGCTACCCAAATTCCATCCATTCTTTTCTCCCCACCTAATGTATTCAAGGGCAAAGGAGTTTTTTAATTCAGATTTGGTTTTTGAAATTAACAAAACCAAGCGTTTGCAATCTTGCGGTCTAATATTATAAAATCCAACTTCCATTAAACTATGAGCTTCAGGTTCCAAATATTGGGATTCGATTATTTTTAATTCTTCATATTTCTCACCACATCTAACAATTTTCAATTTCCCGTCGAAGAAATTTTCTCGTTGAACTCCTATTTCTTCATAAAATTCTTCATTAGTTTCAAATTTGCCTAAATATTCTTTAGTTACATCTTGAACATAAAAAAATCCATCAAGACCTGTTTTTATCCCATATTTAATTTTTGAGATTTCTCCTAAAGGGGCCCATCGCTCTTGCGTTTTCTTAAGTAAATCAAACCAAAAATCAGGTGCCCGAAGATAAATCCCCCATTTGCCACCAAAATATTCCTCAGGTTTACCCATGCGTTGTCCAAGTTTTACTCCCTCATCCCAGAGATCACCTTGACGAACTAAGCGAGCACTATATTTTTCATCAAGGGCATCCTTGTTTAGCCTCAGGATTTCATCTCTAAAAGTGTTTGCCGCAGTAATTGCTCCGGCTGTCGTTCCATCATTGACTAAAATTTCTTTTAAAGGGTGTCGTAGTTGTATAAATCGGGTAGTATTGTTCATTCTGGCATCATCTTTATTCTCACGTTTAAGGATTGTTACGGTAGTTGCTACACGTGCACCTACAAACCAGGGCTCGTCTAAGCTTTCTAGAATGGCGATGATTCTGAAATTTTCTAAAATCCATTTTTGAAGGTGGAACCCATATTCCACATCAAGCCATTGGCTAGAGGTTAGAAGGCACAGATATCCATCATCCTTCAAAAAATGGGCTGCATGGGGCCAAAAATAACAATGTAAATCGCTTCTTCCCGAAAAGTCTAAGCCTCTCCATTCCTGTCCTACTAGGTTTTTGTAATATTCTTTTGTTCCAGTTTTTGGCTGATGTCTTTTCTTTTTAGATTTAGGAATATCTTCCTGTCTTACATAGGGCGGATTACCAATAACTGCATCAAGTTGTGGAATTTCAACTTCCCTTTGTTGTATTTTCCCTAGACCTCTTGTTCTTTGTCCCTTTTTTGCATGCTTTGGAAGATACATAAAGGGTTTTTGTGAAAGGATATTAAAAAAATCGTTCCGGACTATTTGAGGATAATTTTCTTCATCAATTAAGTCCCGTGTTGCAAGGTTAATTGTGGTTAAGTGGGCTGCGAAGTGGGAAATATCAACCCCATAAAGGTCTTTAATTATTTGGCTATGGTTGCGAGATGGAGCTATTTCTCTTTTACGGGCATATGCACGAACCAAAAATGTGCCGCCGCCGCAGGCTGGATCCATAATCTTTTCTTCCCCAGATAAAATGCAAAAGCTATTTATAAGATCTACTACTTCTGGCCTAGTATAAAACTGTCCATACTTGTGGCGCTCCTCTGGAGAAATCAAGCGTTCAAAAATATTTCCTATAATTTCATAATCCAACTTAGAAAAATCGAAAAGGTGAATTTGGTTAATTAATTCTCTCCAATGGGAAACTGCGTGATTAGAATAAAAGGGAATTCTATTGCCAATTTCCGTATGATTCTCTCCAAATACTGTTTCATAGTCATCGGTTTCAATCTTTGCATCAGCAAAGAATTTTTCAAGATATAAACGAAGATCATCTCCTGATTCTATATGGTCTGGAACAATGATTTTATCCAAGCGGGTTTTATACCGTTTAAGCAAAGCCTCATAAAAAACAAGTTTATTTACAAGGGCGTAACAGGCAAATTTTGATGCCCTTTCCAGGTTATCTCGGATTCCTTCTGGATCGTCTAGGATTGTCCATCCTTGATCTTCTCTCATCCATTTATCTAATTGGGATTGGAATTTTGTCGTTTGGTATTTTTCATCCAGTTGTTCTATGGTCAAGTAAATCGGCATTTTTAATGAGGATTCTAGAATTTCGATGAATTTCTCGTCTGGAGACTGTAAGCCAAGAGGAAATTTTCCGCGTAGAATATCAGAGAAATCTTCAAGAAAAACTGGAAGCCAGCGTTTGATAGCATGTTCTGTCATTGGTAAATTCATATGGGTTTCTTTTGAAACCGTAGTAATGTTCCATGACCTATATTTTCTCTTAGGGGTTTTAGTTTTTGGAGGGAAGGTTTCCCAAAGAACACATTCGTTCACGTTCCAAGTGAAAAAATAATCAACTTTGGCACGAACAGCTTTTTTTCTTGCATCATTAACTAAGTTTTCGTTGTAGGGGCTTCCGCCATTAAGTTTGTAGGGTAGTTTGACTTCCCCGGTGAGAATGACTTTTTTATTCTTATCAAGAATAGTTAAGTCGCGTCGCTCATTGGATCCTTTGCCTCTTTGCTCGCACTTAGCCCGGTAGAAAGGTAGACTAGGTTCCTTAGCAAGAGTCTCATTAATCCAGCTTGCTACGTCCGCAACAAATTCCCATTCAGTAATTGACTCAGGCACAATTCACCAACTCTTAGTTTTTTATGGGATTGATTTGGTCCATCTTAAAAGAAGTAATTAACTAGTCTCATAGCTTTGAAGGAATAGCGTTTGGCTTTTTCCCGGCGTTTAAGCCTAAATTCAGTCGATTAAACACTATGGGGTGGGGCCAGTCAACCGAGGATTCGGATGAGGAATAAACCCCTTTAAAAGGCGGGTGGAAGCGCATATAATTTCGATGATATCCATAGACGACGAGTTAAGGTTCAAGGATGAAGAAGCAGAAAGCCCGAAAAAACGAGATTGTATTTTCGACCGGCAACGAGGCGTTATCGACCTTGGGGGAGGAGCTTCGCCAGAAGTATCCGGAAATGGTGGAGAAGTTCGCGCGCCTGCAGGGGTCGGACCCGGTGGTCCGGCGGCTGGTGGATACGGTGCACGACCTGATGCCTTACGACTGGCAGGATTCCGAGCAATTTTACCAGGGAGCCATGTATTGTGTGCGAGGCCATTATCTGGGCGCGCTCGGCGAGTTTTCCGAGATTTTGGAAATGGAGCCGGAAGCGTACCCGGTGTATCACCTGCTCGGGTACGTCTGCGGCAGTATGGGAAAATACAAGATGGAAGTGGATTACTACCGTAAGGCGATCAAGATCAAGCCCGACTATCCGCAGGTGTATTACGATTTAGCGCTCGCTTACTGGATGATGGGCAAGGAGAGCAAGGCCTACGCCGCCATGAAGCAGGGGGTGGCGATCAATCAGGATTTTGCAGTGGCCGATCACTGGTTGACTTTCGCTTCGGATCACCTCGGACGCTATCAGGATCCGGACGGCCTGGGGGAAAAGGAAGAGGGCGAAAAGGTACGATGCCTCACTCAGGCATATTATATTCTGGGAATGGCTTATCTCGATTATGGATTGAATGCCAATGCGCGTTCGGCCTTTAAGAACGCCGTCAAACTGAAAGAGGATTTTGCCGACGCGCACTATCAATTAGGAGAGCTGCATCTCAAAAAACTACGCAATCTCAAGCGGGCCCGTGGTTATCTGGAGACTGCCGAATCGTTGTACACGCGGGCGAACGACCTGGCGCGGGCGGGGTTGGCCCATCAACTGCATGTGCCTGTGGAAGAAATCTCTGACAAAGAACAGGCCGCTGACGACTGGTTGAAAGAAGGTCTGCGGTTGCAACAATTGGGCTTGTACCAGAGCGCCGTCGACGCCTATAAAAAAGCCATTGCGTTTCATCCGGATGATGTCGACGCGTATTACAATATGGGTATCGCATACGGCAGTCTGGAGGATTTGGGACAGCCTAAAATAGACCAGGCCATCGGTGCGCTGAAACATGCGGTGCGGTTGAAACCTGATTTTGTTCATGCCCATATTGCGTTGGGAGCTTCGTATATCCGGCGCGGCGATTTCCAGGAAGCGGTGGATTTGCTGGAAGATTCAGCGCATCTGGCTCCCAATGATTACAATGTTTTTTATTATCTGGGAACAGCCATGCGCATGATGGGGAAAGTTCAGGAATCGCTTTCCGTTCTCGAAAAGGCGGTTTCACTTGCGCCGGATTCGGTGCATGCCCGATTCTCTCTGGGTTTGGCTTATTATGATTCCAAGCGGCTGGAGCTGGCCCGGGATGAATTTCTGGAAACCGTTCGCTTGCGCCCGGATTTCGCCGATGCGCATTTCCTGCTGGGCAGCTTGTATCACTCAGCACTGGAGGACACGGAGCGATCCCTGTTCCATTTGAGAAAAGCGGAGAAATTGTTTTCGAAGCTCAAGGACTACCCGAAAGTATCAAGGGTTCGAGAATTAATGTCGACGCAACCGGTTTGATGATTTGTGTTTTTAACATAAAAAAATTCTTAACAAGCGGGATTATTGCCTTCGGGCTCATGGTATTTTTGTGCGTGGAGGTCGCTCGGGCAGAAGTCTCGCAAGACGCTGTTGAGAAAGAGATTGATTCGCTGTCCGCCTCGGAGATGGCGGAGCGGGCATTGGTCGATACACTCTACTATAATTTTGATCCCTGGTTTCCCCGGTTCGAGCGGCGCATCAAGCGACTGGAGGCCAGCCCGCAAACGATTGACAATCAGCTGGAACTCATGAGGTTTTATTTTTATCTGGCTGGCCTGAATGGCGAGTTGACCCACGTTCTTTCCTTTACCAGTAAGTTCCAGGTCGAAAAAATCAAAAAGGATTTTTTATACTACAGCGGAAAGGCTAAGGATTTAGCGGAAGCCCTTCTCGAAAATCCGAAACTGTCCAAAGCGCATCACGCCGATGCGTTGTATTTCCTGGGAGTGTCGGAAGGTTACATGGCTCTGTTGGAATATGGGGAAGGTGATTTGTTGTCCGCTTTGATCGACGGTCTGCGAGCCGACAATCACCTGGAGGATGCCCTGGAGTTGGACCCTGGTCACGCGGACGCCCATGTGGGGCTGGGGATCTACCGTTATGGCAATACCCGTCTGGGTGGACTGAGCAATTTCATCATGCAGGGTGGAAGCGACCTGCGACTTGTAGGTCTACGTCATATTGAAACCGCACTGGAGAAACAAATTCTTTCGCGGCCCCTGGCCCTTAAGTCGCTAACCTGGTTCTATCTTTCTGAGCAGCTCAATCCGGATAATGTGGGTCTGCCCGATGCCAATCCGCTTTCATCGTATGTTGCGCGATCGCGGACATTGTATTTGCTGGATCAGTATGAAGGTCTCTATTTTAGAGACTCGCCGCCGAACTTCGTCGGAAACAAAGGCCTGGCTATGATGAAAGGGATTCAGTACGTGATTGATGGAGACTACAGCAAGGCATTGGAACAATTCGAAAAGAACCTGAAGATATGCGAGCACTTGATTCAAGTAAAAAAATTCAAAATTAATCCGAAGTATGTGGATACTATCAAAGCGGCTGCCGATTTCTGCCGGTTGATGATTGCCGCCGGGGTTGATTCGAATACCCTCAATCCCAAGTCCTGTGGAAAAATTAATGAGCAGATTGCCTTCATTGAAAATGGAGGCAGTATGATCGAATATGAGTCCTCGAAAATACGGGGCGAAATCCAGGATGTATTTCACCATCGTCTGCAAGACCTTTCCTCCCGCCTGGACTGTTGATTTTTCAGCGATCAACGCCGTTTCGTGAGCCCATTGTTGTAAGGAACTCTTCCCCAGTGCGACTAAGCCTCAAATTAAAAAGAGGATGAAATGAAAAAGAAGATAGGATTGTTGTCGGTTATTGTTGTCGCGGTAGCTTTATTTTTTGTGTTCGATCTGGGGCAGTACCTGTCGCTGGAGAGTTTGAAATCGAACCGCGATCAGCTGCATGCATTTTATGAAGCGAATGCAGTTGTAATGATTGCAGCCTTCATTGGGGTGTACATCATAACCGTGGCACTGTCCCTGCCGGGAGCGACGATACTCACCCTGTGCGCCGGAGCGATTTTCGGCTCGGTGACCGGTACGCTGGTTGTGAACGTGGGAGCAACGATCGGTGCGACGCTTGCGTTCCTGGCGGCGCGGTTTTTATTGCGCGACTGGGTGGAGAAAAAATTCGGCGCAAAACTGAAGCCGTTTAATGATGGATTCTCGAAAAACGCGATCAACTACATGCTGTTTCTCCGATTGGTGCCGTTGTTTCCATTTTTTCTGATCAACCTGGTTTCCGGCCTCACGCAGATTCGTTTATCGGTTTATTTCTTCGGGACGATGTTCGGCACCCTGCCGGGCACGTTTGTCTACGCTAACGCCGGGAGCAACCTGGCATCCATCAACCAACTCAGCGATATCGCGTCGGTGGAAGTACTGGGCGCGTTTGCCCTGCTCGGCCTCTTCGCCCTCATCCCCACCTTCTACAAATTCATCAAGTCGAAAAAGAATACTCCTTCTGAAACCAATGGTGTTGAGCAGGAGGGTTGATCTTAGTTTCTCTCTTAAACTGACTTTTGCTTCTCAGGATGGTCCGTCTGAGGTTGAGGCGAGGGGTCGAGGTTGGATTTGAAGGTGGCGAAGATGTTCTGAATCGGGGGAATCAGTTTGGATTGTAAGTCGTCGGGGACCCAGTTGATTTTTCCAACCGGCCAGTCCTGAACATTTCCAACATCCAATCCATGTTTGGAGTAATGGTCCGCCAATGTCTGCTCGTAACCGTACACCAGCGCGCTCTCCAGGATCTTGTGATACAGGTCGCGTATCTGGAGCGGGTCGAACAAACCTTCCAGAAAAGTCTGGGTCATATCCGCGATAATGGGCTCGGCGTGTTCCAGGAAGTCCTGCGAGTGCGCTTTCTCCAGAGTGCGGTAGGTGATGATCACATCCTGCAGTAGATACTTGATGGTTTTGGGATCGGTCAGGACCGGGCCCCGGTCGATGTTGAGACTGTCCTTAAGCTCCTTCACCAGCCTCACCGAATCGTAAATGATGGACTGCTCCCAGGTGGCGGAGTTCCAGACGATGATAGGTCTTAACCAGTTGATCTTACGATTGGCGTCTTCCAGATGCATGGTGATGGTCGGCCGGGTTTTGTTGCTGTGCGGCAGCCGGCCTCCCCACATTTTGAGGTCGAGCGCCAGGCCGTAGGGAAGGAACGCTTCGGCGAACGTCTTGAAGTAAACGCTCACCAGCTTTTCCATGTTTTCATGCTTGTCGAGCGGGCTGTTCTGCGGCAGGTTGACGATGCAGTAGAGTCGCCAGATTCTCCGAAGCGATTTGCCGAATGGGTCGGCGATCAGATAAGTGCCGCCCCACACGCCGGAAGTGATGGGAACCTCAATGTTGTGGATCTGGTGCATTCGGGAAGAGACGCACTTCGCGACCTTACCATACAACTCGTTCAGGTAGTAGAGGTTGATGCAGTCGTCTTCCGTAAATACCGGTCCAGAGGCTTTGGGTGCTTCCATGGCAAAATTGGCTCGTGATCCAGCGGTTCGTGTTCGTGTCGCGAGTACAAGGCCTTTTACTTACCATATTAAGACCAGTATGTCTTGAATTTATTTCATTCGAAAAAGGATAAAGCAGGAAGGATTTACTTTTTATCGGCAAGACGGGGCGGGGTGAATTTTAGAGCCCCTCTTCCATGGATGCGTTGGTTTCGCTAATGACGATGACATGGTTTTTGTTCACCGCCATAAAGGGAACCTGATAGAGGAGTTTTCCGGATTCTTCGTCATAGACAGCGGCGTTGGACACCGGAATAAATTTGTCGGCTTCGCTGTTCATCAAATCCAGGAGGCGCATGTTGGGTAAACAATGGACATCACCTTCGATTTTTTCCCCGGCAGTACGGATGATGGTGTTGATTTTTACCTTTTTAACCATGCTTTTATAAGCCATGCGGTAGAGCCTCCAAAAGTTGTCATCAGCTGTCTAAATCACTGTAAACCTTACAATTAAAAGTGTAACGTCCTCCCTCACCAAAATCCAGCAAAACCTTGAATTGGAGTGTAGGTTTTGAAAGGGATTGAGGAAGGCGGGGTTAACCGGGTCAAACGTCGAACGTGATGCGGTGAATACCGGATGTACCGGATGGAAATGGGTCGCGTTGGCCGTCGCGCTGGATGCCGCTGTATTGGTCGGCCGCACGGACGGCAATGGAATAGCGGCCGCGCCGGGACAGTTTCATGGGGAAGGACCAGAACACCCAGCTGTATGGGGACAAGGGTTTTTCCAGCCGGGCGAGGGACCAGCTTTTTTCTCCGTCGGTGCTGACCTGGACGTATTGGATTCCCCGGTCACCGGAAAAGGCGATTCCCCGGATGACGATTTTCGGGCCGCGTACCCGGGACCCGTTTTTGGGAAAGTCGATGCGCGAGATAATTTTCACTTTACCGTCGCGGGACCAGTTTCTTTTTCCCCAGTAGCCGACGTGATTTTCGTTCGACACTTCGATTTCGCGGATCCATTTGACCTGCTTGATGCCGTACAGACCGGGAACCAGTAATCTCAGGGGAAACCCGTGTTCGCGCGACAGAGGTTCGCCGTTCATGGTATGGGCCAGGAGCGCGGCCCGGTGTCGGCCCCGGCTTAGAGGAATGCTGTCGTGATAACCGTCTACTCCTTTAAAGATGAGTGTCTTGGTGAAAAAGTCCGGGTCGGCTTCGTCAAGCAAGTCCCGTAGAGAAATGCCCTCCCATTCGGCGTTGCCCAGGGCGTACCCTCCGACCGGATTGCCGATGCAGCTTAGAGTGATGATTTGTCGGACCGTGGGTCGCTTCCGGATTTGATCGAGAGACAGAGTCAGAGGCCGGTCGACTTTTCCGGTAACTTTCAGTTGCCAGCTTTCTGTATTCAGCGACTTTGGAGGACCGTGGATATCTTCAACATAAAATTCAGAGTTGGGCGTGATGGGCGTGACCGCACCTTTGGGTACGGTTGTTTTCGGCTGCATGCCGGCAACGGGAGTTATGGAATAGGAGGATTCCCCAAAAGAAAAACGGGCCGCCAGAGCCCGTAAAGGATAAACCACAAGGGACAATATACCTACCAGCAGCAAACGCAGAAACTGAAGTCGTGTCACTGCTATTCACCCAGGGCCGGGTTATCCGCAACAGGAATCATCGTCGGAGGCTTTTTCCTCGGGATCGATGATATTGAACATCTCCCGGTAAGGAGGGGAGTTGAGCAGGTTTGCGAAATCTTCGTCCACCTCGACAGGAACACCCATGGGAAACTGAATGTTCTGAAAAGTCGCAGCATGCAAAGGTCCGGAATAAATTACCCGTACTTTTCCGGGACAGCAGGATTCTTCCGCGGGTACAGCTTTGTAAGCCGTCAGAATGTAGGAGTAAAATCGGATACCCTCAACGATTTTCCACAAGTAATCTTTTTGAACGGTAAAGCCGTGGAAATCACTCTGCTTTGAATAGCCGATGAACTCATCGAGAGTCAGTGCGCCGGAGACACATTCGCCCCACAACTCGCGGTCGTTGCGCATTTCCTGAGGAACAGGTTTGTCCGAAATGATGTCGGCGATGACGAATCGCCCGCCCGGTTTCAGGATTCTATGAATTTCCCGGAAGACTTCTTCCTTGTCTGTGGACAGGTTGACAACGCAATTCGAGGTGACTACATCCGTCGATTGGTCGTCCATGGGAATGGATTCCAGGAATCCGTGTTTGAATTCGATGTTTTTGTACCCCAGGTTTTTGGAAACCTGTTCGGCGTTCTTGCGGGCATTGGCGAGCATGTTCTCCGTCATGTCCACGCCGGTGACTTTACCCTTATCGCCCACAATTTTTGCGGCGATAAAACAGTCGATGCCTCCGCCAGAACCCAGATCCACCAGGGATTCGCCGGGAGCAATATTGGCCCGATTTACGGGACTGCCGCAGCCATAGGAAATATCCATGACTTCGGAGGGAATGTGTGAAAGGTCCCCGGGATCGTAATTGACGGGGCAACACAAACTTTCTTGAGTAGCGACAGCCGCCTTGGAATAGTAATCGCGGACGTCGTCGCGGGAGACTTTAGAGTTTGTTTCGGTTTCGGTACCGGCTCTCCTATCATTCATCGGAATATTCCTTTCCAATATATTATTCGTCAATTTGATTGTTTTAGGGAATCTTTAATTTTAGTTCTTGCTTGTTCGCTGAGGACCGCCTTTTGTTGAGTCGGCGCCTCCTCTCCCCTCAGTTTCCGGGACAGAGCACGGATGATTTCTAATTGTTTCTTGTAGAAACGGCACACCGTACACATCGCCAAATGGAATTTGAGCCGCAGGCGTTTTCCTAAAGAAAGGTTGTGGTCCATCAATTCCGAGATGAGGGGAGTGGTGTCTTCGCAAGTGATGCGGAGTTTACGAGTCATCCATGTGTTAAATTTTGCCATCAATGAGTCCGACTTCATATTCTATTTCTTAACATTCCAATGATGGGTTTCCAGGCACTTGCGGAGCTGATTCCGTGCACGGTGCAGAATTACCCACAAATTGGTCGGCTTAATATCCATTTCCTTACAAATTTCCTCAGAGGCCAATCCTTCTATCTCTTTTAAAACAAATATGTTACGAAATTTTTCCGACAGCCGGTCCATGCAAAGGGCCAGAGCATCCACAAGCTGTTTGTTTTCAACGGCCTTATGGGGATCGGTGTCCCAGTTTTTGGGAGCGTCCACCCAATGTCCATCGGAATGAAAAGCGTTTTCCAGAGGATCGGAATCATCGTCCGGAGTCAACTCATAGGTTCTTTGATTTTTTAATTCCCTGAAATGGTCCAGGATTTTATGCTTGAGAATTCCGAACAACCAGCTTTTTTCCGTGGATCTTCCCTGGAAAGACCCTTTGGACTGTAGAGCAGCGAGTAGGGTAACTTGCACGATTTCCTCGGCAGCATCCGGATTTTTCACGCGGACCAGAGTATAGCGATAAAGCATGTCGCCGTATCGATCTACCCACAAATCGCTGTTCAGGGTTTCCGGAGTTTTCACCATAATCCCGCTTTAAGATTGCTGTTGTTGACTTGCACCTCTTGAAGCTCATATACTGGCTTCCATGGACCCGACGCCCGATGCAGGACAATGTGCAAAAATTTTAAAAGCGCTGGCCGATGAATCGCGCCTTAAAATCGTCCGTCTTTTACTGGACGGAGAGAAAAGCGTTTCCGAAGTGGTTTATTCCCTCCAAATGGCGCAGCCTCAGGTTTCACATCACCTTTCAATTTTGAGGGGGTCTGGATTGGTGGATACGCGCAGAGAAGGTAAGAAAATCATCAATTTCATTGATCCAGAAGTCAAATATATTCTGGAAAAGAAGGAAATCGGTCTGGATCTTGGATGTTGTTCCATCCAATTTGACAAAGCTTCTAATCCTCCCACCTCCTGAAGCACAGCCAAGGCTCTCTCCCCCAAGATACAAGGCTCCGGCATTATACCTATTTCGTTGATCCAATTAAAAGGACTTATTTGTAGGAGTTTGTTCCCAGTGGGAGGGATACAGGCTTTTATAAATTCCGTGATTGCGAAACACGTGTTTGACGTAGCCTCGGGTTTCCGGGTAAGGAATGGATTCGACGAAAACATCCATATCTTTGATGCTGCTGAATCGGTTGAGCCATGCCCGCAACACTTTTGGCCCGGCATTGTAGGTGATCAGAATATAAACTCCATTGCCTTTATGCTTTCGGCTGAGGTCATGAAGATACCGGACACCCAGGCGGATATTGACGTCGGGTTCGAACAGGATATCCTTGTCAAAGGTCTGATCCGGGTGAATTCGTGCGAAAAGCTGCTTCCCGGTTTTAGGCATAATCTGCATCAATCCCCGCGCCCCTGCGGATGACAGGGAGTTCGCATTGTACATGCTCTCCTGTCGAATCAGGCCTTCGACCAACCAGGGGTCCAGATCGTATTTCCCGGCTTCTGTTTTTACATCTTCGGAATAGACTGATGGGTAAAAGTTGACCCAAAATTGACGAGGCAATTCTTTCTCGCCATGCTTGGTTTTGAAATCCTTGAATAACTGAAGCACTTGCAACGAATCGGCATAGGCCTGTGCGCGGTTGTACCAGTGAGACAACCACATGACGCCGGAAAGGTTTTTTCGAATGGAACGTCCAACCCTCAACAGTTCAATTCGGGCCTGAGTGAAATCCCTGAGTTCAATCAACTCGGAAGCGCGTTTGAAATGAAACTTTTCTCTTCGGGTTAAGGGACGCCCCGGTCGATTAAAGGAATACCCTTTTTTGTAAGAGGCTTTTCGGAAGGGTGAAGGAGTTTGCATGGATTCAGGAAGTTCTTCCTCCAGATGATTGACAGCTTCCAAACCATAGTAGGTGTAGGGAAACCGATGCGCCAAATCCTTGAACAGGATCTGAGCCTCCGAAGGTTTGCTCAGCCTTTCGGCCGTCTTGGCCATCCAGAACAGATTTTTATCCGTGAGGTCGCCTTTGGGGGATTGGTCAAGATTGTCCTTGAACTGATCAAAGGCTTTCTGCCATTGTCCGGCTTTAAAATAAATCCAACCGATTCTCCACGCAGCCATTTCCCCCAGTAAATCTTGGCCAAACCGCTCTACAAGTGTTCTATAAGTTGCGAGAGCCTTCTCGGTCCTTCGGACATCTTCATAAATGCGTCCCTGATACAAGAGGGCTTGCGGAACCCATTTCGAATTCGGAGATGTTTTTAAAAGCGTGTTGATGTGTCGCAGGGCCCCGGAAGGATTTCCCAGATTCCATAAGTTTCCCGCCATCAGAAAATGCGCTTCGCTGGCTCGGCGGTGGTTCGGATGTTTTTTTAAAAACTGCCTCAGAACAATATTGGCTTTGGACCGCTTACGAAGCCCCTTATGTGCCTCCGCCCAATAAAAATAAAGGTACGCAGGAAGAGGCTCGGCTTTCAGTTTCCTTTTGATCGTTTTGATCTCCCGGATCACGGTGGCGTAGTCGACTCTATTCAACAATGTGCGCAGGCGTGTGCGCGTTTCTCTCTTGGAGAGTGGTCGGGGAGTCAGGGAGAGATCTTGGATCATTCGATCCATTTGAACCTTCACCTGGAATCGGGCTGCAACTTCAGGGTGCCGAATATAAAGCTTTCGATACAAATTATATACCTGGTCATAATCCTTCAAAAGCTTGGCCAACTTGATTTGGCGCTTGATGATATCGGGAATCAGGACCTTTCGTTTCTGGATGGAAAACTTTCTGGCGATCCGCTTTTCTGCTCGTCTCAATTCTTTAATGGACTTCTTGAAATCACTCAGGTTCTCGTAGGCATCGGCACGGAGCAGGTGCACTTCAGGAGTCAACAAGGTGAGCGGGTACTTTTTTAAAAGGGAGGTAGTTTGTTTTAACACCGCTTCCCATTCCTCCTCGGCTTGGTGAACGCGGGCCAGCTCAAGCTGGATGTAATCTCCCATTTCAGGGTATTCCTTGAGAACATTGGAAAGCTGGATTTTTGCCCGCTCATTATCTTTTTGTCGGGCGTAAATTTTCCCGAGCAAAAAACGCGTTCGTTTTTGTGTTTTCGGGTCCACCCCGGTGAGAAGAAGTTTTTCAAACAGACCCTGGGCCTCACTCCATCGGCCGGAATGATATTCCTGAATGCCCGATTGAAACCACCCTTCATTGGATGCGGAAGCGGGCGCAGGACTCCAGAAGGAGAGCCAGGCACATAGCAGAAGTGTCGCGCCGATCGGTACTCTCTTCAGAATTTTTTCTTTGATCTGAAGCGCTGTTTCTCCGGGATCAATATTCAGAGTTATGCGGTCGGCCATTTTTCTGAACCAGGTCAGTTGGCGCTTAGCAAAGTGGCGGGTGTCCCGTTTGATCTCATAGACCGCTTGGTCCAGAGGCAGGTTGTCTTCCAGGTGACGTGCCATTTGTGAATAGCCGATACTTTGAAAGGGTTTCAATTGAGAGCTGTAGCCTCTGTTCAACAGAGATTCGACTTCTTTTTTCAGCCCTGCGGTCATCATCGCATCCACTCGTTGGTCGATTTGATCGTAAAGGTGTTGACGATCGGTTTCCAAGACGAACAGGTACGATTCAAATTCGTAATCCGTAGAGACGTCTTCCGCATGAAATTCCGAGAATTTTCGGCCCGTTTCACGATGAACCGATAATGCGCGCTCAATACGGGAAGGGTCGGTCGGCTGGATCTTTCCGGCGTATACCGGGTCGATCACTGCCAACTCGGCGTACATGGTTCGCGTTCCTTTTTCCCGGATTTCCTCTTGAACCTGGCGGCGGATTTCGGGAGACACGGAAATCGCGCAATCCCGGTTTTCCAGAAGAGTTTTCAAATAAAGCCCGGTGCCTCCCACCATGACCGGAATCTTGTTCCTGTTTCGAATTTCGCGGATATGCGTCAATGCCCGCTCTTTAAATTCGAATGCGGTGAACTCCTCTTCGGGTTCCAGAATGTCTACCAGGTGATGGGGAACACGCTCCCTTTCGACCTGGGAGGACTTGGCGGTCCCGATATCGAAATGCCGGTAGATCTGCATGGAGTCGGCACTGATAATTTCAGTTCCGAAATGCTCGGCCAGGGCCAACGCGGCTTTGCTTTTACCTGAGGCGGTGGGACCGCTCAGGATAATTAAAGGAAGCATAAATGTCCTGCATAGTTTGTGTGTAGCTGCCGTCGGGATGATAGATGGTCAATGTTTCCTCCAGAGGGATTTGAGTAGCCTCCCCTTTGACCGCTTCAACAAGGCAGATTTTCGGAACTGCTTTTTCGTGTCCAAACACCCGGACAAACCGGGTGGGATTCAACCGAACCCGTCGGAGTTGATGCATCACCTCTTCCAATCGATAGAAAGGATAAGCCAGTACGATTTTTCCTCCCGCTTTCAACAAGGGAGCACTCGCCGTGGCCAGTGATTCCAGAGTCAGAGACAGTTCATGCCGGGCGATCGCCTTTTCCCGGCAGGGATTTAGTTTTCCGCTGTTCATCTTCCGGTATGGGGGATTGCTCAAAATCCAATCGAAAGTTTCCGGTTCCCACTCTCTGGCCATGGAGCAAAAATCCCCTTCCAGCACCTGAATGCGATGGGACCACCCGTTGGATCGCACATTGTTCAATGCACTTTGATACAAGGTGTTTTGAATTTCCAAAGCGGTGATATTCAGGTCTGCCTGGCGGCTCATCAGGAGCAGGGGAATGACACCGCACCCGGTTCCAATATCCAGAATTCTGGACCCGGAGGCCGGGCGGACCCAGTGGGCCAGCAGAAACGGCTCGACAGAATACCGGTAGCCTTCTGGATTTTGACTGATCGCAACTTGTTCCAGGGTCTGGTTCTCCATGAGGGTCTGTGGCAGCGCTTTTTTATTCTAAATGATTAAAAATATTAATATTAAAGTCTAACCCATTCCCCTGAACCGGGCAACCGGTCAATACCAGTCAATAATGGGCATCTCTTTGATTTTATTGTGCTATAATTTTTAAAGGGAGCAAAGCTGGTGAGGATTGGCATTTTAAACGCTGAGGTGTCCTTTGGGCGAATTTTTTAATGAAAATCAAATATTTGGTGCCTTCCTGTTTATCGTGGGGATTGCCCTTTTGACCTGGTTGTCGAATGCCGAGCGTAAGCAACTGGCTAAAATGCGGGACCCCAAGTTGAAATGGGCTTATATCGATGCTGACGGGAAGAAGCGGGATGAGGTCAAACAGCGAAATCGACGCAGTATCATCATTACCTTGATTGGGGGCAGTTTGGCCCTCTACGGTTTCATAGATTTTCTTTCCAACGTTAAATAGAACGCTTTGATTTCAACCGAACGGCCAGAACCACCGCCGGTTTTTCTCTCCCAGTAATATGGCGACTAACTCTTTTTCATGCACCATCGGGTGATCTCTTAGCGTCACCACATACCCTTCTTCGGGAGCATGTATTTGCTCCAACACAGTTCCCTGATATAGGTCGCGGACTTCTCCCAACTTCTCTCCTTCCTTTACTGTTGTTCCGATGACGGGCTCAGGGTAAAACAGCCCCGCTTCCCGAGTCAGCACGGGGTATTCGCTTTGGGCGTCGAAAAATGCCGTTTCCCTCTGGCTGGCCTTTTCGCGGTGATGGCTCAACAATCCTTCGGCTCTCATGAAATTGACGATCCCGTCTAATAGCAGGTCGCAATACTGGGGATGATAGGTTTGGGATTTCCCGGCGCACAGGATGAAGGGGTGCAGTCCCATCAGGTCCCATTGCTTCGCCAGATTCAGAATCAACGACGGCGACTCGGCAACTTCACGGACGGTGTGAAACCCCAGACTTCGCGTCAGAGTACGTCGCTTCCGGTTGGGAGCGATCAGTTTGACATGAGGTGCTTCTTCGTAATGTTTTTCTCCAGTTTGCAGGATGATGCCGTAATCCGATTCGGCAGTGTGCTGAATTACGGTATTACAAATCGTTTCCGTCAATTCCCCTGATTCCATTCCGGGAAAGGTCAAGTCCACATCCTGACCGTCGAAAGGCCAGTGAGCGCTCCCGGTTTCCCAGGCTTTGTAATTAACCACTGGGAAAATTTGAATGCAGCCTTGAATTTGGTATCCGGCTTCATTCCCAGATTCGACGTCATTGAGAAACCGGGACAGACGGGAAGCCACCATCAATCCGTTCAACCGGTCACCCTGCAGTCCGCTGACGATAGACAGAGTGTCTCCGCTTTCCGGGCCCCATTGGTTTTTGTAAAGAATCAGCGGTTCTCCAAAAGGAGTCGGAATATTGAGTATTTCTTTTTTCACGGCTTGGGTTCCTGGTTCAAGGCCACCCGGGCCAGCAGAGCTCCCGAATGAACGGCAGGTTGTTCTCGTAGAGTAAACAGGATTCCGTTGC
Source organism: Nitrospinaceae bacterium (assembly GCA_028278405.1). Classification (GTDB taxonomy): domain Bacteria; phylum Nitrospinota; class Nitrospinia; order Nitrospinales; family Nitrospinaceae; genus SZUA-226. Next base: position 107,518 of record JANQEK010000037.1, read on the forward strand.
CCGGTGCAGTGACTTCTTCCAGTACCGCACCTTCCACCGGGTCAAGAACCTGGCCGATGATTTCGTCTTCTCCCACCCGTTGTCCCAACTTCGCGCGGCTGACAAACAAACCGGAGTGCTTTGCGTTAGACTGCGCTACTCCTCTCGGATAAACCACCTGCGGAGTCGGGGCTGGAGGCATGTCCGAAGGCAGTGATGTCAGTACTCCCAAGTGATGAAGGAGCTGCAGCATTCCATGGAACAGGCGATCGACGAAATCCGGTTCAATCCGCAGACAGATTCCGGTTTCGACCACAAGCGTGGGAATGTTTGATTTGTTCAAGTTGTATCCAAGAGTGGACTCGAACACTCCTGCCATCGGGTGCACCCAAATGAGATCGGCATGCGTTTGCAGGGCCAGGGGAACCAGTTCCTCGGAAAACTCTTCAATGATTCTGATCTGCGGCAATTCCTTAAGGTGAAGGTTGGAAGCGTGGATGTCCACCACCAGGTCCGAACTGCTCTGTATATCCTCGAATAATTCCTGGGACAATTGAACGGGGAGGGGTGCTCCGGGATGGGGGCCCATCATCCGGTTCATATCGGATCCGTAAAAGGGCCACAAGCGAGTGCCGTGGTTCAATGCCGGCGGGTTGGCGGCCGGATAAACATGAACCTCCCCTTGGAAGGCTTCCGGGTGAGCTTCCTGAATTTGACGCAAAGCGTGAATCAACCGATGGCACAGGTACGGACCTTCAAACTCATCCCCGTGCAACCCGGAAACAAACGAGACGCGCTGGACCGGTTTGTGCCGATGGGCAGAAAACGTTTGTTTGATAATGTTCACGGACGCGCCCAATGGACTGCGCCGGGTAAGGAGAGTTTGTGTTTTCAATATCGGCTCCGGATGAATCGATTCAGATCATCAATGAGAAGGTTTTTCTTTCTTTTTCTTCGGTTCGATATTCATGGCATCGATTTTTCTTTTGAGGGTGTTTCGGTTGATTCCAAGATCCTTGGCGGTGGCGACCTGGTTGCCCCGGTTTTTCTGGAGCAACTGTTCGAACAAATGTTTTTCCGCCGTTTCAATCAATAGATCATGCAATTGTCCTCTGCCGCTTTCCAAATGATCTTTTAGGAAGTTTTTCACCAATGGATTCATTTCCGCATCCCAGGAGATGTTAACCGGTTCCGTGTTGAGCTGAGCGTCCTGCAGGTTGAGCGGCAGGTGCTCCAAAAGCAGGGGTCCCGTCGAGGCCAATACCATCCCCCGTTTGATCACGTTTTCCAGTTCGCGGATGTTACCGGGCCAGCGATAATTTTTAAACACCTGCTCTACCTGGGGAGACAGAAATACCTGACCTCGCGTCAGTTCTCCGAAATACTTTTTCAGGAAAAAGTTTGCCAGCAGCGGGATGTCCTCCGCCCGTTCCCGCAGCGGAGGCAGGTGAATATTGATAACATTGAGCCGGTGATACAAATCTTCGCGGAACCGTTTCTGGTCCATGAGTTCCGGAAGATTCTGATTGGTGGCGGCGATCACCCGCACGTCGACCCGGAGAGGCTCTTTGCCTCCCACCCTGTAAAATTCATTGTTCTGAAGCACCCGCAGAATCTTGGCCTGCAGGGCAATTTCCATGTCGCCGATTTCATCGAGCAGGATGGTTCCACCGTCGGCCAGTTCAAATTTCCCTTTTTTGGCTTCGGATGCTCCCGTGAAGGCGCCTTTCTCATGACCGAATAGTTCGGATTCCAGCAGTTCACGTGAAATAGCGGCACAGTTGATGAAAATGAAGGGACGTTTGGAGCGGTCCGAGTAAAAGTGAAGCGCGCGCGCTACCATTTCCTTGCCGGTTCCGCTTTCACCGGTGATCAGTACGGGGAGTTGGGTGACGGCGGCTTTGCCGATGGTTTTGAAAATATCCTGCATGGTTTTGCTGTTGCCGATGATGTCGTCCACCGAAAAATCGTTCCCGCTTGTGGGAGCCTCTTCTTTAGGGGGTGTCACCCGGGAGCTTGCCGTGACCTTGTCGATCAATGCATAAATTTCGTTGAAATCGAACGGCTTGCTGATGTAGTCGTACGCACCTTTGCGCATAGCCAGAATCGTGTTGTTCATGGTGTCCTGAGCGGTCATGACAACGACATGGGTGTGCGGTTGCTGACTTTTGATATGATCGAGCAGGTCCATGCCACCCATTCCCGGCATGAAGATATCCGTGAAGACAAGCAGGTACTTGTGGCTCGCCATTTTTTCCAATGCTTCCTCGGCGCTGGCGGCGGTATGGACCGTCAGTGGTCTTTCCTCCAGCGCCTGTGCAAAGACCCAGCGTATGTTTTCTTCGTCGTCGACGATCAGAATTTTATTTTCAGTAGTCATGATTATCCCTGTTCCACGGGTAGAAACACCTGGACCCGTGTGCCTTCTCCGGTTTTTGATTGCACCTTCATTTTTCCCTTATGATTTTCCACGATCTTCAAGGACAGCGGCAGGCCCAGCCCGCTTCCCTTACTTTTAGTGGTGTGAAACGGGGTGAATATATTTTCCAGATCCTCAGCCTCAAGGCCGGAACCCGAATCCCTGATTTCCACCAGAATGGCCTGTCGCGAATTGGGATGCTTGTCGGTTTTTACCGTGTAATTGGAATGAATCCGTGTCCTGAGTTCCAGCGTTCCCCCTTCGGCCATGGCTTCCAAAGCGTTCCGTATCAGATTGAGGAATACCTGTTTCAATTGATCTTCATCCCCTTCCACCTGCGGCAGACTGGGATCGTAATTTTGAACGAACCGGATATCCGCGCTCGCATTTCTTTTTTCCAACAACAAAATTTCCTCCAGGATCTGGTGGATGTTGAGCAGTTTGAGTTCCAGGGGCGCAGGACGGGCAAAGTCCAGCATGCGTTCCATCATGCGGTTGATGCGTTCGGATTCCTTGATAACCACGTCGAGGAATTTGTGATGCTGGTCCGGTAAACGCTTACGCAGCAGTTGGGCCGATCCGCTGATCGCCACCAGCGGGTTCTTGATTTCGTGCGCCATACCCAGAGACAAGACACCAAGATGGGACAATTCGTCCGTACGTCTCGAACTTTCCTCCAATTCCTTGAACAGGCTCATGTCCCGCACATGCAACACCGCGCCCTGGGCCGGCACTCCGTTATTCATGTAAGGCGAGACGGTAACGCTGACTGGAAAAGACGATCGGCTGGCTTTGCGGAATCCCAGGCCCCGGACGTCGTGAAACGAAGTTCCGCGACTCAATGTTTCCCGGACCTTTGTGTTGATCTCCGATTGTTCGGGAAAAAACTCCGTCAACGGTTTATCCGTCAAGGACTCGATGGACGAGCGAAACATTTCCTCCATGGCCGGGTTGGCTTTGTCGATGGTGCCGCTGGGGGTCACCAGGACCACTCCGTCCACAAAGGAGGAAAAAATGTGTTCAAAACAATGAGTGCTGTCATCCATCGCATAGCCGCCGCTTACTTAGGCGCCTTTTTTTTGTTGGACGTTTTTGATTTGCCGCCGGTATAGGGATTTTTGCTGCTCGCTTTGGCGACCGGTTTGGGTTCCGGTTTGGCTGCCGGAGCCGGGGCCTTTTCGGAGGCCGGGCTGCCTTCCGATTTCGATTCGGCCGGGGCCGCCGGTTTGCCTTGTTGGCTTTCGCTTTCCCAACCCTTTTTGCGGGATTCGGAGGGATAATCGGTGGCGTACCAGCCATCGCCTTTTAATATAAATCCACCGGCGGACACCATCCGTCGAGGCTTGCCCTTGCATCCCTTGGTTTCACAGTTCTTGGGAGGAGAGGCGCTGACGGCATGGATCAACTCGAACACCGAACCGCAGGCTTTGCATTCATATTCATAGATAGGCATATGTCAAAAACTCCAGAAATATAAAATCCCCAAAAAAAAGGGGACGATAAACCAAAAAATCGCTCAAAAATTCGGCAGATTTTACCGACTCATCAAAAGCTATCATTTTGATCATCAAAAATCAAGTTTTCGACAGCATTTTTGACTAATTTTAGGGCAAAGTTGGTTTGGTTGCAGAAAAGGGGCTGGGTGTTCCTGAGAGCCGTAATAGCTGGCGCAGGTGTACCCTGTTAAATTTCAGTCAGCCAGTGTTTGAACTTGGGAGATTTGCCGGCGACGATGTCGAAGAAGGATTTCTGGATGCGGTCGGTGGTGTCGCCCTTGGACCCGTTGCCGATCGTGCGGTTGTCGATCTCGCGGATCGGGGTGATCTCGGCGGCGGTACCCGTCAGGAAAATCTCATCGGCCAGGTACAACTCGTCCCGCGTCAGCGTTTCTTCTTTCAACGGGATGTTCAGTTCTTTACAGATGCCGAACACCGCATCGCGGGTGATGCCGTCGAGACAACTGCTCGACAGAGGAGGGGTGATCAGCATCCCCTTATATAAGATGAATATATTTTCGCCGGACCCTTCGGAAACGTAGCCGTTGGGGTCGAGCAGGATCGCTTCATCGTAACCGTCGCGGACCGCTTCGGCCTTGGCGAAGATCGAGTTGATATAATAACCACAGGCCTTGGCCTTGGTCATGCTGATGTTCACATGGTGCCGGGAGAATGAAGACGTCCGAACGCGGATCCCCTTGTTAAGCCCGTCGTCTCCCAGGTACGTGCCCCACGGCCAGGCGGCGATGGCGACGCGGACGTTGACGCCGTCCGGGTTCAGGCCCATTTTGTTGTCGCCCAGGAAGATCAACGGGCGGATGTAGCACTCTTCCAGCTTGTTGACCCGGACCACTTCGAGAATGGCTTTGGTGATATCCTCCGATGAAAAGGGAACGTCGATGCCCAGTATTTTGGCGGAGTTGAACAGGCGCGCGACGTGCTCCGGCAGGCGGAAAATAGCCGATTTTCCGTTGTCCGTGCGGTAGCAGCGGATGCCCTCGAACACGCCATAACCGTAATGCAGAGTATGGGTGAGGACATGGACATTCGCCTCGTGCCAGGGAACCAGTGTCCCGTCCATCCAAATTTTTTCCGATTTTTCCACGTTGAGCCCTTGAAGGGGAGAATTGTCGCTAAAGGGCCATTTTATGAGGGGGTTGGGGTAAAATCAAGCCAAATAAAACCCATTGACATGATAAGATGAGTTTGTTAATTTCTAACGCTTTACGTGTTTCACGAAAGTGCATCACGGGCCGCTAGCTCAGTTGGTAGAGCAACGCCCTTTTAAGGCGTGGGTCGAAGGTTCGAGCCCTTCGCGGCTCACCATTTTCTTTCTGCTTCAGTTCAGTCTGCTTCAAGAGATCACACACAGTCCCCATCGTCTAGCCCGGTCCAGGACACCGGCCTTTCACGCCGGCGACGCGGGTTCGAATCCCGCTGGGGACGCCACTCTTATTCCTTTCCGTTTAACAGTTCAATTTTTCCAGGATGGTTTGCGCCGTTAGGGCTTGGGAAATTGTGGGTCCTCTTTTCCGGCAACCACATCGTCTGCGAACGATGCCGCCGCAGTCCATTCCTTTTTGTTTTCTTTTTCGGGTGGCAAGTAGTCTCCATGATCCATATTATGTTCTTTCAATATAGGTTCAGAGTGCACATTGCCCGGAATCGAATGAGTTTCGCCCCAAAACCAGGATTTGACCGGAATGGGACCCTGATACCCTAGAGCCTTTCCGGCTGATTCCTTCCAAAAGAAAACGAAGGCTTGAACCAAGTCCCCCAATGGATAGATGAACCTGAGTATTTCATCCTCGACCGAGGAAAGAACGGCGACACGATTGGCTCTTTCCGTCGCCGCGCGGTAGTCATCCGGTTCGGAAAGACTGAAATTATCGATTGCCGCGGCCATCAGGCAAATTTGATTGACGGGGTAGGGTGTCTTTTGCCCGTTCGCCATGGCATGGAGCTTCTTTACTGTTTCCATGGTGACACGGCTTCCCAGACTGTGGGCGATAAAGTTAATGGGGGTCTCCGGGTGCACGTGGTTTTCAATCACCCTGGACAACTCGAGAGCGGTATCGTTGGCCTGGTGTCCCTCGGTAAAGGGATAACTCACCACTCCGAGGGCGCTGTCGCCGGGCCAAAGGACAAACACGATGGCTCCCGTCTGGGCCGAGGGAAGAATAGTAGCCAATTTTGAAAGGCCGCTGATTCCCTCTTCTTCATCGACATTAAACCCGTGTATTAAAAATGTGACCTGGTCGTAGCCCACCAAAGCTCTTTCCAAGGGGACGTCTCGCGAACCCTGTGGATATGCCGTTAACTGTCCCGGTACTACGGCCCAGCTGTCGTTTCGAAAGGATAATTGATAAATCATTTGACGGCCTTGATAGCTCTGGTTGCGGACTGAAGTCCTTTGGTCAAATCCTTCGCTATAGGAGCGATCGGAACGGCAATCAAACCTAGGATTATTGCGTGATACAGATATTCGAAAGGTTCTTCTTTAGAGCCCATCAACCAGGCAGCGGATATGGATAAGATAAGCGCAACGACCAGCGAACAGAAACGCATTCCGTTCGTATAATGACGCTCGGCCAGGGAGAGAGCCGCGTCAATTCTGGCATCGGCAGCCACTTCGAATCGGCCGAGGGTGTTCTTAGCCGCTTCCCTCTCTGCTTTGTCCTTAGCACTCTCATTTTTCTTTTTCAGCAATCCCCCCTCCGCAGCTTTCTCTGCAACTTCCTTTAATTGCTCGGGTGTACAATCACCGACGATGCTTGCCATGTCTTCGGCGGTACAGGTATTCAATCCTATTCGAACCCCCTGTCTTAAAATTCTGGGAAGGTCTCCCTTGCTCCGGTTCTGACGGTAAAGGGACTCGAGGACTTCCTCATACTTGGGACCATAAGCCTTCTCGAGAGCACGGTTTGCCCATGAAATGTTTTTCCTTAAAGGACCGAAACCAATAGGAGTCAACCAACAGGACTTAAATCCCTCGGCAACAGCCATGGCCGCCAGCCCCAGAGCGCCTGCGGCAAGCAGGAATTCTGTCACTTGAGTCAAAGTGAGTTCTTTTAATTTAATTTGATCCTTGGCGCCGGAAGAACCATTCTCTCCATAGCTCGAGAACGGCAGAAACAAAAGTATCAATAAAAATAAAACCGCTGCTGAAGTTTTGATCTTTGAATTGAACATTTTCATGGCCCCCTTCATTCTGCGTATTAATCACCGCCGTTTCCATTCGTTGTGGGAGGAGTTTGTGAAACGGAAACGCGGCGAATGCATTCCACCCGGTGAGGGTGGGTCCTCCTGACAGGGAATATAAGATGCTCAACTCTAATTCAGCTTTCCGATATTGTCAATAGATGCGGGTTCGGGCTCAACTGAGCATAGTCTTTGTGCGCTAAAAAACCAAACTATTGTGTGCGTCCGGAAGGATTCATTGAACGGAATAGCAGGGATATTTGAAGGGCCTTGCTTGTATCATATCCCGCATCAAGGGCAGGTCGACGGTTACTTTGGAATAATCCCATGGAGGATTATTTCCCGGTGCGTAAGAGGATTGCAAAAATGCAATTATGGCATTGATTTCCAGATCGGATAATCCAATTGGAGGAAGATGGGCCGCCGGACACTTGGACCGCATGGGTTCGTTTTTGTCCTCATATTCATAACCTTTCACGATATAACAACTGGGGCATTTTATGGATTCCCTTAAATATTCCTCAACGGTGTTCGCTCCTTTAATGATACCGGTAGAGGGTTCCCGGCTGCCGACGAGTATCGGGTGGGTCATGTATCGCCATTCTTGGATGCGTTTGCGGCTTCTTTCTTCAATGCCGAACAGGTTGGGTCCCCGGCCAATGTCGTAACCTCGATCGAAATCATGGCATAAACTGCATTGCCCCCTTCCTGTTACGCGGCTTGAGCTCCGCCTTACTTTCGGGTTGCCAAAAATCAGGATTCTTCCCCATGAAGTGTACTCCTTGACGCTGATTGGTTCATTGACGTCGATCTCCGATGAACAATCATCTTTTGCCCAGGCCGGGTGAGCTAGTAGTCCTGAGATGAAAATAAGTAAGAATCCTATGAGGCCGGTGCTTTTGTAGAAACTCATCATTTTTGTTTTTCGTAAATAGCACTCAAGGTGCCATCCGGTTTAATTAAAGAAATAAAATAAGATGAAAGCACATTCATGTTCTGAACAGGTTCTAAGAAAGGAGTTTTCAAAGCTATCAATTCGTTGACTTTCGTATCAGAGTAAACCGTCCATATTTTGTACAAAACAACGGTTCCATCGGGAAGCAAAGCCCATTTTGAATCTACTCGGTTTAAATTTCCGTCAGTGAAAGGATCGGGATGGGAGATGTCAAAAAAGACGGCCTCTTCCATATGGGGTTCGAGGCGAGCCGTCAGTTCGGGGTTGTTGACAATTCTCAGCCGGGTTCGTAAGGCTTCTCTGGGATCGTATCGATGGGAATGTATGATGCGAATCTTTCCAATTCCCGAAGGTTGTTCCAGCAGGATTTTTTTTAACCATGGAATGGCGCGTATTCTCTTTTTGTTTTTATCCAGCCAACCGACTAGAAAATCGTCGGGGTCTTGCTCCAGTTGGTTGATTGGGTATTTAAAAATAAATTCCAGTGGGAAATCGGAGTCTTTGGTTACCAGATGCGCTTTCCACTTCGGGATTTCTCCTTTATAAATCTCACTCCATTTGACCTTATAAGCTTTTTTAACTTTTCTGTATGTTTGACCCAGGGTTTTCTCCGAAAGCCTTCTTTTCCATTCTGTTTTAACTTCTTGGGTGGATCCGAAGCCTCTTCCCAGTAACGATGCAAGCATCCGGTAGGGATCCGCTTTCAGTCTTCTGCGATTGGCTTCAAGGCAGTAAGCAGAGCGTTGTTCGTCCTTACTTGTGTAGGGGTATTTTTCGGGAAGAATTTCATAAAGAGCCAGGGGAATTTCAGGACGATGGGTCAAGGTTTCCTTGTCGTCACGCCTGATTTTCCAGGGAAGCATAAACCTTTTCTGTGAATATGCGTCCAATTGTATCTGTTTTTGGTGACGGTCAAGGAGAGTAATCCCAAAGTGCGGATCATCATCGGTCCAGCCGGCGCTATAGATGTAACTCATATAAGCACGGTGTACCCAGCGGTAATCCTGGTATATTTCCAGGAAAATTTTATCGAACTCTTCTTCATGACATTCACTGGATCTATAGGAGACTTTCAGGCATTTTGATCCTTTGAACTGCTCTAAAGCCTGATGGGCCTTTTCTTTTAAAAGTTTCGGGTAAATGCCAAGGTGGGAGATGTTCAGGCGGTCCTCCGGGGGAATTTGAATGGCCCGCAGCAAATTCGACACTTTTTCTGTATCGATGGGTATGTCGCAGCTTTCGGGTTTAAAGGGAAGGCATGCGAAAAAATTGTTTTCTTTTTTTATGATTTTTAAGGTGCTTGCATAATGGGGACCATGAGTTTGCCAATGGCAGGATATTTCGATTTGTTGAATATTTTCAGGTTCTGAAAATCCAGCTGAAACGATGAAAACAGCCGAAAGCAAAAAAACTTTAGAAAAGCTATTCCATATATAACGGGTCATAGTTCTTTTGCAGAGCTCGTCCGGCAAAATCATAAATGAACTCCCGGTCAGGAAAATAAAATTTGTCTTTATTGACTATTTTAACGTTTAAGATCGGGATTTGACAATCCAGTTTTCAAGGTTGGAAGAACCATCTTCCGGAAGATTGATTTTTAAAGGGTTGGGATCAGTTGTCGAGTCTGGTGAGTCTGGCTTTTTGGCTCTGGTATTTCTTCATTAGATGAATAGCGTATCCTCCCAGCAGTGCCAGTATCAGTGTGGGACCGTAATGAAAGAGCAGCGCGTGCCAGGGATCGTACATGCACGCCAGTTGCATGGTGAGGGCGGAGATCAGTCCGGTGGACAATCCTATCCGCCATCGGTCCCAATTGCTGGAACCGAGAATCCCCTTGCGCAGTAAAAATAAAAATCCCGCCAGGGCTCCGCTGCCGTAAATCAACACTTCCAGATCACACAGAGGACGGGCACCCGTGCGCGAAGCCTCGGGCGATTCTATTACAAAGCCGGCAACGATTGATCCGACAAATACGGCCAATAGAATAGTCCCCAACCGGTTTGCGGAAGCGCTGACTTTTTCTCCAGGAACATTGGAGGCGAAAATGACGTAGAACAGGGTTAAGGTCCAGGCCGTTCCGGAAATCAATTCGATATTGAAGCGCGGGAACTGAACCAGATGATCCCAGAAGTTGGGACGGAAGTCCTGCACCGCATAGCTGATCATTACGGTCGAAACCACCACCAGGATAAACCAGATGCCGGTCCGAACCCATGGCGGCCGATGGGGTTGGACGGGTTTCAAATCCGCTACCAGTGTTTCAATCAATTTGTTTCGATCATTCGCCAAAGTTGCTCTCCAAATCTTTTTCGACCCGTTTTCTTAAAGTTTCATAAGCCCGGGAAATCCGTTTCCTGAAGGCCGCTTCTTTGATCCCCTCTTTGAGAGAGGCCTCCCTGCAGGACAAACCTGAAATCTTCGTCAACTCCAGCGCCCTTCTCTGGTCCTGGGGAAGATGCTGCAAGGCCGACCGGAGGGCATCTCGCTGTGGGCCTTCTGTTTCAGGATTCGTCGATGACTCCTGATTTGTGACCGGGAAATCCGTTTCCCGGAGCTCCGTTTCCCCGCGCCGGGCCAAAACCCGGAAGTAATCGGCGATTTTATGCCGGGTCACTCCCAAAATCCAAGGCTTCAAGGGTTTGCTGGGATCGTAGGTGGCGAGGGAACGATGAATGCCGATCAAGCACTCCTGAGCAATATCGTCGCTATCCAGCAGGTCACCGAGGGTCAGCTGTATTTTTTGTTTGATCAGGGGGCACACTTCGCTCAGGAATGTCCCGTAAGCGGCCTTGTCCCCCCGCTGGGCTCTTTGAAGCAGTTCCTGTAGCCGTTCAAATCGTGCGTCCATGGATGGCCCGTCAGTTTATCGATATGATACCCAAGTCCTTGAATTTGCATAGATCTTGTCTATGGGTATTTTATCTTTTTGGATTTTCTTATGATATGTGAAATTATTTAGTCACAAATCAGAGCTTCCCGCGAAAACTTGATATGGAACTCTATTATGGTCATGAGTCAACTGTTCTTACGATAACCTAACATTAAACTTTTCGAATTTTTGTGGAGGAGGATGCAATGAGGACTTTGTTGCTGACCTTGGGAATTTTCATTCTTGGATTGAATACCGTCCAGGCTCAGGAATTTGGTATTTACCAAGTCACCATAACCAATTTAACCAACGGCCAGCCGATGACTCAGCCGGCGCTGATGGTTCATCATGACTCGTTTTCACTATTCACTCTGGGTGAAGAATCATCCGAGGGTCTTAAAGTTTTGGCAAAAGACGGGGCCACCCAACCTCTGGAGATCGAATTGAGTACTGTGCCGACAGTCTACAATTTTGTCTCTGGTACCGAAGTGATTCCTCCTAAAGGAGGCTCGGTCAATATTATATTCTTGGGAACCACGAATACGGTGCTTTCCATGGCTTCCATGTTGGGAACCACCAACGACGCCTTTATAGGGGCCCGCGGACTATCTCTTGACCTTCAACCCGGAGAACAAAGCGAGTACCTTCTGACTGTGTATGATGCAGGTGCCGAAGAAAACAACGAATCCTGCGCAGTTATTTCGGGTCCCCCATGCAACAACCATAGTGTGGATACAGCAACCAACGAAGGGTTTGTTCATATCCATCCGGGTCTGACTTTTATTGGAGATTTGGATCCTTTAGTTCATGCCTTTGCTTCCATCGCAGCAAAGCTGACTCTTCTTAGAGCGCAATAAACAGGCGATCGATCAAATTTTTTGGAAAACCTTTCCTTTGCAATTAAGGGAAGGTTTTCTTTTTCTCCACTCCAAAAATATTTTTCCCGAACAAAAAAATTCAAAAATAGGGCATTCCTAAAACAATGCTTTTGAAAACAGATGATTAAAGCCAGTCGTTGGAAAAAGTCTGACAGGAGATATATACCCTATATAGGCTGAAAAGGGTTTTTCGAAGTTTTATTTGTTGACATTAATGACCAAATAAAATTATGCTCCCCGAAAACGAATAATCCGTTTTAGGAAAATACGCGGATTTATATAGGGTTTTCCTAATCGGCTCAATGAAACTTCATAGGTGTGGGGAGGGGAGCAGTGCGACGATTCCGTTTGCTGTGGAAGTTTAAGATCTGGGCGATGTTTCTTGGGCTCGTTCTGCTGATGCCTTCCTTCGCCCAGTCTGCAGTGATTCCGGTATCTGGAACCATTGCCACCGACTTCACCTTCAGCGAGGGTGAAACGTATTCGGTCACCGGTCCGGTGACGATGACGGGAGTCACCACATTCGAGGCCGGGGCCACGATCAAGTTCGACTCCACTGGATCGCTCAACGTTTCCGATCCGGTTTTCAAGCCCACCTTTTCAAAACAAATCATTTTTACATCCAAAGACGACAACAGCGTCGGTGAAGTGATCACTGGCAGTACGGGTTCGCCGGTAAGCTATCCCAGCGCACTGACCCTGGCGAAGGGTAGTGTGCGTTACGTGCAGATTCGTTTCGCGGACGAGGGAATCGTGTTCGCCGGCAATGAGACTTTGACGGTGCGCGACAGTGAGTTCTTTGCGGTGGGCACACCGGTCAATGCATCTTCCAGTGCAGGACCGGCCACGATGAACCTGAACAACCTGTTGGTCGCCAACGGTACCAATGGCCCGGTACTGACAGACGATGGCACCAACGCCCTCACAGTTTCCGCCAACAATGTCACTCTGACGAACCTGACGGGCGATGGTTTCAACAATACCGCAGCTGCGGCCGGTTCATCTTTGAATGTCACAGACAGCTTGTTTGTCGATATCCAAGGCGCATCCGTGTTTGCAGGAGCGGGCATCACAACTGAAAACCACAATGCATTTTTTCAAACACCGGACACCGGAAGCGGCGCAGACAATGTAGAGTTGACAGCGGATCCGATACTCACCGATTTCTTTCTCGATCAGAACTCCGCAGTCATTAATGCGGGCAGCCGAACGGCGACCGATGCCGGGATGTACCATTACAACACCAATGAGGATGGAACGATCGAAGGTCCGACGACCGTTGACATCGGTTACCATGCGTCGCCTGCGATCACTCAGTTTTCGGTGCTGGCTCTTAAGAGCATCTGGATGAAGAGCGGCTCGATGGTATCCGGAGACATTGCCGTCAATCAGGCATCCAGCGGGCCTTTTCTGGATTCTGGAGTCGCGTTGGTCGTCGGTCACGATATGGTCCTGCCACCTGCGATCAACCTGCGCGCCGACAGCATCAAGGTGAAAACCGGAGCCGTGATCAACGGCAAGGTGTACCACAATTCATTGGAGAACAACGCGACGATCAACGGCGCTATTAGCACTCCGCTGGCGTTTCCCGCTCTGGATGAATTACCTTTCTTTCGTGCAGCCACGCTGGGCACGGTCAGCGATATTAATGTTGCTGCCGGGACAACGCATGTCCTGGCGCCGGGGGATTACGGAGTCATCACGGTTAACAACAATGCGACCCTGCAGTTCACCGGCGGCTTGTACCAGATTCAAAAGATAGATGCCAAGAAAACCACCTCGCTGTTGTTCGATGCGCCGAGCGAAGTGCGGATCAAAGAGAATTTGAAAACCAAGCAATCGTCGACCCTGGGTCCTTCCGCCGGAGCTACTCTTGATGCCGGGGACATAAAGTTCTATGTGGAAGGTGCGGATGTGGGAAACACGCTGGCAATCGAGTTCGGTCACACGCATACAGTGAAGGGTCATTTTTATGCGCCCAATGGAACTCTATCGCTCAAGCGGCAATCGACTTTCGCCGGGATCTTTCTGGCGAAGGATGTGATGATTGGTCACGACTCACAGGTCGAACTGGATGAAGGTACCGGGCAACCGATCGTAGCAACACCCTCCATCACTCCCAATGGAGGCACCTTCAACGGTTCCGTGGATGTGAGTTTGTCGACGATCACCTCCGGTGCGACCATCCGGTTCACTACCGATGGTTCTATTCCGACCGCGACCTCGACACCGTTTACGGGTCCGATTACGTTGACACCGAATGCAGCGACACAAACCATCAAAGCCATTGCCTTTCGGGATGGTTTTGCCGAAAGCGGTATTGTTAGCGCCGACTTTGTCGTCAACGAACCACCGGTTGCAGCCTTCACTGCGACTCCAACGACTGGGGAAGTGCCCTTAACGGTCAGCTTCGACGCGTCGGCCTCCACCGATCCTGGTAACAACATCACTTCTTACGCGTGGGACTTCGGTGATGGAACAACGGGTACGGGAGTAACCACCGATCATGAATACACAGCAGGTGGTACGGTTACGGTGACTCTGACGGTGACCAATGGTTTGGGCGGAACGGATCAAGCCACAACAAGTATCGTAATCAACGCCCCGCCCGTCGCGGTACTCAGCCCGAAAAATACAGAGAATAGAGTTCCTTTAACTGTATCGTTCGATGGTTCGGCATCCACCGATGTCAATAATGATATTGTTTCTTACACTTGGGATTTTGGTGATGGCACCACTGCTACTGGTATTACAGCAACACATGAATATACAACTGCAGGCTCTTTTATAGCTGTTCTTACGGTAACAGATGCTGTTGGGCTGTCCGGCACGAGTATTGGGACTATTAGCGTAATACCAGCAAACACAGCACCTACTGCTGAATTTACGCGAACTCCATCCGATCCGGCGCCCGCGCCTTTGACCGCATCATTCGATGCCTCGGGTTCTTCAGATGATGAAAACAACATTGCCACCTACGAGTGGGATTTTGGAGACGGTTCCACCGGCACGGGAATTACTACTACACATGAATACACTACGGTCGGAGCATTTACGGTTGTTCTGACCGTTACCGATGATCTTGGCCTATCCGATCAATTTACCAGTGTCATTGAGACGACGGGTAATCGGCCACCCAATATTTCGATCAGGTCGCCCTCTGCCAATACTATTGTCATTGAGTCACGACCGGAAATCACACTGACTTATAACGATGATACGGCCATTGACCCTGCCAGCTTCACATTGCTTCTTGACGGTGCGCCCTTGGAGACTACATGTAACGTGACAACAGATAGCGTCAACGTTTTTACCAGGGCTCAATGTACGCCCACAGCCGATCTGCCTCAAGGAAACGTTACACTGTCCGCCAGTATCAGTGACCTTGAAGGGGAAACGGATACTGATAGCTTGGCTTTTTTTGTGGATAGTATTCCAGTGGAAGTGGCGATTATCTTTCCGGAGGACCGGTTTATCACTCAAGACGATTCAGTTGTGGTCACAGGTGCTATTGGGGCAACTGTAAATTCGTTAGAGATCAACGGGATTTCCGCGACGATCAACGGCTCTAATTTCTCAGCAACAGTGCCTCTGCGTGAAGGCAAAAATATGTTGATTGCTACGGCTCGGAACCTGAATGGCATAACCGGTGTCAGTTCGGTTGATGTGACCCGTGACATAAAGAAACCCATCATTCGTATTAACTCGCCTCGGGATGGTTTCCCGGCAGTGGAAAACCGTGTTACGGTCACCGGAATCGTCAACGACACAGTCGACGGCGGTGTAGCACCCACAGTCAAAGTGAACGGTATTGAAGTGCCGGTAGTCAACGGTACATTTATCGGAGTCGATCTGGAGCTGGGTATCGGACCCAATACCATCGAAGCGGTGGCAACCGATGCCGTAGGCAATACAGGGAGCCACAGTATTACGGTCAACTTTCAGCAACCGGCAGGACCTAAACTCATCGTGTCTTCCGGTAACGGCCAAAAAGCACAGGTGGGGACTTCGCTGAATGAGCCACTCGTTGTTCAGGTGGTTGATGGTGAAGGTTTGCCTGTAGCGGGGCGAACGGTACGTTTTGAAGTGACGCGTAACAATGGCACCTTGAGCGGGCAGGGCATGGCAATCAGCAACCGTATTATTGGAGTGATTACGGACGGTAATGGACAAGCCAAAGTCAATTTTACCTTGGGTGATGCCGCAGGTGGAGGCAATAACAGGGTCAAGGTTACATCTTCCGGTGTTGCCGGAGAAATCGAATTCTGCGCTACTGGGCTGCCCAATCCGCCAGATCAGATTATCGCGAATATGGGTGATAACCAACGCGGACCGGTGGGCGAGCCGTTGCCCATTCCATTGGAAGCCCTAGCCATAGATTCGAATGGCAATCCGGTAAGTGGAGTGGACATTACGTTCAGTGTTACTCAAGGAACAGGAAATTTAAATGGGCAATCCTCCGTTGTGATTGGTACGGGTTCCGACGGAATCGCCCGCACGGTGCTTAATTTAGGGTTAGAACCCGGTGTCAACAACAATATCGTTGAAGCGACTTTTCCGGGCTTGACAAACTTGGTGGCATCTTTTACTGCTTCCGGTATTGTGCCCGGAGATCCGTCCAACACCACGTTCAGCGGTGTAGTGTTGGACAGTGCAGAGACTCCAGTGGCCGAGGCCACAGTATCTATTTTAGGTACAGCGATCTCAGGTTTAACAGATGATAAGGGGCAGTTTTTGTTGACCGGGGTTCCAGTGGGTGAGGTCGCCTTGTTTATAGACCCGACCTCTTCACTGCATCCAATCGCATTGCCGACATTGGAATTTATCATAGCGACTGTAGCTGGTGTTGATAATACAGTGGGTCATAAAATTATTTTACCCCCTGTAGACATCGCTAATGCCAAAGTTGTCGGTGGCCCGGAGGACGTTACCCTGGAAATGGAGGGAGTGCCGGGGGCTTCCATAACGATTCTTGCCAACTCGGCTACATTTCCTGACGGATCCAAAACAGGTTTTATGTGGTTCAGTCAGGTTCAACAGGATCAGGTGCCCATGCAGCCCCCGAACGGTACCCTTCCGGCTGTGATGGCAACATTGCAACCTCCGGGAGTTCACTTTGATCCTCCTGCAAGGATCACTATTCCCAATGTAAGCGGGCTTCCTCCGGGGTCCATCGGAGACATGTTTTCCTTTGATCACGATCTGTTTGTCTTTGTAGACGTGGGAAAGGGCACGGTATCCGAAGATGGTTTGAGCATGACTTCAGATCCCGGTTTTGGTATTGAAAGCTCAGGTTGGACCGGCGGTGGTGGTCGTGGGACGGGGAATCGAAACTGTTGCAGAGGAGAGCGACAATTCGAGTGTCAAGCGCCTTCATCAGACGGTTGCACCTGGGTGTTCAGTGAGGCTGGTGAGGCGACACAGTTTGCCCACGATTGTAAGCATACCTTTTGTACTCAATCCGGAAGACCGAAAGATGAATTCAGATGGACAGATCGTGAACAGCCTGAACAGGAAATTGGAGACTGTAAGCAAAAGATCTGCAAAGAAAGCGCTTTTGAATTTATAGAAGAAATTCCTGATGATTCTGATGAACCGAAAAAGAAGAAACTGGAAGGGAATGAATGCTTTTTTTGCAGAGATAAGAAGAAATTTAATTACAATAATGAAAGCTTAACACCTATCTCGGTAGGTTTTTCCAAATCACCTGTAGACGTTTTAGTTTCGGATTTTATAAAGAAATTAAACAGCAAATTCGGTCTAAGCCCCAATACATTAAAGTTTGCACAAACCCTTGGCGTTGAAATTAAAGCCGGGGGTCGGCCTTGCTGTGTTGAGAAAGATGCAGAAAATAACGGCCGCACAGCAGGTGACGTCATAGGCAAAGCGGGCAAAAATGGTTTTGTTGAAGCAGCAGCAACCTTCAATTATAAGGCTGCTGCAGAGGTGAGAGTACTTCCCGCCCCTGGGAAACCTGCGCCTATGAAAAATACTGGAACTAGCGATTACCCAGATGGGAAAGGCATTTCCAGTTCTTCGGTAGAATTTAGCTTTGGGGTTTTTGTTGGAGCGGATGCAGGCTTTAAAGTAGAAGGTGGCGAAAGAATAGACCAATGCGCGGCTAACCTAGACGATAAAAATTGTTTATATGGATTTTTTGAAGCAGGTGTCAAGCTTTCAGGAAGTGTCAAAGTCGAGGTCGGCGCTAATGCTTGCGTAAGGAAAAAGAAATCTGTGACTTCAACTGGTGGAACTGAAACAACAACAGATTCTTGTCCCGGATTTGACTTCGAAGCTCTTCTTGGGGTATCGATTGGTATTTTTGGAGACTTTTCATTTAATAAAACCAAATGCGGTACCGAAGGAGATAAGAGTCTGACGATTGGAAAGACAGATATTTTCGTGAAATTTAAAGCGACAAGAACGGAACTGGATGGCACAGAAAAAGGAGTCAACTTTGGTTCCTCCGAAACCCTGTTTGGAGGCTCTGAACTTTGATGCCCACAGCAACATTAAAATTAATTTTTATAGCCTTTTTAATTCTTTTGTCCTTTCAATCCGCGCACGCAGGGGGACAAAGTCTGCAAGTCTACCCTGTTTTTCTGAATCTGGAAGAATCAGCTGTTAAATCGGGAGTTCTCATGAAGTTCCCCGTGAAAAACTATGACTTCTCGGTGGAAGATTTTTTGAACATAAAGACCGGGTTGAGCAAAGTAGAAACCGCTTTAAAGAGTTATTTGATCTGTCGACGTGAATGGACTTTTGCCTCATGCAAGAATGCTTTTACAGACGAAAAAGGCAATTCCTATTCCCGAAATAGGCTAATGAAAGTCTTGAAAAACGAACCTGACAGCGACAGGTTTGTTAAAATCTTCAAATCGGTCCACTTGGGGAATAAAATCTGGTTTGTGCTTGAATACCTGAATGCTGAGGGAAAGAGAATTATTGGGTATGTCCCATATACTAAAACCAGAGGTAATCGATATACGTTTTTATCGGAAGCATTAGATTTTTACGAAAGCTTTTCTATAAATGCAGTCACTCAATCTTTGGTGAATCCTAAACTTCATCGAGCCCTGCCTACGGATACCGTTAAGTCCGGTGATCCCAATAGATTTAAGTATGTGGTGAATTTTCAGGGAAACAAAAAGCCTGCTCATATCCCTAAGGATCAACAAGTCACTTTTTACTTCAAAGGCCGCCCTTTCTATCTGAATATTATGGGCGAAAGTATAAGCGAGGAATTTTTAAAACAGAACCCGGCCTTAGCTTTTTATCGACGCTATCTCAAAACTTTGTCTTCAGGAACTAAAGAGGAAGTTTTGCGCTTCTATACGAAGCCTAAAACTTTCGAAAAGGTAAAGGAGTTTACAGATAGAATTACTGAGGAACAATTTAAGGATTTTGGAAAGGACTCTGTCGCCGAAGAGTCGGAAATAAGGTTCATGATTGAAGCTGATCCATTTTATTTAATATTTTATTCGAAAGGAAAAGGACCAAGTCCGGATAAAGAACTTTGGAAGATGGCGACTGTTTATAAGATCTCCCAAAACCAATATAAAATTACTAATGTAAAGACTCATAATAACCTGACTAGTATGTTTTTTAGAACAGACTTTGTAAAAAGAACATTAATGCCAATGGTCATGGCGCATGTTAAAAAAATCAACAAATAACTTTAGATCAAGACCAATCCTTTGACGGAGAACAATAAAGGGCATGTCTGAATTGAAAACAAAACTCAAGATATTTTTGATTTCGATTTTTCTAATAGTTGGTTTGGGTAACAGTGCCTGGGCCCAGGAAGAAGAGCGGCTGGATGAAAACTGTGTCGGCACGATTCTGAACCAGAATTTTCAAGTGGGCCCTGGAGGCTCCTTCGCAATAATGGTGCCCACACCACTCGGTTCATACAGGGCTCGATTTTTGTGCAAACGGCCTGACGGGGATGTGACTGCTGAATCCGTTTTAGTTCAGAGTGCGCCTAATGATACTACGGAAATTGGAGGTATCGTTTTCGGACCTGGTGTTCCGATTCCGATCTCATTGCAGATAGATGCTTCTACGACAGTTTTGAATTCTGCCACGCCTACAGCGCAAATTACCACGACCGGTATTCTGGCAGATGATTCAACAATAGATGTAACGGCTTCCACGACGGGCACGTTTTACTCGTCTACCAACCCGGCCATTGCTACGGTATCTCAAGAAGGACTGGTGACCAGCGTTGCCAGTGGCAGAGTGTTCATTAATGCCCGTCACGAGGGAGTTGTGGGGGGGATTGCTATCGATGTAGTGGTGGGTGACGATACGGATGGTGACTTAATCCCGGACGATTTTGAGATTGCCAACTCGGTTGATCCGGGTGGGGCCAACGCATCTCTGGATGCTGGAGCGGTGGCTTCGGCTCATGCCGAGGAGGTCGGGTTTGAAGCGGCGAACGCCATCGACGGCAACCCCACAACGGTGTGGAGAGCCCCGGCGAGTGGCAGTCCGACCTTTTTTGAAGTGGTTCTACCGAATGACACCAATATCGCCCAAGTCAGGTTGGTCGGCGACCCGGCGCACGCCAACGGAGCGGTGGAATTCTCCTCCGGTATCTTCCAGGTATTCGACGCGCTGGACAATGAACTATTCAATTCAGGGGACATCCAACTTGCCAGCTCTAATCCAACAGTTGTAGTGGCGCTCAACGCCACCGACGCCCGTCGTATCCGATTTACTTCCACAGGACCCGAAAGTGCGCAGCCGAGTCTGGCTGAATTCCAGATCATTTCCGGTTCCGGCGGCACGGGATTGGATTTCGAAAATCTTGCCGATGCAGCCTTGGATTTCGATGGGGACGGTCTCACCAATCTTGAAGAGTTCACACTCGGCACCAGCATCTTTCGCGGAGATACCGACGGCGACGGCTTGAGTGACTCAGAGGAGGGAACGTTTGGATCGAATCCTCTCCTCGCTGACAGCGACAACGACGGTCTGACAGACCGGGAGGAGCAGATTTTAGGAACGGATGCCAATCTGGCTGACTCCGACGGCGATGGTTTGTCGGACGGGGTGGAAGTGTTGGTGGATCTGAATCCGCTGTCTACCGATTCGGATAATGATGGTATTCCCGATGGCAGTGAGGATACGGATGGCGACGGCATTACCAATTTTGACGAGGTGGCGGAGAACACGGACCTTAGTAAAGCCGATACCGACGGCGACGGCATCGATGACTTGGAAGAAATCACGGCGGGAGCAGACGGATTCATCACCGATCCGAGAAAACGCGATACCGACGGCGACCGTTTGCCGGATAATTTCGAAATTGCATTCAACCGCGACCCCACAACTCCGGAAGCGATCGGACCGGATGCGGATCAGGACGGCATTCCCGACAGTTTTGAAACCGCCAATGCGGTTTCTCCCGGAGACGGCTCCAATCTTTCCTTGTTAAAAGATTCCATATTAAGTGTTAGCAGTTTCCTGACAGGGTTCCCAAGCTCTTTGGCAATCGATGAGGATTTGAACACTTCGTGGTTCACCGACACGGGTGATGCCGCCAATCAGGGATCGCAGCCGTTTATCGCTCTGACACTAGCATCTCCGTTGAAAATTTCCAAAGTGCGTTTGTTCGGTAACCGCACCACTCCAGACGGTTCCGACTTCCTGCAGGGGACTTTTCAAGGATTTAATGAAAGTGGCGCTGAAGTGTTCAACTCCGGGCCGGTCGATTTGCCGGCACCGGATCGTGATGTGGTTGTAGCCATTGGTGGACTTGAACTCAATGAAGTGAAATTCACTTCCACTCAAGATGAGGGTTCCACCCCCGGCTTGTCCGAGTTTGAAGTGATTGCCGATGTCACCGGCCTGGGTTTGGACCTGAATCTTTTTGCCGATGCGGAACTGGATTTCGACGGGGACGGATTCTCCAACCTGATCGAATTTTATTTTGGTTCCAATATATTCCTTATTGATACCGATGGCGATGGTCTCACCGATTCTAAAGAGTTCGAATTGGGATTCAGCCCGGTGCTACGTGATACAGACGGGGATGGTATTGAGGACGGCGACGAAGTGTCTGACCCGTCCGACACCGACGGCGACGGCATACCGGATGCTTTCGAAATTGAATTCGGTTTGGATCCAAACGATCCGAATGATGCTGCTTTGGATGCCGACAACGATGGTATCAGCAACCTGGACGAATTCCTGGCGGGTACTGACCCGACCAATCCAGATACCATACCGCCGACTGTATTTATGGTCACGCCTTTCGATGGTGCCACCAACGTCGTGGTCAATCAGAGGGTGGTGGTGCGTTTTACCGAGCCGCTAAAACCGGAATCGATTGTAGATAGTGTTGTGACAGTGACGGAAACAGCGGGTGGGGCGGAAGTTGCAGGCACCGTTACGCTTTCGAATGACAAGTTGTCTTTAACATTCAATCCTCAAGCTATTCTCTCGACATTCACTTCCTATACAGTGGATGTCCAAAATGTTCGCGATGCGGCGGGTAACCCCATGGGCGCGGCTTTCCAGAGCGCATTTACAACGGGAGATGGTACCGATTCAACGGCACCTTCTATTTTGAGAAATAATCTTGTGAACAATCCCTTTGAAAACCCGATTGTTCCGGTCAACACGCCAATAATAGTAATATTTGATGAGCCGGTGGACCCAGGAAGCGTAACGACGTCGACCTTTGATGTCCGTCTGTTCGATACCAATGAACTGATTCCCGGGATGATCCTGGTGGATGCGGACGGCCTTCGAGCTTCGTTTATTGCCGACCCCAATTTTCCGCGAAACAGTGAAGTTTTTGGCGTAGGCGGAGGCGGAATTTTTATTAATATTTCAGATATCAGAGATCTTGCCGGTAATCCTTTGAGTCAGCCGCTTGTTACCCAGTTCAGCACCGAAGTGCTTGAGGATACTACGTCGCCTGAACTATCTAGCAATTTCCCCGTGGATGGCCAGACGGATGTCCCGCTTAATGTGGCTATAGCCATTAATTTCAACGAGTCGTTGAGCCGGCTCAATATCTTTCCGGATGAGATTAAATTAGAGGCCAACGGGCAGGAAGTTCCCGGCTCGTTTGCCATGAATTTTTTCAATAATGAACTGGTGTTCACTCCGACATCTCCTCTTACGGCCAATACACTGTATACGGTTACAGTGAGTGCGAATATTCAGGATATTGCGGGTAACTTTGTGCTGGCAGGAACTAATTTCTCCTTCCAAACCGGGACAACTGCTTTAGTGAACCAAACGAATGTTACGTTCATAGAACCTGTGGATGGTTCCGTGAATGTCCCCACCAACGGCCGTGTGGTGGTTCGTTTCGATCAGCCTGTAAATCCGGCTTCATTAGAAGGGCAGGGCTTAGGGTCCGGCTTAGTGACGAATGTAGTGGTGGCACCGGACAACCTTTCGGCGACATTCACTCCAGTCGGCGGCTTTTTCCCATTCAGTAACCCGAGTTTGTTCCTGAATGGAGTTACTGACATGGCGGGACGTCCTGTGAACCGTGGTTCATTTTTTACGCGTTTTACAGTTGGAGCGGGTCCGGATACTAGCGGTCCGGAAGTGGTGTTGAGCACTCTTGCCGACGGAGCGGTCGATGTTCCAATCAATACAAGAATAAGGTTTAAAATAGACGGGCCTGTCAGCCTAGCAGATGAAAGTTCCTTTTTCGTACGTTTGTTGGATGGAACAACTGAAATCCTTGGGACCGTCACTTTTAATTCGACAAGGACCTTAATTACCTTTACTCCTAGTACTGCATTATCCACTTCAACGGTTTACACTCTGGAGGTAGGCGGATTCAACGATTTGGCCGGAAATCCTGCAGCTCCCTTTGTCAGTAGTTTTACTACTGGAGCTTCTTCCACTCCGGACACCACATCTCCTACGTTTGTCCTTAGCCCTGTCAGCGGCGCCGTTGATGTCTCGGTGAATTCCAACATCGTACTGACCGCAGACGAAACCATCGATCCTACTTCTATCTCATTTAATGTAACGGTCCAGGAAATTGGGTCCAGTGGAATCGCGGGAACGACATCGGTGAACGGCAATATCATTACGTTTGACCCAATTGGATCTTTCCCGGCAAGTTCTACGATTAGGGTATCTGCGTCTGCAAGTGATCTTGCGGGTAGAGGTGGATCGGCAATTTTTCAATTTCAAACAGAAGCGGTTCAGGGGACTGATATCCCTCAGGTTGTCGAGGTCTTCCCGCCGGATGGTGCAGTTGATGTCTTTGAAGGCACCGATGTGGTAATCACTTTTTCCGAATCCATGGATCCAACGCAACTGGTGTTCTCAGCCAACTTTGGCCTGTTTGCCAATGGTGAGGAAATGGAAGTTTCCTTTAACCGCAGTGCGGACAACAGGATGGTTACCTTGCATCCCAAACAGGGTTTTGCAGATATCAATTTTCCAAACGCATCCCTCATTACGGTTGTGGCTTCGGACACTTTACAGAATTTTTCCGGAAATGCTTTACCCCATTTCCAGTCGCAATTCACCACACGGCCAAGTACTGCGCAGACGTTTCCAGGTTTTAGAGCTGCGAGACCGGGTTTTGGGACGAGCGGTGTCTCGGTCGATGCCAAGATCTATCTGGTTTTCACTAATCCCCTGGATCCTCTTCTTGTAGATGGGTTTTTGGTCACTGAAGGGAATGCAGTAAAGAATGGCACAGCCACTTTGGAATCGGGTGGAAGGGTGCTGGTATTTACCCCAGATACTCCATTCGGGTTCAACCAGGTGATTGAAGGGTTTGCTGTGCCGCCATTGGATGATTTTGTTGACATAAGGCTGGTCATGTTCCAGACGGAAGAAGATCCAACGGTGACCAGTCCAGCAGCCATAGATTTTGTTCCGCTTTCGGGTGCCGTGGATGTACCGGTTAATCCGGTAATGGAGGTTCGCTTCAATGAAGCCTTGGATCCGGCGACGGTCAACTCGGGAACCGTCAATTTTAACGATTCAGGAGGAACTCCGGTTGCCGCCACAATTAGTCTGGTCCGGCAGGGTCGCGTAGTGCAGATTGTTCCGGATGCGGCCCTTTCACCCAATTCGCTTTATAATTTTGAAATCACGACCGGGGTTCTGGATTTACAGGGCAACCCTGCCGGTGCGGCTTTCACCTCAAGTTTTACCACCGGAACCGTTACGGACAACATTATGCCTGAAGTGGTCAAATTGAGTCCGCCCAACGGTTCGATAGATATTGGAATTGATGTTCCTTTCAAATTCCGCTTTGACGAACCAGTCAATCCGCTTTCGGTGACCGGGCAAACTATTTTGATCACGGATGGAAACGATGCCCTCGTTCCCTGTACCATCAATTTTATGAGCGACGCGACGAATGGAACTCAGGATGTCATTATTTCCCCGCAGGCTCCCTTGACTGCATCAAGCACCTACACAGTGACAGTGGACGGTGTGGAGGATTTATCAGGCAACCTGGTAGTGCCTCGCACGATCCAGTTCATGACGGGATCCGAGTTTAACTTAGGATTCCCCATAGCGATTCAGGCAACTCCTCCCGAGGGTGCGGTGGATGTTCCGGTTAATAGTATAGTCCGCATCGAGTCTCCATCGCCACTCGATTTCACTACCGTAGTTGAAACCGGATTTTTGCAAAGTATTTGGCTGCGTTCAGGCAGTCCAATTTTTAACACCAGAATTGACGGTTTCGTTGAATTGAGCCCCGATGGAAAGGTTTTGACCTTTACGCCGGATGCTCCCCTGCCTACAAATACTGAATTGGAAATGTTGCTCAGTCCAAACTCGACCAACCGGGTCCGCGACCTTTTCGGTGGATTTTTATCGCTTCCTGACAATGACCCGTTCCGCACTACTTTCAAGTATAATTTCACTACGAGTGGACTGACGGATAACACCCCTCCGGTTTTGGTCGGGGTCAATCCGTCCGATGGATTGGTGGATGTTCCGATCAATCCACTGGTCCAAGTAAAGTTTGACGAGCCGATTTATTTGAGCGATATCAACGGGGTTTCTCTGGAGCGATTTGACGGATTAACCGTGGCCACAAAACTGAGTTTTGTAGATGCAGGCACCGGTGTTACCTTGCGGCCATTAAACCTCCTCGAACCCAACACCCAGTACCGTGTGAAAATCGATAGCTCGGTAACGGACAGTGCCGGAAATGCAGTGCCTTTAATGACTGAGACGTTTTTCACGACCGGCGTTGAGGCGGATCCTATCATGCCGGAAATCGCATCTTCAATACCACAGGATGATGCTACAGGGATAGCGACGAATACGACCATTGAGGTCACTTTCGATGAAAGGATCAATCCTCTGTCTGTTAATTTACTGAATTTCAGGGTAGCGTTGGGAACAGATTTCTTTGGCGCGCTTCCTGGAACGTTTGCTTTCTCTCCGGATCAAAAAACGGTGATATTTACTCTTGATAATCCTTTGTTGAGTTCCAGAGGTTATGCGGTGAGAATTACAAATATCCGCGATTTGGCGGGGAATAGTTTGGTGCGAACGGGTAATACTGAACAAATTAGATTTACAACAGGTCCTTAGGGCGTTGGTTGATTAAATATTTGAATTTGTTATATTGATTATCTTACCCACCCACTCTGAGGACTCTTGAGATGAGCTTTCGCCTGGTTAGGAAGTGTTTTATAGTTACTATTCTGGTTATGCTGGTGGCCTCTCCGGTAGGGGCGGAGTCGATCACCAAGGAACAGGGCGAGGCGATCCTCAAGGAATTGAAGCAGATCCGTAAGGAGCTGGAGGAGATCAAAAAGGCGGGTCTGCGTGGGCCTCGAAGAGGACCTGCCCGGCCGACTACGGCCAAAGTCGCAACGAAGGATAGTCCAGTCTTGGGTGATCCCGATGCCCCGATCACTCTGGTGGAGTTTACCGACTACCAATGCCCCTTTTGCAGAAGGTTTTATACCAATACTCTCTCTAAAATCAAAGAACAGTATATTATTCCCGGAAAAGTCCGGCTGGTCTTGCGGGACCTCCCACTCGGATTTCATGCCAAAGCCCGTCCTGCCGCCAAAGCCGCCCATTGTGCGCGTGAGCAAGGAAAATTCTGGGAAATGCACGATGCGCTGTTTGAAGGCGGAGGCAAGCTGAACAGCAAAGATTTCACGCGTTATGCTGAACAAATCGGAGTGGATGATTTCCCTTTTCAGGAGTGTATGGCCTCCAGCCGACACGATAAAGCGATCGACCGCGATATTGAAGATGCGGGCAAGGCTTCTATTCGCGGTACTCCCGGGTTTGTGCTCGGGAAAACCACCGAAAATGAAATTCAGGGTTCATTGATCAGCGGCGCGCAATCTTTTTCCTCGTTTAAAAGGCAGATCGACCGTCTTCTCGCCAAACTCAAAGTTCCCTCAAAAGACAATTGATTCTTCTTTAGCCTAATTTCATCCTCCACAGGCCGGGATTGATCTCGCCATTGAAATCATGTAGGTTAAATGAACCACTAACGTATACAAGGAATGCCCTATGAAAAAGGTCTTCTTCTTTTTAATATTTTTCTTTATTGCCACAACGGTACAAGCGGGAATTAAAACCCAGGAGATTCAATACACCTCCGGTGGTACCTCATTAAAGGGCTATCTGGCTTACGATGATTCGATACAGGGTAAACGTCCCGGGGTGCTGGTTGTCCACGAGTGGTGGGGGCACAACGAACATGCCCGGAATCGGGCGCGCATGCTGGCCGAACTCGGTTACACCGCGTTGGCATTGGACATGTACGGTGACGGCAAAACCGCCGATCATCCGAAGAAAGCCGGCGAGTATATGAACGCGGCGATGAAAGACTGGAAGGGAAGTAAAGCGAAATTCAATGCTGCAAAAAAATTGTTGCAGGACCATACTACCGTCGATCCGAAGCGCATTGCATCGATCGGATTCTGTTTTGGTGGCACAGTATCGTTGCGTATGGCGCGGGAAGGGGCGGACCTGGATGCAGTGGTGGCTTTCCACGCCGGGTTGCCGTCTGGCGCTGTGGCACCTGGAACGGTGAAGGCGGCGGTATTGGTCCTCAACGGATCGAAAGATGTTTGGCTGGATCCTAAAGCAGTGGCTTCCTTCAAAAAAGAAATGACTGCGTCGGTAAAGGATTTCAAATACGTCACGCTTGAGGGAGCAAGGCACGCTTTTACCAACAAACAAGCTAACGCATTCAGCAAGAAATTCAAGATCCCTAATCTGGAATACAATCAAGAAGCAGATCAGACAGCCTGGTCGGCTATGCAGGATCTTTTTAAGCGGGTATTTTCTAAATAATTATCGTCCACTCATAAAGCCCTCGGGACATTGTAATGTCCCGGGGGCTTTTTTTGCGCAAAGTGCAAACCGTTAGATTTTATCTGTGAAAAATTCAAAAAGGGCTCAGAAGAGATTTGTATAACTTATTGAAAATAAAAGAGTTTTTATGTCGTTTTTGGTTAGGCTGTGTTGCTCCAATATGACAATTGCAGAATTAAAAAACTGGCGGTATCTCCCTTCAGGGATGATATTAAAACCAAAGGAAGAGTGATCGATGGTTTGGGGAGAAAGGAATTTTCAAGATCCGATTGGGTCCATTGCAACGACTCACCGAGTTATAACCTGAAGCTTGAAAAAGTGCTTTCTTCGAACGAGTGAAGGGAGGGATCGTCATGACCACATTGCTGGTTGTCGATGAAGAGGTCAATACTCGTTTGTTGTACAAAGACGAGTTTCAGGAAGAGGGCTACAAAGTTACCGTGGCTGAAACGACCGAGGAAGCCATGGAAAAAATCCACCAAAGCAAACCGGACCTCATCACGCTGGATCTTAAACCTCCGGGAACAAAGGGCATCGCTTTTTTGCGTAAGGTCAAAGAGGAGGAGAAGGATATCCCTGTGGTGCTTTGTTCCGCCTACGCAGGATATAAGAAGGACTTCCGTGTGGGAGTATGCGACGCTTTTGTGGTTCAATCCGCAGACTTTACTGAACTGAAAGCAATCATCAAACTGATTTTGAAACACAAACGGTCAAATTTGATCCCGCATTAATTCAAAAAAGTGATAATCAACCCACCGGCAAGGGTATTCGAATCGGTTGAATTAATCGAGAAAAGTTATTAACCTGAATTAAGTAGCAGGCGAGCAGAGGGGGCAATATTTTAATCTACAGCGATTTGTTGCCGACATGTTTGATCGTAGAATCCCCATCGTTTTTGCCTTTTTTCTCTTCTTCTGGACATTTTCCTCATTGGCTGCCGGGAGCGAAGGACCTGGCAATCTAAGCCCGAAGGTGCGTCTGTTCCCGTTGGATCAAACACCTCCTTTGATGCTGGCAAAGGACACCCTTTCACAGGATTTACCGGAAACCGCTCAATCCTACACTCCAGAGAACTTCGAACTCGCTTTTCAAAGACATTTCTCAAGACCCTGGTCTGCTATGATTTATCAGGGTTGGGGCACTTCGACCGACTTGGGACAAACCCTGGTATTAGATATCAAATCGGAAGATTCACTGTTTACCGGTCTTGTTGCCAATCGTAAAATGTTTCCCTTTTGGCGGTATTTTACTTTTGAGTTGGAAGGACAGGTGTTGAGGCATTACAAGAAGCAGGAGCATTGGGAATACAATGGGCTGTTTTTGATTCGTTTTCATCCCTTCATCTTGGACCCAACGATCGATATCGAATTTGCAGTAGGTGAAGGATTGTCTTATGCGTCAGAAATTCCTGTCATTGAGCAAGAGCAGCATCCGGATGCCTCTTCCCGGTTTTTGAATTACCTGGTTTTTGAAGTCGCGTTCACTCCCGTTCGATATCGGGAATGGTCCCTGGTCACACGCATTCATCATCGTTCCGGTGCCTTCAGGCTTTTCAATGGAACCCGGGGCGGCTCCAATTTTCTCGCCCTCGGGTTGCGCTATCATTTTTGAAAGGCAGAACTTTTTTCTTTCACTAGGTTGATTTCACCTTTCTGATTTTCTGGAAAACTCGATACGCTCTTTTTCTGAATTGACGCGTCCCGGAACCTAATTTACCATTGAAATATAAGGTGTTATTCTAATGCCTTCCGCGCAGACCAGCGGCGCCAACACCGGGTGAACCCAAAAACAATTCCCTGTTCGAGAAAAAAATTTCGCTAGGATCAACACATGAACGACCCGACCCTGAATAATGAAACTGGAGTCATTCAAATACTCAGGTCTCCGGTTTGGTTAAAGGCGGGTCCCTTCCTGTTTTTCACGGTCTTGTATGTCGTTTTTTTCTCTCCCGTCATATTTGCAGGACGTTTGCTTGCGTATAGCGACGCGGTGTTTTATAGCATCCCAAATTTTTATGCTCCACGAACACTATGGACAAATCTGTTGTTCTCCGGTTATCCGGTGGCGGCGGACCCGCAGACTCAAACCTGGTATCCCCTGGCTGTTCTTTTCTCACTTCTTCCCAACAGTTGGAACGCTTACATCATTTCGGGTTATGTATTATCCGGCTGTTTTATGTTTGGCTATGTTAGGACAATGACCCAATCCCAATTGGCCGGGTTGGTGGCAGGGGTGAGTTACAGCATGAGCGGATTCATGATTGGGCGCTTAGTACAGATCCCACTGATTCATGCTGCGGTCTGGTTGCCCCTCATTTTCTGGGCTCTTGAAAAAAACCGGCAGGACTCATCGACGGGTTGGACCGTAATGGGGAGTCTCGCAATTGCTTGCAGTTTTCTGGGCGGGCACACGCAGATATTCTTTTATGGAATGATCGTAGCCAGTACCTATGTCATCTACATGGGATGGAATTCAGGCAACCGGCGTTGGAGCAATCTCTGGAACTTTTCCTGGATGGTTCTGATGGGCGTGGGCTTGGTTTGCATTCAGCTGTTGCCCACTCTGGAGTTGGCAGAGTGGAGCTCCAGGGCCAGTCTTTCTTATTCGGATTTTATAAGTTTTTCTCTGTCACCCAAAGAGATAATGACCTTACTGTTTCCCTACCTGTTTGGCGGAGGAGGAACTGTATATGATGTTGAATATTTTGGAAGCGGCAATGGTATGGAGTTGCCTGCTTATCTGGGTCTTTTAACTCTGTTGCTGGTTTGTTTGGCGGTCGTGGGTTCTTGGTCGAGTCGCGTTGTCCGGTTCTGGTTGATTACTTTTTTGGTCGCTTTTGTGATGGCATTGGGGGAGTACACCCCCTTGAGCCAATTGATGTTTTACTTGCCCGGATTTAACAAGTTTCGGGCGCCGGTGCGTCATTTTCTGGAGATTTCCCTGGCGGTGAGTGTCTTGGCGGGATTGGGGGCAGACTGCATTCGGCGGCGTGAAATAAGCAGCAAACAGATAAAAAGAGTGGTTCTGGGAGTTGTCGGAGTATTTGGACTGTGTCTGGCCATGATTTGGATTTTTTCCGACACGCTGGAGCAAACGGCGATCCAAAAGGGTGTGGAAATTCCTGGTATCGTTTCCTGGAAGAATGCAGCTTTGTGGATGCCGGTCTTGATATTGACTTTGGCAGCCGGCGCGCTGGTTTTTTGGTGGAACCATCCTGAGAGTGTGATTCGGCGTGGATTGATTTTACTTGTGCTGGTTGTTGATCTGGCCAGTTACGGATGGTTTCATTACTGGCATTATTTTGCTCCCCGGGATCAATGGATTCAGCCGCCCGACACGGTTCGCCCTTATCGAACTGAATTGAATGCATCGCATCAACGTCTGCTTCAGGTAGAAGGGATCCACGGAGAAAGAAACCAGTTTCCCGTTAATATATCCCGGCTTTGGGGAATTCCCAGTGCTACCGGGTATAACCCTTTAATTCTATCTCGCGTAAAAAAAGTTTTATCCATTTATGAATCCGGGGTTCTTTTAGATACCTGGGCCTCGGTTAAGCACCGCGCGTTGGATATTTTTGGAGTACGATATTTAATTCTTCCAAAAGATTGGCTGAGCAGTTATCAGAAAGCAAACGGAACCCAATGGACAGGAGAGGAATTGGGAATTCGTTTGGGAAACGGGTGCAATCTATCTTTTCCTTCTTCCATCGAGTTTTCTCTTCCGCAGGAGTTTACTGCAAGCCATATCGGGATTGTCAGTAAATCGTTTTGCGCTGCGGATGTTTCCGACGGGACAGCCGTTCTGAATATTCGTTTCTTCAGCGGCAAAAATTTAAAGAGTCAGGCGGATTTGGTCATGGGACGGGACACTGCCGAATGGGGTTATGATTGTGGAGGAGTCGGGAATCCCACCCAACACAAACAGGCTTCAATATTTCAAGCCGTTTCAGCGGATAGTTCGTCAGGTGCTCCCTGCCATGGCTATCAATATGTGTCCCGGATTCCAATCTCGTCTGCTCGCTCTTTGAAACAGATACAAATGAAATGGCTGGGCAATCCGGGTTACGTCCAGTTGGATAAAATAACTCTTATAGATGAAAATTCGGGACGCGTTCTTCCTCTGCGGGAATTGACTGCTTCCAGCCATTGGAGGTTCAAAGAGAAAATTGGGAATAAAGAGGTATACGAAAATCTGGATGCCATGCCCCGGGCCTGGTTGGTTCCGGAGGTTTTGACGGTTAAATCGCAGGATATGCTTCATGCAATTTATTATTCGAAATTACCCGATGGACGACCGTTCGATCCGGTAAAGACCGCATTGATT
The DNA here is from genome assembly GCA_028278405.1 of Nitrospinaceae bacterium. GTDB lineage: Bacteria > Nitrospinota > Nitrospinia > Nitrospinales > Nitrospinaceae > SZUA-226. The sequence continues at coordinate 139,943 of JANQEK010000037.1, forward strand.
GAGGAACCATATGCTTTAAAGAACGCGTCTTCTGACCCCTCCGGAAGAGTGGATATTGTTCAGTTGGAAGATACTGAAATTGTTCTGCAAACCCAGTCCATGGCGGACTCGTTCTTAATCACAAGTGACATCTATTATCCAGGCTGGCAAGCAACTCTGGATGGCCGTCCCGTTCCGGTGTATCGAGCCAACTATACTCTGCGCGGCATTTCTTTGCCGGCAGGTTCCCATGAGGTGCGCTTTCAATATCGTCCACAGTCTTTCTATATCGGAATGACAGTTTCAATCTTCTCCCTCCTGGTCCTGTTTTTTTGGTTTTTCCGTCGCTTTTCCACAAGGAATACCTGAATATTCGGATTGAATTCGGCTTTTAGACCCCTATTGGCAAAAGGTTGCAGATGAATGGAGATTAGGATTTGACGGGATGCCGGACTTTGGTTAGAATGTGCCCAATCCATTTTGACTCCAAAGTTCCAGGCACCTCCGAAGCGCTTTTTTTCCGGTTGCCAGGCCATCGCAGGGTTCTATGAACAGATTAAAGCAGGGTTTTTACTTGATTCGGTATAGCATAGGGAAACTGTTTTTTCCTGTTTTGGAGCCGATGTTTATTTTGCGGGAAAATCTGAGCACCACCGTTCGCCGGCATTTCGACCAGGCGATCAAGCATATTGAAAACAAAAATTTTGCTGTGGCCCAGTTGAACTTGAACATGGTACTGAGCCTTTATCCCAAGCATTTTCTGGCTCGTGTGTATCGTGGCCGGATTTATCTTCGACAGAAACAGTTCCGTTTGGCTTCGGAGGATTTCCTGCAGGCCCATCGGATCAGTACGTTCCGTTTTACGCATTACCGGTTGTATCGTGAGTATCTGGAATCGATTGGTGAAGGCACTCAGCTTGGGGAAGGTCGACCGCCAGCCCATTGGATGGGTCGATTGAAAGGATTGAATCAGACTCCGGATACCAAGGGACGTGATGCCATAGAGGGTTTAGATTCCCAATCGGTTTATGAGGAATCCACGGATATCGAAGAAGAACAGCTAATGGTCATACAGGATCTGGATTTAACCCAGAATGATCGCGAAAAATTTGAGGATATGGGGCCAATCGCATCTGACGAAGTTGAAAACGCCGATTGGGATCATGTCCTGAAAAAACTGACTTCCTAACCCTTCCTAGAAAATTTTCCCAGATTTCAACAATTCTTCCATCTCGTCCTTGCTGAGAGGTTTGCTGAACAGATAGCCTTGAGCTTCGTCACAACTTAATTCCGTTAAAAATTTTCTCTGCTCTTCTGTTTCCACGCCTTCGGCAATAGTTTTCATATTCAGGCTTTGCGCCAAGGTGACGACAGCTTTAGTGATAGCCGCGTTTGTCTGCAGGCTAAAATCTTTCACAAAGGTTTGATCGATTTTCAAGTAATCGAGAGGCAGGTTTTTCAGATAGTTGAGGGAGGAGAAACCGGTTCCGAAGTCGTCAATCGAAATTTTGATTCCCAATTCACTGAGTTTGTTCAGGATAGAGACTGCCAGAGTCGTATCCTGCATCAAAACACTTTCAGTAATTTCCAATTCCAGGTACTGGGGCAAAAACTTTGTTTTTTTAAGAACCTTGCTGATTTCGGATACCAGGTTGGGATGAGTGAACTGCACGACGGACAAGTTGACCGATATGTGTATTTCCGGCAATCCGGCTTCCTGCCACATCTTGGCCTGTCGGCAGGCGGTGACCAAAACCCAATGCCCCATTTGAATAATGAGCCGGGTTTCCTCAGCAATAGGGATGAACTGATCGGGCATGACCAGACCCAGCTCCGGACTGTCCCAACGTATGAGGGCCTCCATGCCTGCAATTTTGCCTGTGCTTAAATTTACCTTGGGTTGATAATACAATTCAAATTCTTCACGATCCAATGCCTTTCTCAGGTTCTTTTCTACCGCCAGCCGCTCCATGGCTTTGAAATTCATCGCAGGAGTGTACAACTGGAATGTATTACGTCCTTTTTCTTTGGCGCGGTACATGGCCAGATCGGAGTTTTTCAACAGTGTTTTGATTTCCATTCCATCGTCGGGAAAGATGGAGATACCAATGCTGCAACCGATGTACAATTCGTTATCCCCTATTTTCATGGGCGGAGTTACAGCGTCGAGAATTTTCTCGGCCAGTCGGGCAGTGTGATCCGTATCCGTTAATCCTGGAATGAGGACAATAAACTCGTCTCCTCCCATTCGCGCGATGGTATCCTGCTTGCGCAGCACTTTCTTGATTCTCAACGAAACCTGTTGCAGCAACTGGTCGCCGGCTTCATGCCCCAATGAATCATTGATGGTTTTAAAATGGTCCAGGTCCAGAAAAAGAATAGCCACCTTCTGATTGTTGCGGGAAGCGTTGGCTAAAGCCACTGCGAGGCGATCGTTGAGCAGGTTCCGGTTGGGCAGTCCCGTCAAGGAATCGTAGTAAGCCATTTGGCGGATAGTATTTTCCATCTGCTTTCGTTCGGTAATATCCTGAACCCATACCAGGATTTCCGAATGGGACTTTTTGGGTTCCACCAGTTGGAGTTTGCATTCGGCAGGATAGGAAGATCCGTCTTTTCTATTGATCGTGGTTTCAAACGAAACCATGGGGCGAATTTTGTTTATCAGAGATTCACACATCTGACTCAGTTTTTTTGGATCCAGATTGGGTGCCAGCTCGATAAATGTTTTCTTTTTTATTTCTTCAGGTGTGAATCCTGTATCCACGCATGCCAGGAAATTGGCTTTGATAAACTGAAAGGTCTTCGGTTGGATGACCAACACTTCTCGATAATATTCGTCGAGTGGAGAAGCGATACTTTGCGTTGGATCTTCTTTCTTGGAATCTCTATCGGAAGTACTGGACGAAACCAACCCGGTCGAAATCTTTCTGGAACGTGCAGACAAGGTTTTCATGATGGCCATGAGGGCTTGGGGCTGCGTAGCAAAATATTCCTGAAACTGGGTTTCGCTGATTTCCAATAATACCGATGGAACCAATGCCCGTGCGCCTGCCGTTCTAGGGCGGGATTCGATCAGAGACATTTCGCCAAAGAATGTTCCCGGCAACATACTGGTTAAGGCTTTGTCACCCTGATAGATCAGGATTTCCCCTTTCAGCACAATGTACATCGCGCTTCCCGGATCCCCTTCGCTGAACACAAGGGTTTCTGATTTCAGGGAAATTTCCTTGCTTTCCTGAGCCAGTCTTTCCAGGGTGGATTCGTGGAAAAAACTAAGGACGTCGATGGTCTTCAGAATTTCCTTTTTTTGGTCGGAAGAAATAGATGACGTAGAACTGGGCATTGTGACGATCGGATTGAATGCGACTGAAGTTGAAATGATCTACTATTTTATTCTAGCAGATAATATTCAATGTGCCAGTTGTTAAGCCCTTGAAAGGCAAGGAGGTCAGGGCATTTTCATGACACAAAATGAACAGTCGGGAGGACTCGGACTCTGGTCTTTCAGATTTTTAGGGATCGAAGCCTGAAGAGGGGGGATAAGAGGTGCCTTGGGAGACGCCTTCTAGGAAGAGAGCAGGGATGCTTGCAGATTGGATAATATTTTCAATAGCATAGCGAGATCAAAGGGTACCCGCCAGGATCAATGGAAGCAACATTGGCAATGGCTTCTCTAGGGAGGTTCAACCCTGACGGGCCCCATTTTGAAATATTCCAAAAATGGAAAAATCCACCCTATATATGGACCTTGTAAACCGGGAAATATTCCCAAATTCTTTAAATAGAGGTTCTGGAGAGGGGGATTGTGCAAGACCGCGAGGCGGAGTTTGTGCTCACCGCATCGAGAGGCGACCGGTCGGAGAGTATCGAGAGAATTGAAGCGGTTGAATCGGGATTCAGAATCCTTCAGGAAAAACTACCGTCATGGGCTTCATCAGCATGCTGGTTGAGATACGCAACCAGTTGCGTGCGGGAATTCACCTGTAGTTTTTTATGGATTTTCTTCAGATGGGTCTTAACCGTATGAGCGCTGATAAACAGCCGCTCGGCAATTTCATTGCGTCCTAATCCGTCGTGGATCAAACAACAGATTTCCATTTCGCGCCAGGTGAGACCCGCTTTTTCAATCAATCGGTTGGATTTGGTGAATGGATCGGCGGCCGGGTGAATGCGTAACAGCCATAGTCCAGAATCGTTCAATCCCTGGACTTTCAGGGGAATCAGGTACAGCTTGTAGGTTCCTTTGGGAAGGGTAAAGAAGGAAACCTCCCGTCCCCACTTTTCGTCCTCCTTTTCCGGATTAGATGTATCCAGGGTGGCCTGCTCTTTTTCAAGAACTTTAACCAGGTTCTGCGGCAGTTCTAAATCAGAAGTTAAATCGAATATCTCTCGAAAGGCCTGATTGGCGGTAACCACTTTTTGCGAGTTATTGACTACAGCTACAACAGCAATCCCTGAAGAGGATTTAAGCAGACCTTGAACCATCGCTTGCGATTTGACCAACTCTTCCTCCAGTATCACAGATTTAATTTTGTGAACGAGGAGCGAAAAGAGAACCTGTGCCTGATTTTCGTTTCTTAAATAAATTTGTTCGCTGACTTCGTTTTGGAGCAACAGGAGTTGAGCAAAAGGATCCTCTTCAAGGTAAGATCGGATGGCTTCCTGATCCGGAACGCTCAACGCGGAGCACCCTATTAGGGGCGGAGGATTTGATTTGGACACCTGGATCACAAAGTGACGAAAATCGTCTTCGAAGACGGGATAGATATGGTCCTTGATTGCTTTGCTGAGTTCCCCCCGGTTTTTACATTCCAATAGAATTTTTAATGCTTCCTGTAATGAAAAATTTCCGGATGCTGCCATTGGCGGGGACTCGGCTTTTGTATTCATATCGGGCTCAGCGTTGCAGGAATATTGATTAAGCCATTGGATTGCATGATCATAATTTAATTTCGAAAAGATGTCAAAGCAAACCCCTTCTTCGCCTGAATGAGCCAGATTGGAAAAAGTGGGAGAGAGACAAGAGCTCGGTCGATATTCGGCTCCTCAAAAAATCGACTATGGCGAAGAGGGCGCCACCAGACCACCAAACTGGGTAAAAAATACCCCATTCGTGGTATTGTTTGGTTTTGGGATGATTGTTAGCCTTACAATTAAACCGAGCCGGAAACAGGTAAATGTAAACTAATATCCTCTTTCAAAATTCTTATAAATTGGATGGTTGGAGGCAATATTTTTATGAGGCTTGAGCAGGAACAGCGTCGGGCGTCATGTTTCAGAAAGACAAAATTGGTGAAGAAAAAACTCAATTTCTGGACCCTTAATATTTTGTTAACGATCATGACGTCATTCTTATTGAATGGTGGAGTGCTTTCCGCAAGTACAGAAATGATTTCACCAGGTAAAGGCGCAATAGGTGCCATCAAGCTTCAAGGAAAGAATACACTTACTCGAGGCAACACATTTTCCATTTCTCATCAGTTAGAAAAAGCTTTGGCTAAGAGAAATCAGATCAGCGTTCTTCCTAAAGAGAATCGATGATCAATCGCTTTATTCCAGTTTATCTGTAAAAATTCACGCCGCCGGAAACTTTCTATCCTTGCTCCCCTAAGGACTCCTCAGAAGAAAGTTTACGAGCCCGGCGGCGTGTTACAATCTTTCCATGAATCCTTTAAAATTTAAATTTTTGTGGACCTTGATCGGATACGGTTTGGTTCTTCTGGTTGTGGCCTTGTCCTTGTTGCCTGGACCGCCCATACCCATACACTTCCGATGGTCGGACAAGCTGTATCACGTTTTGGCTTATGGGGTCCTGATGCTTTGGTTTGCTCAACTTCATCCTAAATCCCGGTATGTCTGGTTGGCATGCGGTTTTATTGCTTTGGGCGCTCTTATGGAGATTTTACAGTTGCAGCTGGTCGACCGGAGGGGAGATATTTGGGATGTTGCAGCGAACAGTCTGGGGGCTATTTTGAGTTGGAGGCTCGCGTTCACCGGGAAGAACACCCTCCTTTATCAGTTTGAGAATTGGTGTTTGAAGCCCGGTAGCGGAAAGTAATACTGCAGTTCTAGCGTAACGGATTTATTTTTTCAGCAATTCCTGGCGGTTCAGTCCCGCCAGCGCCAGATCGTGCTCGACCATCATTTCCACCAGTTCCTTAAAGGATGTTTTTGGAGTCCAGCCCAGTTGGGTCTTGGCCTTGGTGCAGTCTCCCAGCAGGGTTTCGACCTCGGCGGGCCGGAAATATTTGGGATTCACTTCTACCAGAATCTTGCCGGTCGATTTGTCCACTCCCTTTTCCTTTGCTCCAGAACCCTGCCAATCCAGCTCAATTCCGCAAAAACCGAAAGCGAGATCAACAAATTCGCGGACTGTTTTCTGTTCTCCGGTAGCCAGTACATAGTCCTCAGGCTTGTCCTGTTGAAGCATCATCCACATTCCTTCAACATAATCTTTGGCATAGCCCCAATCACGCCTGGCACCCAAATTTCCCAGTGACAATGTCTCTGTTTTTCCCTGAAGGATTTGCGCCAGGGTCATGGTGATTTTGCGCGTCACAAAATTCTCGCCCCGGCGCGGGGACTCGTGGTTGAACAAAATGCCGCTGCATGCGAACAGATCGTACGACTCCCGGTAATTGATGGTGATCCAGTGGGCGTACAATTTAGCGACTCCGTATGGGCTGCGCGGGTAGAATGGCGTGTTTTCATTTTGTGGTGTTTCCACCACCTTGCCGTACAACTCACTTGTGGAAGCCTGATAAAAGCGCGTTTTGTTTTTAAGCCCCATGCTGTTGATCGCATCCAGAAGGCGGAGTGTTCCCATGCCATCGACCTGGGCAGTATAATCGGGTGTGGCAAAACTGACGGCGACATGGCTTTGCGCTGCCAGGTTGTACACTTCATCGGGTTGGATCGCAGCAATCAATTTGTTGAGGCTGGTGGAATCGGTCATGTCTCCGTAATGCAGTTGAAATTGGCCGGATGCTTTGGTTCTCTGGCGGATATCTTCGATCCTTCCACGATTGAAAAAGGACGATCGCCGCACCAGTCCATGTACTTCGTAGCCCTTTTCAAGCAGCAACTCAGAAAGATAAGAACCGTCCTGCCCCGTAACTCCTGTGATAAAAGCTTTTTTCATAAGTACATGTCCCTATGGAAATTTTAAGAGTTTAGTCTCAACCAGCGTATTGTGTGCATTATTCTATTATTGCAGCAACGATTGAAAATATTCAAGGTCCGACTGAACCATTTCCCGCACAAGCTCTTCGAACGAGACCTTTGGTTCCCACTGCAACCGGGAGCGGATTCTGCTTGTATCGCCAACCAGCGGAACTTCTTCCTTCGGCCGGTAAAACTCAGGATCGATTACCAGGTATTCTTTGTAATCCAAATCCAGTTCTCCGAAGGCCCGCTCCAGAAAGTCGACGATGGTGTGTGTCGTCCCGGTGGCAATGACATAATGGTCCGGTTGCTCGGCGTTCAACATGGCATGCATGGCGATCACGGTGTCTCCGGCATGACTCCAATCCCTCTCGGATTCGATGTTGCCCAGTCTGAGCTCCGATTCCATACCCAGCTTGATTTTTACCGCAGTCGAAGTGATCTTACGGGTAACGAAACGGTGCCCCCGGCGGGGAGATTCATGGTTGTACAAGATCCCGGTACAGGCGAATAATCCCAAGTGGTCGCGGTAATAGCGAACCAGATCATGCCCGATTACTTTGGAGACTCCATAAATCGACCGTGGATTGAACGGCGTTTCCTCGTTTTGCGGGGTTTCGGATGCCTGGCCGAACATTTCTGACGATCCTGCGAAAAAAAACCGGCAAGCCGGCGCATGGTTCTTCAGGTTCGTCAACAGGTGATGAGTACTTTGAGTATTGGTTTTCAAAATAGTTGTTTCGTCCTTCGGGGAAGGAAATACAAACGTTTCAGCGGCGAGGTGGTAGCACTCATCCGGTTGAACGGTTTGGACCAGAGTATCCAGAAAATTATAATCCTCCAGATTTCCCGCATGCAGGAACAACTTGTCCCGAATCGACTGGATTCTCCAAAGAGAAGGGTCCTCTTCGGTGTCGGCATCTGAGCGGACCAGCCCATGCACCTCGTATCCCCGGGCGAGCAGATATTCGGCAAGATAACTTCCATCTTGCCCCGTTATTCCAGTGATCAGTGCTTTTTTCATATGAGTCAGGAGGACAGCGAAAGGCGGTCTTCACCGGGTCAGGCCCTGGGTTGTTTGTCCTCAATCCGCTTGCAAATGAACAATTGAATATCGCCAAAACTGAACGGAATCATAATATTATTGAGACGAGTATTGCTGATCTTTTCCCCCAGGAATTTGGCTCCAAAAATGCCCAGGGCATCCAGTTTGACGAAGAGGTACTCCAGAGTAATGATGTGAGTGTATTTTTGATGATGCACAAGTTCCAGGCCGGCTTTGTTCAACAATTGTTTCATGGCATCCAGCGTGAAATAGAACAGGTGCATATCCATATACCACGGCCATCTTTCCTTGAGAATTTTCGGATACCAATTGTCGATGAAAAGGGTGGAAAACGCGAAGACCCCGCCCGGCTTCAAACGAGAATGGATCAGTTTCATCTCCTCGATAGGATGTGGTAGATGTTCCATGACATCCCACATGGTAACGACATCAAAGGAGCCTTCTTTTACGGGTAGGTCGTTGAGAGTCCCCTGAAATACAGTTTGCTTCATCACTCTTTCAGAATATTCAGCCGCCCACTTGGAAGGCTCCACCCCAAGAGTTTCGAATCCATTTTCCTGGGCAACTTTAAGGGAGACGCCGCAGTAAGATCCGATATCAAGCAACTTTCCGGAATGGGGAATGTAAGGTTTGATTTTTTCAAAATTGTATCGAAACGTTTTGAAACGGGAATCGATATTTTTTAAATAAGTCTGATCTTCTACATCGGAATAAAAGCTGAGCAGTTTTTCCGCGTCGTGGCGTGTTTCATTGAACACCAGTCCGCAATGCAGGCATTTCAGAATTCTTCCATGGGTTCGATGGCCGCTGCTGGTGCATTGGTAAACGGATGCATCTTCATTTTCTGCATGCTTGGCCTTGAACATCTCCATATGGAAAATTGATCCGCAATTTTCGCAGGAGAGGGATTTTTTGGTTTCCTTATCCGGTTGGTAAACGGCGAACGGAATGACAAACAGTCTCCGGTAAAACAGGCGGCTGATGTTGTAAATGGCTTTGTATATCTCTCGTTTGGAAATCTTGGAAGTTCCGGCTCGTCGGTCTTCAAAGTAAATGGGAAATTCGGCCAGTTTGCGTGTGGCCAGCCGGACCACAAAAATGGACTCCATAAAAAATGAATATCCATCCGACCAGATCGAGTCCAAATCCATCTGCTTGAGCAAGGAAAGTGAAAAACCACGATAGGATGTGGTGGCTTCGTGAGTTGGAATTCCCAGTAAGTATCGCGCCAGGGTGTTGGCGGTTTTACTGATCAGGGTACGGGTAAATCCATAATCGCATCGGCCGCCTTTGGTATAACGCGACCCGATGACAAAGTCGTTATCCTCCAAAAGCTGCTTGATGATGGGAAGATATTTGGGATTGTGCGAAAAGTCGGCATCCATGGTAATGAGATGCTCGTACTCATGGTGGATCGCATATTTCATTGCCATCAGATGTGCTGTTCCCAGACCCAGCTTGGAGGGCCGATGAATCACATGAATGGCCGGATTTGCGGCTGAGAGCCGGTCCAAAAGACCGCCGGTTCCGTCCGGAGAGTTGTCGTCAACCACGAGGATTTCCGCATCTGGCAGATGCTGAAAAATTTCGTTGAGAATGTTTTCGACGTTGTCCGATTCGTTGTAAGTAGCAGTAAAAACCAGGGTTTTTGCCATGAAGTCGCGACTGTCTGGAGACAGATAAAAGTTAAATCAATGTCTGGGAACGGGTTGGCACTCAAATCCCATGAGAAGCCTCTCTTTTTATTATAGGGGCTACTTTTAAGGAAAACAGTTTAATTTTTGGGGGATTCTGGCCTTTGAGAGGGCTCAGGAATTGCCGCTCAGACAGTATTTCAACGTTACATCCCAGGCTGGGGGGGTAATACCGAACGATGTTCTCAACTTTTGTGTGGAAAGAACGGAATAAGGGGGGCGTTTTGCGGGAGTGGGGTAGTCGGACGTGGGAATCGGGATTAATTTTGTGGTTTTCGATGACGAGGATTCATTCAAAATCGCCTGGGCGAACCCGAACCAGCTGGTTTTTCCACCACATGTTAGATTGTACAAACCTGACGCCCGCTCAAAACCGGAAAGATCGCCCGGATCATTCTGCAACAGGATTTGAGTTAGGACGTTGGCGGTGGTCTGTGCGATGGTCCGGCACCAGGTGGGAGACCCGATCTGGTCATCGACAATTTTCAGTTCATCCCGTTCTTTCGCCAATCGTTGTATGGTCTGAAGAAAGTTTTTTCCCGTTAGCCCATAGACCCAGGAAGTCCTGAAAATAAAGTAAGGCAGGCCAGCGGATTGAATGGCCTCGTCCCCGGCCAGTTTGGTTCGGCCGTAAACGGACTGCGGGTTGGGTGAGTCTTCTTCTGTGTAAGGTTCTTTCTTTTCCCCATCGAACACATAGTCGGTGGAATAGTGAATCAACGCCGCGCCCAGTTTTTTGGCTTCTTCAGCCAGAATAGCCGGCGCGGTTCCGTTGACGGCCAGGGCGAGATCCGGCTCCTCTTCGGCTTTATCCACCGCCGTGTAAGCCGCAGCGTTGACAATGACATGTGGTTTGGCGTCGCGCAGCTTTTCACGAATGCGGTTCTCATGGGTCAAATCCAGTTCTTCCTGACCGTAGATGATCAACTCTCCGAGAGGACCCAGAAGAGAGGGCAACTCATCGCTGACCTGGCCGTCCTTGCCGATCAAAAGGATTTTCCATGCGTTTGCGGAGGGCGAGGTCATGTTGAGGAAGCCGGTCGATTAATGGAAAGGTCGGTCCTGTTTGAGCAGATCCAGCAGGTATTGGCCGTACCCATTTTTCTTGAGAGGTTCAGCCAGTTTCTCCAACTGGCCGGCATCAATGAGTCCGTTATTGAAAGCAATCTCTTCAGGGCAGGAAATCTTGAGGCCCTGGCGCTTCTCAATGGTTTCAATGTAATTGGAAGCATCCATCAAAGCCTGGTGCGATCCGGTGTCGAGCCAGGCGAAGCCGCGTCCCAGAAGTTCGACGGTGAGATTCCCTTGCTCCAGATATTTTTTGTTAACATCTGTAATTTCCAGTTCGCCCCGCGCCGAAGGTTTGAGATTGCTTGCAATGTCTACTACCTGTTTATCGTAAAAATAGAGACCGGTTACCGCGTAATGTGATTTTGGATTCTTTGGTTTTTCCACCAAATGGGTGGCCTTACCCTGTTTGTCGAATTCCACAACACCATATTCTTCCGGATCTTTAACCCAGTAACCGAATACCGTAGCGCCGTTGTCCCGTTCACGCGCTTTTTTGACGAGATTTACCAACCCATGTCCGTAGAAAACATTGTCACCCAGGATGAGGCAACACCCATCGTTTCCGATAAAATCTTTTCCGATAATAAACGCCTGGGCCAGCCCTTCGGGTTTGGGTTGGGACGCGTAACGGATATTGAGTCCCCACTGGCTGCCATCCTGAAGCAGTTCCTGAAAATTGGATGCATCCTGGGGAGTGGTGATAATAAGAATATCGGTGATGCCCGAAAGCATCAGCGTGGACAGGGGATAATAGATCATCGGTTTGTCGTATAGAGGGAGCAATTGTTTGCTGACCACCGTCGTCAGTGGATACAGCCGGGTTCCCGATCCGCCTGCCAGAATGATTCCTTTATTGATCATGGTTGATTCGCCTCACTCGTTGCTCAATCCCAGGCGTTCGCCCCGGTATTCTCCAGAACTGACGCGCTGCACCCATTCCCGATTGTCGAGGTACCACTGGACGGTTTTACGAATTCCGGTTTCGAATGTTTCCTCCGGTTGCCATCCCAATTCGCGTTGTAGTTTTCCGGCATCGATGGCATAGCGGCGGTCATGTCCTGGGCGGTCTTTCACGAAATCGATCAGCGAGGCATGGGGTTTGTGTGAAGAATCCGGAATCATTTCATCAAGCAATCCGCAGATGATTTTGACCACTTCCAGATTGGCCATTTCGTTGTGCCCGCCGATGTTATAAACCTCTCCAAGCGTTCCCGCTTCCAGAACCTTCAGGATGGCGCGGCAATGGTCCTCCACATACAACCAGTCCCGAACCTGCATCCCATCTCCGTAAACAGGAAGCTTTTCCCCGGCCACGGCTTTTTGAATGATCAGGGGGATCAGCTTTTCCGGGAATTGAAAAGGTCCGTAGTTGTTGGAGCAGTTGGTGGTTAATGTCGGCAATCCATACGTGTGATGGTATGCCCGCACCAAATGGTCCGCTCCAGCCTTCGAGGCGGAATAGGGAGAGTTGGGGGCATAGGGTGTTTCCTCCGTAAAGAAACCTTCCGCACCCAGACTGCCGTACACTTCATCCGTAGAAACGTGAAGAAACCGGAGCTTGGCACGGTCTTTCTCCGGAACACGCGCATGGTAATTTCGAAACGCTTCCAGCAACTCAAAGGTCCCGACCACGTTGGTTTGGATAAATTCACCGGGCGAGTCGATGGAACGATCGACATGGGACTCCGCTGCGAAGTTAATGATCGCGGACGGTTGATGTTGATCCAGAAGACGGTTCACCAATTCCCGGTCCAGAATGGTTCCCTGAACAAAAATATGGTTGGGATTGTCCATCACCGGCGCCAGGGTGTCCATATTCCCGGCATAAGTCAGCGCGTCCAGATTGATAACCTTGACGTTGCCTTGTCTCATCAGGCCCAGAACGAAGTTCCCGCCGATGAAACCCGCGCCACCGGTTACTAAATAGATTTGAGACATTGTGGGATCCGTTGAATGATGAGGATGGGATGGTCTTAAAAATTGGGATCATCCTATCAAATAATTGTATAAACTCCAATAAAGTATTCTAAACTGAATTACCGGCACTGTAAAAACAATATTAAATAGTCTAAAATCGATACGTTTTATCACTTTGATTATTTTTTCGTGGAGAGATTGGATTGAAAATTGCCCTGGCTCAGTTGAATCCCACTATCGGAGATTTTGAGGGGAACTCTGAAAAAATAATGCAGGCTTGTCGTGCCTCCGAGAAGGCTGGAGTTGATCTCGTGGTTTTTTCAGAATTAGTCCTCACGGGTTATCCTCCGCGAGATCTTCTCTACAAGCCGGATTTGATACGCGAGGGACAAAAAACGCTGGAGTCCCTGGTGAGTGACATTCAGGGTCCGGCTGTTTTGATGGGTCATGTCGGAGAACGAACGAACGGCGCCGGAAAAAGTTTGACCAATTCCGCCGTACTTTTTCAGAACGGCCAGATATTGGCTCAAGCCGACAAGGTGCTCCTGCCTTCATACGATGTTTTTGATGAAGCACGTTATTTTCACGCAGCGGACCAACCTGTTATTTGTGAACTGTCCGGAACACGTCTGGGCATCACCATTTGTGAGGACATCTGGAACTTTCCGGATTTTTACGATCAGGACATTTATCATTCGAATCCCGTAGCGGAATTGGCTCAGGCGGGTGCGGATATCCTTCTCAACCTTTCTTCTTCCCCCTACCGGGTGGGTCGATGGCAAACCCGGTTGAAACTGGGACAGCACATTGTAGACCGGTTCAAACTTCCTTTTGTGCTGGTCAACCAGGTTGGCGGCAATGATGACCTGCTGTTCGACGGTCATAGTTTTGCCCTGTCCGCGGCAGGAGAAGTAATGGCGCAGGCCAGGGGATTTGAGGAAGATTTGGTTTTCGTGGATTTTGACCGGGGGGGCGATGTTCGGCCTACGCCGGAATGTGACGAAGATGAAATGTTTCGCGGACTGGTGATGGGGCTCCGCGATTATTTGAACAAATGCGGATACAGCAAAGCGGTGGTGGGTCTTTCCGGAGGGATTGATTCCGCAGTCGTTGCGGCGATTGCCGTGGAAGCATTGGGGGCGGAGCAGGTGATGGGCATCAGCATGCCTTCCCAATACACGGCTTCCCAGAGTATTTCCGATGCGGAACGCTTGGCCGGCAATCTGGGAATTTCGTTTTCAGTAACTCCCATCGGAGATTTGTTCGACCAATATAAGAAGGCGCTCAACCCGTTGTTTCCAGGAACGGCGGAAGACGTCACCGAGGAAAACATTCAAGCTCGCATTCGCGGCAATATTTTAATGGCGGTGTCGAACAAGCTGGGAAGCATGGTGCTTTCCACCGGTAACAAAAGCGAAATGTCGGTGGGGTATTGCACCTTGTATGGAGACATGGCCGGCGGTTTATCCGTAATCTCGGATGTTCCGAAAATGAAAGTATATGCCCTGGCCAACTGGATCAACCGCAAAAAGGAAATCATTCCGCATACTATTATAGAGCGGCCTCCGACGGCCGAACTTCGCCCCAATCAAACCGATCAGGACAGCCTTCCACCCTATGAAGTGCTTGATCCTCTGCTGGAAGGTTATGTGGAGAAACACTGGTCTGTTGAACGGTTGATTCAAGAAGGTTTCGAAGCGGATGTGGTCCGAACCGTGGCGCATATGGTGGACAGTAATGAATACAAACGGAATCAGGCCGCGCCCGGTCTCAAGGTAACCGCCAAAGCTTTCGGCTCCGGCCGGCGCAATCCCATCGCACAAAAATTCCAAAAACGTTAAACGACTACATCTTGATAGGCTGATCGTGGTGGGAAGTCAGGAAAGAAACGACTTGGCTTTCTCCACCAGATACTCCTGTTGTTCTGCAGTGACCTCGTTGGCGACCGGCAACGCGAGGGTTTCTGCAGCCGCTTTTTCGGCTTCCGGGAAATCTCCTTTTTTATGGCCGAGGTCCTTGAAACAGTCCTGTATGTGAAGGGGAACCGGGTAGTAAATTTCACACGCCACTTTTTGACTGTTCAGATATTCCCGTAACGCGTCCCGTTTTTCCCCAGCGACCCGTATGATGTACTGGTTGTACACGTGTCTTGGAAAAACTTCCTTGGGGAGAGTCAACTGGTCGGTCAAGCCAGACTTCTGGAAGAGTTTGTTATAGTTTTGAGCGTTGTTGCGACGGTCATCCACCCATCCTTCCAGATGGGGAAGTTTGGCGAGGAGGATAGCCGACTGCAGGGCATCGATGCGAAAATTGCCGCCAACCATTTTGTGATAGTACTTGGGCTCCATGCCATGCACACGAAGTACTTTCATTTTTTCATAAAGTTCTTTGGAGCGAGTGGTGACCATACCGGCATCCCCAAACCCTCCCAGATTCTTCGTGGGGAAAAAGGAGAAGCAACCGAAGTCTCCCAAGCCTCCGGCACGTTGACCCTTAAACTCTGACCCGATGGCCTGGCAGGCATCTTCGATAACAACCAGTTTATGTTTTTTGGCCATGTCCTGTAGAGGTGTCATGTCGACGCATTGTCCGTACAGGTGAACCGGCATGATCGCCTTGGTTTTGGATGTGATGGCCGCTTTTGTTTTTTCGATATCCATATTAAAGGTAACCGGGTCGATATCCACAAACACTGGTTTGGCGCCCGATCGCACAATCGAACCCGCAGTCGCGAAAAAAGTATACGTCGAGGTGATCACCTCGTCTCCGGGCCCGATGTCCGCCGCCATCAACGCCAACAGCAGAGCGTCGGTGCCGGAGGAAACCCCGACCGCATAAGGAACCTGGCAATAGGCGGCGACTTGCTTTTCCAGTTCAGCGACTTTGGGGCCCAGAATGAAATAGCCCGACCGCACTACTTCGGACATCTCCTGTTCCACGGCGTTCCAAATTTGAGGGTAGGTGGCGGGAATATTCAGCAAAGGAACCCTGTCCACTTTTGTACGACTCTCTTTCAATACCTGAGGCAATGCGTCCGGCTGAAAGGCGCGTATACCTGATTCGGCGAATGCTTCCGGTTTCAGTGTGATGATCCCGTCGAACTTGAACGTCTCCACAGCACGTATGGCCAGGGAATCCAGATAATCCATCGTTGCAGAGGGAGGGGTTTCCAATATGTCGATCCCGGGTAGAGAAGCCACCGCAATGCCCTGGAGGGCTTTCTTGAGGGCGGAATGGGCCTTATCCATTTTCAGGGATTGGCTCAATTCCGAATGAATGGCCGCCAGAGAGTTTGACAGCACCCAGCCCGCGGAGTTTTTGTCCCGGCATTGTTCTAAAGTTGTGTGATCGTTACTGGTAATCGCTTGGATGATAACATTATGGTGAAGTAAAAATTGCATAGAGTCCTTAATGAGAATTCCCGGTCAAGGGTTTTGCCGGGGGCTTGGTTGGTCAATGCTCAGGCTTTGATGATTTTGTCCGACTTGATTTGAGCGCAGGCGTTTCGGGTATCCACGACAAGACGAGATTGTTTGACGATGGCTTCGTAATCATAATCCGAATGATCGGTCAGGATGACCGTGATATCAAATTGGCTGATGCTTTCCAGGGACACCCGCTTTTTGCCGGTGAACTGAGGGTACTCCCGTTTGGTTCCGATCGATTCGATATAAGGATCATGAAACTCAACTTCGGCACCGTATTGTAACAGGAGCTCCATGATTTTGTAACTGGGAGATTCGCGGTCGTCGTCAATATTTTTTTTGTAGGCAAATCCGAGAATCAGAACCCGACTGCCTTTCACACTGATTCCTTTTTGATTCAAACCCAGCAATATTTTGGTCACGACGTATTCCGGCATGCCCACGTTGATTTCCCCGGCGAGCTCGATAAATCGGGTGGTGATTCCGAATTCCCGCGCCTTCCAGGTCAGATAGAAGGGATCGATGGGAATGCAGTGTCCTCCCAGTCCGGGGCCGGGATAAAAGGGCATGTAGCCAAAGGGTTTTGTGCTGGCCGCCTGGATCACTTCCCAGATATCGATTCCCATTTTGTCGAAGATAACTTTCAGTTCGTTGACCAGGGCGATGTTGACCGACCGGAAGATGTTCTCCATTAGTTTGGTTGCTTCCGCGGTTTCTGTGCTGGAGACGGGCACTGTCTTGTTGATGAATGAAAGGTACAGCGTGTTGGCGCATTCCATGGCATATTCCGAATCGGCGCCAATGACCTTGGGGATGGTGCTGGTGGAGAAATCTCTATTATTGGGGTCTTCCCGCTCCGGAGAGTACGCCACAAAAAAGTCCTGGTTGGCTTTCAAACCGGAGCCCGATTCCAGTTCCGGAATCAGCACGTCGCGGGTGGTGCCGGGATAGGTGGTGGATTCCAGAACCACCATCTGTTCTTTTTTAAGGTGTGGAGCAATCGTCTGGGCTGTAGAAACGATAAAACTCATGTCCGGTTCCCGGTTGGAATTCAAGGGGGTCGGGACACAGATCAAAACGCACTCTAAATTGGAGACCGCAGAAAAGTCCGTGGTGGCTTTAAACTTCTTTTGTTCCACGAGTTCCCGGAGGGTTTTCGAGGGAATATGCTTGATGTAACTCTCCCCCTGGTTCAATTGATCCACCTTGGCGGGGTCGATATCCAGCCCCATTACCTGGAATCCGGCTCGGCCGAATTCGATCACCAGCGGCAACCCCACATACCCCAGCCCGATAATTCCGATTCGAGCCTGTTTTTGTTTGATTTGTTCCAGAAGCATTTTGCGCATGATTGAGATTGGGTCGGTGTTTTTCCGGCACATGGACCGGAGAAGCATTTGTTTCATTAACTAGTATAAAAGCAATTTTCGATAATCCGGGCAGGGAAAAGGTGATCTGGGCGGAAATTTCTTCATTTTCAGGAATTTCTGCCCGCAAACCGGCAAAATCTGGCAAAATGGCCTTGGAGAGCAGCCGTCCCCGAACAGCAAATCTGAGGTGAATTTGATGATCGACGAAATCAACTATTTCCCCGAACGGGACAATTATCAGAAAAAGAAAAAAGCCGATGAGGACTGGAAGGAATTGAAAAAACAGAAGGTTTTACAGGATTCCAGGAAAAAGAGCAAAACGGACGCCTCCCGCAAGCCCAAGCCGCCTCAGAAAGAAAAGTAAATCATTCCGAAGTTCGCCTGGTCCTCAGGCCACCCTAAAAAAACTGTTTTTAAGTTTGGTTTATCCCGCTCTCCTATTATATAATTCCCGAAATCCTTATATCTAAACCATTCACTTTATTCTTGGAGTCGCCTTAGGCGGTTGATTTATAATGAAATCACATATGTCACACACGTTGAAAATTTCCAGTTATTTTTTGATGCTCTGTATGTTTTTACCTCAGCCGCTTTTGGCCGAGGAGAATCCGTGGTTGTCCAAGGGCGACCTCGCAGTCATGGATCAAAAGTATGTCGAGGCGGAGGGTTATTACACCAAAGCTCTGGAGGCTGATACGGAAAGTCCCAGGGTGCTGCGCGCCTTGGCGGATGTGAAATTTGCCTTGAAAAAATACAAAGAAACGAAAGTCATTATCGACAAGATTCTGGCCATGCCTGTAGCCAACGGACGGGATGTCCTGGTGTTTTACAAGGGTGATTCCCAAGGGCAAGAGGCTGAACTGGTGGATGAGTTGGTGATTTCTCCCCAACGCACCAACAGTAATATGAGGAACTATCTCGACACAAAGAGCGATAAGCCTATTCCCCACTTTCGGTTGTTTTTCAAAAAGAAGGGCAAGATGGAATTGGTACCGCAAAGTGTCGTGACTCTCAAATACAAGGGAGTCCTTCGCCTGGAGTATGAACATGTCACAGAATTGAACCGGGAGGTCAACCGGCATCTCATTGCAGCCAAAGGGAACCGAGGCAGCGCTGAAATGGTTGCGCTTAAAGGTGGATGTTTCAAAATGGGGAATGACAAGGGATTGCCCGACGAGCAACCGGCGCATGAAGTTTGTTTGTCTCCTTTTAAAATGGACAAGTACGAAGTGACGCAGGCGGAATTTCAATCTGTGATGGGGCTGGACAATCCCTCGCATTTTTCTGGAGGAGGGCTTCCGGTCGACAGCGCCACCTGGTTTGAGGCGGATCGCTATTGTAAAAAGTTGGGCAAGCGTTTACCCACCGAAGCCGAATGGGAATATGCTGCCCGCGGCGGGACCACCACTAATTTTTATTGGGGTGATACGGTAAAGGGAGATGAAGCCAATTTCTGCGACAAGAACTGTGCGTTGAACACGAGGATTGTATCTATCAACGATGGTTATTCCGGACCCGCTCCTCCCGGAAAGTATCCGCCTAATCCCTATGGTCTGTACGATATGGCCGGTAACCTGGCGGAGTGGACCAACGACTGGATGAACGAGAACTATTACAGGAACAGCCCCAAAGATAACCCGCCGGGTTCGCATCCCACCACGGCCAAAGTGGTGCGGGGTGGCGGTTGGGAAAGCACGGCCGGTTTTTTGAGAAGCTCCAACCGGGCTGCCTACTGGGTCAAAATGCGTAATTACGCCATCGGTTTTCGTTGCGTTTCCGGTTCCTGAGCTGAGAGCTCGGTAAAGATTGGGTTATGACGACGGGTTCAAGGCTCCCTGGAGTTCTTCCCGAAGCTGGGTTTTCAGGATTTTCCCAACCGGGTTTTTGGGTAGGGTTTCATAGAATTGGAAATGGTCGGGAACGCTGAATGGCGGCAGTTTCTCGCGGCAGTATTTTTTCAATTCCAGCTCCGTTGCCTGACAACCCTCTTTCAATACGATACAGGCCACCACCTGTTCTCCCAACCGTGGATGAGGGGTTCCCACCGCTGCCGCTTCCATAATGGCAGGATGATTGACCAGCACATTTTCGATAGCCAAAGGCGCCACGTTTTCCCCGGCGCGAATGATCAAATCCTTTTTTCTGCCGGCAGAGATGTAAAGACGGCCTTGTTCGTCCAAGTGCCCCAGATCGCCGGTTTTGAGCCAGCCTTCAGGAGTTAATGCTTCGCGACTTGCTTCCGGAAGTTTCCAATAACCCGGCATTACCGTTGGACCTTTGACAATGATTTCTCCCACTTCGCCCTGCGGGACGGCTTGTCCCTGATCGTCAACAATTTTCAATTGCACATCAGGCAACGCCGGGCCGACTGAACCCACAACGCTTCCGCCTTTGATGGTATTGACGGAAATCACCGGGGAAGTCTCCGTCAGACCGTAACCTTCAAGAACGGTGACTTTCATCAGATCTTCGACTTTATGAAGCAGAGCGTGGGGAAGCGCCGCTCCACCTGAAATGCAGTACCGCAACGAAGAAACGTTGTAATCTCCACGTTCCACTAATTGGGCCAGAAACGAATAGATGGTCGGTACAAGCGGGAGTATCGTCGCTTGATGCTGGTGAATGGCTGCCAGAATGGCTTTCGGTTGAAACTGTGGCAGAAGAATCAAGGTGCCCCCGACCCGGAGAATTAACAGTGCAATGATGTTGCCGAACGAATGGAACAGGGGAAGTGCCATGATGGCCCGGTCCTCCGGTTGAAACGGCAAATAGGTCTCAACACCCTTCGAATTGTTGTCGAACATACTTTCGTTCAACATGACGCCTTTGGGTTTTGCAGTGGTACCCGATGTGTACATGATCACATCCGGGATTCCCTCTGTGCGGGAATGGCGAGGCGGTGTTTCGTCGGGTTGTGCCGACTGCAGAAATTTGTCGAAGGGGATGGTCCCCTCAGCCGGCAACCCTGAATCTGGAACGGGTGCGGTGGTGATCCGTCCTTTGAATTTGGAAAAAAAGGGAGCGATCTCCGGTTTTATGAAAACCGGGTTCACGACCAGGTGGTCCACTCCCGCATCCCGGGTGATATAGATCATATCTTCCGGTGTCAGCATAAAGTTGTAGGGAACCACGGGCAGGCCCTTGAGGAGAGCCCCGAGAAGGGCGATCAGGTATTCTTTCTGATTGAGGCACAGGAGACCCAGTTTGCTGTCCGGACCGAGCGAAAGGGTGTCCAGCCCTCCGGCAAAACGCTCCACCTGCTCCAGCAGTTGGGCGTAGGTTACGGTGGCTTCACCGTCGATAATAGCAGGATGGTCCGGTTGAGCCTCGGCGTGCTTTTTGATGAGTTTATGGAATTCGAGAGCCATTTTATTTGCAGGAGATGGGTTTCCTAAGGCCGAGCGAGCAGGTGTTTACTAATAGCATGGATTTACCGATAAGGACAACATGCAAAAGGAGAATCACAAATATTTTGCTTCTTCAATCCTCGGTCCTGAATTCATCATCTAATGGGTAGAGATTTTGTGCATTAAACCTGCTGAAAAGGCGGGAACACGGAAGTATATCCATTTTTGTTTATATTTTTGTTTGTAATCGAATTACCGATATAAGATAATGAATTACAATCACTTTTAGGAAGATCATGATTTATAGAAAACGACCGGCCGGATTCCGGAAACTCATTGTAGGGAAACGACTTGCCCTTATAGCCTTGGTGGCTGCGCTGGCTTTTGTTGTCGCCTGCGGCCAAACGGAACCGGAGGAGTCCGCGAAAAAGCCAAATCGGGAACTGGTTCTCCCGGTCCAAATCGGCAAGGTGATCTTCAAGGATGTGATTGATGAAATCAATTCCGTGGGCAATGTGGCGGCGGAGCAGCGGGTAGTCATCACCTCTGAAGTGAACGGGCGCCTCAAATCATTGCCTGTTGAAGAAGGATCAAAAGTCAAGGCGGGGCAGATGCTGGCGCTCATCGACATCCGTGATTATCGCCTTCAGGTAGGACAACTGCGTGCCGAGCAGGACAGCGCCCGTAAAGAATATGAAAAAACATTAAGCGGTCTCCGGCCCGAGGATAAGGAAAAACTCCAGGCCCAAGTCAAAGCGGATCAGAGCGCTCTCGATCTCGCGATCAAAGTGCAAAGGAGAATGGAGCAACTGGTTCTGGATGGGGTGGTGTCTCAATCCCTGCTGGATGAAGCCAATGACAAAGTGGCCCGCGCCCAGGAAACCCTGCGTTCCAGCAAAGCGGCATTGACAGCAGGAGGAAAATCCCGCGAAGAAGATATTTTAAAAAGTAAATCCAATCTGGACTCGGTCACCAAAAAACTGGAAATGGCTCAATTGAATCTTTCCAAAGCAATCATTCGGGCGCCGTTCGATGGCGTGGTCATTTCCAAGAAAATTGAGGTGGGTGCCTATGCCGGTTCCGGTACGGCTATTCTGGAAATGATTGGATCTTCCAAACTGAAAGCGGTGTTGGAGATTCCCCAAAGTTACCGCGGCAAGCTGGAAAAAATAAGCCGGATTGATTTCAAGGTGGAGGAATTAGGTCTGGGCTTCGTCATGGATGAAAACCTGAAGCAGCGGGTACGGGTGATTCCCGATGCCAACATTTTTTCGGGTAACATCAAGGTGCAGGTGGAGTTGCCCAGTCATCTCAACACCTTGTTCCCTGGTTTGACCCTCGAAGCCCGCATGCAATTTGATACCCGCCGACAGGTCAAGCATGTGCCCTCTATCTCGCTGGTGATCGGCGAAAAAGGAACGGTGGTGTATGCGGTAGAGAATGGGCGCGCCAAGCTGGTTCCAGTGCGGGCGTTCCGGGAACGGGATGGTCTGGTGGAGGTCGACGACTTTACCCATCAGTTGAACCGTGACACCCGGCTGATCCAACGGGGTTCCGGGGCGATGTTCCCGGGCGTCAAAGTGTTTCCAACAAATCCCGAACCCCAGGCGAAACCTCCTTTTAATTCTGCCGAAAAAGGAAAACCCCGACCCAAGAGTGGTCCTCGAGGCACCTGATGAAACTCGTCGACGGTTCCATCCGAAATTACCACACGGTGATGGTTGCCATTGTAATGGCAGCGGTTGTTGGACTGATTTGCTACGAAACCCTGCCGCGACAACTCACTCCTACGGTTGATAAGCCGTTGATTGAAGTTCGGACTCAGTATCGTGGGCTTTCTCCCAACGAGGTCGAGCGCAATATCACCCGCCGGCTGGAGGAACAGTTGGAGACGGTGGAAGGCCTGAAGAAAATGACCTCGCGGAGCCAGCACGGGGAAAGCTCCATTACCCTCGAGTTTGAATGGGGCACCGACAAGAAAATCGCCACCATCGACGTCAACAACAAACTCCAGCAGGTTAAAGACCTGCCGGTTCTTGCCGACAAACCGGTGTTGAAATCGATCTCCACCGACAATTCCAATCCCATCATGTGGGTGATTGTAGAGAAGCCCAACCCGAAGATGCCGGATCTCGATCAGAACTACATGTTCAAAATAGGGGAAGATATTGTTGTGCCCCTCCTGCAACGAGTGGAAGGAGTCTCCGAGGTTTGGCATTTTGGAGGAGAAGAGCGGGAGATGCGGGTCGAGTTTGATCCCTACAGCCTGGCAAGGCTCCACCTGACCTATGATGACGTGATCAAGAAACTCTCCGGAGAAAACCAGAATACCCGCGCCGGGTTTCATGATGAGCCCGACCGAGAGTACACC
This sequence comes from Nitrospinaceae bacterium, assembly GCA_028278405.1. GTDB lineage: Bacteria > Nitrospinota > Nitrospinia > Nitrospinales > Nitrospinaceae > SZUA-226. Next base: position 163,347 of record JANQEK010000037.1, read on the forward strand.
GTTCGAACTCTGGGAGAGTTTAAAAATCCAGCGGACATTTTAAAAACGGTTATCAAACGGGATGGCGATAAAACCATCCGCGTAAGCGATTTCGCCCATGTGGTCGACGGTTACGAGAGAACCACCTCGCTGGTCCGGATCAACGGACGGATATCCAACGCATTCGGAATTATCAGAGAACACGGCGCCAATGTGGTGAGCACCTGCAACCTGGCCACGGAAACCATCGAAAAATTGAACCGTGAACTTCTCAGCCGCGGCGTTCCAATGCAACTGAAGATCGTCTACAAGGATGTAGATTATATTGACGAGGCGATGTATCTGGTTAAATCCAACCTGGCTTTAGGTGCGGTGCTTGCGGTGGTCGTTTTGTTGTTGTTTCTCGGTTCGGTGCGGTCGGTGTTGATCATCGCGATCAGCATACCGGTCAGTCTGGTGGCGGTTTTCATCATTCTAAAGTTGCTCGGACGAAGCATCAATATTATCTCCCTGGCCGGGATGGCATTTGCTGTTGGCATGGTGGTGGATAACTCGATTGTGGTGCTGGAAAATATTTACCGACATCTCACTATGAAAAAGGGAGTTTTCAAAGCTGCTTACGATGGCACGGTCGAGGTGTGGGGAGCGGTCCTGTCGTCGACCTTGACCACTCTGGCGGTATTTCTGCCGATCGTGTTTATTCGTGAAGAGGCTGGGCAACTGTTCCAGGATATTGCCATTACCATCAGCGCCAGTATTGCATTGTCGTTGATTGTTTCCATTACAGTGATTCCCACGTTGACCACCTTGCTGATCCGTCTGCGTCCGGGTGAAACTTACGATACGGGTTTTCTGCACCGCGGACCGCTGAAGCCCCTTGTCCTTTTTGGAGAAGGACTGGCAGCCGGCTATTCGCGGATCATGAAGTTTGTTCTGGGGACGGGACCCGGTCATATGGCTGTGAAGGCGGGAGTGATCCTCGGTATTGCCGGCATGCTGTTGTGGAGCACTATGATCCTTCCGGAACGCGACTATCTGCCTTCGGGTAACAGCAACATGGTGTTCATGTTCATTGATCCAGTGGCGGGAATGCCGGTGGAGCAGAATATGAAGTTTTTTGCTGATTACGAAAAAGAAATCACCCAGATGGATGATGTGAATAACAACTTTCTAGTGTTTTCCAACCGGTTCAACGGCGGCGGGGCGATCGTCAAACCCGAGTTGGCGCGGGGCCAGCGCGGCGAAGTGAAAATGTCGGTAAAATCCAAAGAGATGGGTGGACGCATTTTCCAGATACCCGGCTACCGGTTTGCTTTTGCTTCCCAACGCCCCATTTTTCGTTCTGCGTCCAAGACGTTTGATATTGAAATTGTCGGGCCGGATATTTTCCGGTTAAAACAGATCGCTCTGGATTTGTTGAAGGACATTTCCGGAAGCGAGGGTGTGCACTCCGTTCGCCCGGATTTCAAGCTGGGCAATCCCGAACTGCGTTTCATTCCGCGGCGCCTGAACAACGCGCGCCTGAAGATGGGAGTTCCCGAAATCGGTGACATCATCGAATCCCTGAATGCCGGCAAATATTTGGGAGAATTTAATGACCGGGGAGAGCCGATCGACTTCGTTCTGGTACGGGCGGATGATGAAAAGTTGGGATTAAATGATTATAAAAATCTCCCTGTCTGGACCGATGAAAAAATGATGACAAACCTGGGTTACCTGGCGGATATTGAAATTGCCTCTGGCCCGGCTCGCATTGACCACATTGAGAAAGAACGCGCAGCCAAATTGCTGGTCCAGGTGCACAAGTCGTATCCCATGCAGAAAGTGATCGAGCGTGTGGAACAGGAAAACCTTGTCCCTGCCAGAAGAAACCTGTCGGAAGAATATGGGTTGCGCATCGGCGGTACAGCGGATGATCTGGCGTCAACCGAGGAGTCTTTGCTGAATAGTTTTTTCTACGCGATTGGTTTCATATATTTACTGCTTGTTGCACTATTCAAATCCTTCGTACGTCCTTTCATCGTCATGTTGACCGTGGTTCTGGCGGTCTCCGGTTCGTTTTTTGGGATTTCCGGGAACAATGTCCTGCAAAGGTTCAATATCCGATCAATTCTCGAAGATTTTAAAGTGCCGAATCCGGATGCCATGCTTCAGGGCTGGGATTGGATCACATTCGATATCTTAACGCAGTTGGGAATCATTATCCTGGCTGGAATCGTGGTGAACAACGCGATTCTGATTGTGCATCAAATGCTGAATAATATTCGTTCAGGTATGAACGAACGCGAAGCTTTGCAAAAATCCTGTGAGACCCGCCTTCGGCCCATTATGATGACCGTCATCTCTTCCGTAAGCGGTATGATTCCGCTCGCTTTTGGCGAGGGCGCGGGCACGGAGCTGTATCGCGGGATGGGTACCGCGCTGATCGGCGGCTTGATGTTCTCAACGATCTTTACCCTGTTTCTTGTGCCGGTATTGATTTCGCTGATGACTGACCTCGGGATGCACACCCGTAAAGAAGATCTCGTGAAAGCATCTCTCCAGCGGGACGATTTTAAACCCGCACCCCATGTAGAAACTCCCGCTCAATAAACTTTCGCTGGATCAGGATCGATCTTCAAAAGCTACTTTTGAAGACGAAAAGGAATTTTCCACGTGTCCTGTTGTGAGGCGAACACAATATCCATGTAACGCGTTTCCGGTGGTGCCTGGACCTCGGCCTGCCAAACGTTTTTCCCCTCAACATCCATTTTTTTGATGCGTGGATTTTTTTGGTTCAAAGGTTTCCCGCGCAAATTGAGGGGAGTGAAATGAACCAGAGTTTCGCGCGGCCCCTCGATTTCCATGCGCACACCGTTTTCGCCAATCCCGGTAAACTTCGCTTTCAGTCCATTGGGCGATTGGGCCTTGCTGCCAAGTGAAAAAAGGTCCAAACGAAACGACTTCAACTTGCGTGGCAGACGAATATTCAGATACCCTTCAAAACCCACCGGAGTCAGGTTCTCGTCTTCTTCTTTCACAGGTCCTGCCTCAATTCGAACTTGATCTCCTTTCAAGGGAAAAACGTAGTTGGAGCTCAGGTTCAAAAACTGCTCGTCTTTCACTGAAAGGTTCTTTGTTGCCGGGTTGTTTCCGTCTTTGACAATCACCTTTTCAACAATCAACTGGGCGGCAGACAGATTGTTGAAGATAGCTTCATTATCCGGAGAGTGGACGAGAAAAGATCCCGAAGCGTATTTTCCGGGTTGTTTCCACTTGCTCTGCACACGGATACTTTGATTCATGCAGATATAAAAAGGACGTGATCGGAATTCTATGGAGCCATAGGAGCAGACTTTCTGCTTGGGTGTAGAAGCCCTTTGATTGCGGAACGCTCTTCGAGATTGAGTTTCCACGGAAACCGGCTTGAAAAACGGGTCTGCGGGGCGTGCGGGACGCTGGAATTTGAACTGAAAGGGATAAGTTTTTTTGGATATTTGCCCGGCTAAAACGAATTCCACGGTTTTGGGTTTCCCGCGAAACTGATTGCTCTTGTTGACTCCTTTTCCAAAAAACAACGGGGATGACATGGAACCTGCGCTTTGAAGATATTTCCCGGATCGGTTCAGGGCGCGCGTTTCGAGCAAGCGGTTTACTTTGCCGCTGGCGATGAAGCTGACCGAGTCGCTCGCAGCAGACTTCATCTTGATTCGAAAGCCGCCGGATTGAACGACTTTATTTTTGAACGGGGCTGGGATTCTCTTTTTGACAACGTTTGAAGGAAGTTGAATGCTGACCTCGCCTTCTATGGTGGCGATATCAGAGAGCCGGGTTCCGGGTTTCAGGTGAACCGTTTTGGTACCCTGAAGAACATCAAGCGTCAGATTGGACCATCGAGGTTTATTCTGCATCAGCTTTCGAATGGTTGGGGTTTTCTTAACACGCTTGACTTCTACGTTCCGGAATCCCCTTTGCAGGGCAACGGATTTGGAATTGCGATCTTTGCCGCACGGCTCGTCTCTTAACAATTCCTTACCGCTTTTACTGAGTACATGGGTGACTCGCAACCAGGCGCCCGTTCCCTCACCCTCCTTGGCAAAAGAGTTGATTTCAAGCTTTGGAACGGAACTGCTCACAACTTCCAAGCCGAGGTTGACAACTCCCGGTTGCTCCGGATGGAGTGAGATTTCCTTGACCTGAATGCCAAAAGGTCCGGTAGCGGCTGCGTAACTTTCGTTCGGGTTGGCCATAGTATCGAAAGGATCAAGGTCCTCGGGCCTGGGGATGTTCTTATATTGGTTGACATCCTTGTGAGGTAGGATTTTCTCGCTGGAAGCCTCGTTGTCACCTGAAATGGACATGGATGAGGAAAGAGCCGATGCAAACCAATCCACCCCTTCCTGAAAGACGCCTTTGATGTCCTTAACAAGCGCTTCATTGATTTTCGCCTGCAGGATCAGTTTGTCATCGGTGGCTTTGGAATCGAGGTAGCTCAGTAGATTTTTTAAACTTTTGAATTCCTTTTCAATGCCTTGAATAGTTTTCTTTTTCCATTTTTGGATTTCCTGATGCTGCTCCCGGTTCCAGGCCGCATCGGTGGATTCCAAAAGCAATTCCAAATCGATTCCTGCTGGATCCCAAGTGATGGTGCCGCCGCTGTAAAACCCGGTTACCGGAGCCATTTTTTCCTGCATGGATTGAGCCATCATTCGGAGGAACCCATCTTCGGGAATTTCTTTAAGATTTTTAGGCAGGAAAACTGCGAGGCTGAATAATTTGCCCGTGCGATAATTGCGCCATGAGGAAAGATCCTGCTCGGCTTTCGCGTTATCACCCCGCTTCAGGAATCTGGATACTGTTTCGGGATCACCGGTGATCAGGCGATTTTTCTCTGCAACTAAAATTTCAGGCCGCGAGGGTTTGCAGGTATCGGTATCAATCGGAGACCAGAGCCAGGCGGTGCGTCCGTTGATCTCGGTTTGTTTCACATCCTTGTTTGTTTTCCAATATTCAGTCAGGGTTTCAACAGAAAAATTTCCTAATGCAATTTGTACCTGATGTTTCTTGTTTTTGTCCCGGGCATAAAATCCGCCGATAATGTAATCCACTGATTTGCTCAAATCAATCCCGGAATCTCCCAGGAATTTTAGAAAGGAAGTATTCGTTTTATTACCATTACCAGTGGAGGTTGGCAGAGCGAGAGGATCTTCCTCGCCGATGAAGGCCTTTTCGAGGCGCAGGAAATAGTCCATATCGAGATAAACCAATCCCGCCAGATCAGGGGTTGCAAGAGCGTCTTCAAGTGCCAAAAGGCTCTGGGGCGTGGGTTGAGGTTCAGCTTTTTTAGTGGATTTCGCGAATCCCGAGCCGGCAACTGTTAAGGCAATCAGAAGTACAACGACATTAAAAATTCGAAGCATGAGTCCGCCTTGAATGATGAGTGATTGGATGTTTCTTCTCAGTGTAAGGGCAAAGGTATAGGCAGACAAATACTTTGAGAATTGTTGCCGGTCAAGCTAGATGGGGAAATGTAAATCTGGTGAGCATTTGAGGGGAGGTTTACGCCTGATAATCTTTTTTAAGTTCCAGAATTTTTTCCTGCTTGTATTCTGGAGTAACTATTCCCACCGAAATAATGAACTTGATGCCTTCTTCTACAGTCATGGTCAACCTGATAATATCCTCGTTGGCCACGAACACCAGAAACCCGGACGTGGGGTTGGGTGTGGTGGGCACAAACACGTTGACCAGTTTGGCGTCGGTCAACTCTTGCACTTCGCCTTCGGTGTAGCCGGTGATAAAGCCCACCGCATAGATTCCCTTGCGCGGGAACTCCACCAGGACCACCTCGCGAAAGGCTTTGGTGTCGGCGTGGGCGATGGTAGTCACCACTTGCTTGGCGCCGGTGTAGAGACTTCGCACGACTGGGATGCGTTCGACGATCATTTCTCCGAGTTGGACCAGCTTGCCACCGAGAAAGCTTTTGGTCACGACACCCACCACAAAGATGAGAAGGACGATCAGGAGCAATCCCAATCCGGGCAAACGGAAGTTCTCCGGTAATGGAGTCCCGATTCTAATCAGCAATTCGATGAACCAGGGGACGACCAGATCATCGAGAATCCTGAACAGGAAATTCAGAATGAACAAAGTGAACGCCACCGGGACGGTGATTAGAATCCCCGTGATGAATATGTTGCGAAGGCGGCGTTTCAGGTTGCTGAACATGATGGATTGAGTCGGTTAATATGGAAACGGTTTGCGATGCTCGCGCGGGGCTGCCAAGTCTGGCAGTGTCTGCGTATCCAATTATTATAGAGAGATTTAAGGGGAAGGCAAGCGCAAGGGGAGGAGCGCCGGAGCCGGAAAATTCAATATGCAACCGTGGGGAAATCTGCTACTATCGATACACTTGGAATGCAAAACAACTGAAAAATCGGGGCTGTGGCGCAGCTGGGAGCGCGCTTGAATGGCATTCAAGAGGTCAGGGGTTCGATCCCCCTCAGCTCCACCAATTTGCCGCTGGACTCAGGATTAACTCCCCTGATTCTGGCGGCTTTTTTGTTTTTGTTGCAAAACTAAGCCAAGGGAAACTGAAGTGTAAAAAGCGTTCCTTTTGCTGTTTCGCCCAGGGTGATTTTTCCGGAGCAGGACTCGAGCATGGTTTGGACGATGCGGAGTCCCAAACCGGTCCCCCCGTTTTCCCGATGAGTGGTGAAGAAGGGAGTGAATACTTTGTCCCGGTTCGCCGGAGGGATGCCTCGTCCATTGTCTTTCATGTCGAGAATGACTTCATGCTCGGTTTTTCTTATGTCCAGGTCAACGCGGGTAGCTTCGTGTTGCAGGCTGTTGGTGGCCAGGTTGGAGAGAGCCGTTTCAAGAATCTCCGGCGCAATCCTGACTTGGTAGTTGGATTGAGATTGAATTTCGATATCCAGGCCCTGGGGGGCGAATTTGTTTTTCATTTTGTTCAAGGTATCCGACAAGTTGGCAGTTTCCTGGGAGGGAGTGAGGTTTTCGGCTTTGGCCAATTCCAGCAGCCGTGCGACCAGAAGCTTAAGACGGTCAGAGTCTTGCAGCATGTTCTCGATAAACTTTCTTCGTTTGTCCGGTGACATTTCATCGTAATGTTCCAGCAACAGTTCGCTGGCTCCCTGGATCGCGGTCAGCGGAGTTTTGAATTCATGCGAAACGTAAGTGGCGAATTCCCGAATATATTCCGACCGCTCATGTAATGAGAGCGCCATCTGGGAAAAACTTTTGGAAAGCAGTTCCATTTCCTCGGTGACGGGATCGTCGAGCGGTTGCATCGCCGTGACTTTTCCCTCTGAAGCGCCCTGGGTTTGTTTGATCAATTGGTTGATGGGGCGGGAGATGGTGCGTGATGTGAAATAAACCAGAAGCAGTGTGAGTCCGATAATGGACACACCGGCCAGAATTACTTTTCCTTTTTGAGCATACAGGTTTTTTAGAATATTTTTTGGAGTCCGGGAAATATAGATCACTCCCCACAACCGGTTTTCATAAATCACCGGAAAAGCGATGAACACACGGATACTGGTCCCCCGGCTGATCGAAGCAATGGGTGGCGGTGGTTCATCTGATATTCTTTCGCGGATCACGCTTGTGTATTGCCCTTCCAGGGCCGAGCGAATTTCCTCTGCCCGGGCAAACGAAAGTCCGATTTCCGATTGTCCCGCAACCGCGTTTCCGTGGTAGTCGAGGATCTTGATCGCCGAGAGGGTGGTCATCTTCGTATCGAGCAGAATGGACGATAAGTTCTTGCCGATGGCGCCGACGACCGGATCGATGCGGGAATCGAGCTCCGGCGTCACGCCGTCCGGCCGGGGAGGCAATACCGGGTCCTCGGACAAATCGAGTTTCGGAAGCACCGGTGTGTATTTTTCATCAACCGGTTGAAGGACGGATTCTGGCAACGGTTTGCCGTAACTGTCCGGGTCAAACATCGAGTGAATAATCTGGTTCTTGTACATTGAGGAGATGACCGCCGCCTGTGAAATGAGTTCCAATTCTGTTTGCCGGACCAGGAGGTTCTCGAATATTCTGAAAAAAAAGATGCTGCCCAGAGGAAGGATCAACACCGTCAGGTTGACCACCAGCAGAATGGTGCGAAGACGGTACTTTCGTTTTTTCTGAGAACGATTCACCGACACGACCCCAGTTTATAACCCACCCCATGGACCGTTTCGATAATGGAGTCACAGCCCAGCTCAGAAAATTTACTTCGTATGTGCCGGATATGACTGTCCACGGTCCGGTCGCTGATAAAAGAGTTGGGTTCGCAGGAATGCTCGATGATCCGGTCGCGATCGAAAACAATTTCCGAGTACGTCAGGAAAGCCTGAAGCATGGAAAATTCCCGCGCCGTCAGTTCCACAGTCTTCTGGTTCCAGGTAACACGATGCTTCTCAGGTTCCAGGATGAGAAGCCCGTGTTTCAGCGTTTGAAGCGAATCCTTTGACAAGGGAGTTGCAGACTGTCGGTTTCGCTTCAGGATTGCATTGACTCGAGCGATCAACTCGCGCGGACTGAACGGCTTGGAGACGTAATCGTCGCCACCGATTTCCAGACCGACTACCCGGTCGATTTCTTCGTCCCGCGAGGAGAGGAATAGAATCGGTACTTCAGATGTTTTGCGGAGTTCTTTGCAGAATTGAAACCCGTCGACCTCCGGCATGTTGACATCCAGGATGATCAAAGCCGGGTTTTCCTGATGAACGATATCCAGTGCTTTTTGTCCATTCATGGCTTCCACCGGGGACATGCCCGCTTGCTCCAGAGCAAAGGAAATCACTTCACGGATATGAGGATCATCGTCGACTACGAGAATGGTTCTTGCCATAAGGTCAAGCCTTGTTTGCAATATCATGGATTATTAATTCTCACTTAAAATTATGGTAACACAATAAAACAGGAGGTCCGCCAGCAGGAGGCAGGCTGTCGCCCGCCATCCTGTCCAAGATCGTTCCTGCATATGAATCGGACCGGTCTCTTCACGCTCGTTGGCGGCGTCTGAGTAATGCCAGAGCCGCCAGGCTGATCACCAGCAATCCCGCCCAGGTGGCCGGTTCCGGAACGGAACTTCCGGAAAAATTCTGCGCCATTTTCATGGGGGCTACCTGACCGTAAGCTTTCGGTCCTACACCTTTCACCATGGGGAGAGGGACTTGCGAGTCCTTAGAGCTCTGCGGATTTTTGTTAACAATTTTTTTAGATACAGCTACAAACGAAGTCCAACGCGTGGTCAGCGAGTGTTTCAGGCCTAGGTGAATTACTTTCTGCTTCAGCTCGTCATCGCTCAGGTGAGTGGTTTTGAAGGCGTTTGGAGAATTGATCTGACGCATATGATCTGCGATTTGAGACCGTGCCCAGATTTGCGGAATCGGAGAAAGAGCGATTGAGTCTTTCTTGTTCGGTAGACTTGCCTGGATCGGTAATGAGGCTTTCCTGCCGCGTACCCGTCCCTGTACTTCAACCGTATGCATTCCACTTCCTTCGATCTTTCCAAGAACGCGAATCGAGTCTCCCGCAAACAGGTCGGGAACAACCTCCGGTGTCACCTGGCTGACTTTAAGATCACCCCAATCGATGCGGATGTCGGTCAATACCGGGGACTCCAGTTTGCCGGCCAACTCCAGCGCGACTTCCTCTGCATCCTCCGTAGGGTCCATGAACCGCGCAAACCCACGGCCCTTTCTTCCCATTTCGGAAAGCAAAAACCGATTGACCGAAGTGCCCACCCCAAACGCGTAAATGCGTGCGTTGCCGATGTTGCTTGTAATGAGTTTTAGCACTTCCGATTCATTGCCAATGTAGCCGTCTGTCAGAAAAACGACGATTCGCAATGTTCTATCCGGTTGGGGAGTGGAAAAGGCCTGACGGATGGCGTTGGGAATTTCAGTTCCTCCGTTGGCGCTCAGAGAGTTGACATAGTTCACACCGTTGTTGATATTGTTCGGGGTGGCACGGACCGGGCCCGATGTGAATTCCGAGGCGTTGTTACTGAAACGGATGATCCGGAAGTAGTCTTTGCTTCGTAGATTGTTCAAAGCATGACGCATGAAGACTTTACTGGCATCGATGGGTTGACCGCTCATGGAGCCGGAAGTATCCAGCACAAACACCATTTCCCGCGCGGCGATGTCATTTGGTTTCGGAGATGCCGGAGGTTCGATCCACAAGCTGAAGTAACCGTCTTTCGAATCGGTATGAGCCAGGAATGTGGGTTGGGTATTTTTTCCGGCCAGTTGATAACGCAGAACGAAATCCCGATTGTCGATCGTCCGGCCGTCGGCCAGAGTGATCGTTTTTTTCTTTTCCTCACCGATCACATCGATTTTGTGGGTACGGCTGAAAATATGAGGAATGGTCGCTCCCGCTTCCATTTCGATGTTAATGGAGACCCGGTCCTTGCGGATTGAATCGGGAATCGTCAAGCCCGAAACTTCCGGGTAAGCAGGGAGCGTTTCGATTTCCCACTGGTTGAATTGAGTTTCCGCTTTGACCTTTTTTATTCCCACGGTGACACCGTCATCCACAACCTGTGGCGGTTTCCCGGAGTGGGCGGGTTGATAGCGCGGACCAACGATCAAGGGAATAACCAGTTCATAATTACCATCCACTTTGGGTATGGTTTGATCGTAGACCAATGTCACCTTGATCGGCAGCCCAGGCATGAGATTGGCAATATGCTGGGTGAACATGTTGGGCCGGTGCTGGACCAATAGCGAAGCTGCCTTACCCTGTTTTTTTGCTTTGTTGAATTTTTTCTTGGCTTCCCCAATTTTATGGATTTGAGCCTGTATGATTTCATCGCCTACTTCCATGGTCATTGCGTGAACCGCAGCGTCTTTATTTAGAGGAAACAGGTAGGTAGCGTTCAATGGATCCGAAGTCGGATTAGCGAACGTTTGTGTGATGGTCACCGTCGCGAGGTCGCCCTGGATTTTTGAATGGATGTCCGTTTTCAGGGCGGGAAAGTGGATGGTTTTGCCGTCAACCACTGCCTTGACCGATCCGCCGAGATCATTTTCTGTGAACGCGAAGGCGGTACCGGAAAAAGCAAGTGCGCAAGCAAGAATAAATAAATGAATAAAAGCTTTCATAATGTCCTCTCTTTCGTGAAGTCAGCAGGTCGTTGAGTAATATTTATATCCAGTGCCGCCAGGACCGCCCGGTCCCATCGGCGGGTTATCAATGCATCCTGTTCCCAGGGAGAGATGCGTTGGATTGCGGACCACACGCTGTTGCGTTTCTGCATCCAATGCCACACCGCTTCCGATACATTCGACGTAATATGTCCCTGGTCGGAAATAAAACTGACCGCGATCCGGTAGCTTTGTCCTTCCGTTGTGGTTGCCTTGTAGACGGCCGTCGGAATTGTGTCGTATGAAATACCGATGTGCTGGACCTCAAATCCCAATCCCCGCAAGCATTCATCGGGTGAGTGGAGATGGCGCAGGGGGGAGGAGGTTTGGATCCAAAGCAGGCTGTTGTTGCCATAGGAAGCCTTGGCAGCCGCACCTCCGTATTGGGTGAAGTAAATTTTTTCTTTTGGAAGGAGAGGTGCGGGGATTCCCTCATGATTATCGATGATCAGCGGCAGGGAAATTTTGATATTGGGGCGGGCGACGTCGATGGGTGTCCTGGGGAGACTGACAATTCCTCCAGCAATAATCAGAAAGATAGAAGCCATGACCACGGGATGGGTTTTCAATATTCGCAACCCGATACCCATCAATTGGGTGGGCGTGGAATTTTTCTGCGAATCCGGTTTGCCGACCAGGTTTCCGGGAGTGTCGTCCGTGTAACGGGCCCAGAGCAGAATGGGCAGACAGCCCAGGGCCAGGGCCATGAGGCCCAGAAGGGAATGCCCCGGTTCTGCCATGACATCCATGTCGAATATTTTTTCCGGCCAGGCAATACCTACGGCGAGAGCCATGATCCTGAAAATGTTGGTCCACAAACTGGAAAATAAAGTGACGCAAAAACCGAACAAGCCGGAAACAATACTGGGTCGGTAGACAGCCATACAGGAGGCATAAAACAATTGCAGCAGCAGCAATGTCCGCGCACCGGAGCAGGGCAGGTCGACCAGCACATCTTTCTGGTTGATCAAAATACGTACGCCGTGACAACCCACATTATCGAACAAACCGCCCAGAATCAGACAAGCGCTTCCGGCAGAGAGGGATTGCAGGCCGAATCCCACCGTATGCTGCATGACCCGTTCCAACGGCAGGGCAAACAGGAAACAAACCGCCAGCCAGCCGGGAGAAATGGATCGCTCTCTATCTTGAACCCCGGCCAAAGTAGCCAGGGCGTAGACATCGAGGACCAAGGCCAAAGCGCCGATAATGTTGACGGCAAACACCTGACCGACCAGACGGACCAACGCGGTGGCGGTCAGGAGGATTAGAGCCCATTGGGTACTATTGGATTGGCTGGCGCGTCGGGGACTGGAGACGCTCCACAGAAACAACCCGACACAGACCAGGAATATAAGGAAACCTTTGGAGTCGTAGGCCGGGTCTTGCCAGGTTTGAATCAACCAGTGTACCGGTTCGTAAGCCAGTACAGTTGCGGCTGCCCCAAAAATCAGTCCGGGAAGAAAGCGTTTTGCATTGGGATGTAAATATGCATTGTCCATGCACCCAGTGTTATGCTTACATGTGCAAGGGATATGACAGGTAAACGGAATTTCTCAGGAAATGATGTGCAGGTTTTGTGCAGAAAATTGTGAAGATTATGATTTCAATGGGTTACTGAGGATCATATTTTCAGATTTTTTGATTAATCCTGAGTCTGATGGAAAGACGAAGTATGGGAAAAGATAATTTTGATGTTTTAAAACCGAATAATGGTGTTCCTGTGAAGACCTGGACTCGAGGCGTTCCGCTGGATGATAAAGCGGAAAAGCAGTTGATGAATGTTGCCCGGATGCCTTTTATCCACAGCCATATTGCTGTTATGCCGGATGTCCATTGGGGCTTGGGGGCGACTATTGGAAGCGTGATCCCAACCCTGGACGCCATTATTCCTGCGGCGGTCGGTGTGGATATTGGATGCGGCATGATGGCGGTGCAGACCAGTTTGAAGGCGACCGATTTGCCGGAAAACCTGAAAGAGATCCGCGCCAATATAGAAAAAGCGGTGCCTCATGGCAGAACCCACGATGGCGGCCGGGGAGACCGTGGTGCCTGGGCCGATATTCCTGATGGGCAGACGAAGGCCTGGGAAAATCTGGCGCCGGGTTTGGATTCCATTGTTGAAAAGAATCCAAAAGTGATGAGAAAAAACGCCAACACCGTTAATCATCTGGGAACATTAGGGACAGGCAACCATTTCATTGAAGTGTGTCTGGATGAGAAGGATCATGTCTGGTTCATGTTGCATAGCGGTTCCCGCGGTATCGGCAACCGGATTGGAACTTATTTTATTGAACTGGCCAAACAGGACGTGCGTCGGTTGCATGTCAATGTTCCAGACATCAATCTGGCCTACTTTTCGGAAGGCTCGGATCATTTTGCCGAATATGTGGAGGCGGTAGAGTGGGCGCAGACTTTTGCCAAGACCAACCGTGAGCTAATGATGAAGGCAGTGATTAAAGCAGTACAGAGTTCCAAAGGCATTCCCCCTTTTGAAGCGAATTTGGAAGCGGTCAACTGTCATCACAATTACGTGACACGGGAGAATCATTTTGGGAAAAATGTTTTAGTAACGCGAAAGGGAGCGGTGCGTGCCCGGTCGGGAGATATGGGAATCATCCCCGGCAGCATGGGGGCGAAGTCTTATATCGTGCGCGGCTTGGGCAATAAGGACAGTTTCGACAGCTGCAGTCACGGCGCGGGCAGAGCGATGTCCCGGACCGAAGCCAAGCGACGCTTTTCGGTGGATGATCATGTCAAGGCTACCGAAGGGGTAGAGTGCCGCAAGGACAAGGATGTGATCGACGAAACGCCTGCAGCTTACAAAGATATCGACGCGGTTATGGATGCGCAGAAAGATTTGGTGGAAATCGCACACACATTACGCCAGATCATTTGCATCAAAGGCTAAAACATTGAGCCTTCAAACGTAAACCCTTCTCCACCGATTGATCCGTTCTCCCCAAGCCAGGGTTTTTTCTGTGACCTGATTTTTTTTCCAGTTTCCCGCGGCGTATTTGTTGGACTCGGCCAGGGTCGGATAAATATGAATGGTACTTAAGATTTTGTTCATACCGAAACCGTTCTTCATGGCAGCCACGTATTCGGCGATGATGTCTCCGGCGTGAAGTCCCGCAATAGTCACCCCAATAATTTTGTCCTTGCCCGGTTCGGTCAGGACTTTGACGAGACCATAAGCCGCTTCATCAGTAATGGCGCGGTCCAGATCGTCGATGCCATAGGTTGTGACTTCGTAAGGGATGCCCTGTTCCTTCGCTTCCACTTCGTTGAGTCCCGATCGCGCTACTTCGGGATCGGTATAGGTACACCAGGGCACGGTGCGATAATCCACTTTGAAACCGTAGAAGGGACTGATCAGTGAGTTGACCGCGCAGTACCATGCCTGATGGGCCGCGATATGAGTGAATTGATAAGGGCCGGCCACATCTCCACAGGCATAGATGTTGGGGTAATTAGTCCGCATATACTCGTCCACCTGGATGGTTTTCCTGGGTGTCAACTCCACTCCCAGTTCTTCCAGACCGAATCCGGTTGTATTGGCCTTTCGTCCCAGGGCCAGCAGCACTTTATCGAATTGTATCTGAACCCGTTGCCCTTGGTGTTCACACTCCAAAAAGTCCTTCCCATCTTGTTTGTAAAATCTTTTGGGTGAGTGTTCCAAAAGAACGTTAATACCGTCCTTTTTAAAAGAGTCATAAGCCATTTGCGCAATCTCGGGATCTTCCCGGGGAAGGAGTCTTTTCCCACGCTGCACCTGGGTAACTTCGCACCCCAGCCGGCAAAATGCTTGAGCGAGTTCCGAACCGATCGGGCCTCCACCGATCACCAGAAGTTTTTCTGGCTTTTCCCGAATGCTCCAAACCGTGTCAGAGGTCAGGTAGTCGACTTCTTCAATGCCTTCGATAGGCGGGATGGCAGGACGGGCACCCGTGGCGACAATGATATTCTTAGTGGTGAGAGTTTTCCCGTTCACCTGAACTTCATAGGGTGAAACGATTTTGGCTTCCCCGGTCAGACACTCGACTCCCAGTTGTGAATAACGTTCAATCGAATCGTGAGGTTCCACCGTTTTGATAACCCGTTGAACCCGTTCCATCACATCAGAGAACTCAAATTCCACCTGTACGTTTTTGAATCCCAGGCTTTGGCATTTTTTAATGTCTGCCATGAATTTCGCGGACCGAATGAGGGCCTTGCTGGGTACGCAACCGGTATTCAGGCAATCCCCTCCCATTTTGTGTTTTTCTATAAGAGCGACTTTACCTTTGGTTGCCGCTCCGATATAGCTGGAAACAAGACCCCCCGATCCTGCTCCAATGACTACCATGTTGTATTCGAATTCTTTGGGTTTCTTGAACCGGCTTAGTATTTTTCTGCCTTTGTAGAAAGCCAACAACTTTTTAGTCAGAAGCGGGAATATACCCAGTAGTACAAAAGAGAAAATAATTTCAGGGGAGAGAATACCTTTCAAGGATTCAATCTGAGCGAGTTGCGTTCCGGCATTCACATAAACAGCAGTCCCGGCCAACATTCCGACCTGGCTCACCCAATAGAATTGAAATGTCTTCATCGGGGTCAAACCCATTACCAAGTTGATGATGAAGAATGGAAACGCTGGAATCAACCTCAATGTGAAGAGATAAAACCCACCATCTTTTTTGACGCCATCATTAAAGGATTTGAGATAGCCTCCGAACTTGTTTTGAACCCAGTCGCGGAGCAATAATCGCGAAATGGTAAAGGCCAGCGTTGCACCAATCGTACTGGCAAAGGAGACGATAATGGTTCCTGTAACCAGTCCAAACAGAGCTCCGGCCAGTAAAGTTAACCAGGCGGCTCCCGGCAGAGACAGGGCTGCTGAAACAATATAAATCAGGCTGTAAACACCAATCGCTAAGAAAGTGTTTTCTTTATAAAAGACGGAGAAGTTTGCCTGCTGGTCTTTCAGGTATTCCAGGGTCAAGTACTGGCCGAGATCGAAGTGGAAAAATGCCCACAGGAAGCCTGCGATCACTGACAGAATGATAATGGTTTTTGCTTTTTTCATTTATCCCTCCCACGAGATATATATTTTGGGGCTGACACGACCCTTGAGTTTGTCTGTCATCTTGTCTGCAATTTCAGAAAAAGTTTAAAGCACTCCATAAGCCAGCATCGCATCGGCAACTTTTACGAATCCGGCGATGTTCGCGCCTTTAACGTAGTCTACGTAATCTTTTTCAGAGCCGTACCGAATGCACTGTTGATGAATATTGGTCATGATTTCCACTAACCGTTGTTCCAGCTCCTCGGAAGACCAGGACATGCGAATGCTGTTTTGCGTCATCTCCAAACCTGAAACGGCCACTCCTCCGGCATTTGATGCCTTCCCCGGAGAAAACAGAAGTTTGGCGTTTTGGAAACTTTTTATAGCTCCTATGGTGACCGGCATATTGGCGCCTTCTGCAATGCCCTGACAACCGTTTTTGATCAATGCCTTCGCATCTGCTTCATCCAGTTCATTTTGTGTGGCGCAGGGGAAAGCCAGATCGCAAGGAATGCTCCAGGGCTTTTGTTTGTCGTAAAACTTCAGTTTGTAATGGTCGGCGAATTCTGAAATCCGTCCTCTTTTAACGGTTTTTAAATCGATGATGAATTCCAGTTTCTCCTCATCAAGGCCATCCGGGTCATGAACGAATCCTGAGGAATCCGAAATGGTGACTACTTTTGCGCCCAGTTGAATGAGCTTCAGTGCGGCGTATTGAGCTACATTTCCCGATCCGGAGATGAGGCACTGTTTTCCTTCCAAACCGTCTGACTGATGTTTCAGCATTTCCCGCATAAAATAAATACAGCCGAAACCTGTTGCTTCTGTTCTGATTTCACTACCGCCGAATTCCAAACCCTTGCCCGTCATGGTTCCGGTGAATTCGTTTTTCAGTCTCTTGTACTGACCGAACATGTAGCTGATTTCCCTGGCACCGACACCGATATCGCCCGCGGGTACATCGATATCTTCTCCGATGTGTTTGGAGAGTTCGGTCATGAATGCCTGGCAAAAGCGCATGACTTCATCATCGGATTTTCCCTTGGGGTTGAAGTTCGAGCCGCCCTTGCCTGCACCCATGGGTAAGGTTGTCAGGCTGTTCTTGAAAATTTGCTCAAATCCCAGAAATTTCAGAATGCTCAAGTTCACGGTCGGGTGAAACCGGAGCCCGCCTTTGTAGGGACCGATGGAATTGTTGAATTGAACCCGATATCCCCGATTGGTACGGACAGCATCATGATCATCCTGCCAGCACACTCTAAAAATAATCACCCGGTCGGGTTCCGTGAGCCTTTCCAGTATTTGCGCTTTGCGATATTTGGGGTGAAGTTGGACGTAGGGAATGAGATAGGTCATGACTTCTTCAACCGATTGATGGAATTCGGTTTCACCCGGATTTCTTCGCTTCAGCCCACTAATAAAATTATCCATCGTTAATTCCGGGCATTTGCTTTGGGTTGATTCCTCTGCCGCTTTTATCATGATTGCTCCCCTTGAGATATTTTTGGGTCTTTGGCTCCTTCAGAATTTGAAATTTTGTCGCAGGATTCTCAATTACCTTACAGGGTCATATTGATCTGGATTATATCAGGAGTTCAAAAGCCGGGGCCTAAAGAATACGTTGTAAGCTCTGAGGGATCTCTTCGACTCACCATAGAATTTTTATGGATCACAATAGACTTTTCATTTTTGGACAACTTTCGAAAATCCTGAAAATACTAGGAAAAATATATGATACGCAAAGCTCTCAAGACACTTTTTACAGGGAATTCTCCGGCATTAAGCGCCAAAGAAAGTTACCAAGTGAGCGATGCCCTCGCTAAAGCAAAATTGCGTATGGGATCGCATTTTAAGAAAAATCAGATTTTAGGACGAAAGGAAGCCATTGGGTGTGTTTCCCTGGAAATCAGTCAGAGGTGTAATCTCGACTGTTCTTTATGTTATCTGTCGCCCAGTTCCAATCAGGTCGCAGACCTTCCACTGCAGGAAGTGTTTCGGAGGCTGGATGGAATCAAAAGTCATTTTGGCGTGGGGACCGATGTGCAGATCAGCGGGGGAGACCCAACGATGCGTGACCGGAAGGAGTTGATGCAAATCGTTCGATACGCGCGGGAAATTGGTTTGCGTCCCGCGTTGTTCACCAATGGAATACGATGCGATCGGAGCATGATTGAGGAATTGGTGGAAAATGGTTTGAGCGATATCGCGTTTCATGTCGACCTCACCCAAAAAAGAAAGGGTTTTTCTACCGAACAGGAGCTTAATAAAATCCGAAATCAATATATCGATTTGGTTCGTGGATTGCCTTTGATGGTGATCTTCAATACAACAGTTCATACGGACAACTTCTTTGAGATTCCCGATCTGGTCCGATTTTTTGTTGAGCAATCCGATGTTGTGAGATTTGCCTCATTCCAGCTTCAGGCCGACACTGGAAGAGGAGTTCTGGGAAAACGCGGTGAAACCATTTCGCTCGACTCAGTAAAAGAAAAGATCAATGAGGGTTCGGGGAATCGCCTGGCGTGGGATTCGATTCTAGTGGGTCATCCGAAATGCCATAGTTATGCTCCTACCATCATTGTTAACAATAAGGCATTCAGCATTGTAGATGATCCGAATTTGGTAGGCGATTTCTTCGAGGATTTTCAAGACATCACCCACGATCGAAGGGAGAGTCCGGGAAAGATCGCTTTAAAGTATGTTAGGGCAGCAGTGCGCAAGCCGCGATGGTTGATTCGCGGTGTGAAGTACTTTTTCCCGCGTCTATGGAGGATTCGAAGGGATTTAGTAAAATCTCGTGGAAAAATTCGCAAGATTTCTTTTTTTGTTCAAAACTTCATGGATGCAGATCATTTGGATCCGGAAAGAGTCGAAGCCTGTTCGTTTATGGTCATGACACCGGACGGTCCTGTGTCGATGTGTGCTCATAATGCGAATCGAGATGATTATATTCTTCGTCCGATCCTCATTGAGGGTAAGGAGGGAGCGGAAGTTTTTTATCCTTTAAAGGAGTCAGGCCGTGTGGAGTCGACTGAAGTTCCGGCTTAAAAATATTTTTCAGGTGGCCAGATGATAAATTTACTAAAACGAATTTTTTCTATGGGAGGAATCTTCCTTTCCGGATTCATTTTGTCCGGGTGTGTGACCGTTCTCCAGCCTCCTACTCTTCAGAATGAGGAGGATAAAAGAATATCGAAGGAGTTGGCTGAGGAATCCTGGACTCAGGTGTTGATGCAGTCGGTAGATTCTAAAGGCCGGGTTGCTTTCAAGAAGGTTTCAAAAAATCCCGTCCGTTTGCACCGGATGATTTCGTATGTTGCCCAAACAAGTCCGGAGAAAAACCCTGAGCGGTTTGTGAACTTGGAAGACAAGTTGGCATACTATCTGAATTCCTACAATGCCCTGGCTATGTATGGAGTTATTTCATACGGTTTTCCCAGTGATTTTAGCAGCTTTACGGATCGGGCCAAATTTTTTGCTTTCACGGACTTTACTGTCGGAGGAAAAGAAATTTCTTTATACGACTATGAAAATAAGGTCATCCGGCCCTTGGGCGATCCGCGAATTCATTTTGCGCTCAATTGCATGGTGAAAGCCTGTCCCCGTCTTCCCCAGGCACCCTTCCGGGCTGAAGATTTGGATAATACTTTAGATGCCCTCGCGCGTGAGTTTGTTAATCATTCCAGGCATGTGCAAGTTGTGGAGTCGGATCAAAAGGTTCGTCTCTCAGAAATCTTTAGTTTTTACGAAGAGGACTTTGTGAATCCGAAAACGGCGTCTTCTCTCATTGAGTATATCAATCGTTATCGAAACTCACCCATCGATGAAACCTTTGAAGTGGAATTCATTCCTTATGACTGGACTGTCAACTACCAATAATATTGCTATCAGAGTTCTGCGCTATGGCATTGCCGTGATTCTGCTTCTGTCCGGCTTCGGTAAGCTTCTGGATGTGCCGGGTTTTGTTCAGGTGCTTATTACTTATCAGGCTATTCCCGAGTGGGGGCTGTACCCGGTTGCAGCGATATTGGTGCTGGTCGAATTGAGGATCGCCGAGTGGTTGTTTCGAGAAAAGACGCTGATTGCCGGCGCCTTTGGATCTCTTATGCTGCATATCTTGTTTACCCTTTGGACCGTGGTCACTTTGCTGCGTGGAATACCTGTGCCCAATTGCGGTTGCTTTGGTGTTTTTCTTGCCCGTCCGCTAACGGGCTGGACCGTTGTTGAGGATTTGGTGCTGGTTGCCGCTTCTTTCTATTTATTGCGGTTGGTTCTCAAGAGAGACCATTTTCGTCAGGTTAAAGGAAATGATCACTCCAAAAAAATCGGCAGCACTATTGCCTGATCGATACTTGGTTGTTAATAATGAAAGGAATTTTTGATGAGCAATTCAACAAATAAGCAGTTCCTGACAGACTCTTGTCAAAAGTCAAAAGAAAGAGCCGGGTCGATCCATAAATTGCTTCTTGCCTGCGCACTGGTTGTTGGGATATTTATAATGTCGCTTGGGACTGATTTACTGCCCCGTGCCATGGCGCACTCGGTTAAACCGCAACCGTCATCGCTTCCTGTTCTGTTTAATGCTCCGGAAATTTCCGGGCTTGATCACTGGATCAATTCAAAAAAGATAGATTCGATGAAGGAATTGCGAGGAAAAGTGGTTCTCGTCGATTTTTGGACTTACTCCTGTTACAACTGCATCAACACGTTTCCTTACGTTCAGGCCTGGCATAAAAAATACGCGAAAGACGGACTGGTGGTTCTTGGGATTCACGCGCCGGAATTTCAGTTTGAGCGAAAACTGGATAACGTAAAACAGGCGGTTCAAAAACACGGACTCACCTTTCCGATTGCCCTGGATAATGGATTCAAGGTCTGGCGGGCTTATGGCAACCGGTATTGGCCGGCTTTCTATCTGATCGACAAGAATGGCGTGGTGCGGTACAGGCACTTCGGTGAGGGAAGATACCAGGAAACGGAAGCGGCCATAGCCAACCTTCTCAAATAAAAAGCAGCCTTATTTGGAAGAGATCGAATAAATCCCATCCCAATCTTTCTCCATTTGGGAATCTTGTTGAAACAATCGACATCTTTTCAGCAAGGTTGAGGAGGGGCCGTCCTGAGGATACTTTTCAAGAGCCTTTTCGAAATATGCAATGGCCTCTTTCCAATCACTTTCTTTATAGAATTTCAAACCTTCATTATAAAGCGGTAAGATTTTGAAAACGGGAGAATTGATAAAACCCTTTTTCCCGAGTAACTCGAAAATCCGGGTCGGGTTCGTACGGCCCATCACGCGAACCGTGTCGATTTCCCGCGCTTCAATAAAGTCTTTTGCCTGCTCATAAGTTGATTCGCTGATTAATATGAGTGTTTCATATTCCTTGTTGGCCCCTTCCAGGCGGGCGGCCAAGTTTACCGAGTCGCCGTTCATCCCATAGTTCATTCTGTTCTTCGAACCCATGTTTCCGACTACCATCATTCCTGTATTGATTCCAATCCGCATGCTCAATTCGGGTATTTTTTTCCGAAGAGAGGCAAGTTTCTCCTGCATTTCGATAGCGACCCAACAGGCCCGCTTGGCATGATCTTCGAAGTAAACCGGCGCGCCAAAAAATGCTTTTATGGCATCTCCATCGTATTTGTCCAGCGTGCCCTCATGTCTCAAAAGAATCTCCGTCATTTCCGAAAGATATTCGTTCAATAGATTGACCAACTCTTCCGCCGACAGTTTTTCTGAAAAGGTTGTGAAACCTCCGAGATCGGTAAACAAAGCGGTTAATTCTTTTTCCTCCCCACCCAGTTTCAAGCCTGTCGGATCTTGCAGCAGTTTGTCGATCACTTTGGGAGACATGTATTTGCCGAACGTATGCTCAATGAAATTTCTTTCCTTCTTTTCAGTCAGGTATCCATAAATCGTCAACGCGGAAAAAATAAAAGCGTTTTCAAAAATCGGAAAGACATCTGTGATCCAAAGACCCTTGTGAACAAAAATCCATTGGCTGAGTCCAAATTGAGCTCCAACGATCATAGCGCAGGCTATTACACCTGTAACCGGTTTTAATCTGGAGTAAATGATGGTCAGGAAAAACCCGAGGAATATGAGATAAATCAGTTCAAACGTTAAAATCCAT
Source organism: Nitrospinaceae bacterium (assembly GCA_028278405.1). Lineage (GTDB taxonomy): Bacteria > Nitrospinota > Nitrospinia > Nitrospinales > Nitrospinaceae > SZUA-226. Next base: position 185,654 of record JANQEK010000037.1, read on the forward strand.
CCTGGTTTGGATAAGAAGTTGTTGTGCAGGACATTATCAATAACGGTTGCTTGAATTTCGACGCCCGGATACACCGGATCAAAGGGAGTAACCTTTATATCTCCCAGGGCCGTTGCGGTGGCGCCGACAATTACAATTTTATTTTTCAGGCTTCCTTTCGGGATGGCATTTTGCCGATCATGCAGTAAATCGGTTATGGAAATATGAGGAAAGGTTCCTCCGCTTCCCATAAAGTTGGCTAAAAGTTCACCTCGATTATTGACGGGAATATCTATTGGCTCTTCCGCATCCAAAATAATTTTTTCGGCTCCCAGTTCATTCACACGGACCAACAAGCTTCCTCCCAAATACCGCTCAAGAATCCGCATGCTCAAGGGAGGAAAATAGTAATTCCTGTCGGATGCTTTATCCCAATATCTGACGATGAGAGGGAGCTTGCGCAAAGTACCGTCCGAATCGGTGTCAAAATTGAGATATCCTGCGCTGCGGCTGCTATTCGATAAAAGTGAGATACTGGACTCCACTGCATATCCCTTTTTGAAGTCCATTGTGGATAGATCAAGGTTTCCCTGGGATTTGATAAATCCGTTGAACCGGGTAGATTTAATGTTCTCCAGATAGCGTTGCAGCTCGTTATCCGAAATATGTTCCAAGCCATCCGGCTTAAAATAAAAGTAATAACCCAGAACAGATCGCCTGGATTGTTGCAAAGCAGCGGCGAACCGTCCGTCATTATCTGAGTTTTCGATCAAGGGATCGATAACATTGTCGACCAGAGGCTCGTCGGTCATTTTTGCTTTGAGGCTTTCCTTAATTTGAATCAGGTTTTGTTTTCCGGAACTGTCGTCAGGGGAAGAGAAAACCACATCGAAGCCGATCACTTTAACCTGGTGCGCCACCAGCTTATCGACCAGTTGCGCCATCACTTTTCTGGGCCAGGGCCAACGTCCCAGCTCATCGATACTTTTTTCGTCGATCGCGGCGATGACGACTTCCGGACCTGCTTTTAGAGGTCCGCGGACTTGAAAGTGGGCATCTTGAAACAGCATTTCAAATCGATGGAGCGCCGGTGGGTTGATCCAATATCCCAGAATCACCACAAACATAGTGCCCATTCCTATAATCCAGGGGACAAAGCTTTTCTTTGGGGAAGAGTGGGTCATCATCTTCAATCGAATAAGGGAGACCGATGTTGCACAAACAAGTTGAGATCAACTCCTCTTGCTCTGCCGAGTGGCCGTCATCGGGTCCTGCCGATGATACGATAAACGCTTTTATTTCAAGTGGTTCTAGTATTCAGTATAAGTGATTTTGTTTGAAATATAAGGCTAAAGTGATTATCCTTATAAAATAGGCACTTATCTCATATTTAGTATTCAGTGATTCGTTGATTGAACACTATCCTGGTCGGTCTGTATTTCGAGCGAATAAGGTATGTCCTCAACCACCTCTAACAGCCAAAAAGTCAATTTATTAAAATCCATGGATTTCTTCAGGCTTTTGGATTCGAAAACGATTGAATCCCTGGCCCACGAATGTGAGGAAATTGTTCTCGACCCCTATGAGATTTTGTTCAATGAAGGGGAACAGGGTGATGCCATGTTCGTCATTCTTTCCGGAGAGCTGGCGGTGGAGCGGCAGGATGCCGTGATTGCCAAACGGGTCAAGGGAGACCACGTGGGGGAGATGGCACTGATCGAATCCGGTCCCCGTGTGGCAACAGTGAAAGCCCTTTCCAAAACCAATTTACTGAAGTTGTCCAAAAGACAGTTCTATTCCTATTTTGCATCCAACCGTGAAGCTTTGATGGAAATATTGAAAACCATTTCGGAGCGGTCCCGCGAAGACCTGGCAGCTCTGGATCGAAGTATGAAAAAGCTCCAGGCGGAAAAGAAAGTCACCTCCCGTCTTCAGGACCTTTTAAACAATACGTCCAATGAAATCTATACCCTGGATCCCATTACCCTTCATTTCGAGCATATGAATTCCCAGGCTTTAAAAAATCTGGAATATCAATCGGCGGAGATCGCTCAATTGAAGGCAACAGATATCATCGGGGAAATCGATCCATCGGAACTGAAAGGGTGGATAAATCTTTTGCAATCCAATAAGAAGGATGAAATCGAATTTAACGCAGTTCACCGCAGGAAGGACGGATCTTTTTATCCGGTAAAAACCCAACTCAAAATAACCTATTCCGAATCATCTCCCATTATTGTTGGCATTTCTCAGGATGTTTCCGAATTGAGAGAAATTGAAGATAAATACAATCAACTGACCTTTTATGACCCTCTCACAGGGTTGCCCAACAGAACCCTCATTATCGATGAGTTGTCTGCCGCTGTGCTAAAGGCAAATAAAGAAGATAAAAAGATTTCGGTCTTGTTGGTCGATCTACAAAACTTTAAAACCATAAGCAATTCGCTGGGCCATATGATGGGCGATTTGCTGTCACTTGCCGTTGCCCGCCGTCTGGAAACCGAATCCCCTCCGAACAGTATTGTGGGGCGGGGAAGAGATAATGAATTCATAACCATTTTGCCTGCCCCAAAAAATCAATCCGATTCCGAGGAAGCGGCGCGTTCTCTTTTAGATTCATTCAAAATCCCGTTTTCTATTAACGGACAGGACATTTTTGTAAACCTGGCCATCGGCATTTCTTCTTTTCCTTCCAATGGGCAAAGCGCCGAGACCCTCATCGAGCAGGCGGAAACCGCCGCCAAGCATATCGCTCGAGAAGGTGAAAATGTTTACTGCCATTACAAGCCGGACATGCCGTTTATATTAAAAAATAAACTACTGCTGGAAGGGGACTTGCGCAAAGGTTTGGAGCGAGATGAGTTTGAACTGCATTATCAACCCAAGCTGGCCCTGGAGACACAGGCCATCACCGGGTTCGAGGCCTTGGTGCGTTGGAATCATCCCGAAAGAGGTGTGATTTCGCCACTGGACTTTATCCCGATTGCAGAGCAGAGCGATATTATTGTTTCCATCGGGGAATGGGTTCTGGAAACCGCGTGCCGTCAAATGAATGCCTGGCTGAAAAAGGATCTCCCCATAAAAAACATTGCGGTAAATCTCTCTGGACGGCAATTCAAACAGGAAGATCTGGTTTCAAACATTAAAAAGATTATTTCGGATTCGGGCATTCATCCGGAATTCCTTGAGTTGGAGATTACAGAAACTATCCTGATGGCCAATCTCGATACCGTTACAGTTAAACTCAGGCAATTGAGCGAGATGGGCGTAAAACTTTCACTCGATGATTTTGGAACCGGGTATTCGTCCCTCCGCTACCTCAACAGCTTCCCTCTGAATAATATTAAAATCGACCAGACCTTTGTGAAGGATATCTCTACGGAAGCCAATGCCACCATCGCCAAAGCCATTGTCTCTCTGGCGAAATCATTCCGCCTGAAAACTATTGCCGAAGGTGTGGAGTCTGAAAATCAAAAAGCCATCATGCAGTCGATTGGATGCGATTTCATCCAAGGCTATCTTTTAGGCAAACCCATTCCGGCCAAGGATGTGCCTCAGACACTATCCTCCTCCTGATTCTTCTCATTAGCGCAACAAAGCAGAACGTAAATTCCATATATTTCAGCCCTTATAGATACCCCAATAGGTGTATTATTTTTTATTAATAATCGACAAGTTTTGTCCAATTTTCCTCCCCTAAGAAACACAATTACATTTTCATAAAAAACTTTCCATAGCTAATTCCATATTTATCAGTTATTTATAATTTTTGCCCCCCAATCGCGGTATTTTTGGCCCCGGGTTTGCATATATTAGGAAAAAACAAGTGTTCCTGTTGTCGCAAAGAGGGGGTCAGCAAGAGGTTTACATGGATAGCCGATCGGCTTGGGGCGACATTGTTTGAGCAAGAGGGTCACCGGTAAAAAACATATTTACCGGGCAAAGAGGAGAGAGGAAGGATGAAAGCCGAAAATAACAAATCCCGTTTCAAACGGATTATGCCCGCAGGATTTATTCTGGGTATATTCATGTCGATTCTTATGGGCCCCTGGAGCGCCCTGGCTTCTCCGCAAAATGATGATCCCATCAGCTGCGGAGAGTTTGTTGCTCTGGTTGCCGGTCACCAGCCTGAAAATCCATTGTTGCCAGCGGATCATTCCAAATATTCGAAAGAGGATTTATATCAGTTGACCGTTCAGAATATGTCTGCAAAAGGTTTCCATGTATTGGACGAGAAATCCTTCCATGATCCTCTGGAAGCCAACGAATTTGTTCAGGTGTCCTATGCCTTTGCCGACGGACCTCTGGGTAAAAATCTGTTCGAGCAGAAGCTTTTCTTGAAAAAGGCCGGGATCATCGATTCCGCGGATGTAGGGTTGACCACCGCCTACGATGGCATAGTCCTCCAGACGCACCGGGACACAAACGTTGCCACTCCGGTCCGGCTGGCCACACCGGTTTATATGCATGACCGGATTAAAACGGATCTTTTGTCCAAGGCCACCTTTACGTTTGATGATAAAAGCACCCTAACCCTGGGTGAAGATTCCGTTGTAAACATCACCAAGCATATTTATGACCCCGAAAAAGATTTGCGCCAAACCATCGTTCATCTTTCCCGGGGAACGGTCCGGTTTGTTGTAACCAAAGGTAAAGCCCGGGGTTCCATGTTTAAAGTAATCACTCCTACTGCTATTGCCGGTGTCCGAGGAACGGAATTCGTGGTCGATGTCGCTCCAGACGGTAAAACGAATTTTCTTGTTCTGGAAGGTCAAATCGAAACCAAAGCAATGCGGCCGGGCAGAGAAAGAGTCAGGACCCACTACATTTCTGCAGGAGAGAATCAAACGGTTTCCAAAACCGGGAAAGCGACTGAGGTACAGAAAGCTCCCCCGGCGTTAGTAAGAGCGATCGAAATTAAAACGTCCAACCCTAAAAAGATTGTTAAACAAAGAGGGCTTTCCAAAAAGATTGTTCGTAAGAAAGTTCAAAGACTGGCTTTTGCCAAAAAAGCTAAAAAGGGCAGAGGCGTAAAGGCCAAAATTATTAGAGCCAAAGCCAGAAACAAGGGCGTGAAAGCCAAGGTTTTGAAAAGGAGAATAAAGGCCAAGGTTTTGAAAATGGCCAACAATGCCGCCTTGTTTGACGCCAAATCCCTGGGCAAAAGGTTTGAAAAAATCAGATTAGAGAGATCTCCCAGGTTGATGCCCAAAAACCCTGGCGATGCTAAAGCCAAACGTAATGCCAGGTCCAATTCCAAACGTGATGCCAAAGGTAATGCCAAAGCAAACGCAAGATCAAATGCCAAGGCCAAGGCCAAAACCAATGCCAAGGCCAATGCAAGATCTAACGCTAAAGCAAAGGCCAAGGCGAATGCTCAAGCGAACGCCAGAGCCAATGCCAGAGCTAATGCAAGGGCGAATGCCAGGCAGGTTGCCCAGGAAAGAGCTGTAGGTAATAGGGGTTTGGGAAGAGGAAAAGGCAGAAATTGCTTTTCTAAAGCCAAGTGTCCTTAATCGAGTTGTTTAAATGGAAAGGGGTGAGCTTTCGCTCACCCCTTTTTTATTGGTAACTGGAATTCTCCTGCCCCTCTTTTCCCTTGATTACCGCTGAGTTATGCCTTCCAATTGATATATATAGTCCCCAGGCGGTTTGATCCGTACTATTAAAAACGTTGATCTATATCCAGTTATTCCAATTAATGGTTCTTCACACTTCCCGCTACGTATTCCCGCTGATACTTTTTGCTCTGGTTTTCGGTCCATTCGGAATTGTCGAAAGTCAGGCAGAGGAAATCCCGCAATACTGGCTTCTCCGTGGCAAGGAATTGAGCGAGATGGGTCAGTTTAAGAAGGCCGGGGAGGCTTTCCAGAAAGCCATTCAGCAGGACCCCGCTTCGGAGGAGGCTCATCTGGGTCTCGGCAATGCCCATTACGAGCTGGGAGCCTATGAATCCGCCGCCGATGACTTCCATCATGTATTGAAGATAAACCCTAACAACGGTACGGCTCTGTTTTATCTCGGTCTTTCCCTGGTGCAACAGAAAAAATATGCCGAGTCCATCCCTTACTTTAAAAAAGCCGGGGCGTTGGATCCCGATTTCAAACAATTGTCGTTGTTCTATATCGGTGAGGCGCAATCCGAGTTGGGAGAGCTCCAGGAAGCGTCTGAAACTTGGAAACAAGCGATCAAAGTCAACCCGTCCACGGATATTGCCCGGAAAACCGGGACATTGGTTAAAAATTTAACCCAGAAAAAAGAGGATAAAAAATCATGGTCCGTCACCATGAGTACAGGAATAGAATATGATGACAACATTACGGTCAGCCTTCAGGATTTGGCAACGGGGGTGGATGATTTTGCCAACATTTTCGAGTTTTCCGGCGACTACAAACTGTTGGAAACCAAAAAATTTGAGTTGGAGGCAGGTTACGATCTTTACCAGAGCCTGTATCACGATCTCTCGGAATTCGATCTACAATCTCATATCTTTTCTTTAGGGGGAGGGTACAAATTCGAGAAGTTCGATGCCGATGTGTTTACCAGTTACAATCGCACCACTCTGGGAGGTGAGGATTTTCTGGAAAACTATTCCGTTGCGCCGCAGATAGGATTTTTCCCTTCTGAGCAATGGTATACGATCATCGGCTATTCCTATGAAAACTTTGAGTTTCTTAAGGATTCCGATCGTAGCGGCGAGAACCATGGAGTGGGGATGGACCACTTTGTTTTCTTCATGCAGGGGAAAAGCTACCTTTTATTCAGCTACCGCTTTGAAAACAAAATCACGAGTGGGACTCAATTCACCTATGTCGGACATTACGGCACTGTTGGCGTCAAAACCCCTCTTCCCATTTGGGATCGGAAGGGTGCTTTCAACCTAACCTATCGCTATTTCTACAAAGACTATAAAAACGTCACCCCCAGTCTGACACGCGAGCGGCGTGATTTACGTCACACGATCCAGGTGGGTTTGTCTCAGCCTCTTTGTGAATGGCTGAAACTGAATTTGAACTACGAGTTCATCGACAGCGTTTCCAACCTGCGATCCATTGACTTTACTGAAAATATCGCTTCTTTAGCATTGAGCGTCACTTTTTAAACCGCAGTTCAGACATCCGATACCCCTGTCGGGGGTTGCCAGAATTACATTTCCGGGAGAAATCTTGCTCACGAGATTGTCGGGATTATCGTTTGCCAACCTTTTTTTCGGCCGTTAAACTAAAGAATATCCCATTAATAATCACCTATTTATATGAAACCGCCTGCTATACCGTCTATCACAAAGATCACAGTAATAACCATGGCGTGTGCTGTGAGTCTTGCTGCCCTGATTTTCAAGATCGTCTATGATCATCAGGTGGATCTTTGGAAAAAGGATTTTGTGCACCAGTCACAAAAAACGATTATCAATCTAAAATCCGAGATGAAGAATAATGAAAGAATTCTTTTGGACATTCTTTCATTCTATAAAGCTTCACCGAAGGTAACCCGGAAGGCGTTCAAATCTTATGTTTCTCCCATTCTGGAGAGAAACAACTTTATCCAGGCGCTGCAATGGGCTCCACGTGTTTCTGCGGAAAACCGCAAAAAAGTTGAAGAGCAAGCGCGTGGTGATGGATTTGTGAACTTTCAGTTTACCGAACTGAAAAAACCGGGAACCCTGGTTATGGCTGGAGCGCGTCCGGAATACTATCCGGTTTATTTCACCGAGCCATTTATCGGCAACGAATCTGGAATGGGGTTTGATTTGGCGAGCGAAAGCAGGCGATTGAAGACAATTAAAGGGTCGAAAGAATCTGGAGAGTTGCTGGCCACCAACAAAGTTCATTTGGTTGAGACTCAATCGCAGGAAAGTGGTTTGTCGGTATTCCTTCCTTATTATGGCGGTATTGCCCATAGAGACAGGCGGTTGAAGGGTTTTATTGTGGGGGTGTATCGCCTCGAAGCCATGGTGAATAATGCGATTGATCCTTATCTTGAAAAAGGGATGAACCTTACAATTTTTGAAGGCCGGAAAATTTCAAGCGAAGACAAACTTTTCACGAAATCCAAAGCGAATGACGACTTGATCAGATATAAAAAAGAAATCAAAGCATTTGGAAAATCCTGGATGATTCTTTTTCGGGGAGACAAGAGTTTTCAGGATGGAATCAAATGGCATCCTCCCATTGCCAGTGCCGGCGGGTTGCTTTTGCTTTTTCTGTTGATTTCAATCGTTTTTGAAATCAATGATTTTCGAACGCGTCATAAACTGCTGTCTGAAAATAACATGCAGTTGGAGCAGCTTTCAAATCTGGATGCGTTGACCGGTCTGGCCAATCGCCGATGCTTCGATGAGAACCTTGTCAAGGAGCTGAACCGTTCCTCCAGAGATCAGACTCCCTTGTCTCTGATTTTTTTAGATGTTGATGGTTTTAAAGAGTTTAACGATACCTACGGCCATCTGGTGGGTGATGAATGTTTAAGGCAAATTGGTAATGTGCTGCAAAAAACCGTTGAAAGATCACATGATTTAGCAGCTCGCTATGGAGGTGAAGAATTTGCCGTGATTCTTCCCTCAACCAACCCAAAGGGAGGATTGGTGATTGCAGAGCGATTGAGAGAGCTCGTTGAAGATCTGGATTTGACGAGCCCCAATGCATCAATCCTCCAATCCGTCACCATAAGTTTGGGGCTGGTGTCTATTAAACATGGCGAAAAAAATATTACTTCCCAAGCCCTCATTGACCAGGCCGATCAAGCTCTGTACGAGGCTAAAAAGCAGGGCAAAAACCGGGTCGTTCACTTCGAGTATTCCTCTCCTTCCGTTGTTCGCTAAACAATCCACTTTGTAAGATTTGAGTATTGGACACTTCGACTTCCCCAGTGGTATAACTAACTGAACAAATATAATATTTTTTATTATTTCTTATAATAAATTCTCCGCAATCAGGGCACCTGTTTTTTGGGCGTCATTACAGGTACGAAAAGATTGTCCGGTCGTCCCAGCCATCATTCACAAACTGTCGCGAGTTCTTAAAACGATGGATACAGCTAAACTCTCTAATAGCGACTGGCATGCAAAGGAAATCCCGACTCTCTTAAACGAGCTTTCCACCACCGAAAATGGCTTGACTCATGCTGAAGCCGCCAGACGCCTCAAAATCCATGGTCCTAATAGCCTGCCACGTCAATCTGGACCCACCTGGTGGCAGGTGTTCTGTCGGCAATTTAAAAGTCCGCTTATTTATATTTTAGTTGTGGCTGCTGTAGTCTCCACTTTTATCGGAGACTTTACGGATGCGATTTTTATCGCCATGATTCTCCTGCTCAATGCAGTCATTGGTGGAATCCAGGAATGGCGTGCCGAGCAAAGTGCCCAAGCCCTTCAGGAACTTCTCCAATTTCACACTGCTGTCGAGCGCGAAGGAGAACTTCTTGAAATCAATTCTGAACAGGTCACTCCAGGTGATGTGATTTGGTTGGAATCGGGGAACCGGGTCCCAGCTGATATTCGATTGCTTATGACCCACGGGTTGGAAGTTGACGAATCTCTATTTACCGGAGAATCTTTGGCGGTGCTCAAAGACCCGACTTGGTCTGGAAGTCATCAGACACCAATGGCTGATCGCATTAACATGGTTCATGCAGGCTCGACGATAACACGGGGCCGAGGCAAAGGTGTGATCGTAGCCACAGGGACGAAAACTGCTATTGGCCAACTGGCCATGGATATGGTGTCAGTCGGTTCTGGAAATCCACCGTTAATATTGAGGATGGAGCGATTCAGCCGTGTGGTAGCCATAGCGGTTCTGGTGGCTGCATCTTTACTGGCTTTTATCGGAATCTTTGGACATGGGACCGGAATCAAGGAGATGTTCATGTTTGGCGTGGCTGTGGCTGTATCAGCAATTCCCGAGGGATTGCCCATCGCTTTGACCGTGGCACTGGCTGTCGGTACAACCCGCATGGCGGGACGCGGCGTCATTGTACGTCGCCTCGCCGCCGTTGAAGGCTTGGGAAGTTGCACCTTCATCGCCAGTGATAAAACCGGTACTTTGACTTGTAACGAGCTTACGGTCCAGGAAATTCATCTTGCCCGGAACGAAGCTTTTAAGGTCAGCGGCGAAGGATTTACACCAGAGGGTCAGGTCTTTTTCCAGGAACAACCCGTAGACCCAGCTCAGCATCCGACTTTGGAACTACTGGTCCGAGCTGCTGTTCTATGCAATGAAGCCGATTTACACCACCGTGGAGAAACCTGGGTATGGCGCGGAGATCCTACAGATATTGCTCTGCTTTCCATGGGACAAAAATTAGGCTTGAACCGAAACACTGCGTTGGAACAATTTCCACAGGTTAACCAGATTCCTTTCGAACCGGAATATCAATTTTCGGCTTCCTATCACAAACTCAATGGTGACACGAAAGTATTTGTTAAGGGTGCTCCCGAGCGTGTGCTGTCATTGTGCGATTTTTCCGAAGATATAAAATCAAGAGAACAACATCAGAGTACAGCAGAGGACTTGGCTCGAAAGGGTTATCGAGTGTTGGCTCTGGCCCAGGGAAAGGTGACTGAAGAATTGGATTCGACACGGGTTCCATCGGAACCTAGCGATTTGGAGTTCCTGGGATTCGTCGGAATGATTGATCCCTTGCGTCCTGGTGCACGCAATGCGGTGGCTGCATGCGGTACCTCGGGGATCACGGTCTCCATGGTGACAGGAGATCATCCCATAACCGCCTTGGCAATTGCCCGTGAACTTGGCTTTGCCGTTCATTCAGAGCAAGTCGTCACCGGAGCAGAGCTAATAGGAAAATCGGAAGAGGAGTTGCGTGATATTGTTCATCATGCTCGCGTGTTTGCCCGGATTGCACCGAATCAAAAACTTCACTTGGTTCAGGCCTTACGAAACTCGGGACACTTTGTTGCTGTTACCGGAGATGGCGTTAACGATGCTCCGGCTCTACGCGCAGCCAACATCGGCGTTGCCATGGGGAAATCCGGTACCGATGTAGCTCGGGATGCAGCAGAACTGGTCGTCAGCGACGACAATTTTGCCAGTATCGTAAACGGTATCGAAGAAGGGCGCATTGTTTACGACAATGTCCGCAAAGTAATTTTCCTTTTGGTTTCTACAGGTGCCGCGGAGATCGTGTTGCTTACCCTCGCGGTGATCCTGGGGATGCCGTTGCCCTTGCTACCGGTGCAATTGCTGTGGCTGAATTTGGTCACCAACGGAATTCAGGATGTAGCCTTGGCATTTGAGCCGAGCGAAGGGGATGTTCTGAATCGACAGCCCCGAAAACCCGACGAACCCATCTTTAACCGATTGATGATCGAGCGCACCGTTATTTCTGCCCTGGTAATGGGATTAGTAGGTTTTTTCTTTTTCCTTCTTCTCCTTCGATCAGGATGGAGCGAATATTCAGCACGTAACGCCTTGCTTCTTCTCATGGTGCTGTTTGAAAACGTCCACATCGCCGATTGTCGTTCTGAGACCAAATCCGCTTTTTCTATATCGATATTTAGCAGCCCCATTTTGATTTGCGGCGTTATTGGTGCCTTTCTGGTTCATGTGTTGACAATGTATCTTCCCTTGGGTCAAAAAGTTTTGCGCACAGAACCTGTGGATTTCTCTACTTGGATGCTGGCGTTAGGCTGTTCCTTATCCATCCTGGTGGTAATGGAGATTCACAAATTGTTCTGGAAACATCGCTACCCTCAAAATGGAGAAGAACCTATTTCCAACTAATGTTCAGTTTCTTGGAGCCATTTCAATGTATTTGGAAGTGAGCAATCGGCTGACCGTTACGAGCGAGTGGATGAATCGAGAATAACAGGAGATAAGATTTTATGAATTCCAAAGCCCATCCCATTTTGTTAGAGTTGTCCAAACAATTGCCTGACTCTGCGCATACGTTTCGATATATTCACGAATCCCCTGACTTTGAAAAGATTACGGCCCAGGCACAAAAAGATATTTCATCCCTTGAGAAATTGGAAGGCGATTCGGAGGATGGAGTGTCTGCGAAAGAAGCTTTGGAGGAAAGTGGTTACCGGAGATGGCTGGAAAGCTCCGATTCGGAGGAAAGGCTCAGAGTTCTGGGCGCTCTCAGACTGATCGCCGATCTGTCTGAAGACCTCGCTGAGGATTAGACTTTGAACTTTAGTTTTCAAAAAGGGTGTATGCTGGTCTAATCAAAATGAAATCGAAAACCAAATACATATCCCTGGCTATTCTCCTCTTCGGATCGGGTTTTGCTTCCTGTGCAACCGTTCCGGCACGGGAGGAGCCTCCTCTTGAAGTGGTGGCTCAGGTGGATACTAAGAAGTATCTGGGCAAATGGTATGAAATTGCCCGTTACCCGCATAGCTTTGAGGAAAATTGTTACGCCGTCACGGCAGATTATACGTTGCGGGACGATGGATCGATTCAGGTGGTCAACCGCTGCCGCGAGGGCGGGTTGAATGGGGAATTGAGGAAAGCCGTTGGCAAAGCTTATGTTGTCGATTCCAAATCGAATGCCAAGTTGGAGGTTACTTTCTTCTGGCCCTTTTACGGGGACTATTGGATCATCGACTTGGATGAAAATTATCAATATGCCGTCGTGAGTGAACCCGACCGACAGTATCTCTGGATACTCAGTCGGACGCCAACGATGGACCCTTCACTGTATCAGCACCTGACCGCAAAGCTCAAAAGCAAGGGATTCGATCTATCCTTTCTGACCAAAACCCCTCAAAAATGACGTGTTTTCAACAGAATAGCCTGTTTAATAAAATTGTATGAAGGTTCTTCAAACACGCTTTCATGAAATCATGTGTGAACAGGGGACTTTTTGATTTATTTCCATCCTTTTGAGCCTTATTCTGAGGTTACAAAGACCCCTAGGCCAATTTTTAAGATCACTACTTCCCATTTATGAACCGTTTTCTTAAATCAGCCATTATCCATTCCTTTCCGTTGCTCCTCCTGTGGATTTTGACCGGTCACGCCTGGGCATTGACGGAAACGGCCCAAAAAATATACGAGCGCAACAGCGGCTCGGTGTATCAGATACAGATCATCGATATCAGTTCTGGTGAAAAGTCTGTGATCGGCTCCGGTTTCAGTTTTTCAAAAAAAGGACTCTTTGCCACCAATTACCATGTAATTTCCGATGTGGTGGACACGCCGGACCGGTACCGCATCGAATACCACAGAGGAAACGAAAAGAAGGGGGAGTTATCGATCGTGGGTCTCGATGTGGCGCATGATCTCGCAATTTTAAAAGGAGAGGGCAATAATGGACCCTTTCTTTCCCTGGGGTCGTCGAACCGATTGATGGGGGACCGTGTTTATCCCATGGGTAATCCATTGGATTTGGGGATGACCATTATAGAAGGAACCTTCAACGGCCTGGTCGGATTAAACCCTTATCAACATATTTTACTTTCCGCCCCGTTAAACCCTGGAATGAGCGGAGGACCGGCATTCGGTTCTTCAGGGAAGGTCATAGGGGTCAATGTTGCGATTGAGGGCAATGATTTGAGCTATCTGGTTCCCGTGGAATACCTCATTAAACTGGCCGGAAAAAAATTTGATAAGAGCTCAACGGCAAACTGGCGAAAGGTTATTCAGGATCAAATCATAGAACGATATGACCGGATCGTCAGCAATGTTCTTAAAGCAGAATTATCCTTAGAAGAGTTTGGTTCCCTCAAGGTCCCTCAAAATATGCTTGCGTCCGCCATTAAGTGTTGGGGGGACAGTGGCCGCGAGGATCTTAAGGACGATCAGTTGTATTCCTTCGGCCGCAAGCGATGCAGAAGTGAATATGGCGTTTACCTTTCCTCGAAAATGAATACAGGTTCGATTGAGTATTCATTTGTCTGGATGGAAAGCGAAGCCCTCAATTCCCTGGGGTTCTATAAGATATATTCCAACAGCTTTTCCAAAAGAAACTACTATCCGTATGCCACCGAAAAGGAAGTCGCGGAGTTTCGCTGTTCGAGTGATTTCATCAGACTCGCAAACCATGACTGGAAAGCGGCTTATTGTGTTCGGCCTTATAAAAAATATCCCAAACTGCATGACGTATATCTGAGTTTGGCCGTATTGGGGGAGCCCAAGCGAGGTCACGTTGTTCGAATTGGGCTCGCGGGCATCAATGAGAAACTTGCCAGACCTTTTCTGAATAAGCTACTGGGAGGCATTCAATGGATCGATTAATTGTTGAATTGCTTCACCATCACGGCCATAGTGTCGAAAAACGGTATGTATTTGAGAATGGCAAGGCAACCATTGGCAGGTCTTATTCCAATGATATTATTTTGGATGACCCTTTCGTGTCTCCGAAGCACCTCTCAATTTCCCGAAACGGCGCTGGGATTCGTGTAGAAGATCTGGCGAGTGAGAACGGTACGCGTATCAATGGCGAAACGAACATCCAGGATCAGGGAACCAGGGTCGCGTCTGGCGATGAAATTTACATTGGAAAGACAAAGCTGAAATTACTATTGCCCGATCATCCTGTGGAGCCGGCACGGCGTATGGATGCGTTTCTGGCTTTGCGCCAGTTCCTCGACAAGCGCTCGGTAGCAATTATCTTTACTCTGCTCGTGTCGGCAATCATGGTTTGGGTGGCTTACCTGGAGGGACCCACTGAAAAATTTTGGAAGACAGAATTTTTTGAGATCGTTTTAGGTTATTTGATGGTTGTTACTTTCTATGCCGGTCTCATTGGTGGGATCTGTTACTTGAAACTCCGTAAGACCTGCTTCAAGCGTCATATGGCTGTGTGCAATGCTTTTTCGTTGATTGGGCTGTTTTACGAGACGCTATACCCGTTTTTACTTTTCTGGGTGTCTCATTCCGGGACCGTAGTTTTCTTGAAATACTCCATCCAGTTCTTTTTTCTACTGGCCATGTTTTGGTCCAGCTTGAAGTTGGCGAACACGACGATTAAATGGACGGCAGTGGCAGAGCTTTCCGCTGTTTCTCTCATGTTTGTTCTGTTGATAGGCTGGGGAGCAAAAGATATCCGGTTGGATTTTTCAGGTGACCCATCGTATCCTAATCACCTCGCACCCTATCTGAAACCGCTATCCGAACCGCAACCGTTTGAAAATTTTCTCGAAAAATCCGGTCCCAAACTTTACAGAAGTACTGTGAAAACTGCTGGCTAAAGGCACTAGACTTTTCCAACCAAAATATTCGAGACGGTGGAACTTTGGCATTGGGTTCCGATTACAAATTGATTCATTCGCGAACGAATGGATGCGGTAAGATCTGCTTGTTGTTCCTCCGGTAGTTCCGCAATTTGAGGAGTCAAAGGTGTAGCCTCCAGAAAGCGGATAGTTTGATCAATCCCTCCTTCAAAAACCAAAGACAGTGAGAGAGTTTTAACCTCAATATTTTCCAATCCCGCTTCTTGAGCTAAAGTTGTCAACTTTTCAGAGTCGTGCAGACTGAAAGGCGCTTTCATTATATCTGCAATGTGCGAGGGGATGGTTTCCTGAAGCGCGGCGTGGACTTCTCCCATAATAGGGTTCTGTGACAAGGATCCCCAAACCGCAACAGCGATACGCCCGCCCGGTCGGGTGGCTCGTGCCATTTCTTTTAAAGCTTCGACCTTCTCCGGAAAAAACTGCAGTCCCTGCTGGCATACCGTCAAATCGAATGAATTCTTGTTCACTTTTAAAGGATGAGCCGGAGATTCTACATACTCAATCGGTGCGCTGTTGGGAGCTTGCGGTTTGGAACGCGCAATATCCAGCATGGGTGGGCTGATGTCGGTTGCGGTTACATCACCCTTTGGACCCACCATTTCCGAGGCCATGCGTGCAACGGTGCCCGGTCCGCACGCCACGTCCAGTACAGATTCCCCGGAAGACAGTTGGGCTTCCGACAATAAAAGTTTGCTCCACGGTTCAAACATGCGCGGTACCAGCAATTCCTCGTACGCCTGCGCTACCGAGTTTCCCGAAGTTTTAAAGTCAAATTTGGAAGGATCGGGCATGGAGGCATCTTAGCAGATAAAGCTGTAGAAGCTATTCAATATATTCCGTAGATAAAACCTGGAACGGCATTACTTTTCAATGAGTTGGAAGTCTAATATTTTAGTTGACACTTACGTTAGCTTAAACTAACATATTGGTATGTTCGAAACGATACAGGCAATGGCCGAGCCGACTCGGTTCGCTATATTACAAATGGTGCGGCGCCGGGAGATGCCGGCAGGGGAGATTGCCCTGAAGTTTAAAGCGATCACCCGTCCCGCGGTTTCACAGCATTTGCGCGTTTTGAAAGACGCCGGTCTGGTATCCGAGAGGCGTCAGGGGACTCGCAGATTATACCGTCTCCGGCCGGAGGGGTTTGGTCCTTTGAAAAACCTGTTGGAGGATTTCTGGGACTCCAAACTGGAACGACTGAAAGCCGCCGCTGAAAAACAGGAAAAGAGGAGATCATGAGCGAGACCTATGAGTTAACCCGTGAGATAGTCATTGGAGCGTCGCCGGAGACGGTGTTTTCATTTTTGACCGAAGAAGCCAAGCTGAAGCAATGGTTCGGTGAAGTGGTGGAGGCCGACCCACGTCCTGGCGGAGGGTTTCATGTCGGCGAGAGTAATCCCAATGGGAATCATTGCCGTGGAAAATTCGTCGAAATTGTTCCCAACAAAAAGGTGGTGTTTACCTTTGGCGGAATCGAAAACATAGAGCCGGGTGATTCCACAGTGGAGATCCTTTTAAAGGCTCAGGGCAAATCGACCCAACTGACATTGCGCCACTACAATATTCGCCTGAAACCGAGTGCCGATTCCTTCGGTCAGGGTTGGAGTGAGCATGCCCTGCCGTTGCTCAAGGATGCTGCGGAAGGTAAGAAGCCGGATGGCCTGTGCTTTGAATCCGGCAACGAATGTCATAAAGAGTAAAACGAATGAAAAAGCGGCTCTTTCCACTGAGAGGGCCGCTTTGTTGTCCCGCCCCAATTTCTGCTCGCACTTTACTCACAAAATAATGTTACTCTCTTTTAAGCAAAACATTTTTGATTTGAATAGCGTATTAAATTAATCTGATACATGCGATCCGGATTCAATGTCAGAAAATGGAGAATATATGAAAACTGACACATGTTTGGGAGAATGGGTGATCCGCTTCCGCTGGTGGATCATTCTGGCTACTTTGCTGTTTGTTGCAGCTGCCGCGAGCGGTGGACGTTTTCTGCAGTTTTCCAACAATTATCGTGTGTTCTTCAGCGAAGAAAACCCTCAACTGCAGGCATTCGATGCCCTGCAAAACAAATACATCAAAAACGATAATGCCATGATCGCTCTTGCTCCCAAAAACGGCAAGGTGTTCACCCGTGAAACTCTGGTTGCGGTCGAGGAGCTCACTAAGGAGGCTTGGCAGATTCCCTATTCCACCCGGGTGGATTCGGTTACCAACTTTCAATACACCTGGGCGGATGGTGACGATCTGGTGGTCGAAGATCTGGTGGAGGGTGCGGAAAAATTATCCGACGCGGATCTGCTTCGGGTAAAAAAGATTGCGCTGAAGGAACCGCTCCTCCTCAATCGGTTGGTCAACCCGGACGCCAGCGTGACCGCTGTGAACGTCACTGTCAACATGCCGGAAAAATCCATTGGAGAAGTGCCGGAAGTGGTCAGTTTTATCCGTGCCATGATGGAGAAGATCCGTCCCAAATACCCCGATATCGATTTTCGGCTTACGGGTATTGTGTTCATGAACAACTCATTTACCGAGTCGAGTCAGGGTGATATGAAAACCCTGATTCCTATCATGTATCTTCTGATCATTCTGGTTATGGGAGTGGTTCTGCGCTCTTTTTGGGGAACATTCACAGTGGTTTTGATCATCGCGTTTTCCAGTGTTACGGCGATGGGCCTGGGGGGATGGCTGGGTGTTTTACTCACCCCCGTATCGGCGACGGCTCCCACCATCATTCTCACTCTGGCAATTGCCGACAGCATTCATATTTTAGTGACTCTGTTTCACGAGATGCGGTTGGGGAAGCCGAAACGTGAGGCTCTCATCGAAGCGTTGCGCGTCAATCACCAGCCGGTGTTTATTACCAGTATCACCACTACTATCGGTTTTCTCAGCCTGAACTTCAGTGACTCGCCCCCGTTTCAACACCTTGGAAACTTCGTTGCTATGGGGGTGATGGTGGCTTACGTTTATTCGGTGACGTTTCTGCCGGCCATGATGGCGGTTCTGCCTCTCAGGATCAAACCTCATCCCGAGGACAAGACGCTGATCATGGACCGGTTCGCGGATTTCGTAATCCAGCATCGTAAGGGTCTTTTTTGGGGCATGTTGACTGTTATGGTGTTGATTATCGCCCAGATTCCGCGGGTGGAGATCAACGAGAAATTCAATGAATATTTCGACACGCGTTATCAATTCCGACTCGACAATGATTTTGTTATCGACAACCTGACAGGATTTGAGGCCATCGAATACTCCCTCGACGCGGGGGAATCGGGAGGTATCAGCAATCCAGAGTATTTGGCCAAAGTGGAAGAGTTCGCTCAATGGTATCGGCAGCAACCCGGTGTGATGTATGTGGGTACGCTGACCGACATCATGAAGCGATTAAACAAAAACATGCACGGCGATGACGTGTCCTATTACAAACTCCCGGATCAGCGCGACCTGTCAGCGCAATATCTACTGCTCTATGAGCTGTCCCTGCCTTTTGGATTGGACCTGAACAACCAGATCAACGTGGCCAAATCCTCGACCCGGTTTACCGCGATCCTGGAAAGTGTTTCGACCCGTTATGCGTTGGAGTTGGAGGACAAAGCGCAAGCCTGGCTGAAGGAAAACGGACTGCCCAGCATGGTGACACACGGCGCCAGCCCTTTGATTATGTTTTCCAATATTGCCAAGCGCAATATGAGGAGCATGACAATCGGGGTTCTATTGGCGCTGTTTCTGATTTCGATGATTCTGATCGTTGCCCTGCGCAGTTTCAAATTCGGAGGAGTGAGTATGGTCCCCAACCTGGCGCCGGTATTCATGACATTTGGTATTTGGGGGATCTTTGTTCAAGAGGTTGGATTGGCCGTGTCCATTGTAGCCCCGGTAGCGCTGGGAATCATTGTCGACGACACCGTACACTTTATGAGCAAATATCTGCGCGCCCGGCGCGAGCAGGGCAAGAGTCCCGCCGAGGCCGTACGCTATTCGTTCCACACCGTCGGTACGGCGTTGTGGGTAACGTCACTGGTTCTGGTGGTCGGTTTTTCCGTGCTGGCGTTTTCCGGGTTCAAGATGAACACTCACATGGGCATCATGACCACCATTTCGGTGATCTGCGCTCTGGTAGCGGATTTCCTGTTTCTTCCACCCTTGCTCATGAAGCTGGAAGGTAAAAGATATGCCGAAGAAAGCACCCTGCAACAGACAGGTGAAACAGGTGCAGCTTGAATTATTCGTAAACGAAGAGTTTCATTTTCTCATTTTGACGAGGAGTCAAATTATGATGCGTGTGTTGGGAACAGTTGTATTGATCTTATTCGGGTTTACTGTCCCGGTTTTAGCCGAGACGCCTGAAGCCAAGGGGCTTGCCATTGCTGTGGAAGATGACAAACGCGATAATGGATTTGTCGACTATCAGGCAAGAATGGAAATGATTCTGAAAAACCGGCACGGAGAAACAAGCACCCGGTATCTCCGCACTAAAAATCTGGAAGTGAAAAACGACGGTGACAAATCACTAGTGGTGTTCGACAGGCCACGTGACGTCAAAGGCACGGCACTCCTCAACTTTACCCATAAAACCGGGACCGACGATCAATGGCTGTATCTGCCCGCCTTGAAACGGGTGAAACGCATCAGCTCGGCCAACAAGTCGGGTTCGTTCATGGGCAGTGAGTTCGCCTACGAGGACGTTACCAGCCAGGAGGTGGAAAAGTACACCTACAAATGGATACGTGATGAAACACATGAGGGCCTGGAGTGCTTCGTATTCGAGCGCTATCCGACCTACAAAAACTCCGGGTACACCCGGCAAGTGGTTTGGCTGGATAAAAAGGAATACCGCATGCTGAAGATCGATTTTTACGACCGCAAAAACGCCCTGCTCAAAACCCAGACCTTCCGCGGGTATCAACAGTATCTGGGAAAATACTGGTATCCGGATGAAATGTTCATGCAGAACCACCAAACCGGGAAAAGCACTTTGTTGAAGTGGGCCGATTATAAATTCAAAGTCGGATTCAGGGGCAGGGATTTCAACAAAAACAGCCTCAAGCGCGCCCGCTAGCCAGCGTGACGCTGGACCCGGCTTTGCTGGAACCTGCCAACTGAGACAAAACAACTCTACATAACCCATTGTTTTTTAATGCATTTTTTTGATCCAGAGACAAATGTGAAAAATAAATGAAAATGAGGGTTGACAGATTTCCCTTTTGGCACTATTTTAAGTTAGTCATTTAACTTAATTTTAGGTTTGGATATGGGACGTGTCAGCGACAAAAGAGAGCGACTGGTCGAATCCGCCACCAAGCTGTTTCATCAGGCGGGGCTTAAGGACACCTCAATCGCAGATATCGCCGAAGACTCCGGGGTTCCTCTGGGAAATGTTTATTATTATTTTAAAACCAAGGAGGATCTGGTCGCTGCAGTTATTGAGCAACGAACAGAAGCTATTAAAAACGAGGCCAGAAAATGGGATGAGAACCCGGATCCCAGACAGCGCCTGTTAAACCTTCTCGATTTGCAAGTAAGCAAAAAAGACGAAATTGCCCAATACGGTTGCCCTATCGGAAGTATGTGCCAGGAGTTGGATAAAGAAAGGCCTCCTGTTGCCAGCGAGGCTGATGGATTGATGGAATGGGTTTTAAAATGGATCACCCGCCAGTTTAAGGAGATGGGGCAAAAGCAGGCAGACCAGTTTGGATTGCAGTTGACGGCCGCTCTGCAAGGGTGTGGCGTGGTTGCCAATGCCTTGAAGGATCCTAAAATTGTTGAAAGAGAAATAGCTCGATTGAAGACATGGATTAAGGAAATGTAAATTTTTTTGACTTTAATATTAGTTATTTAACTAACAAAATAAAACAAAATTTAATTTGAAGGAGACAAAATGGAACGCAAATACGGTTATGGAGAATGGGTGATCCGCTTCCGCTGGTGGATCATTCTGGCCACCTTGTTGTTTGTGGTGGCCACCGCAAGCGGCGCCCGGTTTCTGGATTTTTCCTCAGACTACCGGGTGTTTTTCAGTGAAGAAAATCCGCAGTTGAAAGCCTTCGACGCCCTGCAGAACACCTACACCAAAAATGACAACGTTATGATTGCGCTGGCCCCGAAAGACGGCCAGGTGTTCACCCGTGAGAATCTGGCTGCGGTGGAGGAATTAACGAAACAGGCCTGGCAGATTCCGTATTCCATTCGAGTGGAGTCGATAACTAATTTCCAGCATTCCTGGGCGGATGGGGATGGTCTGGTGGTGGAAGACTTGGTCAAGAATGCAGCAGGCCTGCCGGATCTCTACCTGGAACGGATCAAGAAGGTTGCTTTGTCAGAACCCTTACTGGTCAATCGCCTGGTTTCGCCGACAGCGCACGTGACCGGAATCAATGTCACCATCAATCTCCCCGGAAAAACCATCACCGAGGTTCCGGAAGTGGCGGCATTTGTTCGCTCCATGGTCGATGATTTCCGCTCGAGCCATCCTAATTTTAATGTCTATCTCACCGGCGTGGCTATGATCAACAACCAGTTCGTGGAAGCCGGTCAGCAGGATATGCAGACGCTGGTTCCCGCCATGTTTCTGTTGATCGCAGTCGGCATGTGGGTGGCTCTCCGCTCATTAGCGGGTACCGTGTCCACGCTGGTGTTGATCGGTATGGCCACTGTGACAGCCCTGGGGGTTGGAGGGTGGTGGGGTATTTTGCTCACTCCTGTTTCCGCCAACGCCCCTGTTTATATTCTCACCATGGCAGTGGCGGACAGCATTCATATTCTGATCACCCTGTTTCATGAAATGCGTCACGGCAAAACCAAAAACGAGGCCATTATTGAATCGCTTCGCGTCAATTTCAAACCGGTGTTCATCACCAGCCTGACCACAGCGATTGGTTTCCTGAGTTTGAACTTCAGCGACTCGCCTCCCTATTGGGATTTGGGAAATATGGTGGCTGTTGGAGTGATGGCGGCATTTGTGTATTCCGTTCTCTTCCTGCCGGCGCTCATGTCCGTTGTGCCGCTGTCGAAGAAAACCAGTGAGCCCAGGAAGAATGGAACCATGGACCGGCTTGCAGATTTCGTGATTCACCACCGCAATCGCCTGTACTGGAGCATGCTCGCAGTGATCGTTGCGCTGGCGGTGTTTATTCCGCGCATTCAGATCAATGATTTGTTTGAGGAATACTTTGATCATCGCTACACCTTCCGCACCGATACGGATTTCGTAACCCAGAACCTCACCGGATTCGAGTCCATTGAATACTCATTAAGTGCAGGAGAAGCGGAAGGTATCAGCAAGCCGGAATACCTCGCCAAGCTGGAAGAGTTCAAGGAATGGTATCGCCAGCAACCCAACGTCATGTATGTGGGAGTGTTAACCGATATCATGAAACGGTTGAACAAAAACATGCACGGGGATGATTCCCTGTACTACGAAATCCCAAAAAACCGGGAGTTGTCGGCACAGTATCTGCTGCTGTTTGAAATGAGCTTGCCGTATGGTCTGGATTTGAACAACCAAATCAACGTCAGCAAATCGGCCACCCGGTTTACGGTGATTTTTAAAGAGATCAACACCCAGACCGCTCTGGCGCTGGAAGAAAAAGCACAGGCCTGGCTCAAGGAAAACGGTCTGCCCGGAATGCAGACCCATGGGGCCAGTCCCTTGATCATGTTTTCCAACATTGCTCTCAGAAACGTCGAAAGCATGATCAGCGGAACCGCGCTGGCGCTGGTTCTGATCTCCGGAATCCTGATGGTGGCCCTGCGCAGTTTCAAGTTCGGTCTCATCAGTCTGGTGCCCAATCTGGTACCGGCGTTCATGGCCTTCGGTTTATGGGCGCTCATTTTTAAGGAGATCGGGATGGCCGTCTCGGTGGTGATCGCTCTGTCTCTCGGAGTCATCGTCGACGATACCGTTCACTTCCTGAGCAAATACCTGTTGGCACGGCGCGAGCAGGGCAAAACTCCTGAGGAAGCCGTGCGCTATTCGTTTCACACCGTGGGTATGGCGTTGTGGGTGACATCCATCGTTCTGGTCACCGGTTTTCTGGTGCTGGCTTCGTCCGGATTCACCATCAATTCCCACATGGGATACCTGACGGCCATCACCATCGGTTTTGCCCTTGTGGCGGACTTTTTGTTCCTGCCGCCGTTGTTGATGAAAATTGAAGAAAAGTGGGGATTGGGTATCAAGGTTCCCGCAAAACTAAATCCCGCCCGGGTGCCGGCATAAAGCCGGCCGCGGGCTCAACACATAACAAAAACCATGCATTCAAACCAAAAGGAGAACGTCATGAATATTTCAAGAGCTTTAATCATCAGTTTGTTATTGGCTGGAGCGGCTTTCCCGCTTTCGGCGTCTGCGATGACCCCGGATCAAAAGGGGCTGGCGATCGCAGTGGAGGACGACAAAAGGGACAATGGTTTCCTGGATTATAAAGCGGATGCCATCATGGTCCTCAAAAACCGGCAGGGGGATGAAAGTACCCGATATCTCCGTTTCAAAACGCTCGAGGTTCAAGGTGATGGAGATAAAAACTTGACCATTTTTGACCGTCCACGCGACATCAAAAAAACGGCTTTTCTGAATTTTACACACCCGCTGGGAGACGACGACCAGTGGTTATACCTGCCCGCTCTGAAAAGAGTCAAGCGCATCAGTTCTTCCAACAAATCGGGTCCGTTTGTGGGAAGCGAGTTTGCTTATGAAGACATCACCAGCCAGGAAGTGAAGAAATACACTTACAAATGGCTCCGGGATGAAGAGTACAGGGGTCAGAAAAGTTTTGTGGTCGAGCAGGTACCGGCTTATGAAAACTCGGGCTACACGCGACGTGTGGTTTGGATTGATCAGGACAAATACCGCACGCTCAAAGTCGATTTTTATGACCGCAAAAATGCCCTGCTCAAAACTCTGACCTACGCCGGGTATCAAAAATATTTGAATCAATACTGGTACCCGGATGAAATGTATATGGTCAATCATCAAACCGGAAAAAGCACCCGGCTGATTTGGAAAAATTATACGTTTCGCACTGGACTTTCAAACAAACACTTCAATAAAAACAGCCTGAAGAGGGCTCGCTAGTTAAGGACCTATTCTTAATAACAAAATAATGTAAAGGAGATTCATAATGGAAATCAAAGACTCTATTGCTTTCGTCACAGGCGCCAACCGGGGAATCGGCAAGTCTTACGTGAAATCCTTGCTCGACCACGGAGCCAAGAAAGTCTATGCCGGCATGCGTGATGTTGGCGCATTCAATGCGATTGCCTCTGAATGGCCGGAGCAACACAGAGGAAAAGTAGAGCCGGTAGCAATCGATATCACAAAAGAAGATCATATCCAGTCTGCTGTTGCCAAGGCGGGGGATGTGAATTTGCTGATTAACAATGCCGGTATCGCTAATTTTGCAGGGTTGATCGCAGCGGACAATCTGGACGACGCCCGTCAGGAAATGGAGGTCAATTATTTTGGAACCTTAATGGTAAGCCGTGCGTTTGCCCCCGTTCTGAAAAAGAATGGCGGCGGAGCGTTGGTCAACATCCTGTCTGTCGCCAGTCTGGGAAATTTTCCGGTGCTGGGATCCTACTCCGCTTCCAAAGCGGCTCTGCACTCTTTGACTCAAGGCATACGTGCGGAGTTGGCGGCGCAGGGCACTCAGGTGTTCGGGGTATTCCCGGGGCCCATCGAAACGGATATGGCGAAAGACTTCGACATGGAAAAAAGTTCGCCCGACCTTATCGCGGATGGAACATTGAAAGGGATTGAGCGGGGAGAAGAAGATATTTTTGTCGATCCCATGGCCGTTCAGTTTCGCAAGGATTACTTTGCCGATCCCAAGGCCCTTGAGGCGCAATTGTCAAACTTTCATCCTAATTAAAGGCACACACAGATGGAGTAAATTATGGCAAAATATTTCAGAACGTAAAATGGAGATCGTTAAATTCACAATCAAACATCTTTTATGAAAAGATTTCTTTTGCCTTGCCTGGCGATGATTGGGTTGCTGGTTTTGGTGGTGGAACGTTCGGCATCCGGGCATGAATTATCCGGGTATGTGGAGGGTGAAGTCCGGTTGTTTCCGGAGAACCCCAACTTTCCCAGGCAGCGGGATCAGTCGGCGTCCTTTGCTGTCAAGCCGGAATACTATCACGAGTTCGAAAGTGGAAGCAGTTTCACCTTCGTTCCGTTCTTTCGTTTGGACAGCGCCGACTCCAAGCGAACCCATTTCGATGTACGCGAACTCACCTATCTCTGGTTACACGACGATTTCGAGCTGCGTCTCGGAGTCCGTAAGGAGTTTTGGGGAGTGACCGAGGTTCTGCATCTGGTCGACATCATCAACCAGACCGATCTGGTGGAGAACTTCGATGGTGAGCAGAAGCTGGGACAACCGATGGTGAACCTTTCAATTGCCCGCGATTGGGGAACACTGGACCTGTTCGTCCTGCCCTTTTTCCGGGAACGCACGTTTCCCGGTCAAAAAGGCCGCCTGCGGTTCAATCTGGTGGTGGACACCGACCAGGCCCAATATGAAAGCGCTGCCGAGGAATGGCACACCGATTGGGCCGCACGCTACAGCCACACCCTGGGCGATTGGGATGCCGGGATTTATTATTTCATCGGCACCAGTCGCGACCCTTCTTTTACTTTTGGAACTGATGGGCCGGGTAACCCTGTTATTCTTCCCGTGTATCAGCAGATTCAGCAAACCGGTCTGGATGTTTCCTACGTAGCAGGTAACTGGTTGTGGAAACTGGAAGCGTTATATCGCAAAGGTCAGGGCGACCGCCGGGGATTGACGCGCAATGATTATGTCGCCGCCACCGGAGGGTTCGAATACACATTCACAGGAATTTTTGATTCCCGTATGGACCTGGGGGTGGTCGCGGAATATCTATTTGACGACCGCAAGGATTTTGCCCTTACGCCGTTCGAAAATGATGTGGCGGGAGCCCTGCGACTGGCAGTGAACGACGCCGCCAGCACGGAAGTTTTGTTCGGATGGGTGCAGGATATCGATACGGATGCCCGTTTCATATTTCTCGAAGCGAGTCGCCGTCTGGGTGACGATTGGACTCTGGAACTGGAACTCAGGACATTTCTGGACCAACCTCCGGCGGCCTTCCTGTTTGCTCTTCGCGACGACGACCTGCTTCAACTGGTCCTGCAATACCATTTTTGATTTGTCAGCATCTGACAGGAATCATTCCTGAAAATCCGGTTCTACAAACTGCCATTTGATTTCGGGAAACCGTTTCCGGATTTCGTCTTCCATCTGGTTGATGGTCTTGATCAGTTCGCTGACGTCTTTTATATTTCCGGGAGTGATCTTGAAGCTGACCAGCACTTCGCCGTCGCCCGTTTGCAAAGCCAGAAATCGTAGGACACGGCCGTTAGGAATATGGCCCCGCACCAGCGATTCAATGTGGGGGTGGTAGTCTTTGCTGGGGGCTTCCCCGATGATCAACGATTTGATTTCGCGCGCCAGCAGGATCGCCAGACCGACCAGTAGACAGCCGATCAGGATGGAACCATAAGCGTCGAATGCGGGATTATCCAGCACCCAGGAAAGGGTAATGCAAACGGTGGCAATTATCAGACCTACCAGCGCCCCCGCATCTTCGGTAAAAATAACCAACAAGCCGGCAGAGGTGGTTTTACGGAACCAGGTCCACAAATCGTGGAACGGATTCGTCTTCCGAACCTCTTTGAAACAAACGAAAAAGGAATAGCCCTCCAGCAGAATGCTGAATCCCAAAATACCAAGGGCCAGCATCGGGTTGTGTATGGGTTCGGGTTCAGTCAGTTTGTGAACTCCTTCGTAGATGGCGAACAATCCGCCCAGCGAAAACAACAGAATGCTCACGACAAACGACCAGAAAAAGGTTTCACGTCCGTATCCCAGGGGATGGGCATCATCCGGCGGTTTTTTGGAGGATTTTTCTCCCAGCAGGAGAAGTGCCTGATTGGAGGAGTCGACCACGCTGTGAATGGCTTCGGCCATTAGTGCGGAACTTTTGGAAAAATACGCGCCGACAAATTTGGCCAGAGCGATACTCAGGTTCGCAATCATCGCGATGAGAATTACTTTTATGGAACCGGAACCTGAACTCATAATTTTGGGAAAGGGGTTAGAAACTCAAAGATGGGCACCTTTAAAAGAATCAGTCAAATGCTTCGATTTTTCAAGAAATAAATTAAGAAGGTGATGTCATTTAAAAAGATGTAATCATTGGATACAAAAAGCGACCTATAATCTGAATACGAGGAATCGGATTATATACCATAAATCAAAAATGAGGATTACTCCGATGGGAAAAACATATCAGACTGCTGTCATCAATGCGCCCGTAGACCGGGTGTGGAGCAGGATCCGAAACTTCCATGATTTGTCATGGGGGTCCGCCGTGGTCGAAAAGTGTGAAGCGGTAGGGAAGAAACCGGGAGACCAGGTTGGGGCCGGCCGTATTTTAAACGACGCGTTTCACGAAACTCTTGTGGAATTCAGCGAGTTGAACCGGTCTTTTAAGTATTCGATCGACGATGGACCTGCACCGGTTTCGAAAAATGATGTGAAAGATTATATTGGATCGGTTCGGTTGATACCGATTACTGACAACGACACCTGTCTCATAGAGTGGTCTTCCAGCTGGGAATCAGCGACGGATGATGCCTGCGAATTTTGCCACAATATTTATGTCGCGTTGATCGACGAACTCAAGAAGGCGTTTTAATTATTCCTTTTCCAGAGATACCTCAATGGACTTGAAGGAAGGCGTTCTGGATTGGGGATCGGCGGACCGCGGCACCAGCACGTTGGCTTCGGGAAAATACATCATGATGTTGCCCGGGGTGATGGGGTAGGAGACCAGTTTCTGTCCCGGCAGCGATCCGGTCGTGTTGTGTACTTTGACCGAGTCATTTTCCTGCCAACCTCTTTGTTTCATGTCCTCCGGATTCATCAGCACTACATCGCGCGAGTTCACCCCACGGAATTTATCCCGAGTTTCATAAACCACCGTATTGAATTGCCCCTCCGATCGCACTGTCATCATTCTGAAATGATTTGTTTTTAACGGAGCAACATCCATCTTCGGGACTTTGAACGCGGCTTTGCCGTTGACCGAGGGAAACCGGGCTTGATGCAGGATACGGCCTTCGATATGAAACTCCTTGCGTGTCCGGTCGATCTCCTGCATGGGCTTCATGCCTTTGACCACCGAACCGATCACCTGCCGGATGTTCGACGTATGCTGGAATTCCTTCCAGGGGATGGGGCTGTCGGGCAGAACCCTGCGGGCAATTTCCGCAATCACTTCCACTTCGCTCTTCAAACCGGGAAACCGTGACGGGCCGCCGTCGCTCATCCGCACAAAACTGAACATGCTTTCCTGCGTCGTCGGTTCGGGCTCCTCGTCGCGTGCCAGCACGGGAAGGATGAGAGTGGTTTTTCCGCGTCCCAGGAAATGACTGGGATTCAAGGTCGTGTTCATATAAAGAACAAAACCGATCTTCGACATCGCCTCTTCGGCAAAGCGGGAATCGGGATTCGATCCGTAAAGATTACCGCCGAGGTTCCAGGCGAAATCGAACCCACCCTTGTGCGCGGTTTCCATGCAGGCCAGGGTATCCATTCCCTTACCGGTCGGCAGGTGAATGCCGTAAGCGGATTCCAGATTGTTCATAAACTCCTGTTTCAACTGTGGAGTGAAGCCGATGGTGCCGATGCCCTGCACGTTGCTGTGTCCGCGCAGGGGAAGCAGCCCTGCATGTTCGCGTCCCACCATTCCGCGC
Organism: Nitrospinaceae bacterium; assembly: GCA_028278405.1. Taxonomy (GTDB): domain Bacteria; phylum Nitrospinota; class Nitrospinia; order Nitrospinales; family Nitrospinaceae; genus SZUA-226. Next base: position 214,618 of record JANQEK010000037.1, read on the forward strand.
AGAAGCGCCAGGTTGACGATGGCCTGAACGCCTTCGACTCCGTTGGCATGATGGGTGATGCCCATGGCCCAGGCGAACACCACGTTTTTCGCCTTCGCATAATATTGTGCGAGTTGTTCCATTTGGTCCCGAGGTACTCCGGACAGCAATTGTAGTTCCTCCCACGAGGAATTTTTCACGTATTGCCGGTACTCCTCGAAGTGATCGGTATGTTCGTCAATAAAAACCCGATCCAGTATCGCGGGTTGGCTGTCTGCCATTTGAAACAGTGCTTTGGCGATACCGGTACAAAGCGGCAAGTCGCCGTTGATGTGGGGTTGAACATAGGTACTGGCAATTTTAGAACCGAACAACAGACTCCGGGTATCCGATGGGACGTAAAATTTCTCCAGGCCCCGTTCCCGTGCCGGGTTGATAACGACTACTTTCCCGCCGCGTCTGCGGATATCCATTAAGGTGCGCATAAAACGCGGATGGTTGGATGACGGGTTGGCTCCGATTAGAAAGATGAGGTCGGTATGATCGAGATCGTCCAACTGAATGGTTGCTGTTCCCGTTCCGAGGCTTTGTGACAGGCCGACACCCGACGCCTGATGGCAGTAATAGGAACAGTTGTTGACATTGTTGGTGCCGAACACGCGCGCGAACAATTGCAAAATGAACCCGGCTTCATTGGAGGAGCGTCCGCTGGCATAGAAAAAGGAGCGGTCTGCAGGGGCTTTTGCCAATGCATTCACCACCTGATCCAACGCTTCTTCCCAGGAAATATGGCGGTAATGTGAATCACCGGGAGCGCACAAAACGGGGGTGGTCAGACGTCCGCTGTATTCCAGTTCCAGGGGTGTGCGGGATTTGAGCTCGGCGATGGAGTGTTGTTGAAAGAAATCTTCCGGAAGGGCGGGTTGAAGGTCGGATGCCTGCGCCCAGATCGCTTTTTTACACACTGAGGGGAATAGACCCTTTTCATCGCGCATGCCCCCCTTTTGTCCACCCATGCCTAAGGCGCAGCTTTTGCAGCTATTCTTTGACAGCAGGGATTTCAGCATCCCCCAGGGGCCCACCTTGAACGCCTGCTTCATCGAAAACAGAATGGAATCCCATCCCGCAATTCTTTCCGGAATTTTGGACGACATAAAAAATTTCCTTAGTCTTTGAAGCTGAAAGCCTCACACTTAAAATTATATCCTTTTAATAGAATATCAAGAAAAAGATCGAGTTTTGTAAATTAGAATTTATGGATATAATGTGGGCTCACATTGCCTGTTTTTTGCTTCTAAATAGAGTCCCAGCGGAATAAGGAGGAGATGATATGGACAAAAGAACGGTTCTCGTTGTTTTAGTCGTCAGCCTGATCGGCTGTACCGCTTTAAAACAGAGGTTTGGGACGGGGGTGGAAACTCCCGAACTGAAGGCGGCGCGTTCCGAATGCCGTGCCATGGCAAAAAAGGAAGCCATTGAGAAATATGAGAGTAAGATCAGCCAGCAGGAACATACTCGTATTGCCTTTGAAGCCTGTATGGAAAAAAAAGGTTATAACCGGTTAGGAAAGAAAGTAAAGTAGAGAGTGCCGCCTTCATTTAATACCGTTCTTCAACGGTTCCCTTTCTTACGGTGGGTTTCCCGAAGATTATTTGAGATTGGCTTGCGCCGGACTGGGTTGGGCGAAGAAGTCGAACGTATTTTTCAGGCCTTCATCCAAAGGTTCAACCGGCTTCCAGTCATGATCCCGATTGAATTTTCCATAATCAATGGAACTGCGGCGCTGTTCTCCCATGCGGGGCGGGTTGTGTTGGGGAGAAAGAACCTTGCCCGAAGCTTTGATCAGGCTCGCGGCAATGATGTTGACGGATGTTTCTTCACCGGTCCCGACGTTGTAAGTGCCGGTGCAGTTTTCCGATAGCGCCTTCAAGTTGGCGTTCACCACATCGAATACCGATACAAAGTCACGTGTCTGTTCCCCATCTCCAAAAATGACGGGTTGTTGGTCCTTCAGGAGTTGCTTGCAGAAAATGGCCACCACGCCCGCTTCTCCATGAGGGTCCTGCCGCGGTCCGTAGACATTGCTGTAACGCAGAATAGCAGGCTGGATATTGAAATTTTCCCGATAATAATTCAAGTATCGCTCCACAGTGAGCTTGGCGATGCCGTAAGGACTCATCGGGTTTGTGGGGTGTTCCTCGTTCGCAGGATAATAATCCTGCTCTCCGTAAAGAGCGCCTCCAGTTGAAGCAAAAATGAATTTACTTACCTTGTGAGTGGCGGCAAGTTGCAATAGTTTTAAACTGCCAACGATGTTAATTTCGGCGTCGAATGCCGGGTTCGCTACGGATTGAGTGACGGAAATTTGCGCGGCATGATGGTTGATGGCCTCGATATTCTCCTGTTCGAAGATATCTTTTATCTTGGGATCCATCAGGTCGAGAGCATAAAATGCCGCATCCGGATGTACCTGCTCCCGTTTTCCGGTGGACAGGTTGTCCAGAATCACCACACGGTGACCTTCTTGAATGTAAGCATCGACGATGTGCGAACCGATAAAGCCGGCACCGCCGGTAACCAGTATGTTCATATGGGAACAGGAGTTGCTGGATATATGTTCTTTTCACTAGTATAAGGTATGTGCGTCGAGTATGCGGAAAAAATATGGAGTGTTTTTCCATGTTGAAAAATGGATTGTATAGAAAAGGCGGGTCGAACGGGAATCCATGAGTGGTACATCTCAAAAAAATGATTTGTTTTGTTTTGGCCTGGGTTTTACCGGCTCTGCATTGGTGCGGAATATCCAGACCAAAGGCTGGACAGTGTCGGGGACCTGTCGCGAAAAGGCCCAGCAGGACGTTTGGCATGGGACAGGCGTTCAGGCTCATTATTTTGACGGCGGTGAAGTTTCCGAAACGATAGTAAACACTGTTCGAAAGGCCAGTCATGTGCTGATCACCATTCCTCCTCATAAAGAGGTTGGAGATGTCGTGTTCAAACATTTTGAAAACAGCTTGTCCGGAAGTTCACAGCTGCAGTGGCTCGGATATTTGTCGACCACGGGAGTTTATGGAAACCGTGATGGAGATTGGGTGGACGAAACCTCCGAATTAAAGCCTGGGTTTGATCATCAGCGAAGACGGGTAGAAGCGGAAAACCAATGGCGCAACCTTTATCGAGAGCATCAGGTTCCTGTTCATATTTTTCGTCTGGCGGGTATTTATGGTCCAGGACGCAATCTCTTGCAGCGGGTTCGTGCGGGAACCGCCCGCCGCATCGATCAACCGGGCCTGGTGTTCAATCGTATTCATGTGGCGGATGTGGTTCAGGTATTGTGCGCCTCGATGGAGCAACCACACCCGGGAGCTGTTTACAACGTCAGCGATGATTTGCCGTCTTCTCCCGCCGAAGCGGTGGTGTTCGCCTGCGACCTGTTGGGTGTTGAAGCGCCACCGCTGACGGCATTGGAGGAAGCGGGGCTTTCAAAAATGGGCCGTGGTTTTTATCAGACCAATAAAAGAGTTGGGAATCGTAAAATTAAAGAGGAGCTGGGCGTTCAACTCCAGTATCCTGATTACAAAGTGGGTTTGAGAGAATTGTTGGCCACCGAACAAAAAGGTGAGAGATAGTCAATGGATGAGGGGCTGTATCGTTTCGTCGCGTTTGCCGGTTTTTTAATCGTCGGATTCATAGCCTGGTTAACGGGCAAGCGGGGTCCGGTAAACTGGAAAACGGTTGGAGGAAGTTTTGCGCTGGCCTGGGTGCTGGGCGGTCTTACATTCTGGCTGCCGTGGTCGCGGCAGGCCCTGAGCGTGTTGAACGATATATTGATTGCCATTCTAAATGTTTATCAGAAGGGAAACATTTTTTTGTTTGGACCCCTGGCCATCGGTCCCGGGCAGACGCTTCCTGATGGCACCGCATCGATCGGCTTTGTGTTGGCCATGCAGGTACTTCCAGCAGTGGTCTTTTTCTCTGCAGTCGTGGCGGGGCTCTATTACCTGAAAATCATGCCTGCCATCGTTCGCGGGTTTGCCTGGTTGTTCTACCGGATAATGAAAATTTCCGGAGCCGAGGCGCTTTCCGCTTCCGCCAATATTTTTGTCGGCATCGAATCCAGTTTGACCATTCGTCCCCATCTGGCTTCTCTGACTCCCTCAGAATTGTTAACGGTGTTGACTTGCATGATGGCAACGGTCGCCAGCACGGTCATGGCCATTTACGTGATTGCGTTACATGGTGTTTTCCCTGAAATTGCAGGACATCTGGTATCCGCCTCCATCATCTCCATTCCCTGTGCCATTCTGATCAGCAAACTCACCTTGCCTGAGAACCAGCAGCCTGAAACTCTGGGCGACCTGCCTCCGGAGAAAAAGGATATGGATTCCCCAGACAATGGGCAAAAAACTCCTTCCAATTTGATTGCAGCGTTGATCGACGGCGGTATGCAGGGGGTTCAAATGGCAGTCGGCATTGCGACATTGCTCATCGTATTCCTGGGCTTGGAAGCGCTGGTGGATCTGGTTCTGGGTCTGTTGCCGCAAATGGGGGAGGCGTCCCTTTCCCTCAACCGGATTTTGGGCTGGGCGGCGTGGCCTTTTACAGTGCTCATGGGATTACAACCGGAAGAATGGCAAACCGCTGCACAGATTCTCGGAGCGCGTTTTGTGGAAACGGAAGTGGCGGCTTATTTTGAGTTGGCTTCGGTTCAGGGAGCACCTTCCACCAGCTTTTCGCCCCGGTCTCTGACCGTCATGACTTATGCCTTGTGTGGTTTTGTCCATGTGGCCAGTATGGGAATCTTCGTGGGGGGACTCTCCGCATTGATTCCGTCTCGGGTGCAGGATGTTTCGCGATTGGGGTTTCGGGCCTTGTGGACGGCGTTTCTGACCACCGTACTCACGGGTTGTATTGCAGGGGTACTGGCGTGATCAGGGAGCTGGAGTGGGAAACAGGGCGGACCACAAATGCCAGACAAAGGAAGCTCCTATAATCAGAACCGCCACCAACGCGACGATTATGGAATAGCCTTCCTTTTTACGTTTTTCTTCAGAAAGTTCTTCTTTGCTTTCCTGCTGCGCCATATCAGAAAATACTCGAGCCGGTTTAATTTTTCTAACCAAAATACAATGATTTTCTAAGGAAAGTCCAGCTTTCCGGTGATTTCATATTTAATGGAAAAAGTCCATGTGGATCGGCTGGTTGCTTGAGGGTTGGTTATTTTTGTTGAGTGCCGGTTATCCACAGACTTCAATAGCTTACAAATGAAGTTATTTGTACTTTTTCTTATCCCCCAAAGTTGGTAACTAGATGTCATTCTTTAAAATAAACATTTATTTTTAAAAGGCTTATACGACGTTTGCAAAAGAGTCTTGCCCTATTCTGAGTGTTGAATTAGAATTTACCCTGATCACAAGCCAAGTTAGGTTAGTATTCCTAATGCAAGGCATGCAGTTTGGGTTCAACCTGAATGGAAGGGATTGCTATGGCAGGCCGTTCACAGGAAAAAGAAATTAAAGAATTCAGGCGTGACCGGGAAAAAGAAGCTGACTATTATACCGGTTTCTCGAAAGAGGGTTTTAACGGCGAGAAGGAGGCGGACGCCCCTTACAAGCTGGAGCCCAACGCCACGGAGATCGAAAATTTTCTGACTCGTTTGCGTCAGGAAGGTCTTTAAGGATTTAAGAAAATACCGGGTTTTATCAACGGGAACCGGTAGATTCTAAAATTCTCCCAGTTCGTCTTCTTCGAATAGTTCCTTCATCGTTTGCAGGTCTCCCTGCTCCGTCGACCGTGCGTCAGCCCGGTCGATAAACTCGTTGATCGTCTTTAAATGGTCGGGAGTAATGTTGCAGAAGATCAGCCTCTGCATCAGAACTTCTTTCTCAAAATGTCCCAGCAGTTTTCCCATGCATCCCATTAAAAAAGGTGAGAACAGGGTCTTGACTCCCTGGAAATCCATCTCTACATTTTTCTTCTCTTTCAGTTCCCCGATGAGTAGTTGATATACCTTTTCTCCCTGATCGAGTGAAGTGCATTCCGACCCTATTGTGTCAATCAGTTGGATACGCATGCTTCTTAATTCTCCGAATAGGGTTCGTGTGGCAACTTCACCAGCATGATGGCAAATGAGAGATTTATATTACCGTTTCTGGAATGATTTGTCCTGCAAAGAATCAAATGCGAGGATCAGTGGGTTACCCGGGGTCCCTGCTCGGGGAGGGTGATGATAAAAGTAGCGCCCTTGTCGGGCTTGCTCTTGACGGATATGGTTCCACCGTGACGCGTCACGATCTTTTGGCATAGTGCCAGTCCCATCCCAATTCCATCGCGTTCGTTTCGTCCATGAAGGCGCTCAAAGGGCTTGAAGATACGATCGCTGTGCTTTTCGTCGATCCCGATTCCATTGTCATTAACCAGTATTTCCCAATATCCGTTGCCCAGGTCATGACTGGCGATGGAAATTTCAGGAGCCACGCCCTTCTTATGAAATTTCACTGCATTGCTGGTCAGGTAGGTGAACAATTGTCGCATTTGAATTTCATCCGCGGCGATCGTCGGAAGGTCTCCCACAACGACCTGCGCGCGGGATTTGGCGATTTTGCTCTCTAGATCGACCAGCACTTCCCGGATCACTTTATCGAGGTTGGTGGGTTCGAACTGTGTACCTTTGGTAGTGACCCGTGAAAGCTGAAGCAGGCCGTCGATCAATCTTTGCATGCGTACCGAGGCTTTTTCCATTACTGCGATATAGTCCTTGGCACGGTCATCCAGCAACTCTTCGTAGTTAACCCGCAGACGTTCTCCAAAACAGATCACTTTGCGAAGGGGTTCCTGCAAATCATGTGATGCGATGAAAGTGAAATCTTTAAGTTCCTGAATATTTCTTTTGAGTTCAAAAGCCTTGTTTTCCAGCTCCAGGGTACGGGTCTTGACAATCTCTTCAAGATTTTTGTTTTGTTCGGAAAGCAGTTTGTACAGACCGCCATTTTCGAGCGCGTTCGCGGTATTGTGTAGGATAATCGAAATCAGATGACCCATTTCCGGCGGAATCTTTGATATTTTCCGGCTCAGGCACCCCATGACCATTCCCTTGATGCGCGAGCGCGTTCCCAGTACATGCAGAAACAGTCTGTCCTTGAACAATTCACTTTCTACCAGCAAAGGCCGATTTTGTTTCAATGCCCAGGCAAAAGTACCGTTCTCAACCTGATGATCCAATTCCACCTGGAACCGTCCGTTTTCTTCCTCCGATTCCCCGCTGGCCAGATAAAAGCTGTTATCTTTTTCGTGGATGAGAAAAAAGGCGAGCGATTTTAAATTCAGCAGTTGATTCAAGTACCGACGTGCCATGCTGAAAATAAAGCTTGGATCCGTCGACCGGGGAATATCCCGGTGAATGTCACCCATCGAAGCAATCATTTCCATGGCCGAGAAAAACCACTGGTTCTCTTTTTCGAGAAACTTAATTCGGTCTTTTAACTCTTTTAAGTCGGTTCTTTTTTCGGTTCTTTTTTTTGTTATCGTTTTTTCCATAACTTATCAACTCGATAAGATGATATTGACGGTTTCATTAAATTGCGTTTCCGTCTGATTCCAGATGGCTGAAAAAACTCCAGTGGGCAATTTTAATTGTTCCCAGGAAGTTTCATCCAGAGGGGGGACATGGATGTCCCCGCTGGAACCCAATCCCATGGCTTTAGCAATGATGTCGGCCAGATGTATGATCGTGGTTTCCAAAGGGTACCTTTTGGAGAGGCTGGGGTTGTGGTGGTTTCCAATGATTTCTTCAAGGCTGAGCGGGAGATTCCAGCTCCGCGACAAAGCAGCACCCACTTCACCATGGTCGAATCCCAAAACCTCACGTTCGATTTTCCACAAAACTTGAGACGCCTCATTTTTGCGGGCCATGATTTCCGCGGCTTCGTCCGGCAGGTTTTCCAGGATGATCAATCGTCCGATATCGTGGAGGATTCCCGCTAGATAAAACCGTTCCGGATTGCTTTCCCGGCAGTGAATCGCCAGATTTCTTGCAATGATGGCGACACCCATGCTGTGCCGCCAGAATAGATTCATATTGAGTGTTTTATCAGGGATACCTTTGAAGTTCGCGATGATGGTTGTCGCGAGAGCCAGGTTATGTAATTGCTCTGTTCCAATGACAGCGATGGCGTGCGTGACGGTCTCTATGTTTGATGGAAAACTATAAAATGAACTGTTGACGATTTTAAGCAAACGTGCGCTCAAAGCCGTGTCCAGATTAACCACCTGGGCGATGTCTGAAAATGAACTGGTCGGATCGTTCACCACTTCATTGATCATGACAAAAATTTCCGGGAGGGAAGAGGTGCGGGTCGACCCGGTGATCAAATCTTTGGGCCGGAGGGTTTTGGGGCTAGTAGACATTCACGTTCTCCATACCGGGTTTCTGCTTCAGCTTGTTTAAGGTGCTCAACCGCATCAATTCTGAAATCACTGGGTGAGAGATATTGGAGTACTGGAAGAGGCTGGAAATCTCGTTCTGCGCTTCAGCCAGGAGTTTGGCGTCGATTCGGTTGCTGTCCAGTGAATTGGAAGAGTTCAACGAAGAGGTTTCTACGACAACCTCAATAATGCCCCAGGCTTTGAAATTCTTGATGTCTTTGGGTTGAAGCGGATTGCCTTTATAGAGTAGAACTTGCCCGGAAAAATTAATCACGTCTTGAGCTAATCGCATTCCTGATGTCAATTGCTCTATTCTTACTTTACGCATGCTCCTCCAACAGAGCGAGTATCCATAGAGTCCGGTCAACCCATGGGAAAAACGGCGCGGTTCTTCTCGAAAAATCAGAGAGGAAAGCGTTGATTTCACCCGGCTTGGGACCAGAGTCAGAATTTGATTGGTTACTAGAGTATAAAAATATTATCAGACCAAGCCCCTTTAAAATCAATACTATAAATAGATATCTCCCCACGGGGCACCGGGAGCGATTGGTTAAAAGCGCTGAAATCCTTATGTTTAAAGGGTTTTTGGTAGTTGATGAGATGCTTTAGAAATGGCTCTAACCCCCAAAAATACAATCAAATGGAAGTTTAGCGAGGGTGGATGATTCAGCTTTCGCAGCCCTCATGTATAATGCCTCGATCATTCATTCTTAATCTAAGGAAACCGTGTGCTGCTTGCCGTCGATATAGGAAATACCAATATTGTTTTTGGGCTGTTTCAGCGGGAGGAGTTGAAAACTCATTGGCGCATCCGCACCGAGCGGAACCGCACAACGGACGAGTACTGGGTACTGGTCAATGAGTTTTTGAGGCTCAACGAAATCGGTCCGGCAAGCATCCATAATATTGTTATTTCCTGTGTTGTGCCTCCGTTGACCCTGGTGTTTGAAGAGTTGTCCCGAAAGTACCTTGAAAATGAACCATTGATCGTCGGCCCCGGTATTAAAACCGGGATTCCCATTTTGTACAATAATCCTGCCGAGGTGGGCGCCGACCGAATCGTCAATGCAATTGCTGGATTCGAAAAATATGGCGGTCCCCTCATCATTGTCGATTTTGGAACGGCAACTACCTTTGATGCGGTTTCCAAAAAGGGTGAGTACATGGGGGGTGCGATTTTCCCCGGATTGAATATTTCTTTGGAAGCTCTTTACAAAAGTACCGCCAAACTGTCTCCGGTGGATATTGTTTTGCCCGAGCACGTCATTGGGAAGTCGACAAAGGAAAGCATTCAGTCGGGGACGGTGTACGGTTTTGTGGGAGTGATCGACAGCATTGTTTCCAAAATGCAGGCTGAGATCGGTCAGCTGGCCCAAGTGATCGGTACCGGTGGGGTTCTGCCGGTGATTCACAAACAGGTTCAAAGTATTCAAACGGTCGATCCCTTTCTCACTTTGGAGGGATTACGAATTCTGCATCAAAGGAATCGTTAGGTGTAAGAGCGGAAGGCTTTAAAAAAAACCGGCTCTCCCGATTTGAGGAGGGGCATCAAACCCAGGTAGAGGAGGGCACCTAGGTTTCGTTATCGGGAAAGCCGGCCTATCATTTTCCAAGCGGTCAGGTTAGCCGGCGATGATCAGTTTGGCTTTTTAATGAACAGGCGGACCATTCGGGGATCTTCGTCCCGATTAAAAATTGAATAGCCCCGGGATTCAGCCCATTGCTGAAACGCCTCGGTAAAATTCTTCTTTTTGTCCAGAATGATTTCCAGAATGCCGTTGCGGGTGACTCCTTTGAACGCTTTCAACGCTTTGTCAGAAGCGCTGAAAAAGGAGAGTCCCCGAATATCCAGTGTCTTGAATACCTGCATGATAATTCCCCCGTGAAGTGAGCCGATGGCTTGATGCCTCCGCCCGGTTTTCCTGATGTCTGCCTACAAATATAGGAAATCAAAATTAAAGAACCGTTAATCCCATATTAATTTTTTTTAATGTACGCGATCTCAAATGGAAGAGTATTTTTCAAGAAAATAATATTAATCTATATAAAACAATAAGTTATGATGTGCTCTGGGGTTGGGTGGGGTTAACGGATGAGGCTCCGGAGTTTCCGTCCGGGCCCTTTTGCAAAGATTCAGGGAAATCATTTGAGAAACGGAAACCTCCATTGATACAATGGTCCCCGACTTTAGAAATCCTGGTATTGAGTGAGGAGTACCCCATGGCCATTTCCCGGGACGGTAACAGCGAATATGTTTCCAACGAGCCTGATTTCGAAGAGAAGACGGCCCAGCTGGAAGAGGAAATCAAACAACAACTGGAACAAACCCCTGAAAAGTTGGAATTGAAGGGACGTTATTTTGCGGCCGATGAGATGACCATCCTCTCTCGATCCGAACAGATGCGTTCCGTCCGCATATTGGATTTGTCCGACAA
>JANQEK010000032.1 GCA_028278405.1 Nitrospinaceae bacterium
ATCGCTCTTATGTGCCCCTCCACAATATGTGCCCCTGAGCAATCAACAGTCCGAAACCATGAAGAAAACTGCATGTTGAAGGGCACATAATTATTTGTCTATTTTCTCCTCTTTTATGACAATCTCCATTTATCCACACAAGAAAGGAGATTGTCATGTTAGAACGTTATTATCTCAAACCCGATACAATAGACCGTATTCGGGCGTCATGGATCGGGGAGCCAATCGAGCGCTACGTGCAATGGCTTAGCGAGAACGGGTATGCAGCACGAAACGTATTCCGTCGTGTGCCCATTCTGAGGCATTTCGGGGAGTTCGCCCAGCAGCACGGGGCCAAAAGCTACAAGGAACTGCCAAACTTTGTAAAGCCATTTGTTTCCCAGTGGGTTAATGAGCGCGGAAGTCGCTACAGTGAAATCCCCCGCTGGGTTGAACATGCAGCCCGCACCCCTGTAGAACAAATGCTGCAGTTGGTCGTACCAGGATTCAAAGGAAAAGGTCGGTCAAAAAGAGTAAAAACTCCTTTTTTTGAACAAGTACCTGGGTTCTTTCCGTATCTGCGTGAAGAGCGGGGTCTGCGGGAAAGCTCTATCCTCCATTATGGACATTACTTGCGGCTTTTCGAAGCTTATCTGAAACAAATCGAGTTTGGTAATCTTGCCGACCTCACACCTGCCGTTCTCAGCGCATTCCTTATCCAAGAGGGCCGCAGTTTGAGCAAATCTTCCGTAACGGGCCTGTGCAGTTCATTACGCGTCTTCCTTCGGTTCATTCATCGAGAAGGGGGAACTGAAATAGATCTCAGTGGTGTCATCGAATCCCCAAGGAAGTATCAACTCTCCAATCTGCCACGCTCCATCTCGTGGGGCGATGTGAGAAAGATGCTGGAAGTGGTTGATAGACGTAGTATTTTGGGTAAACGCGATTATGCTATTCTCCTCCTTTTGTTGACCTATGGGCTACGCGCTTGTGAAGTGGCAAATCTCCGGCTTAACGATATCGATTGGAAACGCGAACGCTTACTGATATCTGAACGAAAGGCAGGACATAATACCGCTTATCCACTCTCAACTGTGGTCGGTGAGGCGATTGTCGATTACCTAAAGAATGGCCGACCCGAAACCTCCGAGCGCCATATCTTCTTCCGCGTTATGGCTCCAAAAGTCCCACTGAGGTCCAAAGCGATCTCGGTACGTGTCACTCATTATCTGCACAAGGCGGGCATAAAGGTTGGCAGGCCCGGCTCACATACTCTGCGCCATACATGTGTGCAGCGACTTGTTGATGCCGAGTTTTCCTTTAAAGCCATTGGAGACTACGTGGGGCATGCCTCGCCATCATCCACCCAGGTTTACACAAAAATATCTGTAGAAACTTTACGCGAAGTTGCGCTTGGTTGCGGGGAGGAACTGACATGAACACTACATTTCAAAGCCTGCTCGCCGAGGACATTCGGGGCTATGTCGAATCAAAAAGAGCAATCGGCCGTAAGTTTAAAAACGAGGAGGCAACACTGCGTCTTCTTGATCGTTTTCTCTCAGAGTACCCTGTAATCAATCGCGCTGGCCTAACTCCTATGCTGATCGAAACATTCCTACTCTCCCGTCCGCGCACTCGACCTCGCAGTTTCAATCACCTCTTGGGAGTGGTTCGTTGCTTTTTCGCCTGGGCTGTTACTCAAGGGCGATTGAAAGATTGTCCTGTGCAGGTTCGGCCACGGCCATCCACCTCTAGGCGTATACCCTTTCTCTTTAAGCCTAAGGACATCCGACGACTTCTGAACAAAGCCACTCAGTTGCCGGACAACTCGCGAGCAACTCATCGTGGAGATGTTTACTCACTCATTTTCAGGTTGATGTACTGCCTTGGCTTGAGGGTCGGAGAAATCGTTCGGCTCTGCCATATGGATGTCGATCGAAACCGTCGGCTCCTCGTGATTCGTGACACCAAGTTTGGCAAAAGTCGTCTGGTGCCCTTCGGCCCTAACCTTGGGGACCATATTGACACCTATTTGCTCAACCGTGTTGAGTGGTATGGTCAATGGCAGCCTGACGATCCTCTTTTCTCGTTTAGCAATGATCGTAGACGACCACTTCGGTCTGAAACCATTAGCCGAACGTTTCATGGGATCCTTCCGGAGCTAAAACTCGACCTCAAGAAAGGAGTCGACCCACCATACCTGCATTGCCTTCGTCATTCCTTTGCTTTGCAGACCTTGCTGCGATGGTATCGCTCCGGGGTCGATCCAGGACAAAGATTATTTCATCTCTCCACATTCATGGGGCACTCCGATCCTTCCTCTACAAGCTGGTACTTGACGATTACTGATGAGCTACTTACTGAGGCGAGCCAGCGGTTCGAACGATTGGTCGGTGCCATTTCCAAGGAGGTAAATCTATGAGCAACACTCAGTTGGGTCCTCTTCTCTATTCTTTCTTTGAAGATCAGCTCAAATGCCAGAAAGGCCTGCGACCATCCAGCATTCGAAGCTATAGGGATGCGTTGCAGCTTTTCCTGCTATTCGTGGCTAAAGATACTCAACGAAAACTCACCCGGATCAGTTTAACCGATTTAACCGGTGAGCGGGTAAGGCGTTTTCTCAGTTTCCTTGAGCAAAAGCGGCATAATCAGGTTCGTACCCGCAATCATCGCCTGGCGGCGATCCGGACCTTCTTTGAGTATCTGGCCACACGTGAGCCCATGATCTTGGACGAGGCGCAACAGGTGGCTGCAACTCCTGTCAAGCGCACATCACCACCACAAACAGTCTATCTGGAACACGATGAGATCGATACCCTTTTTTCAACCCTGCCTTCGAGTGGTCCACTGGCCCTACGCGATCATGCCCTCTTGCTTTTCCTCTACAACACCGGCGCCCGGGTACAAGAGGTGGCTGATTTACGTGTAGCCGATCTGGAACTCTCTCGACAGCCTCGGGCGCGGCTACATGGCAAAGGTGATAAATGGCGCCTCTGCCCCCTTTGGAACAAAACAACCTGTCTCCTACAACAGCTGCTGGAAAACACACCAACGCGTTCAGCTCCAGAAAGCCCCGTCTTCACATCACGAAATGGTTCTGCCCTGACCCGCTTCGGAATCTATAAAATTGTACGTCGACATACGGTGAAAGTAGTGAAAAAGGGCAACAACGGCATGCAGGTAAACATCTCTCCTCATGTATTTCGCCATACGACTGCTGTTCATCTACTTGAGTCCGGAGTGGAGGCCAATGTTATACGCGCCTGGTTGGGGCATGTCAGTCTGGAAACGACCAGCCGCTATGCGGAAGTCAATATTCGCATGAAGGCGGAGGCTGTTAAAAATTGTGAGCCACCTTTGAATATATCGGAGGTACTCCCCCGTAAGCCAATATGGCGAGATGACAAAAACCTCCTAAATTGGCTTCAATCTCTATGAAAATTATGTTGCCCCATCCGCGAGCTTTTCCTTGTAGCGGATAGCCTTTGCAAATCGATGGGCACATATCGTGGAGGGGCACATAAGAGCGATTATGTTCCCCGGAACATAATCGCTCACCAGTTCTTTTGGAGTGCCCCCGAAAAAAGTGAACGCATTTAGCAGGCAGCGATGTAGGGTTTCCTGCCTCTGGGAATGGGTAAACTCCAGATAAAGCAGGCGGCTGAAAGATTCAATCACCGCCATGCAATAGAGTTTCCTTCTGGTACCGTCATAGTCAATGGCGCCGAAGTGTCCCCAGTCTATCTGGCACTGATGTCCGGGATCCGATTCAAACCGTATAAAGGCTTTTGGGGTTTTTCTTCGTTGCGTTCTCAGATAGTCCCTGAGTATGGTGATTTTTCCGTCAAAACCTTCTTTCTGAAGGCGCTGCAAAATGACCGTGCCATGCACATGGGGATCCTGCTCAAGCAGCTGTTCAACCAGATCCCGGAAAGGGTCCAGTTTGGAAGGTCTTGCGGGTCTTTTTGGAAATGTCCTTTCGGGATTTTCAAGATATCTTTTAACGGAGGTTCTGGCCACACAAAGATGACGGGCAATTTTCCTGTGTGACCAGCCCTGGTGATCCAGCCGATGGATCTCAAAAATGGTTCTTCTATCGAGCATGATCCACCTCCTTGAAACAATGCTCCACCAGATCATTTACAAACTGCCGGTTTTGACTGACCGGTTTTCCGGGCAGATCCAGAACCTGATAAAGAGTCCCGTCAAAAGCGATCAGGTCTTTTTCCAAAAGGTTGTCCCTGGCTTCAATGTAATCCTCACCCGTGAGTCTCAGCATCGAGCAGATCCTGTCGTAAGCGTAATAGGAAAGACCGTATCGATCCGAAGCCAAAACAAGAAACAGATACAAAAGCAGTTCCTTCTGGCTGAGATCCTCCAAAAACCCGTCCGTCAGGAATCGATGTGGAATGTAGCTGAATCCTCCTTCGATACGACGAACCCTTTCTCGATTTAAGATTTTCTTTTTGATCATGGCCGCCTCCTTTCAAATGATTATGAAAATACGGTTTGATTATCACGGCCATGGCGCTTTCCCTAACGCGTCCATCTTTGCAATCAGGGATAACGAATTGGAATTCTGACGATATTAACTTTTAACGCATCCATCTTTGCAATCACGGGGATCATCCAGAACTGACCAAGTGCATGGAAATTATCCGATTTTGACGCGTCCATCTTTGCAATCAACGGCAGTTTTATCTTTGTGTCGGACCTCTTTGCCCTGGCCTTTCGGTTACGAACGGTCTGAAGGACCCTGTTTCTTACGGCTTTTTCGGGATTCTCTTTGCGATATTTTTTCCAATAGTCCGGATTGGCAGCCGCCCATTGCTTCTGACTGATTTGCTGAGAGGCTCTGTAAGCAGGATCGGATTTCATTTTGTGCCGTTGCCAGTCCGCCTTTTTGGCCCTCTGGCATGCGGGTCTTTTGCAGGCAGTCTGGTTTTTGTGCCTCGGGCTCGGCTCAAACAGGTCACCGCAGTAAACACAGAGAATCTTTTCCATAGTCAATTTCCCCTCGGCAGAGAAAATGACTTAAATTATCGGAATGATAGGAATTAGAAAAAGAAGAGAGAATA
>JANQEK010000045.1 GCA_028278405.1 Nitrospinaceae bacterium
TGAACCGGATACACCCCTCCGGACAACCCGGACACCTTGCGTACAGGAACCTCAAAGAATTTTTCCTCACCGCCGCGAAGCGTGAATCCCATCATTCCCTGAAAACGGTCGGCTGACAATTCAGGAGGCAGGAGCAACATCATCCGAATATTCTTAAAAGAGGACGAGGGATTTTGGAGCAATATCCTGACAAGGGAGGAGTTTTCGTCGGCGTTGGCGATCAAGCTTCCCTTGATCAGTGAAACCTTGGGTTCCCCAAAATAAAAGGAATCGGTGTGCACACTCGTGTGTGATTCGAGTGCTCTCTCCTCATCTTTATAACGAACCATGGCCACCACCGGATAACTGCCGACAAGCCCCACGGGTGGATGCTTTGTATTCACCAGAGTCATACTTTGACCGGGCTCCAACCGATGGATCATCGGCATGTGAGACATGCTGTGATGAAAATGAAACATCGGATGAACGTGAAACAGGGGTTGAGAACCGGAATTGTTCAAAGTTAGAGCGATCGTAACGCGGCCGTCATCGGCGACTTGCGATTTTGTGGAGAGCTTCAGAGGGGTATCGCCCATTGAAAGGGCTGGAATTGATAAAATGATCCCTAATGCGGTCCAAACCATGATTCCCGCAGTTTGAAAGAAAGACAGCTGACGGAAGGCCGGTTTCATATTTTAAGTGTACCATAAGGCTGAACCAATACCGCCCCTGCCAAATAGAGCCATCTTTTTTCGGGTCAGCCATGAAAATGCGGTATCATATGGCCAATGGGATTCTAAAACCGTTTCCAGGGGGTACCTGCCATGCAACCAATCTATTTCGCTTTGATTCTGCTCCTCATGATCGTCTTAAGCGCGATCAAAATCCTTCGCGAATACGAGCGCGGGGTCATTTTCCTCTTAGGCAAATTCTACAGGGTTAAGGGACCCGGGATCATCATCGTCATTCCCGGCATCCAGAAAATGGTAAAGGTCAGCCTGCGTACGGTGGTGATGGATGTGCCGCCTCAAGACATCATCACCAAAGACAACGTTACGGTCAAAGTCAACGCGGTGGTCTATTTCCGCGTGATCGATCCCCGAAAAGCCATTATCGAGGTGGAAGACTTCCTGTATGCCACCTCCCAAATCTGCCAGACCACCCTGCGGAGTATTCTCGGTCAAAGCCAGCTCGACGACCTGTTGTCAAACCGGGAGGAAATCAACAACCACCTGCAGAAGGTCATCGACGACCAAACCGAGCCCTGGGGCATCAAAGTTGCCAATGTGGAAGTAAAAAATGTCGATCTGCCGCAGGAAATGCAGAGAGCATTGGCCAAACAGGCCGAGGCGGAGCGGGAACGGCGCGCCAAGGTCATTCATTCCCTTGGTGAGTATGAAGCAGCGGAAAAAATCGGTGATGCGGCGGATATCATCAACCAGCATCCACCAGCCCTGCAGTTGCGTTTCCTTCAAACCATGCTGGACATTTCGGTGGACAAAACCACGACCACCTTTTTCCCGCTTCCTATTGAGCTTTTTGGGCCTTTTTTGAAGGGAAGCGACTCTAAAGGCAACAACAATCCCGGAACGGCATAACGGGCACCGCCACCCGGCTTTTCCTTAAAACCTTGAATCTAGGCTCTGTAAAGTCCTTTCGAGTCCTGATCCGGTCACCAGTTCCCGTTGGCTCATCCGCAGCTTTTAGCCTCCTTTTATGGGGAAAAGCATCCTGGGATGTAATAAAATATCCCTAAGTAACCAGGATTTTGGGCCTATGGATTCCTCAAAAACAATCAAAAATTTTCTGGATCGCGTCCACCGGAGACGGAAAAACATCCGTCTGGCTCAGGGTGTGTTACAGCTTTTGACATGGGCTCTCGCCAGTGCGTTGGCCGCCAATTTGGTCGCTTATTTTTCGGATAATCCCCGTCCCTTTTTGAACCCATTCCTCATCATATCGGTTGGCTTTATTGGGCTTGGAGTGATTTTCCTGCTGGTTAAAAGGCTGTTTTTTAAAACACCGCCCTATCAAACCGCCTTGTGGGTCGAAAACAATGTCGATGGCTTTAATAACTCTCTCGTCAGTTCGGTCCAGTTGGAACCGCTTCTGGCTGAATCGCCCTCAACCGGCACTGGCCTGTCGCGGGACATGGTCCGGGAGTTGATCCAGAGAACCGGCCAGCGCATTCAAACCCTCAAAGCCAACGAAATTGTTTCCCGGACCCCGCTGGTCCGAAGCGGTCAATGGATTGCAGGTGTTTTTCTCATTGCGTTGACTGTCGCTTTACTCCTTCCCGATTTCATGACGCGGGGTTATAACCATTGGGTCCAACCACCTGCCCTCGCTCAAGTGACAACCGATTCAGATTCGTCGGAGCAGACCCCAGCAACTCCGGAAAGTAAAATTCAATATTCCATCGACCAACTGAATTTGACTTTTAACTTTCCCGCGTACACCCGGAAAAAGTCCGTCACTCATGATTCATCGGACGGAGCAATCAAAGTACTGCCCGGCACAGAGGTTCTTCTTAAAGGAATTGCGAGCGCTCCTGTCGAAGGCGCTTCGCTGGTACTCAACGGCAGGGACAACCTTTCCATGACCGTTCGGAACCAAACCACGCTGGAAGGACGATTCATTGTAAAAGAGCCGGGCTTTTATCAGTTTCGTCTCAAATCTCCGAAAGGAGAAAAAGCTCTACTCGCTGAAAAATACCCGATCGCACTTAACAGGGATAAAGCTCCGAAAATTAACATCCTTTTAGCCAACCCCAAACCTGTTTACGACTTGTCCAACAAGGTTCAGTTTTATTACGAAGGGAAAGATGATTTCGGCATCCACAAAATCGACCTGGTTATTGATGTTGAGGGCCATATCCAGCGAAAAACCATCAAAAGAATCAAGGGTCCCCAAAAAATCATAAAGGATGGATACACGTGGGAACTCAGCACAATGGATTTCCGGCCCGGTGACCGAGTGCATTATTATCTCGAAATCGAGGACAATGACAATGTCTTCGGTCCCAACACGGGACAGTCCGAAGTCTTTTCATTTGATGTATTCGACGAACAAAAGCAGCGGCTGGACCTTTTGGCATTGCAGGAGCAGTTGATCGATAAAATGGTCGCCTTGCTGGCGGTCAGCCTGGTGACGGATATCACCGATATGAAAAATTCGCCGGACGGCATGGCAAAACTCAAGCATGTACTGGCTTCCAGCAGCAATCAGCTGATTGATATTATTGGGCTGGCCCAATCCATCGAATCCCAGGCCAAGGAAATCGAATCGTTTCCTCAACCTTATTTAACTCTGCTGGACAATATTATTTCCGGATTCAACGAGATCCGACAGGATCAGATTGAAGCCATGAACCGGATCACTAACGCGATGACCCGGGCGACCCCTATCGGCCTCAACTTTCCGCCTTTGGAATCCGTCCACGAACGTCTCATCACACATCTGGAACGGGACATCCTTTTCCTCATTAAAATACTCAATCGTGAGCGGATGGAGCAAGCGCTGAATCTCGATCAAACACTGACCGAACTGACGGAATCCCTCCGGGAAGAATTCCAAAAAGCCAAAGACAAAAAAGGTAAAGCCAACACGCCTCAGTTCAAGAAGGCCCTGGCCAAAATCAAAGAAACTCTTCAGCAAATCATGGAACAACTGGCGCGACAGAATCAGGGCATGCCGGATGAATTTCTCAATCCCAACGCTTTTGAAAATCTCAGCATGGAATCCTTCACCGCCTCTCTGGAGAAACTGATGGACCTGGTCAACCAGGGCAAAATCGACGAGGCCATGGAAGAGCTGCAAAAACTTTCGGACGATCTCCGCGCATTTTCCGAGCAGCTGGACAATATGGACGCCGGTCAGGAAAACCTGGTGGACATGCAAATTATGAAGAAGTTGGACGAGGCGCTGGAGAAAATCGGCGCAATGGAAGAGAATCAGAAGAAACTTCTCGACCAAACCACGCAATTAAATAAAACCCTGCGCTCCAAGCAATCGGAAAAGTTTGAAAGCCGATTGGAAGAATTCTTTGCGGACCTGCGTAAGGATGTGCAGGCCATTCTCACCATTCTAAATAAAGACCAGCGAATTCTGGACGAGCACCCGGACATGAAGGAACTCCTCGCGCTGATGGACCAACAAGCAAAAATCAGCGAGCGGATTCAAAAACTGAATCAAGGCGCTATCGACTCCGTCGGCAAATCAAAACTTCGCAACAATTTTACGAAGCTCAACAAGGCCCGCGAGGAACTGTCCGCCAATGTGGAAGAGCAGCAGGTGCTTCAGATGAAGATGTTTTTCGGCTACAGGAACTACCTGCCCGAGCTTGTGGAAAAGTACAACAAACTGGAGGAATTCACCGAGCTGATGGACTTATTCGAATTCAGCGCTTTGTTCAAGAATACCTATCCTGAAGTCTTCCGGTGGCAAAACCATTTTCGCACTTCCCGAAAACTGGATCCGGAACTCCTGGATGAAATAAAGGTCGATCTGTTGACCGTCACACAAATCAACAGTGAAATATCCAAGAAACTCGGAACGATGATGCGCGACATCAAACAGGATTACCAGAATCTCATCTCCGAGGAAAACAAGCAGGAAATGCAGCAAATGGCCGGCAAGCAGAAAGGTTTGCGAAAACAATCGGAAGAGTTGTCCCAGATGTTCCAAAAAATGACCCAGGACAACCCCATGATCAACCCCATGCTATCCCGCAAAATGAATTTGGGCGGAAGGCATATGAAAACAGCTGAAAGCCGGTTGCAAAAAGGCCAGATTCCGGAAAGCATTTCGTCGGAAAACCAGGCTTTGCAGCAACTCTCGGAAACACGGGAAATGCTGGACCAGTTGAAGGAAGCCAGCCAGCGCCCCAGTCGATCACGAAGCCAGCGGACACTTCGGTTGGGACGGGGACAGGCACCGGACAGCAAACGCGGCGGCCAGTCCACCCGCATGCAACAGGAGAAAGTCAACCTTCCAACGGAAGATCAATATAAAGTTCCCGGCCAGTTCCGTGAAGAAATTTTGGAAGCGATGAAAAACCAGTACCCCAAACAATACGAACGGCTGGTGGGCGAATACTACAAGGATTTAG
The DNA here is from genome assembly GCA_028278405.1 of Nitrospinaceae bacterium. Taxonomy (GTDB): domain Bacteria; phylum Nitrospinota; class Nitrospinia; order Nitrospinales; family Nitrospinaceae; genus SZUA-226. Next base: position 5,090 of record JANQEK010000045.1, read on the forward strand.
TGAAATGAATCATCTGTTGAAACAAATCTGGTTGGTTGCTGGAGCTTTGGTCGTGTTGTCTGTTTTTAATGGATCGGCCCATGCCGATTTGCAGACTGAAGTGACCGAAGGTTACCTGCTGATCGACCAATGGCGATTCGAGGAAGCAGAAGTTCAAACACAGAAACTGCTGAAGCAGTATCCGAATTCGGGGGATGTCCATTTTCTCAACGCGCGAGTTGAATTTTATAAAGGGAACTACGAGAAAGCCTGGAAAATTCTGGAAACCGTCGACGACCAGTACCACACCGTGAAAGAATTCAAAACCCTGGTCAACAACACCCGAGAGGCCACTTCCGTTTTCGTGACACAGGAATCGGAACATTTTATCTTCCGTTATATCGACGGCCCCGACCAGGTGCTCATTCCCTACGCCAAGGAAGTCATGGAAAAATCATACCAGGTGCTGGGTAAGATTCTGGGATACTTTCCCAAGCAGAAAGTGCGGGTCGAGATTTATCCCGACCGCATTCCCTTCTCCCGCATCTCGCCACTCACATTAAAAGATATCATGACGTCCGGCACCGTCGCCCTCTGCAAGTACAACCGCATCATGATGATCTCCCCCGGTTCCCTGGTGCGCGGCTACAGTTGGATGGATACACTGAGCCATGAATACACGCATTACCTGCTCAGCAGCAAAAGCCACAACAATGCACCGTTGTGGCTTCATGAAGGTATTGCCAAATATCTGGAAACCCGCTGGCGAAAAGATGCTGATTACATGACTCCCATCATGGAAACCATCCTGGCCGACGGACTCGCCAACGATTACATGATCGCACTGGAAGACATGATGCCGTCCCTCGCCAAGCTCAAGAGCGCAGAGGACGTCCAACTGGCCTACGCCGAAGTCGCTGCCATGGTCGATTACATGGTTCAGCAAAAAGGTGAAACCGTTCTGGCTCAACTGGCAACCTCCCTGGCTGAAGACACACCGTTTGAAATGGCTATGGAAACCGTCGTCGGCAAAAGCCTGAATGAATTTCAGATCGAATGGGAGAAACATATGGATGGCCGTCAGTTGAAAACTATCCCCGGCCTGACCGTATTAAAATTCCGTTTTAAAAACCATCGATCGCCCGGCGAAAATGATTCCGCCAAGGAAGCCGCGCTTCAGGAAGCGGGCAGTCAACGGGCGCACGACCTCACCATGCTCGGTGATATTCTGAAATCCCGCCAGTACATCCAGGCCGCGATCGTGGAATACAAAAAGGCCATCGACGAATCAAAAATGCTGTCGCCTATTCTCTACAACAAACTGGCCGGGACCTATCTCCTGCAAAAGGATTACGCCAAGTCCGAAGCGCTGCTCCGGAAAAGCCTGAATTACTACCCGCAATTCACCACGACTCTGACACACCTTGGTGAACTGTATTACATGAAAAAGGATTACGCCGCTGCCGAGGAATTTTTTCAGAAAGCGGTACGCATCAACCCATTCAATCCACTGGTGCATTCCCGCCTTATCAACATCTACGCCACCTTGGGAGAAACCGAAAAGAAGGAACAGCAGGGATTGTTGTACAGCTACATAAAATAGATTACACTGAACCAGGTAAAGTTTTCGGCTTGCCCAACACACAACGAACGTGGTCATAAATATTTAACATAAAAGAGATTTTATGCCGACAGAGACAACCGCTCAAGATTTGGAACTGGCCAAGGAACTACTGGAAGCCAAGGAAAAAGTCACCCGCGAAATTCACAAGGTGATTATCGGGCAGGATGCCGTGATCGAGGATTTACTGGTCGCACTGTTTTCGCGCGGGCACTGCCTGTTTGTCGGCGTTCCCGGCCTCGCGAAAACTCTATTGGTGAGTTCCCTTGCGAAAATCCTCCATCTCAAGTTCAGCCGGATTCAGTTCACACCGGACCTGATGCCGTCGGACATCACTGGCACAGAGATTCTCTACGAAGACCAGGCGACCAAACACCGGGAGTTCCGGTTCATTAAGGGTCCGATCTTTTCGAATATCATCCTGGCGGACGAGATCAACCGCACTCCACCTAAAACACAAGCGGCCCTGTTACAGGCCATGCAGGAACTGCAGGTTACAGCCGGTCCCGAAACTTATAAACTGGACCAGCCCTTCCTCGTGTTCGCCACGCAGAACCCTATCGAACACGAGGGCACCTACCCGCTTCCCGAAGCTCAATTGGACCGGTTCATGTTCATCGTCAACGTGGATTACCCGACGAAAGAAGAGGAAGTGGAAATCGCCCTGTCGACCACTTCCGGCCATAAACCGGAACTGGAAGTGGTGATGCAGGCTGATCGAATTCTGGAGCTGCAAAACCTGGTACCGCGTGTGCCCGTCGCCGAGCACGTCGCGCATTACGCGGTCGACTTGGTACAGAGCAGCCGGCCCGGCAACGGAGCCACTCCCAATTTCGTTAACGAATGGGTGAACTGGGGCGCGGGTCCCCGCGCTTCCCAATATCTGGTGCTTGCCGCCAAAGCGCGCGCATTGATGGACAATCGCGTCGCCGCTACCGTTGAAGATATCCGGAGCGTCGCCCGGCAGGTGCTGGAACACCGCATCATCCTCAACTTCAAAGCCGAAGCCGAGAACATCAAACCCACCGACATCATCGACAAATTGCTCGCCTCCGTGAAAGCGGGATAAATACGTGCCTCAATCCAGCTTCCCTTGACAAAATAGGCCACTAGGCCTATTTTTAGGTATACCTATCAATTAGTTTATCTAGGGTTTTATGGATAAGGGGGCACATTTCTATCGTTGTGATTTTCAAGTTCATACACCTAGGGACATAAATTGGAAAGGCGAGCGACCAACTACGGAGAGTGAGCGTAAGAAATACGCTGAAGAATTCATCAAAGCATGTCGAAAGCGTGGGCTTGATGCAGTTGCAATAACTGATCATCATGATGTGGCTTTCTTCCCATTTATTAAAAATGCTGCAGAAAATGAAATCGATGAAAATGAAAAACCAGTTCCGTTAAAAAATCGAATTATTGTTTTTCCAGGAATGGAGTTAACACTAGTTCCAATCCAAGCACTTCTTATATTAAGCTCGGATTTTTCTGTAGACCTCTATCAAAACCTTCCAACCATCTTACAAATTTCTGAAAATTCTGCTTCCGCACCAACACATGCAGAGGTTGAACCATTAGATCACATCAAAACACTTCCAGAACTCTATAAAAGACTTGACAATACAGACTATCTTAAAGGCAAGTATATTGTTCTCCCACATGTTCAGGAAAAAGGTCATAAAACTATTTTTAGAAACGGATTAGCCCCCCTTTATAAGGAAATGCCTTGTGTAGGTGGATATTTAGATGGACCTATAACAAATTTAAGCATTGGCAAAAAAAACATCATCGACGGAAAACATGAGGATTATGGTTTTAAGGCCTTAGGGGTTTTCCAGACATCTGATTGTCGAAATAGGAGTTTTGATGAATTAGGGACTCATTCTAGCTGGGTAAAATGGTCCAATCCAACCGCTGAAGCGTTACGCCAAGCATGTCTTGCGCGACACACACGAATAACACATGAGGAACCTTTAATTCCTTCAGTTGTCATTCAGGGCCTCGAAGTTTCAAATAGTAAGTTTATGGGTCCATTAAATTTAAACCTTAATCCTCAGCTTAATTGCATTATTGGAGGGAGAGGAACAGGAAAATCTACAATTCTTGAATACATGCGATGGGTTCTTTGTGACCAACCTCCTCGAGCAACTGACGAAGACGAAGGAATTCCAGATTATGAAAAAAATAGATCAAGACTAATTCAAAACACACTGGCCCCGTTAAATTCTGATGTGACAATTCATTTTCTCTTAAACGAAGTCCCACATTCAGTAAAAAGACAAGCCAATGACGGACAGGTATTCTTAAGAATTAACAACGGTGAGTTTCAAGAGCAATCCGAAGAAGACATTCGAAAACTACTTCCAATTAGATCTTACAGCCAAAAACAACTTAGCGGTGTAGGCGATCGTAGTGACGAACTCTACCGTCTTGTACGTGGTCCCATAGTGAAAAATTTAAATGACCTTCAACAAAAGGGCAACGAATCAAAAGAGCAGCTCCGTGCACTTTATGGGAAAATCAACTCCAAACGTATTCTAAAAAAACAACTTAAAAACGAACGCCTCGAACTACATTCACTAAACCAGCAGGCATCCCAGTTGCGCAAGGGATTAACTGGACTCACAAAAAACGATCAGGAGATAATTAAAAAACACGAATTAATTGAAGAAGAAAAACGATTAGTGGGGGTATACGACCAAGGAATCAAGGCTCTTCTCGAAATCATTCAGTCCACCCAAACTGAATTCTCTTTACTAACTAGGGGAACGAAGATTGACGACAACCTACCTAATAAAGATTCTATTCTCAAACTAAAAGAAAAATACAACAAAATGTTACAGCTTGCCGAGGAAACGCTTGCCTCGCTATCCAAGAAACTCACAAAACAAGGAGAACTTCCAAGAGAATACACTAAACTCCATCAAGAATGGCAGAATAAAATTAACAACCATAACAAAGCCTATGAGGCAGCAAAATCAAAAGCAACTTCTCATAAAGATAAACTTGACCAAATATCGAAACTCGAAAAACGAATTCAGGAACTAACTAAACTAATTACTAAAAAAGAACAGTCGTTGTCTAGCCTTGGAAACCCTGAAACCAAATACCAAGAGACCCGAAAAAATTGGTTGAGCAGCTTTTCAAAAAGAGGAGACCTTCTCGAATCAGAATGCAAAAGACTAACCAGAGAATCCGATAATTTTATCAAAGCAACTCTCAATAGAGGAGCTGAGCTAAAAAATGTTTCTATAGAATTTAAAGAAATCACAAAAGGAACTCGAATTAGAGAAACCAAATGGGAAGAACTACTTAATAATATTCGCTCAAATGTTTCCCCCACCAAAAAATGGGTTGAGCTATTAGATGAATTGGAGAAAATCGCTCAAATAGAAGATACTGAGGCTTCAAGAATCGACTTGAGCCAACTACCCATTCTGGATGCTAACAGCTTCAATGAAAATGAGCTAAATAAGTTATCACAAAAGTTATCTATCGATCAGTGGCTCGAATTATCTTTGGTTGAGCTAGAGGACGAAATCAAATTTGAATACCAGCAAAAAAAAGACGAATTTATTTTGTTCTCGGATGCATCAGCAGGCCAACAGGCAACGGCCTTACTAAAAGTACTTCTTAACCAGGACGGTCCTCCTTTAATTATTGATCAGCCCGAGGAAGATTTAGATAATGAAGTAATAAGGGAAATAATTGAGGATATCTGGTTAGCAAAAAACAAAAGACAGATTATCTTTACCAGTCACAATGCAAATATTGTTGTCAATGGAGACGCCGATTTAGTCATTGTTTGTTCATATAAAACTGAAGGGGATCAGTCCGGCGGAAAGATTCGTACCAGCGGAGCAATTGATCAACCTGAAATCAAAGAGCTTATTACATCAATTATGGAAGGGGGACGAGAAGCCTTTCAACTGAGAAAAGACAAATATGGCTATTAGACTCGGACCAAACTCTTTTTGAATCCGACAACTCAACTCTGAGCTTGTGGTAAATTTCGGACACTCTGATCCGGCAGTTTTTTGAAGCGGAAGGACTCATTGAAGATGCGCGAAGAATGATGAAACCTAGCAGAAAAATTAAGAGGCTTGTCTTAAGGAAGGTGACGCGGCCGGAAGCTTTGCGTTGAGTTTTTTGCTCCAAAGCCACAATAAAGATGCGCACAAACCTAAAGTTGCAAAAAATTTCAAAGTGCTCTGAAAAGAAATCCCGACATCCCAGATTTTAAATACCACAGATTCTGCAGGCATGAAAAACCGTTGACCGAATTCCTGTGCGGTCACGGTCATCGCGTCACCAGGAACGGCTGCAAAAGGTTCCAGGTAATACAACAGGTTCATCCCCACCGCCCACAGGACCGCCAGCAGCAGCCCCGCCCGAACCAACCTGTTGGCGGATGATAAGGACTTCAACAACCAGGGAAAGATCAGGTGAATCACAGGAACAAACGGTAGTAAAAATCGGGGTCCCCAGCACATTCCACCGTGCCAGGCTTCCCATCGGGAATAGAACAACAAATAACAGGTAAAGGAGACCAAAGAAGTACCCAAAGCATACCGGCACCAGGATTCCATTTCATGATTTTTGAAAAGTAAATAGAAAACACAAAGAAAAGTCAAAGGGGAAAAAACCAGCAATCCTTTCCAAAAAGAAAACATTAATCCATAGATGCCTGTCATCCAATTACCGGCAAACCCTTCCTCCTGATAGCCAAAATTGAAAAATTCTTCGTACCGGTAATAGTTGTAACTTAAAAATAGAACAAGACTTGCCATCAGAATCAGCATACCTTCCAGCGCAACCCGCCATCCCTCGGATGAATTGTTACGCCTGACACGCGACACCCAAACTACGTAAGCAATCATCAACACAAAATAAAACACAAAAATAAAACCATTCAAGACGAGCAACCCTAGACATAAAAAGTTCTGCCGGTTGGCGGACACATAGTCAGCAGTTGGAGCCGTATAAAAATAGTAAAACGAAATCAGAATCAACAGAGCGCTCAGCGGTTCTGAATACAAGCCTCCCGCGTAAGGCAAAAGAAATGTCGCGCAAAACAGAGCGAAGGCGGAAATGAGGCTGGTAGTGTCATCCATGCCCATGGTTTTCAGAATTCTGAAATAGACGACACATAAGGAAGAAATAACAATTGGGAGAAACAGGTAAAAGGTAAACAGATCTCCAATTTTCTGCAGATTCTGAGGCGGTGCATGGGTCAAAACGGCGAAATAGTAACCGGCAGCATAAAATGGAGCCATCAGCAATGATTGAAGAGGAGCGTACTTGACCGGGCCAACCGATGTAAGCAGAGAACCTTCCGTCACGAAGTAATGGCTCAATTCAATCCTGAAAGCGCCGTCAGGAAAGACAGCGAAAAAATGGCCGAGGCATATAATCGCGATGTAAAAAATAAAACCCAGAAAAAATGTTCTCATCATCAACATGTCAGGAAGCTTCGCTGGCGGAGAGTTTGGGAGCAGACACTTTCAGACTGAATACTCGTCTCCAAACCCATAATGCAAAAGCACAGCACCCCAAAATCACAGCGCCTTTCAAGGCTTGGGAACCGCCGATTCCCGAGCTGGCAATTTTGTAGATAAACGATTCTTCGGGAAGGAACACCCTGTGTAAAAACGGCATTTCATTGTTCATTTGATAGGCAACCCAGGGATCGGCAAAGATCAAAATATTGATTCCCAGTCCCCAGACCAATGCTAATGCAACTACAATTCGCAACACCTTGTTTTCTTTTGATACCGATTTCCACAAGAACGGAAACATGACATGAATCAGGGGAACAAACGGCAGCAGGAACCGCGGTCCCCAACACCAACCGCCATGCCAGGAATCCCATTTTGCATACACCAGCAGATAACAAGCCAAAGAAATCAGAGAAGTGGAAAACAGGTATCGGTGTCCAGGTTTCATCTCCTGATTCCTGAATAAAAACCAGACCACACAAAAAACTGTGATCGGCGCAAATACAATCAGACCCTGGCCGAAGGAAAATATCAAACCATACAAACCGACTGCCAGATTGTTGTTAAAGCCCTCACCGGGATATCCGAAGTTGAACCATTCACCGAAACGCGCATAGTTGTAGCCGAGAAATAAAACCACACCGACGCTTAGGATCAGCAATCCCTCCCTCGCCACCCGCCAGGCTTCCAGGGAGCTCTTGCGCCGAACCTGGGAGTCCCAAAGCACATAGGTCAACATCAAACCGGCATACAGCACGAAAACAAAATTATTTAATATCAACAAGCTTAAGCAGAAAAAATTTCTTCGTTGGCACGCCAGATAACCTTCAGATTGCGCTTTCAACAAATAATAAAACGAAACCAGTATCAGAAATGCATTGAGAGGCTCGGAAAACATTCCCTTGGAGTAAGGCAATAGAAATGTGCAGCAAAACAATGTGAAGGTCGTGACAATACTGATGTCATCATCCACGCCCAATTCCTTCAGAATCTTAAAAAACAAAACCAGCAAGGCGGCAACGAGTACCGGAAGATAAATAAGATTGCACATCCAGATACCCCACAAGAACAATTTATCCGCAGGCACATCGGTCAACATCCCATACAAATAACCGATCGCATAGGTTGGTATCATTAATACGGATTGAAGGGGAGCGTAGTTGATCGGACCGTGGGAAGTGATGAAAGATCCTTCGGTCATCAAAGAATGGGTGAGCGCCAACCTGAATGTTCCATCTGGATTAAACGTATTGAATGCACCCAGGAAAATCATACCCAGATAAAAAATCAATCCAAACGAAAAGACTTTGACAAAGGATTTCAAAAAGCACCCTGCCCTTCTCCAGACACTTGGAAAATGCGCCTAAGGAGTTCGGTTCCAAAGAGTTATGCCGATTCCACAATAAATTATTATCGCATATGGCCCTTTATTTTCAACTGAACCGGCAATTCCTGGTAAGCGTAAAAAAGATGGAAATGTCCTGTTACGAGACGGGAATTTTGTGGCGATCGGAGCGGAGTTCCGGCCAGCGGGCCCAGCCCCATAAAGCCAAGGTAAGAAGAATGGTCATCACAAAAAACTTGCTGAACGCCGGCAGAATATCTTTCCATTCCCCGTTGTTGAACAGGAAGGAATATTCCGGAAGCCAGAGAGTGTACGCGTACGGTTTGGGATCGGCCACTTTTCCAAAGGTGGCGCTCTGGAAAGTTTCCCACTGCCCAACGTATTCCCAACCGTTGAGGAAAACCGCCCACAATATCAGGATTGCTCCCAATCCTTTGATCCACATGTTTGCTTTTTGAGCGCTTTTCCAGACATAGGGAAAAATCAAATGAATGATCGGAAGAAAAGGTAAAAGGTACCGGGGACCCCAGCAATAACCTCCGCTCCAGGTTCCCCATTTGCAATACAGCAAAACGTAACAAATAAACGACACGCCGAATGCACCCAGACAAAAACGCAACTTGGATTCAATTTTCTGATAGTTAAATAGAAAAAACAGAAGACAAACGATGGTAAGGGATGAATAGACCATCAACCCGCGTCCGAACGAGAAAAAAAGCCCGTAAACCCCTTCCACCACGGGAGTCGTGAATCCCTCATCCTCATATCCAAAAGTCCAGACCGAACCATAACGGATAAAATTATAGTAAAGAGAAATTGCGATCGAGATCGCCATCAGCCCCACCCCCTCGCCAAACGCCCTTCTGGCCTCTCCGGGTTTTGCCCGGTTGGTGTAACTGGCGGCAAACACAAACAGGAGCATCAACCCAAAATAACCTTCAAAAATAAAATTGTTCAGACACAGCAAAGTTAAAAATAGAAAGTTATATCGGTTGTTGACTACAAATTTTCCGGACAGGGATCGCCAGAAAAAATAAAAGGAGCCAAGGATGAGCAATGCATTCAGAGGTTCTGAAAAAAGAATCCTCGAATAAGGAAGGAAGTACGTCCCCAGAAACAAAAGAGCGGTGGAAACCAGACTGACCGGAGTCTCCCAACCCATTTCTTTTTGAATTCTAAAAAAAAGAACGCACAAAGTAGCGGTGATCAACGGCATAAACAGGGAAGCGCAGGATTTGATCCCGGAGAAATGCAGTGAAACCGGATCCGCACCTTGAGACAACCCGTAAGAATAGCCCAACGCATAAAACGGCACCATCAATAGCGGTTGTAAAGGCCCATATTTGGACGGCCCAAAATAAGGGCTCTCCCATTGATGATCCACCAGAAGAGAGCGAGCCACTTCGGCCCTCTGGAAACCGTCCATGGTCCCGTGCGAAAATTTTCCCAGGAAAAGAATGGCCAGAAAAAAAATGAGGCCTAAAGCCAGGTATCGGCGCATGATAAGGATTTTTCGTTCTAATTAGGTTAAATCAATCAGTAATCTCAGTATAAGGGGCAGACCACAATTGTAAAGCCGGGAGATGGATGAAAAACCAACAAAATCAATTCAATTGGGGAATAGGAACGATTGAATCAGGTAGGGTTAAGAAGTCAAACTTACTTTCTCAAAAGAGCATCAAGCGTCCAATCGACGTTGAGGCGGTTGCGGCCGGTTTTGCTGCGGCTGGTGTATTCAACGTAACCGTTATCGGCACCGAACAGAAACAGGTCGCGGGTGATTTTCACGTCCATCTTGCAGTACTCGATAATTTTGTCGAGCTTGGATTTGTCCCCCGCCAAATATTCCTTGTACCATTTGAGCGACTCCAACCCATCGGCGGTTTTCTGCGCCCCGAGCGAGCATTCGGCAAGGTTGTTGAGGCTGAGCCGGTGATTCAATTTCTTATGCACATCGGCCAGCATGTCGAAGGTTGGTATCTCCAAAAGATCGATATGCTTCTCATTAGCATAGGGTTGCAGGACGGTGTAGTCGAATCCGATAACGTTAAAGCCCACTACCAAATCCGCCGTTTTCAGCTTGTCGACCAGTTTCAGCGCGTCGACTTCCAGATAAGTGAAGTAGTCCTCGTCCACGCTGTCCCACACCACTCCCACTGCGAGACCCATCTTGTGGATATTGCCCCAGCCGCCCACGTCATCCGCGCTCTTCTGGGTTTCCAGGTCAAAATACTGGATTCGGGGACCCGATGTCTCTGGCTGGGGCGGTTCGGGAGCCGTTTCCGGAGGGGGATCTGCAAATAAATCGAACTGTTCGGCCATGGCGATTTATATCATTTTAGAGGCTCAAAATTCAAGCAATTAGGCCCGGATTTGGGCGGATCCACCGTTCTCAAACAGGCGATAAATCCTTTATTTTTCTAAAGTTCGATGATTCCGAGGCCGATAAATATCATGAGATGAATTGAAGGTGAGCCTATCACCGATCCCACGATTTGAAAAGGTTTTTACCATGGAAATCACTTCCATTTTCGGCGCCCGCTCCGGTTTCGACTCCGCCAGTGTGGTGCAAAAGCTGATCGCCCTTCAAGAGCGCCCTATAGACCTCAAGCTGGCACAACTAGAGGTTAAGGAAACCCAGCTGGATGCCTTCCAAAGCCTGCGCACACGGCTTCAGACGTTTCAGTCAGTGCTCAGCGGGCTGGCCACGTTCGACCAGTTCAACGGTTTGACGGCGGAATTCACCAAAACCGGTGGTGTGGGCAACGTACTCAACATCTCTACCACAAGCTCTGCCACTGTCGGTACGCACGACATCATCGTGAATTCCCTGGCTCAGGAAACCACCTTACTTTCCGACACGGGCTACAACGCAACCACGGATATTGTTCCACAAGGTCTATTAGGCAACGCGTTTGTAGAGGTGGTGGTGGGTGGAGCGATCACACAAGTGGCCATCGCAAATACCGCAACCGTTCAGGATGTCGTGGACGCCATCAATGGCTCCGGTGCGGATGTCACCGCCTCTATCATCAATGACGGTAGTCCTGTAAATCCCCTGAAAATTCAAATTCGCGGTAACCAGCCCGGCGCCGCCAATGCAGTGACTGGTCGCGTTTTCCGGGATTTCATCATTTTTGAGGTGGATGATGTAACGTTCACCACGACCCAGGCGGCAACGGACGCCTCTCTGATCGTGGATGGCACCAGCTATACCCGGACTACCAACTCCATCAGCGACATAATTACGGGGATAACCCTTAACCTGGAATCTGCGGGCACCGGCACACTGAATATTTTTACCGACCGAACTACGATTGCCGCCAATGTTAAAGATTTTGTGGATGGCTTTAATGAGCTGGTCGCTTTTATCGATGAGCAAACCACATTCAATGCAGAAACATTTGCCACGGGCACCCTGTTCGGGAATTCCTCTGTGCAAGGTCTGGAGTCTACCCTTCGGAGAATCGCAACCGGTCAGGTTACGGGCCTTGCCGGTAGCTTTGATTTCCTTTCTCAGATCGGCATTACCACTCAGGACGACGGAACGCTGGCGCTGGATGAGGCAAAACTGGACCAGGCCCTGACTACAGATTTAACCAATGTCATCGAACTGTTCACCTCTGCCAACGGTGTGGTCACTCAACTGGACAGCCGGCTCTCGGTCCTTCTCGATTCGTCCCAGCAGGGACCGTTGAAAGCTGAACTGGATTCATTGACTGAAAGCATCGACGATTTGAACGCAACCATTCTCCGGATGGACGAGCGTCTGGAATTGATCGAGAGAAATATTCGTCAGGAATTTATCAATCTCGAAATTATCTTGGGAAAACTCGACGCACAAAGAAATGCATTCCAACAGGCATTGCAGAATCTGAGCGGTTTTTTTGACAGACAAGTTTAACCCGAAATACTCACGCCAGCCGGCGGTAAAAATGATATGGCACCTCATACCGGATTACATAACTACCAGGTCAACGACATCTCCACCTCCAGCCAGAGTCAATTGATTCTGATGATGTATGACGGAGCCCTGCAAGCGGTGAATCAGTCGATCCAGTGTATGAACCTGAAAGATGTCTCCGGACAGAGCAAATATATTTTAAAAACCCAGGACATCATTAACGAACTGTCGCTGGCTTTGGATATGGAACAGGGCGGCGAAGTTTCCAAAACACTGGAGCAGTTGTACCAGTTTGTTCTAAACCAATTGATCCAGGCCAATATCACTTCGGATAAAATGTATTTGGAATCGGTTATTAAAGTCTTGTCTCCACTACGCGATGCCTGGAGCCGAATCGCAGAAACCTCCAACGGAGAAACCGAAACTCCCGAACCCGTCCCCCCCGGCACCCGATTTGCCGCCAAATGCTGACTCCCTCGCGGGAGAGGCAACTGGCTGACCGTTAACAGCAAACGACAATCCACATTGTGCAGCTCATGGTTTTAAATTCGCTCCGGGCCTTGCCCGGCAGCTTTTCTTTGACAAAGAAAAACACTTGTGATAAAAATCTGCCTCCCATCTGAATCATTCACCGAATTTTTGGTCGAAACTAACGAGCATATGAAAATCCACGAATATCAGGGCAAAGAACTGTTTCGCAAATACAATGTTCCGGTACCCAACGGCAAACTGATCCACAACAAATCGGAGGCGGTGCAAGCTGCCGGGGAAATCGGCACGCCGGTGGTCGTCGTCAAAGCCCAGATTCATGCCGGCGGACGCGGCAAGGGCGGCGGCGTAAAACTCGCCAAGAGCCCTCAGGAAGCAGAACAACACGCGGGAGAGATTCTGGGAATGACCCTGGTCACTCACCAGACAGGTCCGGAAGGCCGACTGGTCAAAAAGGTTCTCATCGAAGAAGGCATGGAGATCGTCAAGGAACTGTACGTCAGTCTTCTTATCGATCGCGAAACCAGCCGGGTGATGATCATGGCCAGCGAAGCGGGCGGAATGGAAATCGAGGAAGTTGCGGCGGAAGAACCTGAAAAAATTATCACGGAAATCGTAGACCCGATTGTCGGTGTCAAACCTTACCTCGCGCGGAAAATTGCGTTTGCATTGAATCTCAGAGGCGAGCCGCTCAAAAAAGCCATCCCTTTCATCATGAATCTGTATGAATGCTTCGTGAAAGAGGATTTGTCGATGCTGGAGATCAATCCATTGGTGATCACCGGAGACGACCGTGTTCTGGCGCTCGACGCTAAAATTGATATCGACGACAATGCCCTGGGCCGACACAAAGACACTCTGGAATTCCGCGATCTGGGTGAAGAAGATCCGAACGAAATCGAAGCCAGCAAATATCACCTCAACTACATTCAGTTGGACGGCAACATCGGCTGCATGGTTAACGGCGCGGGTCTGGCAATGGCGACGATGGACATCATTAAACACTCGGGTGGAGAACCGGCCAACTTTCTGGATGTGGGCGGCGGTGCCAATGAAGAACAGATTGAAAACGCTTTTCGCATCCTGGTTTCAGATGACAAAGTTAAAGCGATATTCATTAACATTTTTGGCGGTATTCTGCGATGCGACATCCTCGCAGCAGGTGTCGTCGCGGCGGCAAAGAAAATCGGCATTAAAATCCCGGTAGTGGTCCGAATGGAAGGGACCAATATGGAGGAAGGACACAAAATTCTCCAAGACTCCGGGCTCAACTTTATGATTGGCAACGGCATGAAAGATGGTGCCAAGAAAGCGGTGCAGGCAATCCAATGAGCATACTGGTTGACGAAAAAACAAGATTGTTAGTACAGGGAATCACTGGCCGGGAAGGTCAGTTTCATGCCGAGCAATGCCGAAAATACGGTACCAAAGTAGTGGCGGGAGTCACGCCCGGCAAAGGCGGACAGACGGTAATGGAGGACATTCCGGTTTTTAATACCGTCAAACAGGCGGTGGCCAAAACCAAAGCCAACGCAACCATGATCTTCGTACCCCCGGCATTTGCGGCGGACGCGATTCTGGAAGCAGCGGATGCCAGCGTGGAGTTGATCATCTGCATCAGCGAAGGGATTCCTGTCTATGACATGGTTGAAGTGTACCGTTATTTGCAAGACTCCGATTCACGTCTGATCGGTCCCAACTGCCCCGGCATCATCTCACCGGGTAAATGCAAAATCGGCATCATGCCCGCGCACATTCATAAAAAAGGCAACGTCGGCATTATCTCACGCAGTGGAACCCTGACCTATGAAGCTGTTGGTCAATTGACAGCGATGGGAATCGGACAGTCCACCTGCGTCGGTATTGGTGGTGACCCCATCATCGGCACCCGCTACATCGATACACTGAAGCTCTTCCAGAAGGACCGGGCCACCAAGGCCATTTGTCTGATCGGAGAAATCGGTGGAACCGCCGAAGACGAAGCGGCCTATTTCATCAAGAAGAACATCACCAAACCGGTGGTGGGCTTCATTGCCGGTCAGACCGCTCCTCCCGGACGGCGCATGGGCCATGCCGGCGCTATTATTTCCGGTGGACAGGGCACAGCCGAAGGCAAGATGAAGGTGATGAAAAAGTGCGGCATCAAGGTGGTAAAAAGCCCTGCCGATATTGGAAAAACCATCGCCCGTTGCCTCTAACACAAATCCTCCCCGGGCAACTTTTCTCTTCAAAAAACAAATCCGCAACGGGATTCCTGCATCCCAAATTCATGAGCGAAAACCTTGTCTGTCAGAATTGTGGAACAGAGAACGTGACGAAGTCAGCGTGGTGCGAGAAATGTCTCACCCCGTTTCAAACTTACAGCGAAAAGAAGATACTGCAGTGTCCCAACTGCATGCACCCCAATGATTATAATTTAGAGCACTGCGAAGTGTGCCACGAACCACTCAAGCCCGGACAATCCGAATAGTTATTCTTTCGAGTCTTCAGTATTAGCGGACAAACGCTTGAGACTTTCCTCGTAATCCAAATTGCTGAAGGAATCTCCTTTCCGAAAATTGCCATAATACATATCGGCGTAAACACCGATGATGGCGTGCAGGGCGGCATGAGAATCCAGCCCCTCCTTCATTAAACGCTTATAAGTCTCGGCGACGAATTCCGGAGATTCATCCTGAATCTGCTTGTCCACCATGATATGCCATACGGTGTGGACAAACGGATTGATCACCTGGCCTTCGATTTCCTGAGGGTAAATTGCCATATCACCCATTTCCCACGTGGCATCAAATTCTGGATGCATGTCCATCACATGGGCGATCCTCTGGTCGACTTCAGCAATATCGTCACCGCCTATCCGTTCACCCGCCACTCGGAGAACGCGGGTTTGAGTTTCTTTATCAAACTGCATGTCATGTTACTCCAAACAATATTTATAAAAACGAGAGGCCCGTTTTCAGGGCATCGAGATCCCAACAAGTTGTAAACGATTAGATGACAAAATCGTCAGGGCGTCTCAGAAAAGTGAGTTCGGCGACCCCCCTCACTTCCTCCATAGACCATAAACACTCGCTTTCCCTGGCGAATGTGATATTTGGCCCATGCCGGAGATTTGCCATCGTAACTGGCGTCAGGGTCCTCCCCTTCCGCTTTCAAAAAATCCGGGTAATCCAATCCCGCTTCGTAAACCTGAAGCAACAGGGCATCGGTCGTAAATCCTTTTCCCTTAAAACTGACTTTACTGAGAAATTTTTCTATCTCTGCAGGATCATTCAATTCAATCGGTTTCATTTCTGTTCCATTTTTTGAGTAAAAATATTCAAAGGTTTTGATTCCATCGGGAACCTCTGATAAGCTTGGTTCGGGAATCACGGTTTTTTCCAATCGATTTTATATCAATATAACCCGATTGCCACAATGGGATTTCGGGTGAAAAATTCATACAGGGGTTGATCATGCTAATAGAAGAGAACCAAGTGCTCTCCCGAATTGAGCCGAATGGTCAAGGAGGCACGCAATTTCTGTACCGGGTGGATCAATACGGCGTTGCGGCTGTCAGCAATCCCCAAGAGGATGTTTCTCAGATTCACTGGAAGGTGGACGTCATCAAATACCACAACAATGATACGTTACAATACGATCTCTGTCATACCACCGAACTCGCCAACAAAACCCTCACGCTTCGAAATGACAAATCGGTGAATGAATTTCTTGAAAAAGCCTTCGAATATTTTAAAGAACTGCAGAATCTTGAAAGAATGCTGGAAAAATGAACCCAAACTTTCGCTGCTGAGCCACCAACCTCGGGACCCCGGCTTGTTTGTAGAAAAGTTACGGTCAGAACCCTGTCCAAGGGACTGAATTTTCTTTCAAAAGTTGTATAAATCATTGATATTTAAAGATTATTTCAATTTTTGAGGCATTTGAATCCCGATCACTCCCGATGCATCGATCCTTTAGTTACAAGGAATGACAATTTTCGGAAAAAATATGTTTATTAAAATTGTATTGTCCTTGTAAACATGATAGTTTGTGGCACTTATTGAGACAGGCGGGTTTTCCCCAGTACAGTGACTCGCCATCCTATGTGAATTTCGAATTGATCATTTCAGTTTTTTATATAAATCACGCCAATAGTTTGAAATCAGAGGAGTTGCTATGTCAGAGAGCACCCAAACCAAGGAAAAATGGGTACCGAAGGGAGACTTACAGGAAGTCAAAGACGCTGAATGGCTGTTTCACGAAGCGCCTCGCAAGACCGAGTTTATAACCGGTAGTGAAGCGGCCCGCGAAGCCATTCGTCGCGCCAATGTGGACATCGCGATTTCCTATCCCATCACCCCGCAAAGTGAAACGATGCAACAAGCGGGTTATCTTTTTGACGAAGGGTATATCAAAGAATACTATCGTGGTGAGGAAGAAATCGGGGTAATGTCTGCCCTGGGTGGTGCCTCGCGTGCGGGTGTCCGTTCGCTGACAGCCACCTCTGGTCCTGGTTTGATGCGCGGACTGGAAGCGATTTCTTCGTGGCCCGGAGCACGCACCCCGTTGGTTCTGATGAACATGTGCCGCGTTATCAACACCCCTCTCGCCATTCAGCCCGACAATATTGAAATATCATTCCTGTTGAACACCGGCATCTTGCATGCCCATGCCGAAAACCAGCAGGACTTTTTTGATTATTCCCTGGCTGCATTTATGGTCTCGGAAGAAGTGGACGTCACTTTGCCTGCCGTGGTTTCCGTGGACGGGTTCTTTGTCACCCATGCCCGCGGTCAGGTCTCCATGTTTGACGAAAAATACAAACTCCCTCCGCGTGACGGTTGGCGTAACGCGGTTCCGTCGATGGATAATGAAAATCCGCCGGCCCGTATTTCCCGTGACGCGCCCATTCAGAAGAGTAACTTCATCAGTTATCACATGCATGCCGCCTGGCAACAGGAAGTGTTTGCGGCTGTGCAGCGTTCTGCCAAGTACTGGAGAAGGTATCTTGGCGACCTGATCGAAGTGGTTAATCCCGATGCTGAAGAATTTGTGGTTTCCTCTGGCGCGTGTGTATCCCAGGCACGTGAAGCGGTTCGCCAGGAAGAGGAAGCCGGACGTAAGGTCGGACTGGTTAAAATCAAAACCATCCGTCCCTGGCCACAACAAGAACTCGTTGCGGCGTTGAAAAATGCCAAAAGGATCCTGGTTCCGGAATTCAACCAGGCGGGTTGGTTGCACAAGGAGTTGTGCTCCTCCCTGTATGGTCAAATCGACGCTGAAATTATACCGGGACCACGCGTTTACGGTGGCATGACCATGCCGACGGAAATGGTTCTGGAATGGCTCAAAAAACACCGCAAGTGAGGCCGTTTGTCGATAGTTGAATCGAGCCGGGCTTTTAATTATACTGTGAGCTTTTGTAGATAATACACGACGTTTTTTAGGGAAAACCTGAGTTTTCCTTTAAATTTTATAATTTTACTCAATCGAAATTAACGAATTTAATATATAGAAAGGTACTCAACCATGTCATTCGATACTATCAAACCTTCTCCAGGTTATGAAGATATCCTTCCCGTCGAATACCAGGATCTGGTTAAACACGGTCAGTACGGACGCGAAGTAAAAGTCAGTGAAATGGGTAAATTCAAGGAGCTTATCGAAGAGCATCCCATGTGCGCCGGTTGCGCCATGACGTTGTTCATTCGTCTGACCATGATGGCTCTGCCCAATCCGGAGCATACCATCAATGTGGGAACTGCCGGTTGCGGACGTCTCGCCATCAGCCAGGCCAATATCCCGTTTATCTATGGTAACTACGGCGACACCAACTCCGTAGCGTCAGGACTGAAACGCGGCCTGGAGTTGCGCTTTCCTAACCAGTTTAAGGACGTAGTCGTTATGGCCGGGGACGGCGGATTGATTGATATTGGTTTTCAGGGACTGATGCATTCCTGGTTCCGCAAGGAAAGATTCACGACCATCATGTTGGACAACGAAGTGTACGGGAATACCGGCGGCCAGGAAAGCGGCATGACCATGCAGGGAAGAGTTTTGAAAATGGCTCCGCGCGGCAAACTGGTGGAAAAAATCGATGCCATGGGACTGGCGAAAGTAGCTGGATGCGCTTATATCGCACGCATTGCACCGACCAATCCCTCTCGTGTCATGCGCACCATTCGAAGGGCGGTTCTCATCGCTCGGGAAATCGGTCCAACGTATATTCAAGCTTATACTTCATGCAACATCGAATATGCCATTCCGACTCCCGAGGTCATGCAGGACGCCTTTGATGTCGAAAAAGAACGGTATGGCTTCGAAGAAATCATGACGGACGACGCCAAAGCCTATATCACAGAAGTTGAAAAGAAACAAAAAGAGCTAGCAAAAGCGAAAGCGAAAAAATAACGAGGAGGTTTTAAATCCATGTCAGAAGTTAAACGTTACAATGTACGTATGGCCGGGCTGGGCGGTCAGGGCGTTGTGACCGCATCTCATATCCTGAGTAATGCGGTTGTTCTTTCCAATGGACACAGTTCGCTGGTTCCTTTTTTTGGTTCGGAAAAACGTAATGCCCCCGTCGAAAGTTATGTGCGAATCTCCAAAGATGAAATCTACGAAATCGGAGAAATCGTATACCCTAATGTGTTGATGATTTTTAGCGCTCAGGTTATTACGCTTGGCAAATCCTACACCATGCCGTTTTACACTGGGTTGAAAGATGAGGGGATTGTCCTCATCAACAGCAATCAGCCGATCAACTTTGTTCCTGATGAAGCCCGAGAACTGGAAGAAAAGGGAGCACGGATTTATTACCTCCCGGCTACGGAGATGGCGAACGAAGTTGCCAAAACGGAGTTGGCCACCAACATGTGTATGTGCGGTGCCATCTCAGCAATTTTTGGGATGCCTGATCTGGAAGCTCTGGAGGGCTCGGTCAGAGACCGGTTCATCGGTAAAGGAATCGTGGTCTCCGGCGGAACTGCTGCTCTCGACAGCGTCATTGAAAAGAAATTCGCTAAAAAGCAAAAACTGCTTGAGGCGAATATGGACGCGATTAAGGCGGCTTACCAATACGCTATCGACAATAAATGGGGCGTCCATGCAGATGCCAAAGAAAAAACAGTTGCGGTTTAACAAGCACATACTGGAGAAATCATGTACTACGTTGCTGATGTAAATAAGGATATTTGCTCTAAAACCAATTGCCACCTCTGTACGACCTACTGTCCGGAAGCTAACTGTATTAACTACAGTGAAAAGGACAAGTCGGCCTATGTCTCGGTGGACCGGTGCAAATCCTGCGAAATCTGTGTGTATATTTGTAATGAAGTTGCAAAAAATAACGCCATTGAAATGAAATGGATCAACAACCTGGAGGACAGGTTTGTGATCAAACGCATTGGTGTTGTTCTGAGATAATATTCTGAATCGATCATCCAAGGTATTTGGGCATCGCCCAAATACCTTTTTTTTTATCCTGAATAACCATTCATTTTACGAGGAGTTTCATTCAAATTATGGAAAAAACGCTGGCGATTGTTAAACCCGATGCGGTCGAGCGCAATCTCATTGGAAAAATTCTGGAGCGGATCGAATCCAACGGTTTCCGCATTGTGGCTATGAAGCGGACGCAGTTGAGCTTGCCCGTAGCTGAAGGATTCTACTATGTTCACAAAGAGCGGCCCTTCTTCAAAGACCTGACGAACTATATGTGTACGGGTCCGGTAGTGCTTCTGGTTCTCGCTCGAGACAACGCCATTCCGGAGTGGCGGAAACTCATGGGAGCAACCAACCCCAAAGACGCCGACGCAGGAACCCTTCGCAAGGACTTCGCCATCGATATTGAAAAAAACTCCGTCCACGGCTCCGACTCGGCAGAAAACGCAGCGTATGAAATTTCTTACTTCTTCAGCCAGACGGAGATTCAGGATTAATCAGGTATCACTGGGAGAGAAATCATGAGACCGAACTTCAGGAAAACCATCGCACCTGCTTTGTTCGCATGGATAGCAATTCTCGCCCTGCCCTTCACTGCTGATGCGGGGCCCAAGTATTTTTATCAGCTATACAACAATTCCGAAAACTTTGGCTTGGTGATCTTTCCCAAAGAAAGGATCTTTCCGGAATTGGAACATGCCGTCCAATCACTCGGTTTCAAGAAACTCGGATCCGGAGAGGCAGTCATGCGCTCGGGCAGCAAGAAGGAAAACTTTACCTATATGATGCCGGAGGAAGTGCAGAAAAAGCACCGGCTGGAGAAATTTATTATCCTTCAGGTCCTGGCCGACGGCGTGGGAATTATGGTGGGCATCTACGAGCAGGAATTCGGGCTCACACTCCCAACAAAAGTCTTTATTGTTCAAGAGTTAAAGGATAATATTTCGAAAACCCTTGATATTTTCCGCAAACAGTTGCGGCAGGAAAAACAGGAAATCGAGTGGATTCCGGGTGCTATAATAAATAGAGAACAGATTGGGTATCATTGATTTTTGGAGGACCTTTGGATGCCGATTTACGAGTATCAATGCGACAAATGCAAACAACAAACAGAGGCTCTGCAGAAGGCAGACGATCCCCCTCTCGAGACCTGCGAAAAATGCGGGGGCAAACTTCAAAAGACGATTCCCAATTCCACCTTCCATCTTTATGGAGATGGGTTTTACTCCACCGATAACAAACGCAAATACCTGAAGTAGAATGATATATATCACACGAAAATTGGAGTTCTGCGCCAGCCATCGTCTGTTTAATCCCGAATACTCCGATGAAAAAAACGCACGGGTCTTCGGCTTGTGCAACAACCCCAACGGACACGGCCACAATTATGTGATGGAAGTTACCGTCCGGGGCGAAGTGCATCCCGAAACCGGCATGGTGCTGGATCTCAAAGCACTCAAGCAGCTGGTCAACGAAGAGATTATTCTCAAAGTTGACCATAAGAATTTGAATGTGGACGTGCCGTTTCTCAAGGACGTGATTCCTACGGCAGAAAACCTGGCCATCCGATTTTGGGAAGTCCTGGAACCCAAATTGGACAATGGGCAACTGCACGAAATCAAATTGTACGAATCCGAACGCAATTTCGTCATTTACAGAGGAAAATCCCGTGAAAGAGTTGATTGAAAAACTATTGATCGAACTGGGCGAAGACCCTTCCCGCGAGGGCCTGCAGAATACGCCGGAGCGGGTCGCCAACTCCATGAAATTCCTGACCGGCGGATATTGGGTCAATATCGACGAGTTAGTGAACGATGCGCTGTTTGAAGACCCGAACACCGATGAAATGGTGATTATCAAAGATATCGATGTCTTCAGCCTGTGCGAGCACCACATGCTGCCGTTTTTCGGGAAATGCCACGTGGCATATATCCCGGACGGCAAAATTGTAGGCCTCAGCAAGATACCGCGGATCGTCGACGCTTTTGGCCGACGCCTGCAGGTGCAGGAGCGCCTGACCACACAGATCGCCGACTGCCTGGGCAACATCCTGAAACCAAAGGGCGTCGCCGTGGTGGTCGATGCGCTCCATCTGTGTATGTCTATGCGCGGCGTAGAGAAACAAAACTCCTACACCACCACCAGTTCGATGCTGGGCGCGTTCAAATCGAATCCGAGTACACGGAGTGAATTCCTGAGTTTGCTTGCAGGGCGTAACCGGTAGCGATCGGAAATCCAACGTGCTATCGTAACCCCTTTTAAAATAAGGAATATTTAAATTGCCTGAGTTTGACATTCCCAAAAACCGGGAGCTATAATGAGGCATCAACCATTGCAAGGGAATCCAATCGATTGAACGACGCTACCTCCAAAGACTTACTCCTCGAAACCAGTGACCACATTCCGGATATTTTCGGAACCCAGGATCTCAACCTCAAGCAAATCGAAAAGAAGTTCAACGTCCGCGTCACCACCCGTGAAAACCACATCAAAATAAACGGCGCGCCGAAGGACGTCGAAGCGGTGGAACACCTACTCCTGCAGTTGCAGGAAATGATGGCCCAGGGCAACCGATTACAGAACGGCGACATCAAATTCGCTATCCGGCTGGCTGCGGAAGACCCGAATGTGAATTTGATTTCCCTGTTCAGCGAGCGAGTTACCGTATCCCCGAAAAAAGGATTCATCACCCCAAAAGGAACCAACCAGCGTGAAATGATCCGGTCGATCCGGAACAACGATGTGGTCCTGGCAATCGGCCCCGCAGGAACGGGGAAAACCTACCTTGCCGTAGCCATGGCGGTGGAAGGGTTTCTCAAGCACCAGTACAAGCGCATCATTCTCACTCGTCCAGCAGTAGAGGCTGGAGAAAAACTGGGCTACCTGCCGGGGGACATTGCCGAGAAAATCCATCCGTACCTTATGCCTTTGTACGATGCGTTGTACGACATGATCGAATACAACCAGGTCCAGCAGATGATCCAGGAAGGTTATATCGAAATTGCGCCCCTTGCCTACATGCGGGGTCGTACACTCAATGACGCGTTCGTCATTCTGGATGAAGCGCAAAACTCCACCGTACCGCAAATGAAGATGTTTCTCACCCGGCTTGGGTTCCGTTCCAAGATGGTGGTCACCGGCGACATCACCCAGGTTGACCTGCCTGCAGGCACTACTTCGGGCCTCATCAACGCCAAGAACATCCTGAAGAAAATAGATGGGATCAGCATCATTCGCTTCAATGAAAAGGATGTCGTCCGGCATGAACTGGTCAAGAAAATCGTCCACGCCTACGAGGAGGAACGAACCTCTTCGAATGGAAATTCCGATTCAAGCTGACCTCCCGGTCCAGCCGCCTTGAAATGGAAATCTTGCTCCAAAATAACCAGGACCAACATCCCGTCAACCCCGAACAATTCCAGTCCCAAATCAGACAAGTACTTGAAAGATTGGGAGAAACTCATTGCGAACTCAGTCTGTTGCTGACCGACGATACGGAAATACAAGCGTTGAACAAGACTTACCGCCACCTCGACAAGGCTACGGATGTGCTATCCTTCCCCCAAGACGAAGACGCGGTCAACGAATCGGGGGACACCCTGTTGGGGGACGTGGTGATTTCAGTCGAAACGGCCGCCCGTCAGGCGAAGGAGCACCATCTCAACTTCAATGAAGAGTTGATCCTGCTGGCCATTCACGGCATACTTCACCTACTGGGCTACGACCACGAACGGTCCCCGCAAGACGCCCGCATCATGCAAGACAAAACCCAGGCCGTATTCGAAACCCTGTTTCCCGGGCGACGCCCTTCGGGAACCAGCAATTTTTAACCGAACCGCAATCCGCCGGAGACCCGATTTATGGACAGCCTCTGGGCCCCCTGGAGAATGGAGTATATTGTGTCGGACAAAACCGGGGAGTGCATCTTCTGTACCGCCCCACCGGCCAACGACGATGTGGCCAGGAAAATCCTTTACCGGGGCGAGCACACGTTTGTCATGATCAACATCTATCCATACTCCAACGGGCATCTCCTGGTCTCTCCGTACCGTCATCTGGATTGCCTGACCAAAATGAATGAAGCCGAAATGCTGGAGAGCGGCAAGCTGATCCAGAAAGCCACAGACATCCTGCGCCAGGCCTATACTCCGGATGGTTTCAACGTGGGCTACAACATCGGCCGTAGCGGGGGAGCGGGGTTTGAAGACCACATCCACGCCCACATCGTGCCGCGTTGGGCCGCCGACACCAATTTCATGCCAGTGCTGGCCGACACCAAGGTGCACCCGGAGCACATCGAAGCCACTTACAATCGACTGCAACCGCTGTTTCAAAAACTGAAACTCTGACATGACCGAGTCCGTCAAAAAGAAAAAACCGGTACCCGACGAAACGCCGATGATGCAACAGTACCAGAGCATCAAGCGGGACTACCCGGACGCCATCTTGTTCTTCCGGATGGGTGACTTCTACGAAATGTTCAACGAGGACGCTAAAACCGCTTCTAAGATTCTCGAGATCGCCCTTACTTCCCGTAACAAAAATCAGGCCAACCCCGTACCGATGTGCGGCATCCCGCACCATTCCTCCAACCTTTATATCTCGAAGCTGGTCAAACAGGGCAAGAAAATCGCCATCTGTGAACAGGTGGAGGACCCGAAGCTGACCAAGGGATTGGTGAAGCGGGAAGTGGTGCGTGTCATCACGCCGGGAACGGTGCTTGAAGATCACCTGCTGGACCCGAAAAGCCCTCATTACCTGGCATCCGTTTACATCGGAAAAGATGGCACTGGACTGGCGGCAGTGGACTTGTCCACCGGTGAATTCAGGGTAACGGAAATCCAGGATTCCAAATCGCACCATTTGCTGGCCGACGAGCTGAACAAACTGGACCCGCGGGAGGTCATCGCTCCTGAATCCATCCTCAATGAAGAGGGCTCAGGCATC
The DNA here is from genome assembly GCA_028278405.1 of Nitrospinaceae bacterium. Lineage (GTDB taxonomy): Bacteria > Nitrospinota > Nitrospinia > Nitrospinales > Nitrospinaceae > SZUA-226. The sequence goes on from JANQEK010000045.1 coordinate 30,298, forward strand.
CAGGGATGGGGATCGTACTGTCTGAACCCCTGCGAGGACTGGACGTACAGCCACGGAGAAGCCTACCGGCATCTGACGGACCATTTCAAAACTCATTCGCTGGAAGGGTTCGGCTGCGAACATCTCAAAAATGCCATCAGCGCCGCTGGCGCTTTGATCCGGTATCTGCGCGACACCCAGAAATCCGCGCTGCAACACGTCAATACCCTGTCCACTTTCAACCTCCACAGTTACATGTGGCTCGACCAGGCCACCGTCAACAGCCTCGAGTTAGTGAAAGCGAGCGATGGTGACCGCAATCATTCCCTGCTGGGCCTTCTGGATGAAACCTGCACGCCGATGGGCGCCCGGCGGCTCAAGGAGTGGATTCTGAAACCGTTGGTCGACCGGACCGCCATCGAGAACCGGTTGAACGGTGTGACCGTGTTTCACGACAACCTGATGGACCGCAACGATCTGCGCTCTCACCTGGGACACATCTACGACCTGGAACGCCTGCTGGGCCGCATTTCACTGTCCGCCTGCAGTCCGAGAGATTTGACAGCGCTCAAAAGTTCGCTGGCGGTTCTGCCGGAAATCAAACAAACCCTGCAGCGCTGTGATTCAAAAGACCTGCAACGATTTATTGAATCCTGGGACAATCTGGAGTCGGTACACCAACAGATCGATCACATGATTGTGGATGACCCACCCTACAATCTCAAGGACGGCCATTTGATCAAACCAGGCTGCCACGAACAACTGGATCGATTGAAATCCATCTCGCGCGACGGTAACCAGTCGATTGCCGCGCTGGAAGCCCGCGAACGCGAGCGCACCGGTATTTCCCAATTGAAAGTCGGCTTCAATAAAATCTATGGGTATTACATCGAGGTGACCAAGAAAAACCTCGACCGGGTGCCAGAGGATTACATTCGCAAGCAATCGCTGGTCAACTGCGAGCGGTACATCTCGCCGGAACTGAAACAACACGAAACCGAAATCACCGGTGCGGAAGAAAAAATACTGGCGCTCGAGCAGGAATTGTTTCAGCAGGTTCGGCAGGCCGTTGCGGCGGAGGGCAAACGCATTCAATCCATGGCATTGCTGTTGAGCGAGCTGGACGCCATGGCATCTCTGGCAGAAGTGGCCCATCGTCACCAGTACACTCGACCCTCTTTAAAAGATGGAAACGAACTGCGCTTTGTCAACGGAAGGCACCCTTTAGTTGAGCAGATCGATCCTGCAAACCCGTTCATTCCCAATGACACCACCCTGGACTGTGACAGCAACCAGATCATGGTCATCACTGGTCCCAACATGGCCGGCAAATCCACCTACCTCAGGCAGGTGGCGTTGATCACGCTGATGGCGCAAATCGGCAGTTACGTACCTGCAGACGAAGCGGAACTGGGTCTGGTCGACCGTATCTTTTCACGAGTCGGAGCGCAGGATCATTTACTGAAGGGACAGTCCACTTTCATGGTGGAGATGAACGAAGCCGCTAATATTCTCAACAATGCAACCCGCCAGAGCCTGATCATTCTGGATGAAATAGGACGGGGCACCAGCACTTTCGACGGCATCAGTATCGCCTGGTCGATGGTCGAGTACCTGCACGGTCCGGATCGCATCGGCGCCAAAACCCTGTTTGCCACGCACTACCATGAGTTGACCGAACTGGAGGAAACGCTTGCGGGCGTCAACAACTTCAATGTTCAGGTCAAGGAATGGAATGATGAAATTATCTTCCTGAGAAAAATTGCGCCTGGTGGCGCCGACAAGAGTTACGGAATTCAGGTGGCCCGGCTGGCGGGTTTGCCGGAGAAGGTGTTGAAGCGGGCTCACGAAGTGTTGTTTAATTTAGAAAACAGCGAATACGATGAAGTGGGAGTACCGAAAATCGGACGTTCTGAGGAGACTCCTGCCGCCACCGGACCGCAGCAAATGGGGTTGTTCGCCACTCTGCCTTCGCCATTGGTTCAAAAGCTCAAGGAAATCCGGCCCGATGAATTGACCCCGCGTGAAGCCCTGGAAAAATGGTACGAAGTTCTTGAAATCTTGAAAGATGGCTGATTAGACTGCTTTTTTCTGAGGAATTTTCTCTTGCCGGGAAACTGGGGATTCCTGCAAGATGCATAAAAACAATTCTCTAAAGTATCCCCCCGGCAAGGGATGCGAAAAACAGGCGCAATTTCACTCAACTTCAATAAAAATGGGTATTTACTACCAATGTAAAATAATCTATTATGTGAATGTATAGGTCGGATGACCCGCGCCGCACGAAATCCCATTGTTTTAATTTGTGTTTTGTCGACATAAAACATATGTTGCATAGCCCCTCATGAACAATTTCCAACAAACCCATCGAATCTTTGCTCTATTGTTTGGGATTTTGTGCTTTTTCGTTACCCCGGTTTGGGCCGAACAACCTACCATCACTAAAGTCAGCCTCAACACCGAAAAGGAACTGGTTACTCTGGATGCTGACTTGATCGACGCTTTCAATGAAAAAATGAAAGAAGCGATTGAAAGCGGTGTTGCGATGACGTTCACCTACGAAATCGAGTTTCTCAAGCATTCCTCTGTTTTTGGGGACGAAGTGATTTCGGAAAACAAGGTGACCCATACCGTCCAGTACGACACGCTGAAAAAAACCTACCAGTTTTCTTCAAAGGGAAAAAATGTAAACCGGAAGGTTGCCACCAAAAGCATGGAGAAATACCAGGAGTTGATGCTGACACTCAAGGATATCCCCATCGCACACGTCTTTAAATTGGATCCAGAGGAAAAATACTACGCCCGTGTGAAGGCCGAAATGGAAGCGGATGGATTGTGGTTTCCCTTCAATTATCTTCTATTTTTCGTTCCTTTCGACGAATTTGAAACCTCGTGGACCCAGTCCACCCCTCTGACCATAAAAATGGACCCGGCTTTTGGAGTGGACTCTTCTCGAAAAAAATCCAAGCCGGCAATCCCTGCCAAGGGGGTAGCAAATGGTATCCGATCCTTTAACCAGTAACCCCCAGTACGTCCAGCTCTCCGAAGAGCAAATCCGATTAAAGAAAAAACGGGCCCGCCGCAATATTGTCTGGCTGATCGTCAGCCTGGTGGGGCTGACTGTGCTGGAAGTCTTTATCCTCAAGCAGCAAAAAGCCAGCATTGCGGATAACATCAATATCATTTTCCTGTTCAATGTAATCATTATTTTGCTGGTATTGCTGATCGTGATGATCACACGCAATCTGGTCAAGCTGTACAATGAACGGAAAAGTAAAATCATCGGGGCAAAATTCCAGACCAAGCTTATCTTTGCTTTTTTCATTCTTGCCTTGGTCCCAGCAACCTTGTTATTTTTCGTCGCCAGTAAATTATTCAGCTACAGTATCGGGAACTGGTTCAGCATCCAGGTAGAACGTTCTTTACAACAATCCATGGAAGTAGCGCGCGAATACTATTCCCATGTCGAGCGCAAAAGCCAGTTCCATGCCCGAAAGCTCGAGACGTTGATCACGAAAAATCAACTGTATCTCCAGGACAAACGCGATACATTGCAGCGGTTGGTCGAAACCAAAACCGAGGAGTATGAACTGGGCGGCGTCATCGTCTACGATCAACAGGGACAAGTGGTTGTTTCTTACGCCAATAAATCGATGCCGCAGAACTATACTAACCTCGATTATGCGGACCTGATACGAGAAAGCATGGAAACCGAGGGCTCTGCCGAAATGCGTTCCCACACCAAAGGCAATTATCTAGTGGTTCTCCTCCCCCTCAAACAGAATGTGGAGGGCAAGACTTCTATATGGGGATATATATTGACCTTATCTAAGATCCCCAAGAGCACCATGATCAAAATTGAGGGTATCCGCAATACATTCGAAGACTACAAAAAGCAGAGCTTCCTCAAACTTCCGGTCAGCGCCAACTACTACACCACCTTTATTCTGATGACACTGTTAATTCTATTTTCGGCGATTTGGCTTGGCTTTTACATGGCTCGCGGCATCACCATTCCCATCCAACAGTTGGCAGCAGGAACCCGGCGGGTCGCAGAAGGCGACCTTAATGTCAAAGTCAACCTGGATACTGGAGATGAAATCGGACTGCTGGTCAACTCCTTCAATACCATGACTGAGCAACTGAAAACCAGCCGTAAAACTCTCGAAGAAGCCCATGAAAATCTTCAGATCACCAATATTGAGCTGGATGAACGACGACTGTACACCGAAACTATCCTGGAAAATATTGGTGCCGGCGTTATCTCCATCAATAAACAAGGACGGATCACCACCCTCAATAAAGGCGCCAAACGCTTGCTGGATGCTGAGAACAAGGAGATCGTTGGACTCAACTATAAAGACGCTTTTGATCCCTCTTTCCATGAACCGATCCGCAACATGATCAAAAAAATGAATGAGGATCATAAGGAAAATTACGAGGAGCAGGTGGAATTAACCGTGGGCGAAAACAATCTAACCTTGTTGGCGAATATCAAGTTCATGCGTGACGAGCGTAAAAAATACATTGGTCTTTTGCTGGTGTTTGAAGACGTCACCCAACTCATCAAGGCCCAGAAAATTTCCGCCTGGCA
>JANQEK010000040.1 GCA_028278405.1 Nitrospinaceae bacterium
GTCTTGTTGCGCGTCATGGATTCCACAACCCGGTTGCTCATGTACTGGCCGAGGATGGGCACCTTGTTTTTGTCGTCCACCAGATCCAGTACCACCACCTTGTTGATCTCGTACTCCTCCACGTCTTGGGTGATGGTTTCCACCAGATCGTCCGACTTGTCCTGGTAGTACTCGGTATCGGTCTCGGGCTTGAACCACTTGTCCCAGAAATTGGAGGGACCGAGCTTGACTTCACAGCCGGCCAGAAAACCGATCGCAATGAACAAGACGACGAGACGGATCAAATTGGATCTGAGAGGTGCCATACGCTGAAATTTTCCTTTTAAGCTATTGTTTTTTCAATGATTGTGCAAAACCCATACCGCGTTGTCAAGCCTTCTCTGGAAAACCGGATCAATCGTTCAACCCCTTATAACAAATACAGTTCTGGATTTCCCGCTCCCTTGGGGCTTCCCCACGATTGAGGGCAAACTTTGCCTCTCCGGCTCTTTTTGCCTGATTAACAACACCTTCCTTATCGGCCCGGATGGAAGGGAAACTTTAGCGGATGCAACATAAACCGATTTCATTTTGAGTAGCGTTATTCAATTTTTTCCTTTAAAATTGAATAGTTATCATACATTCGCTGTGGGACGGGGGGAGTGCACCTTGTAAAAGGATATGTTTCCCTGGCGGGATGTAAACCGGCCGCGGCTCATTTTGCAGCCCTAATAATGAGGTATGTCCCATGCGAATTTTTATGATTTCTTTAGTTTGTCTGGCGCTGGCTACACCGGCATCTGCCGGCATGTACAAGTGGAAGGACAAAGACGGTAAAATTTATTTTACCGACAATATCAGCCAGGTGCCGGCCGATCAACGACCCAGGAAACACATCAGGAAAAAGCAGTCCACCGAGAAAGGTTCGAACAGCCTTTCGAAGACCGCTTCGAAACCTGTGGATGTGGAAAATGCAATCTCACACAGCCCGGACACTGACATGGGCAAACATAAAGCCAGTAGCGTGGTGAGGTTCACCCAAAAAGAAGAGTGCGACGGTGGCGAATAAACTGGGTACCCTGAACATGAACACCGCCGGTTTTCATGGTCTTGGGTAGCGTGATCCCGGCTTTTCCTGTAATATTAAACGATTATCAAACATTCGCTGTGGGACGAGGGGAATACACCTATTAAGGGTATGTTTCCCCGGCTGGATGTGAACCGGCCGCAGTTCATTTTGCGGTCCTTAAAATGAGGTGTCCCATGCGATTTTTTGTGATTTCTTTGGTATGTCTGGCGCTGGCTGCACCGGCATCTGCCGGCATGTACAAGTGGACGGACAAAAACGGCAAAATTCATTTTACCGACAGTCTCAGCCAGGTACCGGCAGATCAGCGGAACAAGAAATACATCCGGAAGATGGAATCCACTGAGGTCGATTCGAAAAGCACTCCGGCCTCCTCCGCCCCACGGAAACATCTGGGAGCGAAGCACTCTGGTGGGCACAGCCAGGCGACAGGAATCGATAAGCAAAGAGTCAATGACCTGCTGAGACTCAATCAGAAGCATCATTACAATCACAATAAATAAATGGATTACTCGAGGGGGGTTATGTTGAAAGCAGGAATGTTTGGAGGAATCGCTTTACTATTGTTGACTGCTTGCGGTTCGGACCAGACGACGGACGAACCCCTGCGCCTGCCGGAAAGGGAAAAAACCTGGGTTAAAACCGAACAGGTGGACATCACCAAGGACGCCGCCCTGGCGCCCAAAACCGGAGCCGCCATCAACATCCCCATCAATGAAGATCTGCGCGAGGAGTTATTGGAAAACCGGGGACCGGCTCCCAAAACCGCCGTTAAAGATACCGACTCCTGCCTGGCAATGCTGGAACCCCTCGACAAAACGCGTAAATTTGTTCAACGGGAAGGCGGCGCCTGGAGTATGTTCGAACGGTCAGTCCTGATCAAACCCTACTCGGACAACGGGATGCAAATCGACAGCAACCTGAACAAGCTGGTATTTTCCCTGCGGCACCTGTGCCAAACCGCCCAGGGTGTGCCGCAAAATGATCTTGCCCTCAAGGTCAATGCCCTCATCGATCAAATGGGAAAAGAAAAAACCCGTGAACACTTTATCGAGGATGTTGGCGAAGCTCCGGAGGATGTCGAACTGTGGCTGAACCATGCCGAATTTTCCAAGAAAAATACAACGCGCAAGGTGCCTTATTCCGAGATCCAAGAGTTGATCCGGAAAACCCAACCGCTGCTCGAACTCTACAAAGATTTACTGAACCGCAAGGTGAGCGAAAGCAATAAGGACGCATTCCTTTCCGACAGCATCACCCTGCTCGCTATCATCAAGGACCGGTTGGCCAATGAACCGCGCGTGGTCATGGCGATGCATGAAGACACCGAAGCACCTCTCCCCACCCGCTGGGAAATGTAACTCTTCCCTGGAGGGGGAATCTGTTATTTTTTATTCCCGAATTCTTTCTGGTAGAGGGTGGTGGAAGCCATGATGGTTTTGAGGGCTTCCATTTTGCTGAAAAAATCCTCGACCACGACATTCTTCTCTTCCAACACTTTGTAATCCTCGAAAAACCGCTTCACTTCCGTCATACGGTGAGGTGGCAGTTCTTCGATCGATTCGTAATGCGCGTATTCCGGATCATCGGCATGCACGGCGATGATCTTGTCATCGGCCTCGCCGTGATCGAGCATTTTCATAAGACCGATGGGTTTCGCCCGCATGATGGAAAGCGGAGCCACCGGTTCCTGCCCAAGGACGAGGACGTCGAGCGGGTCGTGGTCTTCACAATAGGTACGCGGAATGAAACCGTAGTTGGCGGGGTACTGCACAGAACTGTACAGGATACGGTCGACACGGATCATGCCGGTCGCCTTGTCCAGTTCATATTTGGTCTTGGAGCCTTTGGGAACTTCAATAATGGCCGGAAATATTTCCGGCACGTCATCGCCCAACTCCACATCGTGCCAGGGATTTAACATATGTTTCTACCCATTCCTTTTTAAGAGCTTGAATGAATGGAAGATCTCTCTTCCAGAGTTACTCTTAGAGTAACCAGTTCGATATTCTTATGAAACTTTTTTGTTTTGCAGTCGCTCTTCCAGGAATCCCACGACCAGTAAGCTGAGTCCGCTGGCGGCAAAGAGAGCGCACACCCCATAACCGATCCGGGTGCTTGCTTCATTCAGAGCATAAAATCCGGCAGCAGAAAGAGACAGGCAGGCCCAAAACATCATCCCATACAGGTCCACATACCGGCTGCACACCGTCCACAATTTGGTACGCTTGTCGCCTCGGACAACTACGACCAATAAAAAGTAAACTAAAGGTGCTAAAAGACCAAAGCTGATGAGAAACACCCAGTGACGATCCATTTCAGAAATCACCGGCATAACCCTGGGGTCCTGATCCGGCAAAACCAATCCCTGTGGAATACCCTGTAATATTCCTAATAAAAATCCGTTGAATCTCGGGAATCGAGCCAGAAACTCCAACATCGGGTTCACCTGCGATTACTCTTCCTGTAAAAATCCTGGATACAACCCTTGTCAGTTGAGATGGGAAACTGAGGGACGACGGCGTGTTGTGCCCGTTTTACGCGGCTTGGCGGTTTTCTTGGCGGCCTTTTTCGTTTTCTTGAGGCTGAACTTCTTCTCGAAACTGTGTTTGATCACTTCGTCCATCGACCCCACGGCGATGAACTTGATTTTCTTGCGAACGTTTTCCGGGATTTCGGGTACGTCCTTTTGGTTGTCTTTCGGGATGATGATATTCGTAATCTTCACCCGGTGCGCAGCGAGGGCCTTCTCCTTCAGGCCGCCAATGGGCAGCACCTTACCGGTCAGGGTGACTTCACCTGTCATAGTGATATCCCGCCGCACCGGATTGCCGGTCAACGCAGAGATGATCGCCACCGCGATGGTGATGCCCGCCGAAGGCCCGTCTTTCGGAATGGCGCCTTCGGGAATGTGCAGGTGCAGGTCCACCTTCTGATAGAAGTTTTTAGCGAGACCAAACTCCGCCGATCGTTGACGCACATAGCTCAGCGCGGCCTGTGCAGACTCTTTCATAACGTCGCCCAGCTTACCAGTCAATGAAACCTTACCCGTACCGGGAGTGGTAATGACCTCTATGTTGAGCAACTCGCCGCCGAATTCTGTCCATGCCAGGCCCGTGGCCACACCCACTTCCGATTTCTTGCGCTCTGCGTCTTTCGAAAACTTGGGGACACCCAGATACTTGTCCAGCCCGGAAGGTTTCAAGTCGACGACTGTTTTCTTGCCCTTTTCGACCACCCGTGTGGCGGCTTTTCGACATAGTGTACCGATTTCGCGTTCGAGACTGCGCACGCCGGCTTCCCGTGTGTATTCCTGAATGATTGCCTGAAGAATGGTCTTGCCGATTTTCAGGTTGCGGGTGGTGAGACCATGCTCTTTCAGTTTCTTGGGGACCAGGAATTTGGAGGCAATGGACAGTTTCTCCTCCTCGGTGTAACCGAGCAGACGGATGATCTCCATACGATCCTGCAAAGGCTGCGGAATGGTGTGCAGGACATTGGCGGTACAAATGAACAGCACTTGCGACAAATCGTAGTCAACTTCCAGAAAATGGTCGTTGAAATTTCGGTTTTGCTCCGGATCGAGCACCTCCAGAAGAGCCGAAGAAGGGTCGCCGCGGAAGTCCATGCTCATCTTGTCTACTTCATCCAGCAAAAATACCGGATTCAGGGTTCCGGCCTTCTTCATTCCTTGAATGATTTTCCCGGGCAAGGCTCCAATATAGGTGCGCCTGTGGCCTCTGATCTCCGCTTCGTCCCGCACCCCTCCCAGGGAAATACGGACGAATTTTCTTCCTGTGGCGCTGGCGATGGATTTGCCCAGTGACGTCTTGCCCACTCCTGGAGGACCCACCAGGCATAGGATGGGACCCTTCATGTTTTTGACCAGTTTCATGACAGCCAGATGCTCGACGATACGCTCTTTGACTTTTTCCAGGCCGTAATGATCATCGTCCAGAATTTTCTGAGCCTGCTTCAGGTTGATTTTGTCGGAACCGGGACCTTTTTTCCACGGTAGATCAATCAGCCAGTCGATATAATTGCGCACCACAGTGGCTTCAGCGGACATGGGCTGCATGCCCTCGAGACGCCGCAATTCCTTGTTCGCCTTCTCATTGACGTCTTTCGGCATTTTCGCCTTTTTGATCTTGGCCTCCAGCTCATCGAAATCGGACTTGAATTCATCGCGCTTGCCCAGTTCTTTCTGGATGGCCTTCATCTGCTCGTTCAGGTAAAACTCTTTCTGGCTGCGCTCCATCTGTTTGCGCACGCGGCCGTGAACCCGCTTCTCAATTTTGAGAATCTCCATTTCGGATTTCAGGCTGGTAATGATTTTGTTCAGGCGATCCTCAGGGCTGAACGTGTCGAGCAATTCCTGCTTCTCATTGGTTTGAAACATCATGTAAGCGGCAATGGTATCGGCGAAACGGTTCGGCTCGGTGATGTTGGAAATGGCAGTGATCGATTCGAGAGGAATCTTCTGGTTGAGTTTGGCGTACTGCTCGAACTGGCCCTCGATACTGCGCATCAACGCCTTCAACTCCGGAGTCACCTGGGAGTTTTCCTCGATGCGGGCGACTTCCACTTCATAGTAATTGGGGTTGTCCTCGAATCCGATAATGCGCCCTCGCTGCATTCCTTCGACCAGCACTTTCATGGTGCCATCGGTGAGTTTCAATATCTGCAGGATATTGGCAAAAGTGCCCGTTTCATAAATATCGCTAGGCTTGGGATCGTTCGTGTTGGCATGCCGTTGTGCAGAAAGAAAAATGCTTTTCTGTTCCGCCATGGCTTTTTCCAGCGCGCGGACGGACTTTTCCCGACCGACGAACAGGGGAATGACCATAAAGGGGAACACGACGATATCCCGGAGCGGGACAAGGGGCAGCACCAGGCGTTCTGCGCTCATATTCAGCTCGCCTGTTTCTGGTTCTCGTAGACCAGGAGGGGTTGCTCTCTCTTGCTGATGACCTCTTCGTTGATAACGACTTCCTCGACGTCTTCACTGGAGGGAAGATCGTACATGATGTCCAGCATGATATCTTCGAGGATCGATCTGAGACCGCGCGCACCGGTTTTGCGCTGGAAGGCTTTTTCGGCTACCGCACGGATGGCGCCGTCGGTGAATTTCAGTTTCACGTTTTCAAACTCAAAGAGTTTTTTGTATTGTTTGACCAATGCGTTCTTCGGTTCCGTCAGCACTCGCACCAGGCCGTCCACATCCAGTTCGCTCAAAGTGGCCGTTATGGAAAGCCGTCCCACGAATTCCGGGATGAGGCCGTACTTGAGCAGATCCTCCGGCTCCACCTGCGACAGCACTTCAGACATGTCTTTGGATTCCTTGGAAACCAACTCCTGCCCGAAGCCGAGCATCTTCTTGCCGATGCGGTTGCGGATGATCTTGTCCAGCCCGACAAACGCACCACCGCAGATAAACAGAATATTAGTGGTATTGACCTGCAGGAATTCCTGATGCGGATGTTTGCGGCCACCCTGGGGAGGCACACTGGCCTGGGTGCCTTCGATGATTTTCAGCAACGCCTGTTGCACCCCCTCGCCGGACACGTCGCGGGTAATGGACGGGTTCTCGGACTTCCTGCTGATTTTGTCCACTTCGTCAATATAAATGATGCCGCGCTCGGCTTTTTCCACATCGTAATCCGCCGCCTGCAGAAGCTTGAGAATGATGTTTTCAACATCTTCACCCACGTAACCGGCCTCGGTCAGCGTTGTGGCGTCGACGATGGTAAACGGCACATCCAGAATTTTGGCCAGGGTTTGCGCCATCAGAGTTTTTCCGGAACCGGTGGGACCCACCAGCAGAACGTTGCTTTTCTGCAATTCAACATCTTCCAGGTCCACATTGGAGTCGACGCGCTTGAAATGGTTATGAACGGCAACTGACAGAATTTTTTTGCATCGCTGCTGGCTGATGATGTACTGGTCGAGGTGACTGAAAATCTCTTTGGGTTTGAGCAGGTGCTTGAAGTCTTCGCTCTTCTCCTGAGCCCACTCCTCCACCATGATTTCATTACACAGCTCGATACATTCGTCGCAGATGTAAACGGTGGGACCCGCGATCAGCTTTTTAACTTCCTCCTGGCTTTTGCCACAGAAAGAACAACGGTAATTTCCAGAAGCGGAACTTTTCTTTGCCATTCAGTCCTCCAATTGATTTGGGATAACCCGTCCAATCGGTTGATGGATTTTATTTTTTGTCTTTCTTGTCTTTCCCTTTGTGCGCTTCCAAGCGGTTGACAATCACATTGTCGATGAGCCCGTAGGTTTTGGCCTCTTCGCCGGTCATGAAATTATCCCGTTCCGTATCCACACGGACTTTGTCTTTGGACTGTCCGGTATGCTTGGACAAAATATCATCCAATCGATCGCGAATCTGCATAATTTCCTTGGCCTGGATCTGAATATCCGTGCTTTGTCCCTGGAATCCGCCGGACGGCTGGTGAATCATGATCCGTGAATTGGGCAGGGCATAGCGTTTCCCTTTGGTGCCGGCGGCCAGCAACAGGGCGCCCATGCTGGCGGCCTGTCCGAGACAGATGGTCTGCACGTCCGGCTTGATATATTGCATCGTGTCATAGATTGCCAGCCCGGAAGAGACATGCCCGCCGGGACTGTTGATATAAAGGTAAATATCCTGATCCGGCTCGTCGGATTCCAAAAACAGCAACTGCGCGATGATCAGGTTTGCCATATGGTCTTCCACCTGCGTTCCAATAAAAATAATGCGGTCCTTCAGCAGGCGTGAATAGATATCGTAAGATCGTTCGCCGCGGCTGGTCTGTTCGACCACAATCGGCACCAGCTGGTTCGTAATCGAATTGTATATCTCGCTACTTGTCATCAATTTTTTCGCTTTCTGTAAAGGATGGTTGGATCAGATTGGGCCTGTTAAAATCCGGCGCCACGCACCGGAAACAGGCGAAATGGCAAGCCTATTGAGCCGGTCGATAATTCGGTATCTTCTTCAATTATTGACTTCCAACGCACTTCTGTCAACCATTTCTTCGGTCACCTTCACCTGGTCGATCAGTTGGTCCAGCGTTTTCTCGCGCCGCATCCGGGAATGTAATCTCAACAGGGCTCCCGATTCGGCCCACTCCTTTTTCAGCTTCTTGACGTCGCTTCCCATAATCTGCGCAAAGCTGGTCATCTCCCGGTTGAGGTCCTGCTCGCTGACTTCGACGTTGAAATCGTCGGACAACTGCCCAATGACCAGTTCCTGCTGGAGAATTTTGATGGCTCCCTCCCGGTGCTTTTTTTCCTCTTCAGGGGTAACCTCGTCCGCCGTTCGGGCGCCCTCCGCCGAGGTATCCACCGGATTGCCGGTCGCAGCCTGCTTTTCCTTGTTGACCATGAAGGCGATCTGCTCCTTCACCAGCTTTTCCGGAATATTGATGGGATTGGCCTCGCCCAGTTTCTCCTCCACTTCCTTGCGGGCGGCTTTTTTAGCCTGGGTGCGTTCGTAAGCCAATAAATCGTCGTGAATCCCCTGGCGCATTTCCTCCAGGTTGTTGTAGACCTTTTTCGGGTCAGCCGTCTGGGCAAACTCGTCATTCACTTCCGGCAATTTTTTGATTTGAATCCCTTTCAGGAGCACCTTGAACTCGACTTCCTTGCCGCCGATGGCGGTATTGGGATGGTCTTTCGGCATGGTGAGCTGAAAGGTTCGTTCTTCATCTAATTGCATGCCGGTGACTTGTTCGTCAAACCCTTCGACCAGATTTTTGGCTCCGATTTGGATGATGTAATCCTTAGCAGAACCCTCATTGATCGGCTGACTGTCGACCGAGCAGTCGAAATCGATTTTAATGAGATCGTCTTTCTGGGAGGCCCGGTCGGTGACCTGAACCGACTCTGCTTTTTGCTGACGATAAGACTCGATCATCTTGTCGACATCTTCATCGGTGATTTTGGGGATCTTCAGGCCGACTTCCAAGTCCTTATAATCTTTGACTTCTATCGGCGGAAGGATTTCGACATTGGCGGTGACGCTGATGTCGGTGCCTTCTTCGGCATTGATTTCGACGATGGAGGGATCTCCCATGGCCCGTAGTTTATTATCCTGAATACCCTGGCTGATGCTGTCAGAAACCAGCTGAGTCAGCACTTCCTTCTTGACCTCCGGACCAAACCGCTTTTCCAGCATGGACATCGGCACCTTGCCGGGACGAAATCCGGGAACCTTCACTTCACGTCCCAGCTTCTGGTAATAGGCATTGAGTTTGGACTTGTAATCTCCCAGCGGAATTTCGATCTTCAGCTTGCGGTTGCAGGCATCTATCTCCTCGACTTCACATTTCATATCTATTTGCTTCTAAAAGGTTTTTTCCATGCGAAGGGGGGGATTCGAACCCCCACGGTTGCCCACTGGATCCTAAATCCAGCGCGTCTGCCAGTTCCGCCACCCTCGCGCATTGAGGCATCGATTAAATCACCTTTTATCAGGCCTGTCAAACCGCGACCCACTGTAGAAAACTTTGAAAAAAAACCTCCTAAGATAAAGATCAAAAATAGTTGTTGCCAAACGATCGGGAATCATACATTATTACATTTCCATTCCAGATAGTTCTGTTCGTCCGATACCTTTAACCTGAATCAAGGGGGGTATTCTATGACTAACAAGTTCGTTTCGTTCTTAATTCTTACTGGATTCATTATGAGTTTGGGGATCACGCCTGCGTGGTCCAGTGAAGACGAAACCGTCGCCAACGAATTGACAACCCTGCTCAAAGCATCCCGCGCGGTTTTGGTTCAAAACAAACCTCTGATTAAGAATCCTCAGAAAGCAGGAATCGATGTCAACAAATTCCTATCCATCACTTACAGCAACTACGAGAAAGCTACCGGCAAAAAATTTAAAAAGGGAGGTGGCAATGTCGGTAAGGCCCAGGACCAGCTGATCAAGGCTATCGAACAGGTGGTAGGTGATGTGGTCAGCGGCAAAGACACGGCACTGGACCCGCAAGGACGTTTTCTACCTGCCATTTTTGCCCGGAAAGCAGCCGCGAAGTTCGGCCAGGTTTCGGGAGGCAAAATGACTTTGAAGCTCACCACACGTGACGAATATCTGGTGAACGCTTCCAACAAGGCCGATGCCTGGGAAAAGGGCGTCATTAATGGAAAATTTTTGAAACAAGGCTGGAAAAAAGGGAAACCGTTCTCCCAAGTGGCAGAACACAATGGCAAAAAAGCGTTTCGCCTGATTTCACCCGAGTATTACAAGAAGGGCTGTATGGGTTGCCACGGCGGTAAAAACGGCGCCAAGATTCACGCCAGTAAAATGCCCGGACTGGAAGGCCAGCTGGGCGGCGCTATCAGTGTTTCCATATATAAGTAAAGAAGAAAATTCATTGGACGAACCACTGGGTTGAACACTCAAACACTTTTCACCCCCAACACTCATCAACCCGGTTCTTATCTGGAACGATTGTTCAGTAACCGGAGCCTTCACAGGCTCCGGTATTTTTTTGGGAGTATTGATCATACCGCCAAAAACAGATATTCCAAAAGAGCCATGCCGCCGAAACCGGAAAAGGGTAACAACATGGATTTAAAGAAAGGGTGCTCCACGAAAGGTAGAAAGGCTCCTTCTTTATAATCTTCGGTGTCCGTGATCAACATCTGCGTCAACTCTTTCTCCCTCTCCATACTCAATGCTTTAAAATGAATCAGCTGAATCTGCAATCGGTCAAGAACCTGCTGCTTACGCTGTTTAGCATTCCGTTGAACCTGAAACGCTTTAATCAGGATGTAAACGGCCCCAAATCCAAAAATGCATAAAAGAGTCAGCGGAAAATCCCAGTTATCAAAAACCCGATTGCGAGACAGTATGCCGATGGCTATGATGCCGAACGGATAATAAATCAATTCATCCGCCACATCGGTGCGTAGCCCGATAAAACGGAGGGAAACAAGATCATTCAACAAAGGCCTCACGAGCGTTAGAGTGGTAGAAGTGTTCAGGTTTTCAAAAACTGCATCGGTCGTTTTATCAGTCCAAATCGATTTTCCGGGAATAAATTTTTTGATGAGATCAATACTTTCGTTGAGTTTGACACCAGCATAAAACAAGGATATGCCAAAGGCGAAAATGAACGCGACTAATATGATTCTGTCGACAACAGCGCTGATATCTCCGCGAACGGGAATAAATGGAAGCCCGAAAGTCAGCAAGACCATAAAACTGATTAGGATAAATACGGCTGATCTCCAACCCACCTTGCACCAGAACTTTTTTTCATCCTGAGGAAACCAACCCAATCTTTGATTTTCCTTAGTGTATTCGTATTTATTCTTCATGACGTCCAGGCTGCTTGTGAATCGCTTGTTGAAGAATTGAATAAACACGACTGCAATGACAACCGCAGTCAGCCGGAAAAAATCCGTAGGCCAGATACTCACACCTTCAAACAAAGCCAGAGGTTCTTCAACTGACTGACCGTTCAGTAGCATGATGCAAATTGTATAAACTCCCAACACAATGACTGTACCGACTATCTCCCTCCAATATTTTTTGTACTTCAGACACAAGAGGAGGATCAAAACCACAATAAGAATTATAAGACTTGGGTATTTATAAGAAGGAAACAGTGAATCACGCTGCGAGTGCAGCGTGTTTCGTTTTTCTGCATTCTGGGATAGATAGGAGTCTCCAGAAAACTGGAGCGCATTGTGCATATCAGTTTCAGGCACCTGATTTTCGCTTAAATCGAAAGCCCGGGTGCGACCGATTTCGAAAACCCGAGGCTGGAGCCATTTGTCTAGATGCTCCTGCGTCAATGGATTCGTATCCTCTTCAAGCCCCAAGGCCAAACGCGTCGCCAGAAAAGCCGAAGTCTGATAGGTGTCACGGAATGGGGGAATCGGATTCTGCAGATCATCACGCAGGTGAAGTCCAAAGCCGGAAGCCACGATAAGGTTACGAATAAATTTGTAATCTCTGGCATGAAACAACCGGGCATCCATATCGGTGGTAAAAAAGTCCGCATGTGAAAATCTCTTCCGGAGCGCCTGAAGGACCACCAGTTTGTCGTAGTAATCGCTTCCCAGAATACCGAATGCCTCAAAGCGAGGTTTTTGAAACATGAAGGGTAATTTTGCTTCGTCATCCGGTGGAAGGCTCGCTTCAATTCCCTCGATTTCTCCTGCCAGACGGAGCAGATAATCATATTGCCGCACCTGCTCTGCACGCAAGCTGGCCACATCCTCCGGTACTAAATCGAGTTTCAGGCGGGAATCGGCTTTTGAATCTTTCTCACTTTTATCACTTTTAACATCAGGTATCTGACCGTCAAGACCGCGCAAATATCCAAAATAGTAAATATTGCCGCAGGGGTCTTCCTTGCCGGAATCATACGTTTTCACTATTGAAAAGGTATCCACCCATGCCTTGCATATGGTTTGCCTGAAAGCCCGACCGTAATCGGTATCGAATTCAGAAACAAGCGCGATTGGAGAGTTTTTTGTTATGCCGCGCAACTTTAATTCCTGGACCAATGAGTGGGCCAGCTTCAAATCTGTCGGTGTGGTACGGAGAAAACGAACGTTATTATTTTTAAAATACTCCCCTACCGTTCGGTAGGACAGATCTGCAGAGACTTTCAGAATTTCCCAATTTTTGCCCTTGATTTCTTTTTTTGAAATACTCGACGGCGGATCCATGAACAGGATATTTCTCGCTTTCAAATACCTTAAACCCTTCGTATAGTCTCCTATCTCAAAGCTCAATTGATCCAGGAGAACGTTTTGTAGAATCTGCTGTTCATCTTTGGTTGCACGGGCGGATAAAATTTTAATGCTTGGATTATTCTGTAAAGGACCTTGAAGTTTGTTGTCGGCCCCTTCCTTGACCATGTCACCCAATTGTCCCGAATTGGGAGGACCGATGACCACAAAACGAAATTTACTATAATCCCCTGCTTTCAATTTAACCGGCGGATTTTCTGTCGGGTGCGAATGGCTCTGTGAATGGAAATTTTCTTTTTTGGCAGGGACTTCTTTCAGAGCTTCTGCGACAAGGTGACGAAAAAAGATTTGGATATTTTTTAAAGGACGTTTTTTCCCTTTCTCCTCATGGAAAATGTGTCGATCGTCCAGCCATACCAATAAAACCTGCGGCTCGTTTGAGTTTTTTGGTTTTTTTTCAACTCGCTCAAACCATTCGTAAGGCACCCTGTAAGGCATATGGTGATGCGCGTAATGAGATGGCAATTGACCATGCACATGTTTCCAACCTTTACCTTCCAAATACCCGATGTATTCAGAGTTTGCCGACCTGTAACCGGATGACATAAGACCTGAAACCACTGCATAGCGGGTTCGAATCCGGTCCTCGGCATCAACAAAGTAAGATCCGGAAGTAACCATTACTCCAAGGACCAGAATTTTTTCAGACTTTTTTAAAGCATCCGATTTTAACTTCAGGTTCTTCTTGAATTTTGACCAGCGAACTAGAGGTTGTTCGTCTTTATGGCCGTGCTCTTTTTGGTGGGATTTGACATATTGATCCACTGCCTGGAAGGGATCCTGCCACAACCTTGCTTCGACATCCTCCTCATCCAGATGATGGTGATGGATTTTACTGTCCAACACCGGACGAGAGCCCTGAAGGTTGAGCTGGTTTTCTAATACCACTCCGCCGATCAATAAGGTAACGAGCATGACAACAGAAAATGGATTGCCACCCTTATTCGAATCCGGCATGCGTTCCCCCCCCTCTCAACCCGGTAAAAATCAATTGCAAAATTTTGCTTTACGGATATCGAGGATTCTATATAAAAGGCTGTGACGAGTAAAGGACAAAACCTTTCTTTAGCAGGAGCCTTATAGTTTCAAATAGATTGTATTGGGGATTTTATCTTTGGGGTTTGTTCTTGCGTCCTGCAGGAGTGAGACGGGTTTGCGGAGGGTAATAACCTTTAGGAACGGTCATATTGGGATACACCCAGGATTCCTTGCCCATCAATACTGCCGGGGACAACACGGCGTTGCATCCGACTTCCGCATAATCACCCAGCACCGCACCAAA
>JANQEK010000043.1 GCA_028278405.1 Nitrospinaceae bacterium
TACATCGACCCGGTTTCAATATATTTGAAATTCAGGCGCGAGGCGATGAGCTGGGCGACGGTGCTTTTACCGCTCCCCGCCGGTCCGTCGATGGCGATGATCATGTATTGGTTTCCACCAGCTTGCCCCGGTGACCATTCGCGTTGGCGAAGGTTTCCTGCAGGGCGTCTGCCTGATCTTCTTCGATCAGGGTTTTAATGTTTTCCAGCGCATTCTGAAATTGATCTATCAGTTTAACAACCGGACGCTTGTTTTCCAGACAAATATCACGCCACATCACCGGATCGCTGGAAGCGATACGGGTAATATCTTTCAGCCCTCCTCCCGACATCGAGAGGATATCCTGATGATTCTCTGTTTTCACATTCGCCACGGTGTTCATGAGGGCATACGCCACGACATGCGGTAAATGGCTGAGTGCTCCGAAGACCATGTCGTGTTCATGGGCGTCCATGGTTACAATTTTCATGCCGACCGCGGTCCAGAATTCGGTTACCCGTTGAAGCGCTTTCTTCCGGGTGTTCGCGGTCGGGGTGATAATACATTTGGCGCCGGTCAGCAGGTGTTCGCTGGATGCGTCCAAACCGGACTGCTCCCCGCCTGCGATCGGGTGCGCACCCACGTAATCAATTGAATCGGGCATCAGGGCATCGATGGCTTCGACCATCCCGCCCTTAACCGACCCGGCATCCGTTATAAGGCATCCCCTTTGTAGAAACGGGATCATTTCCTGGACCCGTTTCGCAAGAACTCCGACGGGTGTACACAAAACGATCAGGTCGGAACCCTCGACGGCGGTTTGCAAGTCCGTCGATCCGGTATCAATGATGTTCAGTTCCTGCGCTTTTTGCAGGTTGTCACCATTACGACCGAACCCGACAATCGTCTGCACCAGGTTGCGTTGCCGGCAGGATTGCGCCAGCGACGCTCCGATCAGTCCCACTCCGAGGACGGTCATTTGTTTGAACGGTTTCATATAACTCAATCGTGGTTGGGATACGATCCCAGCACACGCAGAAAAATGCAACGTTTGCCAACCGTGCGAAGCACTTTTTCGATATGAGGATCGTCGATGTGACCCTCGAAATCGACAAAGAACAGATACTCCCAGGACCGGTTTCTCAGCGGCCGGGATTGTATTTTCGTCAGGTTGATCTGGTTTCGTGCGAACAGTTGCAGGACCTTCAGGAGCGATCCTGATTCATCCTCGATGGAAAACATGAGCGACGTTTTATTGCGCTTGGCTTTCTTGGCTTTTTCCTTGCTGATGACAAGAAAGCGGGTCGTGTTTTTCGCACGGTCTTCAATTTTTTCGGCGATGATTTTAAGGTCGTAGCATTCCGCTGCCAGCTTGCCAGCGACCGCCGCGGCGTTGTCGTCCTGGCTGGCGATTTCCGCCGCCACCGCGGTACTCGAGGTGGTGACCTGTTCGATGCCGGACGCATTCTGGTTGAGCCAGTTGCGGCTCTGGGCCAGGGGTTGCGGATGCGAGTAGATCTGCCGGACTTTCGCCGGATCGCCGGACTTCGACAAATAGTAAAGAGAGATTCCCATTTTCACCTCATCGCAGATCACCAGAGGTGAATCGACAAAACAGTCCAGCGTCAGGTTGACCACGCCTTCCGTGGAATTTTCAATCGGCACCACACCGTAATCGGCATGGCCCTGCTCGACTTCGTGAAAAATGTTTTCGATGCCGTTGGTCGGAACGAAGACGGCGGAATGACCGAACTGCTTGATGGCGGCCTGGTGCGAGAAAGTGGTTTCCGGACCGAGATACGCAATGTTGAGCGGTTTTTCCAACGCCAGGGTGGCGGAGAAAATTTCGCGGAAAATAAATTCCACCGCTTCTTCCGGAAGAGGACCCGGATTGGCCTGCTTCATGCGCTCGATGATTTCCCGCTCGCGATGGGGAACGTGGAAATGGTTCGAGTCGTTTTTTTTGGACTTTTCCTGGCCGATCTGGATGGCCAGTTTGGCGCGACGGTTGAACAGTTGCAGTAACTTCTCGTCTATCTTGTCGATCTGGTCGCGAATCTCATCAATTTTTGGCAATGCTAAAGGTACCGCCCTTTCGTCAGATTTCCGAAAAACCGCTAGGTTTTCAATGGATAGGGTTGATCATTCCACAGGATGGCCCTAAAATGCAAGCACTAAATGGATGACAACCGCTTGTTTTTAAACTTTATGGGGGAAAATCATGATTCTTCTGGAATTCAGCATGTCACCGATGGACAAGGGCGAGAGCGTCAGCCCCTACGTCAGCCGGTCTTTGGATATCATTTCGAACAGCGGGGTACCATACCGCCTGGGGCCCATGGGCACCTGCCTGGAAGGGGAATGGGACGAAGTGATGGGCGTCATCAAGCAGTGCCTGGAAAAAATGAGCTCCGACTGCAACCGCATCACCTGCGCCATCAAGATTGATTACCGCAAAGGGAAGAGCGGAAGGCTCGAATCGAAAATGGCCTCCGTCGAAGCCAAACTGGGGAAGAAACTGAATACCTAGTTTTCTCAAATGGAACTTTTCCCTTGGAGTAGTTGTCTGACTTTGGGCGTACAGTTTTTATGTTCCTGGATATGGGAACGGATATTTTCCGCCATGAGCGGGTCGGGATCGAGTTGAGACAGCTGGGCCAGTTTCAGGAGTTGGTCCTCGGTGAGTTCTTTGGACAACCAGTAATGGAACGCTTCATTTCTTTCGTTTTCGGCATCGGATTCGTTACCCGGCAGGAATTGCCTTCGATGTTCCAAAAACACTTCTTCGGGATACATCTTCCATTCCAGCCATTCTTTCGGGAACTCCAACAGCTCCGCCAGCCGGTTTTTGGTGAATGACGGGATTTCCTGTTGGGTGTAGCCGAAGAGTTCCATTCGCAGAGCTTCCGAGCAGTCTTTGTGCCGGTTGATGGAGCTCCTCATGTACTTCCCGGATTTTTCATGGAAGGACAACTGAAACAGTTTTTTGATTTGCACCGGATCCAAATCCCGTTCCAGCCAATAGAAAAAGGCGTCCAACCTGAAATTCCGATAGCCTCCCACCGAACTGTTCTCTTTACTGTTTAATGTGTAGAGTTTAAAAAGTTTATCCAGCATTGCTTCTGGAAGCATATCCCATTCCTGCCATTCGCTTGGGAATCTGCATTTTTTTATAAATTCTTTTTTTTTCATCGAATCTATTGTTGTCAGCCCAGACAGCTTTCGGTACAGGTGCTATTGAAGTTCCCTAATAGGATAAAGGGGGTAAGCCGAAGAGTGTAGCAAAATTTTTCGGTATGGTCCTCTGATGGGGGGGTACGTGCAAATCTGACATCTCAAAACTTTGGAGCTTATGGATCCCGCAGGCCTGTCTGGCGGGCAGGGTGGCGGTGAGGCTCAATTTTTTTTGATCCCACCATTTTTTGGGTGATGGCGGTGCAAAGGAGGGTCCAACGGGAGGTAAAATTCCTCCCAATTAGAATATGTAGCCTGAAACAAAAAGCCCCACGCTTTGCAGCGCGGGGCTTTTAATTTGCAGATAACGACAGTTAAGCGACCGGAGTCAGACTGCCCATGATGGTATTGAGCGTGGCGCTGGGGCGCATTCCCGCCGCAACCTTTTTAGGATCAGGGTGATAGTAACCGCCCAGATCTACCGGCTTGCCTTTTACGGCCTTCATTTCTCCAAAGATCGTGTCCAGTTTGGATTCCAGTTCTTTAGCGACTGGAGCGAAATGATCTTTGAGAGACTGATCGTCGCTTTGCTTGGCCAGTTCCTGTGCCCAGTAGAGCGTCAGATAAACATGCGTTCCCGCGTTGTCCAACTGACCGAGTTCGCGCCCGGGAGATTTTTTATTCTCCATCAAGGTACCGCAAGCCCGTTCAAGTGTACTCGCCAGAACCTGTGCTTTAGGATTGTTGCGGGCACGGGCCAGATGTGCAAATGATTCTGAAAGCGCCAGGAATTCACCCAGAGACTCCCACCGCAGGTGTCCTTCTTTTACGAACTGTTGAACGTGCTTGGGGGCTGAACCTCCGGCGCCGGTTTCGAACAGTCCGCCGCCTTTAATCAGCGGGACAATGGACAGCATCTTGGCGCTGGTCCCGAGTTCCAGAATCGGGAACAAGTCGGTCAGGTAATCCCGCAGCACGTTACCGGTCGCAGCAATGGTGTCTTGACCGGCTTTGGCGCGTTTCAGCGAATGGTTCATGGCATCCACAGGAGCCATGATCTGGATATCGAGTCCGTTGGTATCGTGATCTTTCAGATAGGTGTCCAGCTTTTTGATCAACTGGGCATCGTGTCCCCGGTCTTTGTTCAGCCAGAACACGACGGGAGTGTTGGATAACCGGGACCGGGTGACCGCCAGCTTGACCCAGTCCTGAATCGGAATGTCTTTAACCTGGCAGGAGCGGAAAATATCTCCCTCTTCAACGGCGAGTTCATGGATTGCATTACCTGCGCCGTCGACCACGCGAATGGTGCCTTTGCCCGGCGCTTCAAAGGTTTTGTCGTGAGAACCGTATTCCTCTGCTTTTTGCGCCATCAGACCGACGTTGGGAACCGTTCCCATGGTGGTCGGATCGAACTCGCCATTGTCCCGGCAGAAATCGATAGACGATTGATAAATACCGGCATAACTGCTGTCCGGAACCAGAGCGAGAGTATCGTGTTCTTTACCATCCGGACCCCACATCTTACCGCCAACGCGGACCACCGCTGCGAGCGAAGCATCAATGATGAAATCACTTGGTACATGCAGGCCAGTAATACCTTTGTCAGAATCCACCATTGCAAGCTCGGGGCCGTTTTTGATGCAGGCGTCGATGTCGGCTTTGATTTCGTCCTGTTGCGCAGCCGGCAGACTGCCGATTTTGGCATAAACGTCGCCGAGACCGTTGTTGGCGTTGACGCCCAATTCTTTAAAGGTCTTTTCGTGTTTTTTGAAAGCATCTTCAAAAAACACCTCAACACAATGGCCGAAAATGATTGGATCGGAAACCTTCATCATCGTTGCCTTCATGTGCAGGGAGAACAGGACACCCTGTTTTTTGGCTTCAGCAATCTGCTCCTTGATGAATTGGCGTAATGCGGACCGTCTCATAAACGTGGCATCGAGCACCTCACCGGCATCCAGTTTTACTTTATCCGTCAGCAACTGGGTACTTCCATCAGCACCAACAAATTCGATTTTTCCTTTGCCGGCCTGTTGTTCGGTGATAGTCGTTGATACTTCATTAGAACGAAAATCATTTTTCCCCATGGTTGCTACATTCGTTTTGGAGTCTTTGGCCCATTTCCCCATTTTATGAGGATTGCTCTTGGCGTAATTCTTAACCGATGTGGCCGCACGACGGTCGGAGTTTCCCTGACGCAATACCGGGTTGACCGCGCTACCCTTAACTTTGTCAAAGCGAGCTTTGAAATCTTTTTCTTCATCGGTCTTGGGATCTTCCGGGTAGTCCGGAATATTGTAGCCCTGATCCTGCAGTTCCTTGACCGCGCCTTGAATTTGCGGAATCGAAGCACTGATATTCGGAAGCTTGATGATATTGGTTTCAGGTTTCATCACCATTTCCCCCAGCAGTGCCAGGTCATCCGGTTGCTGTTGTTCCGGGGTCAGCCTTTCGGGAAACTGAGAAATGATTCTGCCCGCAAGCGAAATATCTTTGGTCCCCACATTAATATCTGCCACTTGCGCGAAGGATTGAATGATCGGAAGGAATGATCCGCTCGCAAGTTCAGGTGCTTCGTCAACTTTGGTGTAAATGATATCTGGTTGTTCTGACATGGTTTTTCCTCATAAAATATTGAAAAATTATTTAAGATAACGCAATTGTATCAATCCGTCAGACTGTCTCCGCAAGACTTGGCAGGATACCGGTCCCCGGACAATAGAGTCCCGGAATCCAAAAGGGCATCGCGCCGACAGTTGAATTCATAGATAAGAGCTGATTTGAGTTTTCCAAAATTGCGCATAATATAGCCTAAGTCAAAGAAAAACTCACCAATTTTTTGGCCCCAAAAACGACAATCCAGCCTCCAAAAGGCTTGATTTTTCTGTTTCAGGGTCGTTTTATCCCAAATCTTCAAGCTTTTTGACCAGGAGGGTATTGACCAGGCGCTCTTTCACCCGCTGGATCAGAGGCGGAAAGTTCAGTTTGCGTCCATCCAGGGATACAGAAAATACATCAATTCCCCGGCCGCCGCGGGTGGCGATTTTCGCCCGGTGAGGACGGATACCGAAGCTCCGGAAGGTGTGGGCAATTTTGTACAGCATTCCGGGATGATCGCGCGCTTCAATGCGGATCAGGGTAAAGGGATTGTCCGGGTAATTTTCGACCTGGATTTGCGGTTCCATAGCCGCCTCCTGGGGAGTTTCACTCAACAGCCGGGTGCGTTCTTTAAGTAGAGCTCTGAGGGTTTTCGTCTGATCCAGCAGGTCCTTGAGATTTTTTTCAACTTCCTTCCACACTTTTTCGACGCTGCCGAAAATCTCAACAGCCTTTTGGCTGTCCACTTGAACAATGATGATGGCAAGCCCGTCCTTTCTGGAAAAAATCTGTGCAGAAAGAATATTCAATGCCCGGGCCGTCAGGGTACCTATCAGGTTTTTGAACAGTCCGATGTTGCTCTGGCCGCACAGGATCAAATCGAAAAACTCTCCCGAAGGGTGATCAATAAATTGAATCGCAAAATCATCGTTGCCCTTTTTTTCCACCAGCCGGATATGTTCCACAATGTCGCCGGAATCGGCCGCTTGCAGATAGTCATCCGGCATGGTTTCCAAATGCCGGTCGATGGTTTCTTTGGGGAGTTGATCGGCCAGTTTGGAATAGACCGCTTGACGGGTGTTACGGGGTTTCTCCTCCAAAGAATCCGGCCTCACCAGGTAGTTCCAGGCGCGCTGGTACGCTTCGGTCAGCAGCAATTTTTTCCAGGAAGTCCAGGTTCCCGGCGCCACGGCATTCAGCTCGGCGTAGCTCATCAACAATAGCAGGCCGAGTTTTTGTGGCGTTTCGGCGATTTCACCCAGTTTGCGGATGATCGCTGGATTATGAATATCTTCATGAAAAGCGATTTCATTCAAAGTGTGCAATTGGCCGATCAGAAAAGTTAGAAGGTTGCGTTGCTCAGGGTTCAATGCCAAATCTTCGAACACACGGGACAGCGATGCGCCGGTCTGCAAAGTCGTTGACTCCGTACCTTCCTTTTCAATCGAATGCAGAAGGCACGCCAGTTTCAAAATGGCGCGGTGATCGGTTTCGTTATAGAGTTCCTGAAATTTTTTCAGGTCTTCGTCGGGTTGGTCCGGCAGGTCTTCCAGAAAGTGAACCATCCGAAGGGCATGCTCATCTGCGGTATAGCGGTGATAGAAATCGTAGCTGATCCGGTACTGCGATTGGCCGAATTCGGGAAGAATCCGGGCCAGCAGGTTGACTTCATGCATCTGGTACAAAATCTTTTCCGAATGCGGGTGGTCCAGAATGCCGAGAAGAAATTCCGTTACCTTGGGGCTGGCAATAAAATCAGCATCCACCAGATCTGCGTTTTGGCGGATCAGGCGGTTCAATTGGGTGTCCGGTTGCAGTCCGTACTGTTGACACAATTGGAACACCTTTAGAAATAATGACAGGTCATTTTTAAACAGGCTTTCATCGATCTCCTGTGCAGACAGTTGATTTTTTTTAATAATGAATCCGTTTTCCAGGTTGGTTTGCTGCAGTTGTGTCAGGATGTTTTGCAGCGTCGGCTTGACTTCGAGGCACCTCTGAAAGATGTCCGCGCTGATATGCCGTATCCGGGTGGCGTGCGTGAAATAATCGCGCATGAAGGATTCAGCGTCACCCTCTCCGTCCTCTCCGTGGTAACCCAACTGTGCCGCCAGTTGTTTTTGAATATCCATCTCCAGCACATCAAACTTTTTGCCTTTCTGGTAATGTAGCTCATTGCGAATCTTGAGCAGGCAATCCACCGATTCTCTCAGTTGATCCAATTCCTGCGGAGTCACCACATCGGTGCGTTGAATTTCCTGAAGAGGGATGCCGTCGAAGGAAACCGCCACCGCCCACAACGCTGCATGATAATCCCGTAACCCCCCCGGACCATTTTTGATGTCTGGTTCCGGATGACTGGTAACTCCTTCGCGGGTTCCCGAAGACTCAAAAATTGTTTTCAGGTTTTCGTTGAGAAATTCCTTGGCGCGTTTCTTAAGAACATTTTTGCGGACCGAGTTCCATAGCTTCTGATAGAGGGGGTAGGTGCCCGTCAGGAACCGGGTTTCGATCATGGACGTTCGGATGGTGGGATCGTCCAGCGCCAGCATTTGACACTCCTTGACCGTCCGGCAGCTCTGCCCGATTTCCAATCCAATACCCCAGAGAACGGAAATGATGTCCTGAATAAATCGGTCCAGGGTCTTGTCCATTTTTTTTTGCAGGAGAAACAGCAAATCAATATCGGATCCGGGGTTGAGTTCTCCCCGGCCGTATCCTCCCACAGCAACAAGCGCGAATCTATCGGGCAGGTTTTTGTTTCGATACTCTTCCAGTTCCGAGAGTGCCGTGATCACATGACGAGCAACTTCATCTATCAACCCGGTCAACGCCTGAATAACTTCTCTGCCTCCGGCGCCGGTTCGGTGCCATTGTTTTATTTTTTCCTGCTCTTGCTCGATCAGGTTTTTGAACTTGCGAAAATAATCCAAGCGCACCTTGGGATCCTCCGGAATCTGCCGGACTGAAGAAAAGTCTAGATCAAACTGATGAAAATGTTCCTTGGGACTCATGGTTTCTGATGGAATTATTAAAAAAACAGTTTGTGGGTATGCGCGTTTGGCTCTGTAAATTGATTCATGTATTTTAAGGCAAACGAAAGAATATGAAAGGTTTAATTGTCCACTCCGGAATCGAAATTCAGCGCTTCTGTCAGGCCTGCTGTTTTCATGCTAACTGGAGTAAATTCAGCCAAATTTGCTTGACAAAATGGGGGTTAATCTTATACGTTACGTCTTTCTCACAATTCATTATCAGGGTTTCTTGCCGGTTTCATTTGTCGATTTTCGTCGAAACTTATTAGTATATTTTTGATCTTTAGTGATTTTTGAAATTGATTCAAAAGACAGTCTTATCTTGTACAAAATCAAATTGAATTTCACCCTTATTTTTGAGGGAGCAAATATATGGGACTCATGCGAAAGAAGATCACTGTTGTCGGTGCCGGCCAGGTCGGTACTACGGTGGCCCAGTTGGTGGCCTATAAAAATTTAGGTAACGTCGTGATGGTGGATATTATTGAGGGAGTTCCCCAGGGGAAAGCTCTTGACCTCCAGCAGTCCGGTTGTCTGCAGGCATTCGACAGCATTGTTACCGGAACCAACGACTATAAAGATACCGCGAATTCAGATATTGTCGTGATCACCGCAGGTTTGCCCCGAAAGCCGGGACAAGACCGGTCCGATTTACTCCGCACCAACGCCAAAATTGTAAAGAGCGTAACCGAGGAGATCATGAAGCACTCCAAGGATCCTATCATCATTGTGGTGTCGAATCCGCTCGATGCCATGGTGTACCTCGCCAAACAGGTTTCGGGGTTGTCGAGAAACCATGTGTTGGGGATGGCGGGTGTGTTGGACTCCGCGCGGTTCCGCACTTTTGTATCGCTCGAGCTTTCCTGTTCTCTCGTGGATGTCGATGCCATGGTTCTGGGAGGGCACGGTGATTCCATGGTCCCCATGCCGCGCTACACGACGGTCTCCGGTATTTCCATTACCGACCTGATGACTCAGGAGCAAATTGACCGGCTGGTGGAGCGCACACGTAAGGGTGGAGCGGAAATTGTCGGCCTCCTGAAAAACGGAAGTGCTTTCTCGGCACCTGGCGCCTCGGCGGTCAAAATGATCGAAGCCATCCTGCAGGATAAGCGGAGAATCCTGCCCTGCACCGCGTACCTGGATGGGGAATACGGGTGGAGTAATATTTTCTTCGGGGTACCGGTGGAATTGGGTGCGCTGGGTATCGATAAGATCATCGAACTGAACCTGACCCCGGATGAAAAGAAAGCGCTGGATACCTCCGCCGCCGATGTGAAAGTGATGATCGACGAAGTCGACGCTTTCCTGCAAGAAGGATAGATTTTCTACCTCAGTTTTTCCCACCGAACTATTTTTCAGGTATCACTGTTTTTGTAGTGGTATTTTTTCAATCAGTCAACACACTCTTCAAACGGCTTGAATATTTGTTCCTCCCTGTTAG
The DNA here is from genome assembly GCA_028278405.1 of Nitrospinaceae bacterium. GTDB lineage: Bacteria > Nitrospinota > Nitrospinia > Nitrospinales > Nitrospinaceae > SZUA-226. The sequence goes on from JANQEK010000043.1 coordinate 10,234, forward strand.
CCTGTTAAATAATAAAAACATATTGAAGGATGTGCTATGAGTGAGAAGAAAGGATTTGCTCTGGAAGAGTTCGGAGGAAATTTTGATGCCGTGCTGGTTCAATCTAATGCAGACGTAGTAATAGGAAATATTGGACGGCAGGATTGCAAACAATTGGAAGACAGTTCCTGGACCGTTCTGCCGGGGAATGCCGATGTGGCCAAAGAGCTTTCAGCCGATTTGGGTGCGGACGCCATATACTTTGGTTTTGGGGATGCCTCAGGTTGGATGGTCTATGACTTTTTTCAAAAAGGTGAAAAAGTTGAAAGCTACGGTTTCGGAGAGGATTACTCCGAAGAAATGGAAGAGGCAGGCGCTGATTATGCCAGTCCCTGGGATATAGAAACATCGGATGGTGAGACACAATGGGGATTTTCCAGCAAGCTCCGAAAAGTCACTGAAGATGAAATCAAAAAGGGGGAAGGTTTTATTGATGAATTTCTCAAGGCTCAGAATGCCTATCTGGGGTGGGACGCGTTACCCATGGGATAACAGAGTAGTGCTATTGAGACTTTTTAACACCGTTTGCGGTACTTCGAATTTCAAATTGATCGAATACCGTCACGCCTGCATCTTTACCGTCACACTCTAACGAAATATCTTTCCACATCGGATCATCCGCGTGCCAGCGTGGATTTTGTTTGTCCCCGGTTGCAGGCGGGCACACGCGGTAGGTTTTAGCCTTAAGAGCATTGTGCGAAATTTCCAGTGTCAGGTAATGAAATGTAAGAGCGCGTTTCGCGAGAGCATTGGACACGGCACTCGGTGCGCTGCGTTTTGGATGGTTCTGTTGATCGGCAAATGGTTTGAACAGTGCTCCGCCGCCACCAGATACGATATGTGTGACCCCCGCTCCCTTTTTATATTTGGATTTTTTGACTACCGGCAATGTTCCGTTTTCCAGAGGAATACCCATTGGGAAAAACCGTTCATAAGAGTGCTGGTTGCCCGCCAACACGAGATCGGGACCCAATTGATTGATTTCTTTCAATACGGTCTGTCGTTTTTCTTTGTACCAGGCAGTGGTCAGTGCCGGTTCGTGCAGGGCGAAGATCACCCAATGTCCCTTCCGTCGCGCTTCTTTGATTACGGGTTTGAGCCAGGAAGTCGGGTTATTCCACTCATAAACATTCAGCACGACAAATAAAGCTGTTTCCAGACTCATGACGCCTTCCCGCTTTTCCGGTGGCAGGGTTTTGTGAGGGAGCCAGTCAAACGATGTGGCCATCGGCGCGATTCGGTCCCAACAACCGGAGGCTTTCGGTTTCCACATTTTGGGAGGAAGATCATTATCGCCTGCCACGAAAATGCGGATGGGGTAGGGCCGGACAAGCGTTTCTTTAATTTCTTTGATGTATCGATCGGGGCACTTTTCTGGAAATTTCTCCGGCTGGTAAACAAAATCGCCGAGATGCAGAATCGCGTCTGCCTTTTCCTTGCGCATGGCTTTCTGCACTGCCTCGAACCCGGGACGAAAGGCGCGTTCCCCGATTCCTGTATCGCCCACCACCACAACCTTTATGGATTCGGCCTCGTGCCCAAAAACAACGGTGGGCAGAATGCAGGCAACAAAAATTAGAAGAAAGATCGATCTCATATTTTTATTCAATAATACGGGTGATAACCCGGATCATGCGGCGGGCTCCGGTGGCAGGTTGTCAGGCAGTCCGGAAACGAAAGCTTTGATCTCGTCCCGCACCCGCCGGTAATGGGACAGGGCTTCTTCTTCAGTTGCGGCATCCTTCGCCAGTTTCGGGGGATCGTCGAAGCCCACATGCACCACCCATGTGTTGCCGGGGAACACCGGGCAGGTTTCGTCGGCATTGCTGCAGACCGTCACCACATAATCGAAGTCGACGTACATCACGTCATCCACATGCTTGGAGCTATGTTTCGAGATGTCCACCCCCGCTTCGGCCATGACCTGGATGGCCCTCGCGTTCATGCCGTGCGGATCGATACCCGCCGAATGCGGCTCGATGATATCGCCTTTCAGCGCCTGCGCCCACCCTTCGGCCATCTGGCTCCGACACGAATTCCCCGTGCATAAGAACAATATTTTCAGCTTATCGGCCATAACTCGCCAAGTGTAGCACAAGCCCCCAGGAAGAGGGTTACCGGTTGATTTTCGATTTATTTTCGCCTATAGTGAGGCATCACTTATCACAGGGGGAGTCGGTCTATGTACCTGACTAAACGCCAGAAAGAAATTTACCAGTATCTCAAGGAGCATATCCAGTCGATGGGTTACGCGCCGAGCATCATGGAAATCTGTGCGAAGTTCAACCTGTCGTCACCTGCCACCGTACACAAACATCTCAGCCACATCGAGGAAAAGGGACTCATCCGCCGCGAGCAGAACCTGAGCCGCGCCATTGAGCTGGTGGAAGAAGCCGCGGCGACAAGCCTGCCGGAGTTTCCATTGCTTGGCCACATCATGGCTGGCAAACCAATCGAGGTGATGGAGACGCGCGAGGTGATGTCACTCATGCCCGACCCGTCAGGCAAGGATATCTTCGTGCTGAAGGTGAAAGGCCAGTCGATGATCGAAGACCATATTCAGGACGGGGATTTTGTCATCGTCGAGCGACGCGATCGCGCGGAAAATGGTGAAACAGTGGTTGCCTTGCTCGATAACGCATCGGCTACCCTGAAACGCTTCTACCGGGAGCCGGATCACATTCGCCTGCAGCCCGCCAATGCCGACATGGAGCCTATCATCATGAAAGAAGGTGATTTGAAAATCCAGGGCGTGGTCATCGGCGTCCTCAGAAAATTCTAACGGTATGGACAATGGATCTTATGGTTAGAAACATTTTACATATCGACATGGACGCGTTTTTCGTTTCGGTGGAACAAGTATGTGATCCGTCTCTCAAAGGCAAGCCGGTGATTGTCGGTGGCGATCCTTATATCGGGCGTGGCGTGGTTTCAGCCGCCTCTTATGAAGCACGTCAGTATGGTATTCATTCAGCGATGCCCATTTCGCGCGCCAAGCGGTTGTGTCCCCATGCTATTTTCCTGCGAGGATCGCATGGTCGTTACAGCCGGTTTTCGACGCGTATCTTTGCTATCCTCAACCGCTATTCGCCTTTAGTCGAACCGATGTCCCTCGACGAGGCGTATGTCGACTTGACCGGATGCGAACGTCTGCACGGTCCGGTTACTGAAACGGCGGTGCGGATCCATGATGAAATCAAAAATACAGTCGGCATCAACGCTTCGGTGGGAATGGGAACCAACAAGCTGATGGCGAAGATCGGTTCCAGTATGGCGAAGCCCAACGGATTCCTGCGCATCCTGCCGGGTTGCGAGGCGAGGTTCCTGGCGCCTCTGCCTATCGGGCGCATCCCGGGAATTGGACCCAAAAGTGTGAAAGCGTTCAAGAGCGAGAATATTCGTACCGTGCGCGATCTTGCGGCGATTCCGCTGGATTATTTGGAGAAAGAATACGGCGAGTGGGGACACCGCCTGTACCAGAAAGCGCGTGGTATTTCCCAGTCTCCGGTGTCGAAACGCGATGACACCCGCTCCATCAGCCGGGAAACAACGTTGGAGGAAGATTCCACCGATCCGGCATTTTTGGAGTCGACTCTCAGCTGGCTGGTGGAAAAAGCGGGATCGCAGCTTCGCGAAGAAGGACTTCGCGCCCGGTGCGTCTCGTTGAAATTACGCTATTCGAATTTCAAGACGGTGACGCGTTCCTGCACACTGAAGGAAGCTGCTTGCGAGGATCACGTGATCTTTGGTACGGTGGCGCACCTGTTTCGAAAATTATTCACGCGTGGTACGCGCGTGCGGTTGATTGGCGTGGCGCTTACGTCGCTCACCTCCGATGTTTCACTACAGATGGAATTGTTCGAGAACCTGAACATGAAGCAGTGGCAGAAACTGTACCAGGGCATTGACCGCATCCGCGACAAATACGGTTTTCGATCCATTTTGAGAGGGTCGAGCCGAAAAAATTAGTTATGGACATCGAAAAAATACGCAAAGAGTTCCCGGTGACGGAGCATCGTCTGTTCATGGACCACGCCCGTGTGGCGCCCCTGCCACGTCCGGTACAGGCTGCGATTACCGCCTTTGCCGAGGAGGCCTGCGAACAGGCCACGGCGCATTACAGTGAATGGCTGAAGGAGGTGGAGATTGTCCGCGCCCGTTTTGCCAAACTCATCAATGCCGAACCGGGGGAAGTGGCGTTCATCAAGAATACTTCAGAGGGGCTTTCCACTGTAGCCAATGGTATCGATTGGAAAGAGGGTGACAATGTGGTGGTCCCGGACATCGAGTTTCCCGCCAACGTCTATCCGTGGATGAACCTGAAGCGTCGTGGAGTCGAGGTGCGTTTCGTGAAAGCCGTGCGCGGTCGCGTGCCATTTGAACAGATTACCGCACAAGTCAATTCCCGGACGCGTGTTCTTTCTATCAGTTCAGTCGAGTTTAACAGCGGCTTCCGCAACGATCTCAAGCGCATCGGCGAATTCTGTAAAGAGAAACAAATCTATTTCTGCGTCGACGCTATTCAATCACTCGGGGTGATCCCCATGGATGTTAAGGAGTTTCATATCGACTTTCTCGCCGCCGACGGACACAAGTGGATGCTGAGCGTCGAAGGTCTCGGCGGATTTTATATTTCCAAACAGGTATTGGACGACATTCATCCTGCGGTAGTGGGATGGGACAGTGTCGTTAACTCCGGAGATTACGGGAATTATGACTTCACACTTAAGCCCGATGCCAGACGATTCGAAGAGGGCTCGTTCAACATATTGAGTATCTATGCATTCGGTGCCGCCCTGGCGCTTCTGGAGGAAGCGGGCATTGAACACATCGAACAGCGCGTGTTGCATCTTGGCGATCGTATCATCCAACATCTACAGAAACGCAAGTTTAAAATCCTCAGTTCCACCGAGCCGGGCGAACGTTCCGGCAGTGTCTGCTTCGCGGGCGATATGGATTACAAGCAGCTCGCCTTGTATTTGAGAGAGCGTCACGTCATCGTTTCTGTACGCGATAACTTCGTGCGCCTGTCCCCACACTTCTATAATACCGATGAGGAAATCGACCGCTTTTTCGCTCTTCTCGACGAGTTTCTTAATAAATAGGGATTATTTAGAAGTCAACGTCTGCGGCGCACACCTGAACCGGCTCAATTTGTATTTTCCAAATTCCTGAGCGGAAACCTCTTTCAACTCTCCGTGGAGGTGTTCCATGCAAAATCTACCAAGCAATCTCAACTTTTTGGGATCGGCAAATATAGGGATACCCGATTCCTTTTTAAGCCGATCAACAAGGCTGGGTCCATTTTTTTCTTCTTCAAAAGAAACGGAAAATGGAGCGAGAGTGAAAACCCCCAGGGGGTAGAAGCGATGAGATTTAGCGGGTGAAGGAACATTTAATACTTTATAAACGATGGGTAAAGGGAAAGCTCCTCCCCAAAGAACGAACGTTTCATCAGGCAGGGAAGTTGAAAGTATCTGTGCATGATCATTGTTGGCATGCAGTTTCTTCAAGCTCGAAAATGCATAAAAACAATTGACGGTGACCGCTATGAGCAGTATTGCAGTTACAAGCTTTTTGTGGCGGGAGGAAAATTGAGTCGTAAAAAAAGGAATTACAATCAACAGGCTCATTAGAGGCGCATAGACTCGGGTAACCCCGGGCCTTCCCAGCAAGCTCATCAAAAAAATTGCGATTATAATTAAACCCAGGCTGGCCAAACCCTGTCGACGAGCTCCCAATGCTGTTAATAACAATGCAACGATGACTATCACCCTTATTTTTTCATGCCCCAGAGCACGCAAGCCTATCCAAAAACTGTAGGGCGCATTTTCCAGCCAGGGAGACATTCCAAGTTCATCGAGCATTGCCTGTAATTTTTCGGGATCGCTCAAATTGGGATCGGGGAAAAACCAGTTTTCTATCAACTCTATATCATTGAAGCTGTATCCATAAGGTTTGTATATGTCAGAACGCCATCCTAAATGCAGGCCTGCCTGATAGTCTGTAAAACGAGCCAGGGTGGGATTGATCTCATTGAAGTTTTTCCATGATTCTCCCTGGTAGGCGCGATGATTGATCGCGGTCGAGATTGCAATAGCCGATACTAAAATGAGCGTTGCAATTTTAAAGTGGCGCTGTTGAAACAGGTTTCGCCAGGGAAGCAAGGGGAGAGAAACGATTAGCACCAATAAAAACTCCTGGCTGCGTATTAAAAAGCTGAAAAAAGCCAGAAAGCATCCGACGGCCAGGACTCGCCAATCCTTCTCTCGGTCATACAAGTACCAGCAGACTATTCCGCTTACCATGAGTAAGCCGGCATTAATGGTGAACTGGGGGAAAAGGACCGGTCGCGTCAAAATTAACGCCAAAACAGATAGATAAATCAAATAGCCGGTACCTGCGCGATACATTCCATAAACGATCACTGTGCCAATAACAATCAGTGTCGCCATTGTTGCAATGGAATATCCCAGGAGTCCATTGACCTCTGGAATTGCCTGAACGAGGTATCCCCACAGTACATTTGAAAAAAGAATCTTGGGGGAATCCGTTGCAGCTATCCCATAGCCATGCGCCACCATCGACATTGCGACGTCATCGTTTGTTTCCCATATTGGTCCAAAGACATTACACAACACGACTATAAAAACGGTTGTTGTTGTCAACGCTCCTGCTATGAGCAATAAGGTTTGCTCTTTTTTGGGGGTCGAACACATCATTGTCTATTAGGGCGGTTTTTTGGGTACTTAGGGGTTCGTGGGCAGGCGCCAAACAAATGCTGAGCTTTAAATTGAAATATGGCTAACCTGTTGTTAGACTGAGAGTTGTGGATATTTAGGGGTTGAGGGGTTTTTAGAATAGCTCCTCGAAGGACTGACAAGAATTTTATCATATTCTTGATTAAGAAGTGTAAGAAATCGGGCCTTTATCGCCATATCGGGTTTGACCAAGAGTGGGTGGATTTCGTGGAATCGCGTGTCTAAATCAGTCGCCATTATTCAATCGAATTACATTCCCTGGAAGGGATATTTTGACATTATTCATTCGGTGGACGAACTGGTGTTGTACGACGATGTTCAGTTCACCACCCGGGACTGGCGCAATCGGAATCGGATCAAAACCCAGGGAGGATTGAAGTGGTTAACGGTTCCCGTTGAGGTAAAGGGAAAGTTTACGCAGAAGATCAAGGATACACGTATCAGCGACCCGCGCTGGGCCCGGAAACACTGGGAAACCATTCGCCACAGTTATTCGAAGACCGGGTTCTTCAAGGATTACCAGGAATTGTTCGAAGAGTTGTATCTCACTTGTCAGGAAAAATTTTTAAGTCGCGTCAATTTTTGTTTTCTTGAGGCAATCAACCGGTTGTTGGAAATAAAAACTCCGATTCGTTGGTCCAGTGATTTTACATTGCCTGAAGGAAAAAATGAGCGGTTGATTTCCATATGCCGGGAAGCGGGGGCAACGAAATACTTGTCAGGACCGGCCGCCAAGGATTATTTGGACGAATCTGCGTTTCGTCAGGAGAACATTGAGGTGGAGTGGATGGATTACTCCGGTTATCCGGAGCACCGTCAATTATTTCCACCGTTCGAACATGGCGTGACAATACTGGATCTTTTATTCAATGAAGGCCCCGATGCCAAAACATTTATGAAGAGCTTCTGACTGGAATCATGCGCCTTTCGATTGTAAGTACTTTATACAACTCTGCCCCCAACCTGCTCGAATTTTATGAGCGGATCACCAAGTGCGCGCAGGACATCACGCACGACTATGAGGTGATCCTGGTGAATGATGGGTCTCCGGACAATTCTCTGGAAGTTGCCGTTTCCATCCATGAGCAAGACCAGCGAGTAAAGGTTATCGATCTGTCCCGAAACTTTGGACATCATAAAGCCATCATGACGGGTCTTTCCTATGCACAGTCGGATTACGTGTTTCTAGTCGACAGTGATCTGGAAGAGCCCCCGGAAACCCTGAAATTGTTTTGGAACGAAATGCAGGGAGAAAAAGACATCGATGTGGTTTTTGGGATTCAAGGAAAAAGAAAAGGTGACTGGTTTGAGCAGATTTCGGGCTCGATTTTTTACAGATTGATCAACTTTCTCAGCGACATAAAAATTCCCAAGAATTTGTTGACCGTTCGATTAATGACGGCCCGCTATACAAAAAATCTTGTCCAATGCCGGGAGCGCGAAATCAATTTCAGCACTTTGGTCGAGCTGACCGGTTTCAAGAAAAAACCGGTTGTCGTCGAAAAGGAAAGCCGCAGCCCTTCCAACTATTCATTTCTCAGGAAATTTTCAATCCTTGTGAATGCGGTCACCTCTTCCACCATCCGGCCCTTATGGCTTATTTTTTATCTGGGTTTGACGATCACGCTGATATCCACCATCTTTGTCATCAAGCTGTTGATCGATAGAGGATTGTATGGAATTGGGTTGGAAGGATGGACCTCGACAATTATTTCGATTTTCTTTTTTGGCGGTCTGATTATTTTTGTGCTGGGGATTATTGGGATTTACCTGTCGAAGATTTTTGTGGAGTCCAAGCAAAGGCCCTATGTGGTGGTTCGGAATGTATATGGCTCGGACCGGGAGAGATAAAGCGGATTTTATGGATTCAGAAAAGATTAAAGAAAAAGTCGCCGAGTACTATACCCAGAAGGTTGAGGAGTGGGGTCCGACGCCTCAGGGAGTTGACTGGAACTCGCGGGAATCGCATGAGATACGAATCGAGCAACTGCTGAAAGTCTGCGACCGGCCCGGTTTTTTTTCATTGAATGACCTTGGGTGCGGTTACGGAGCGCTCTATGGATATATGGCGGAGCGAGGATATGATTTCGAATATCACGGCTACGATCTGTCACAAAGCATGATAGAGAAAGCCCAATCTTTATACGGGGAAAAGGGGAACTGCCGTTTCAGCCAAAGTGATGTGCTCGAAAAAGCGGACTATACAACCGCCTGTGGGATCTTCAATGTCAAAATGGATGTGGATTCCAGCGAATGGCAACGATACGTTCTGGAAGTTTTGGAAAAAATCGACCGGGCCAGCGGGAAGGGTTTTGCGTTTAACATTCTGACCCGATATTCAGACCCTGAATATATGAAGGATAATCTGTATTATGCGGACCCCAGTTTTTATTTTGATTATTGTAAAAACAATTTTTCAAAGCATGTCGCTCTTTTGCATGATTATCCTTTGTATGAATTTTCAATTCTGGTCAGAAAGGATACATAATGGCGAACATCGTAATATTTGGAGCAGGAGATATCGCGGAAATCGCGCATTTTTATTTCAAACACGATAGCGAACACGAAGTCGCTGCGTTCTGCGTGGATCGGGAATATATAAAATCCGACCAGCTTTGTGGTTTGCCGGTGGTGGCTTTCGAGGACCTGGAGAAACAATATCCGCCTCAGGATTACCAGATGTTTGTGGCTTTGAGTTATGCGAAGGTCAATGCCATCCGGGCGGAAAAGTATCAGGCAGCCAAAGACAAGGGATATACGCTGGTCAGTTATGTCAGTTCGCGGGCCACCGTCTTCCCCGGTCTGCAGGTGGGAGACAACTGCTTTATTCTGGAAGACAATACGATTCAGCCATTCGCTACTATTGGGAACAACGTGACCCTGTGGAGCGGCAATCACATCGGGCATCATTCAAGCATCAAGGACAATTGTTTTATCGCTTCTCACGTCGTGGTTTCAGGAGGCGTGACGATCGGAGAAAACTGTTTTCTCGGAGTCAATGTTACTTTGCGCGATCATATTGTTTTGGGAAAAAACTGCGTTATCGGTGCAGGAGCCCTGCTTGTCAAAGATGCTGAGGACTATGGAGTTTATACCTCTGCTGCTGGAGCGGAGCGTTCCCGTGTTCCCAGCAACCGGCTTAAAAAACTGTAATCTGGCGAAGCGATGACGTCTAAAGATAAATTTTATGGAAATATCAGTCACGTCGAGATCGGTGACGAAGTGCAGCGTTGTGTGGAAGAAGTCCGGGAATCGGGATATTCAGTGCTCGAAAACTTTCTTTCCGAAAGCGAATTGGAAAAATACAGAAACGGAATTGATACAGTTTACCAAACACAGGAAGAGGAATTGGGCCGGGATTACCTGACAGAGATCAGCGAATTGAACGTAGCGCGGGCTCTGTTGGTTTATGATGATCTTTTTTTGAATTTGGTCACCCATGAGAAAATCCTGAAGATCCTCAAAAAAATACTGGGCGATTATTTTATTATCAATCTTCAAAATGCAATCATCAATCATCCCAGTCAGGAGCATCACCAAAGCGCCTGGCATCGGGATTTGCCCTACCAGAATTTTGTGATCAGCCATCCCATTGCCTTAAACGTATTTTACTGTATTGACGGATTCTCGGAAGAGACTGGAGGAACGCAGCTCGTTCCGTTTACCCACCGGATGGACAGTATTCCTTCCGAGGAATATATAAACAACCACAAAGTTTTACTCCAATGTCCAGCGGGATCGGTTGTGATTTTTGATTCGATGATGTTGCACAAGGCAGGATACAACTCGTCCAAGAATATTCGGCGGGGTGTAAACCACATTTTTTCCGTTCCCATCATGAAGCAGCAATATGATTTTCCAGCCATGCTGAAGGGTAAATTTAGTGAGGACCCGTTTCTCCATCGACTATTGGGATATGACAGCCAGGTTCCTTCCAGCATTATGGAGTGGAGAAAGCTTCGTTATCAAAAAATCAAGCAGAGACAACAAGGATGACATGGAAAAAGCTCGGCCAGGTGTTTGTTCCGGACAATCACCATTCCTGGATGCAAACCCATGCCGCCAATACCGTTGCGGAGCATTTGCAGGACGATCTGTTTCGAGTCTACTTCAGTTGCCGAGACAAGGATAACCGTTCCAGCATTGGTTATGTCGATGTCGACATCAACCCTCCCTTTACGATTGCTGAGATATCCGAGAAGCCGGTATTGGTTCGTGGAGAAGAGGGGTTGTTCGATGACAGCGGTGTATCCCTCTCGTGTATTACGACCGTGCAGGGAAAAAAATTCATGTATTACCTGGGGTGGAATTTGGGGGTTACGGTGCCCTGGCGTAACAGTATCGGCTTAGCAATTTATAACGAGCAAACCGGCCAATTCGAAAAATACAGCAAGGCACCGTTGCTCGACCGGAGTGAAGTCGACCCCTATTCAATTTCTTATCCCTTCGTTCTGCAGGATGGCAACCTGTTTCGCATGTGGTATGGGTCCAATCTTTCCTGGGGAAAAGATCAAAAAGATATGGCGCATGTCATAAAATATGCCGAGTCGAGCGATGGAATTTCCTGGAAGCGCGACGGCACCGTCGCGCTCAATTTTGAAAATGATCAGGAATACGCCATGTCCAGGCCCTTTGTCATCAAGGAAAGCGGCGTTTACTGCATGTGGTATTCCTACCGGGGGGCGGCTTATCGCATCGGTTACGCCGAGTCGTCAGACGGAGTTGAATGGACGCGTAAGGACGCACTCGCAGGGATAGATGTTTCCCCCAGTGGATGGGATAGCGAAACAGTGGAATACCCGTTTATTTTTGGCCATAAAGGACTGAAATATATGCTCTATAATGGAAATGGGTATGGGAAAACAGGATTTGGTCTGGCAATTCTCGAGTGAAACCTTTTAACTGGGATTATGGCAGGTATGCATTATATTTATATTCTCCTTACTATTATATTTACGGTCTACGGGCAACTGGTGGTGAAATGGCAGGTCAACCTGGCCGGCGATTTTCCTGCTTCCTATTGGGATAAATCCCTGTTCCTGGGAAAATTATTGATCAACCCCTGGGTGGTGAGCGCCATGGTCGCTACTTTAATCGCGGCCATGTCCTGGATGGCTGCCATGACCCAGCTGCAATTATCTCAAGCCTATCCTTTCATGGGACTCAGTTTTGTCTTGATTCTCCTGCTGAGCGGGTTCTTTTTTCAGGAGCCGGTGACTTTAACCAAAATTATTGGCGTTTCTTTAATCGTGGTTGGCATAGCCATTGGCAGCCAGGGATAAGGAAATATCTGAAGGGTCACCGATGTATGGGAAAAAACAAACTATGAGCAAGAACAATAAAATTCCATACAATATGCCTTTTATTGTCGGCAACGAGTTGGATTATATCTCGAAAGCGGTGATGGAGAACGGTCATATATCCGGCAATGGTCCGTTTACCAAGAAGTGTCAGACGTGGCTGGAGCAAAACCTCGGTTGTCCCAAAGCGTTGCTCACTCATTCCTGTACGGCTGCATTGGAAATGGCAGCCATTCTGTGCGATATCCAACCCGGGGATGAAGTGATTATGCCTTCTTTCACTTTTGTATCCACCGCTAATGCGATCGTGCTGCGGGGAGGTGTGCCGGTGTTTGTCGACATCCGTCCCGATACCCTGAACTTGAATGAAAAGCGTATTGATTCCGCCATCACCTCCAAAACAAAGGCGATTATTCCCGTACATTACGCAGGTATTCCGTGTGCGATTGATGAAATTATGGAGGTTGCCGAGAAAAATAAATTACTGGTGGTAGAAGATGCCGCTCAGGGTTATCTGTCGCGATACAAAGGCCGGTCTTTGGGTACTCTGGGTCACCTGGGTTGTTTGAGTTTTCATGAGACCAAAAATATTATCAGTGGAGAAGGCGGGGCCTTGTTGATCAACGATGAGCGATTGATGAACCGGGCGGAAATTATCTGGGAAAAAGGCACCGACCGAAGCCAGTTCCTGCGGGGAGAAGTGGACAAGTACTCATGGCAGGATATAGGGTCTTCCTACCTTCCAAGCGAATTGATCAGCGCTTTCCTTTTTGCGCAGTTGGAAAAAGCGGCGTCTATCATTTCAAAGCGTTCCAAGGTGTTTTTTATATATTATGAAGGTTTGAAAGACCTCGAAGACAAAGGAAAAATTCAGCTTCCCAGCCTGCAGGGCGGGACGGATGGCAATGGACACATTTTCTTCATTGTCGGGCCGGACGCCGAACAAAGCCAAGGACTGATACAACATCTGAAATCCGAAGGCATTGATGCCATTACGCATTATGTGGCACTCCATTCCTCGAAAGCCGGCAAAAAATTTGGAAGAATCTCAGGAAAAATGAAGGTGACCAACGATATCAGTCAGAGGGTGATTCGTCTCCCGCTGTATTACGGCATGCAGGAACAGGACGTCGATCGTGTGATCCAAGCGATCAGAAAATTTTTCAGCTAGTTCCTTCAGAAAGGTAAGGGGCGTCGGGTTTGGAAGAGACGGGTCGGGATGAGCTGGAGGAAACGAACGGCAGAGCCATAATGAAATATACGAGAATAATGATTTCCGAATCGTAAAAGTTGTTTTCAAACATTCCCGCCACCAGGAAAGCGATGATTGCCGCGCCGGAGCCCAGGGCGATAAAATATTCCACCGAGGTTTTATCAATTTCCCTCAATTCCTTCGTCAAGCTTAAGAAAAATACAATCCAAATCGATATCCACGTCATCAAGCCCAAAATTCCGGTATCCACAGCCAGCTGCACCGGACTGTTATGCATATGGGTGTACTTTCGAAGAATAGGATGCTCCGGATACTTGTCGGCAATCACAAACTGACATTTGAATCCGCAGCCCGTAAAAGGGTGATCCTTCAAAATATCCAAACCGGCTTTCCACATGAGAACCCGTTCATGATTTGAAGAATGTTTCAAATTGGTTATCGATTCAATCCGGTCTCTCAATGTCTGAGGTCCAAACATGAAAACAAGTACGGCGAGGAATACCGGAATTAATGAATAAACTCTTTTTTTGTTGAACAGAAGAAATGTCATCGCCACGAACAGACCCAGCCACGATTGGCGGTTCAAGGTCAATACAATGGCAATACCGATGAGTATGAGTCCCACCCAGATCAAGTTTCGGGATCGCTTAGAATTAAAAATGGCCCAGGAGAAACCCATGCAGGCGATCAACATCAGAATCTGGACGTAAGTCATCAGGTTGCTTAAGGAACCATGAACGCCGTACCGGTACCAGATTCCCTGGGGATGGGTGACTGCCTGGACGATGCCAACCCCGGCTGAAATCACACCCGCTCCTATTAAAAGTCCCAGGATCAAGTAAACCGGGTTTCGGGTAAATTCAGTTTTCTCAAGGTATTCCTTAATCCTGTTGAGTCTGAACGAGCCAGCCAGATGACCCAGCAGTTCCCAGGGTCGTGTTGTGGCCAGGGAATTTACCACCCAGAAAAAGATTATAATTTTCAAAAGTTTTTTAAACCCTGAAAAGCTGAGTCCCACATCAATCGCAGTCAGAGTAGCGATAAGCGATGCAAGAATAAAAGCAGCAAAAGGCCAAATCAGAGGGAATCTTGGTTTATGGTCGGTTTTCTGTAAACACGTTTGAATCAACCAAAAAGCCACACCGGTGTACGCGGCGGCTTGTGCAACACTGATTGAAAAATTGCAGGAGAGTACGAACAGGATGAAACAGAACGTCTGCACACCATTGACGACCCGTAATGCTTTTCCGGGATTATTTTTTGTGGAAGTGGATAAATCTCGAGCAGTCAAAAGTTTATTGAATTCGTTGGTTAAAGGGGAATCATTATAACGGACTCAAGACAGCGCTTCCTGCACAATCTGGATGATTCGATGCTGATCTTCCCTTTCGAGGTTGGTGCCGGATGGCAGACAAAGGCCGTTGTCAAAAACTTGATCAGAGAAACTGTTCTCCGGTTGGTGGGAGTAATATGGACAATTCTTGAAGACCGGTTGAAGATGTAACGGTTTCCATACCGGACGGGCTTCTATGCCTTCGGCATCCAGGCGATTTATGATTTCCAGCGGATTGGCCTTGCAGGTTTTTTCCAGAGTGAGAACGGTGAGCCATCGGTTTGACTTTCCATAAGATGGCTCGGGCATGAAATGAACCCCATCTATATTTTTGAGTGCCTGGAAATACCGGTCATATATCTCCCGACGCGATTCAACCCGGTCTTTCAAAACTTTTAACTGCCCGCGTCCAATTCCCGCCAGCACATTGCTCATTCGGTAATTATATCCCAATTCGCTATGTTCATAGTGTACCGCCGGATCGCGCGCCTGCGTGGCCCAGTAACGGGCCTTGGCCAACGCGTCAACATTGTCAGATACCAGCATTCCCCCGCCGGAAGTTGTGATGATTTTATTGCCGTTAAAAGAAAGAATCCCGAATCTCCCCAACGTTCCGCTTGCCTGACCTTGATATGTCGCTCCCAATGATTCCGCTGCATCTTCGATCAAGGGCACTTGATAGCGGTCGCAGATGGGTTTTAATGAATCGTAATCTGCACACTGTCCGTATAGATTGACCACAATAACCGCTTTAGGCCGTTTTCCTTCCGCCTCTGCTTCATCGAAGGCCCTCTCAAGAGCCAGGGGTGACATATTCCAGGAAGCCGGCTCCGAGTCGATGAATACCGGGGTCGCACCCTGGAATAAAATGGGTGTGGCGGAACCGATAAAGGTGAGCGAAGAGCAGAAAACAACATCGCCGGACCCCACTCCGCATAAACGAAGGGCCAGATGAATTGCGGCGGTCCCGGAGCTGACAGCAACCGCGCCTTTCGCTCCGATAAATTCGGCCATTTCTTTTTCAAACGCTTCCTGGTTGGGTCCGCAAGGAGCAATCCAGTTGCTGTCAAACGCTTCTTTAACAAACTCGATTTCCTCCCCGCTCATATGAGGAGGCGATAAATATATTTTTTTGGAAGAGTCACTCATGATCTTTGATGATTTTCGCTGGAACACCTGCTGCTGTGGAACGATCCGGAATATTGGTAACGACGACCGAACCGGCACCAACCATCACATGGCTGCCAATGTTGATTTGAGGGATAACCGCCGTACCGGTTCCTAAAGTTGTTTGCTGGCCCACACGAACTTTCCCGGCCAATCGAACGCCCGGGCAAAGATGCACCGCTTCACCCAAAGTACAATCATGGTCGACGCTTGCTCCGGTGTTGATAATAGCCGCTTCACCGACCTCAGATCCTGGATTCACAACGCCTTGCGCAAATACGACGCACCCCGCGCCGAGGGAAGCGGAAGGACTGATGTAGGCGGTGGGATGGACAAGGCTGGGGGCCTTGAAGCCCTGGTCCAGATATGATTTAAGCAATTTGATTCTTAGATTGTTATCGCCAATGGCCACACAGAAATCATCGTATTCAACTAAAAAGCCTTTAGCTTTTTCTATGCTTCCGAGGACCGGCCAGTCGAGAACTTTTTTGAGGGAGGCGTGCCGGTCATCCAGAAAAGCAATCTTGCTCCAACGGCCGATGGCGGCTGCGGTGTCTGCCACAACTTTGCCGTGTCCTCCGGCACCCAAAATTAATAGTGAACTCATAAGTCAATTCAATGGAAAGCGCATCACCTGAACTCAATACGCGTTGGATTTTTCAAGTAAATCGGGAGTGAGCGGCAATGTCGCAAGCAAGTCTACAATACGATGTCCGGTTTGACCATCACCATAAATATTTTTCATGGGACTCTTGCCTGCTTTAATGATTTTTGCGACTTCCCTGGCGATCGCCGAGCGATCTGTTGAAACATCATGGACATTGCTGTTCCGCTCCCGGCCGTTTTGACGGTTACCGATATTCACCACCGGCAGCCCAAATGTTCCTGACTCGATAATCCCGCTGCTGGAATTGCCGACCATGATATCGGCCGCGGCCAACCAGGAAACGAAATCGGTTCGAGGCATATGAACGGCCAGCCGGACTTCCGATCGACTCCGGTAACGCTCCAGGGTTTCACGAATACGGTTCCCTCCCGCATCGGCATTCGGCATCAACACCATGGTTTGCAGAGAACAATCCATCAAGGCCTCCATCAATTGCTCGGCTTGGTGCCCGGCTTGATCGGCTTCCTGAAGAACCGGGTGAAACACGACCAGAGCCACGGGCTGGTTCGGGTCCAGTTGTTGCTCCCGGCATAATTCCTCCCGGGATCGTTGTGCCATCTCTTTCAATCCATCCAGGCCCGGAGCACCGGTAACGAAAATATGATCTTCCCGTTCACCCATACGAATTAACCTTTGTTTGGACCCTTCGGTTGCAACCCAATGGTAATGCGCCAGTTTGGAAATGGCGTGACGGATGGGTTCGTCTACGGTGCCGGAACGTTCGCCTCCATGGAGGTGAGCCACGGGAATGTTCAAATGAATGGCGGCTAAAGTACCCGCAAGTTGTTCCCCGCGATCTCCCAGCACAAGGACCAGATTCGGCCGTTCTTTTTCAAACAAATCAACCATTGCACCCACTTCCATGCCGATAGCCCGTGCCATGGCGGCGCCGGATGTCTCTTCGGTATCAACGGGGATGCGTCCGCAAATACGGAGACCGCTGCTCTCAATTTCCTTTACGGTATCGCCAAATCGGGGCGACAGATGCATGCCGGTAACGCAGATGGAAACATCCAACACCGGATGGTTTGCAGCTGACAGCAAGGTGGATTTCATCAGGCCGAAATCTGCGCGCGTGCCGGAAACGTAAACAATCTTTCTCATAGCTCAAGATCGGACCATTGCAGAGTATGTCCCTTCGGGAGGTCAGCCTTGACTTTGCAGCCTACCGCCTTATTGAGATCTTTGGGAGGAATGCCGTTTCCCGGACGTAACAGAACCACATCTTTTTCAGATAACGTTTCGTTGCGCTGAATACTCCGGGAAAGAGTCAGGCTTCGCCGCACCACCTCCCTCACCGGCAGTTCGGAAGACGTGGGCGCTTTAACGGGTGATCCCATCACCTGTTCTGCAGTTCGGATGTTTTGGATCATCTGTTGCAGTTCGTTCGGTTCCAGGGAAGCGGCATGGTCCGGTCCCGGGAGTTTGCGGTCCATCGTAAAATGTTTCTCGATGATGGTTGCGCCCAGTCCCACAGCCAAAGGAGCCACCAGAATACCTTCACTATGATCGGAATATCCAATAGGCAGTCCTGTTTCTTTGTTCAAGGTGAGCATGGCATTTAGATTGATGTCCTCGGACTTTGCGGGATAGTTGGACGTGCAATGGAGCAGGGTAAGTCGCTCTGCCAGGGGTTCGGGAAATTTTTTGCGTTGCCGGGTTGTTTGAACCACCTCGATAGCTTCTTTTACTTCTTCAAGCGTCGCCATGCCCGTGGACATTATAACAGGGAGGTTCTTTTCCGCAAGATGAGTGATAAAAGGCAGATTGGTTAGTTCGCCGGATGGGATTTTGATGCGCTGGATACCCAGACCCACCAGAAAGTCGATCGAATCTAAGTCGAATCCAGTGGACATAAATTCGATGCCCTGTTCATCGCACCGGGCTTTAAGTGTTCGATGAAGATCCTGGGAAAGCTCCAGTTTGCGGATCATGGAGAACTGGTCGCCTTCTTGCGTGTTGTTTTTCTGGTACTCGGCTTTTTCGGCTCCGGGAGTTACCAGCGATTCCGCACGGAAGGTTTGGAACTTGACTGCGTCGGCTCCGGCTTGAGCGGCGACTTCAATCAATTGCAGCGCTAGCTCCTCCGATCCGTTATGGTTGACTCCGGCTTCGGCAATGACGAAACAGCTCATTCTTGTGTTTCCGATCTGGTTTAAATGATAAGGAGAGAAACCTATGGTGCAGTTTAACTTTGAGCGAGTTGATCGACCAATACCCCGGTTTTAGTTGGCTGAACAAACAGGGTGGAGGATTGTTCTTTGGGGATATTATGGTTTTTCCTCCAGATTTTTTCGTAATTATCGATCAACCGGGTATTCCGGGTCAGCATCATTTCACGCAAACCGACCAGTTCAACGGTATTAAAATTATGGCAGATGGCGGCGGAGATCTGACTGGCATCTCCAAGATCGAGGATGAACGCTTCCAAATTTCCTCCATACTGCTCTTCAATGGATTTGCGATAAACTGAAAACCATTCGGATCCGGGGTAGGGAGTGGCAAAGTGCGGTTTGACCACAATTCCCAATTCGTCCCACGCCTTCATGTTGTCCCGGATGGAATCGAAATCTTCGTTGGGAAATCCTATGATGATATTGGGGATGGGGCGGATACCGGACTCCAGGGTCCAGAAAAAACTGCGGTAGTTATTTTTGACGGTGGCGCCTTTGCCGACGGTTTTCATCACGTGTGGAGCAAAGGATTCGTAACCGTATACCAGATGCGAGCAACCTGCCTGGCGCATGGTCTTGAGTATTTCGGGATTGCATAACGAGGCGTGGCTGGTGCCGCTCCAGTGGATGCCTTTCCAGCCGATGAGTTCGCCCTTATCGTCGTGCCGAGGTTCGGGTGCCAGGCCGTTCTCTTTCAGAAGACGACAGATTTCACTCAACCAGGTCCCGCCGGAAGAAGTGTTCATCGTCATCAGGTTTTCGTCCAGGAAGCTGACAAAATCAACCTGGTATTTATCGTAAATGTGTTTGATCATTTTCACGATGTATTCGGGGCTGTGGTAACGAATGATCCGCGTATAGTTGCCCGGTTCATCGAATTCCACATCCGTGCTGCCTTCGGCGGTTTCTTTGTATCGCATGTCTCCGGAGAGCCCCAGATGATAGCAGTACCGGCAGATCAATGAGCACCCATAGCTGGCGTTGATGTCCAGCCGCCGTTTGGCCAGCATGCCTTCTTCGGAAAACAGAGCTTCGCTGTTTTTGAAATAGACTTCCTCCAGGGGAAACAAGTCCCACGCCGGATAGGGCAGGGAATCGAGATCCTTCAACAGCTCGCGCTCGGGTGAAAACATGAATTGGCCCGCGCTATTTCTTGAGATGGTTCCTGGAATATCATTCCAGTTCCGCTTGCCCTGATCGATCGCGTCCAGGATTTCCGGGAAGGTGTTAAATCCCTCGCCCACGCAACCCACGTCTACTTGCGGCAGGAAGTTCATAATTTCACGCGGTAGGGATGTCAGCACGCCACCACCCAGTACGATGGCGGTATCCGGGCAGATTTCCCGGGCCAGTTTGACAATTTTTTTGATGGAGCCGTAAGCGGTAGTGATGCCACCGAGAGCGAGCGCTTCCCACTGGTCCGCCTTCAAGACCTCGCGCAACGTTTCCTCCCCCTGACGCCAGGCATTTTCATCATAGACCTGGACCTGGTGACCGCGCTCAATGGCAATAGAAGCCAGCAAGGCCAAGCCATACGGAACATGACGGGGAACGTCTTCTTCTCTTACCACGGGATTGATGATCAGAACTTTAGCCATGACTCCTCAAGATGAAAACTTTTCCAGAAACCGCTGGAAAGGGATAAACTCGATGGGATCCCCAAATAAAATGCCCCCTTCCGTGCAATTATATATCATGCAATCCGCATCCTGGGCAATTTCCATAAACGACTCCCGGTACCACATGTACGCAGGATCGGTGAAAAACCATTTATCAATATGCGGATTGTGAATGCGTATAAAAAACTGATCCAGATCTTCTTCATCCGCCACTTTCAACATGGCGTCGTAATACTGTGTGTTCCGGTAAGGCGTGTCATCGTAATAGGAAAGATCCATTCCCACCAGTCCGACATGTTTCTTTTCAAGAACGGCATCGGCCATCATAAAAGCTGCCGCTCCTACATTGCCGCCGGCATTGACGCAGGGTAGTCCGTTGATCTCGTGAAGCTCGCGGGTCGCGCTGTTTTCTGCGTCGGGGTCGTCCAGCATGGGGTTCCACCAGTAAATCTGCATTCCTATTTCCAGCACCCGGTTCACCAGAACTTCGCTGGATGAAGTGGAAAGTGCGATACGAATTTCCTTGCCATGCTCGTCGAGCAAGTCGATGATTTTCTGGTTGACCTCAAGTTCCCTGGCAAACTGCTCGTCCATGTCCTGACGGCGGAAATAATCATCCTTTGCCAGCTTCTCCTCGTCGAGATCGGGGTCCCCTAACCAGCGTACAATCCGTTGGGGATGAGGGTCAACCGTAACCATGAGGTCGGGTACGATTCCATGAGTCAGTAAATACCGTATGGCGCTTTCCGCACAAATAATGGCCCCTTTATATCCTGAAGATTGGATGGCCTTGGCCGGGTCCTTGAATTTGATGCTGGGACCGGATGCCACAATAACTGCATGATCGCCTTCTCCTACAGGGACTCCTCTCAGATCGACCAGTGATTTGCCCCGGTCCAGAAATTTGACGTTGCGCTGGGCATTTTCCAGGCTCATCGGCCCGGTTCGTTCCCAGGTGATCTGTTCCATATTGGCAATGAGTTCTTTTGCCGTATGGCCGGAGGGATTTTTTTTGACGGATTCGGGAGGATTCATGGACGTCCAGGGTGGGTTCAGGAAAGGGAAAATCGACAACTATTTTTTAAGGTCCCACTCCACCTTTTTCTTTTTGACGAATGCGATACTGCCGCCAAAATGTTTCATCGCTTCTTTTTCAAACTTGTCTTCGAGACTGTCTTTATCGTTTTCCTTTTTGGTCTCAACTTTTTTCTTAAGATTGTAATTGCCTTTTAATAAAGAGGACATAGCTGCACCCGTGCGTTCTATCGATTAATGGTATGGTTAAAATTTAAAAAAAGAAAGAGGGGTGATTCAGAGTCGATTTCCAACCACTAAATCTTCAAAAATGATATTACTTAATCGTAGGTTAAACCCGTTGTTTTGTCAAGAAAACTCCTTTAAACCAAGGAGTTACCATGTGCTGAGTCCGCCATCCACAATGATATTCTGCCCGGTGACGTAGGATGAGGCGTCGGAAGCCAGAAACAAAACCGCTCCGCACAACTCGTCCGGTTTTCCCATTCTCCCCAGTGGAACCCGGGCGCTGTATTTTTTCACGAAGGTTTCATTTTGACCGCTGAATATTCCACCGGGGGTGATGGCGTTGACGCGCACCCCTTTATCTCCCCAATAAGATGCCAGGTATTTGGTGAGACCCCAGACCGCAGCTTTGCTGGTACTGTAAACCGCGGGGGTGTTGATGGCTTGGCCTTCATATTCGGAGCCTTCGTAAATCCGCTGGTCGGGAGCGACGATACCATAAATGGATAGGGTATTGATGATGCTCCCGTTTCCGCGCTCTGCCATGGCGGAGCCGAATACCTGGCATCCAAGCATAACACCGGTCGTGTTGACGGCCATAACCGAATTCCAGTCTTCCAACGGGAATGTTTCAAACGACTCAAAAAAATTGGGGCTCTTAACAGCAGCGTTGTTGATCAATACATCAATGGGACCCAGTTGGGATTCCGTTTGTGATTTTATTTTTTTCAATTGATCCAATTGCGTAATGTCCGCGGTCAAAGCTTCGGCAGCACCTGAAAATTTCTTGTTGATGTCGTTGGCGGTTTTCTCCACTTTTCCGGAATCGCGATCAACCAGCGCAACGCGTGCTCCCTGGGCGGCCAGGGCGTGTGCAAACCGCGAGCCGAGAATACCGGCGCCGCCGGTCAAGAGGACAACCTTATCCTTGAGATCAGTGTTTGTTGGATGACTGTTCAATTTTTTCCCGCATGTAAAGTTCTACCAGTTTAAAGTCAATGGGCTCATCAATATCAATGGAACGTTCCCGTGGCATGATATGGAGCCGTGCCTTGCCGTCCCATAAACCCTTGCTCAGAGTATGAGGGTGCCAGACGTAGATGGAAGCATTCATGGCGTACACTTTTGGAGCCCGCTGTCTTTGGTTGACGCCTCCCGGAGTTTGCTTGACTAGGGAATAATAACCGTCCGGTTGTTGCTCCACCATGTTGAAGTATGGATTTTTGATTGCCAGATAGCCGGTAATGACGACGTCGGTTTCGGAGTCCAGCATATCGATGCAGCTTTTGATATCCTCCTGGTCGCGCAAGGGAGAGGTTGGATCCAGGTCAACGATTTTATCAACCTGGATTCCGGAATCCACCACCCAGTCGACCAGATGCTGAATGACAGGAATCTTGGCGGCGGTGGACGTTGCCATTTCTGCGGGCCGGAGAAATGGAACCTGGGCTCCGCCCTGGCGTGCCACTTCAGCGATTTCCTTATCGTCTGTCGATACATAGACATGATCAATCAGCGGACAGGCCAGAGCCTGTTCGATGGTGTAATGGATCAACGGTTTCCCCAGTATGGGGAGAATGTTTTTGCGGGGAACTCCGGTGGAGCCTCCGCGGGCACAAATGGTCGCGAGTGTGCTCATCGTTGTCCTGCTTCCTTTGCGGTTAGAGCCAGTGCAACACTTTTCAGTCCGTCATTGATATCGGGTGATGTGGGGCGGTTGTGATGTACGGCATCCGTAAATATTTTGATGGCGGTCCGATAAGTCTCACCCACGTCAAAAGCAGATTTCCCGCAGTCGATGCGCTCTGAGCCGTCGGGTCCAATGAATTCGACACGCTGTTCGCCGAGGTCCCAAATCAGTGTTCCCTGATCTCCCACGATTTCATAGCGTCGGACCAATTGGCGTGAGACATAATCCAACGAGAGAGAAACCAAGGGCGGCCCATCGTTCCCCAGTAGTATACACGCGGTATCCTCAGAATGGATATCCAATGAGCTGAATTTTCCCATCAGGGCTCGAACCTGATCGAATTCTCCGAACAGCCATCGGGCCATATCGATTTCGTGGATCAAGTCCATGACCACGCCGCCGCCCATATCTGATTGTGCGCTGTAACTTTTGCGATAATCCTGTTGAGGCCGCCAGTCCGGGAGCCACTGTCCAACGACCAAATTGGCGCGGACGATGGTTCCGAGTCGACCCGCCTGGATCATTTCTCGAATTTTACCGAGAGAGGGGAGGAATCTAAAATTGCAACCCACCAGACTCGGTGCGGAATATTGCGTAGAATTTAAACAGGATTGCAATTGTGCAATCTCCTGCCGGGTGGTGACGGCGGGTTTTTCCAGGTACACGGGAACGTGAGCTTCGATTAAAGGGACGAGGGCGTCCATATGTTTGCCGGAGGGAGTGGCGATCAAGGCGAAATCCGGTTTTTCAGCCAGAGCTTGATCCATGTCGCCGTACACTTTCGCATCCAGCGACCGGGAAAAGTCGTCTTCATAGGCTTTGTCGCGAAGCAGAAGGAATTGGGCTGTTACGTCCAAATCCTGTAAATTCCGGATGTGCCTTTGGCCGATGGAGCCGGTACCGATGATTAATGGACGCATATCTTGGTCTGTTTGTAGTGTCCGGGATAAATTCTCTGATGTATAAACCTGTCGTTGTCGGCTGACAAATAAATCAATAACTATATTACTCCTGGCACAAATGGTCAATTACCTGAATGACTTTATCCGTAGCCTGACCGACCGGCGGTAGAGGTGCGGTCGAGCGCCATCGTCCATCGATGACATCTTTAATTCCCTCCCCCAAGTCCTTTAAATTTGGAATGCCTTTCGACAATCCCATTTTGGCGAAGGGGGCATCCGGCGTGAACAAAGACATATCCATCGTCAAAATGGATTTGCCTAACAGTGCCCCTTCCAATCCTACAGTGGATGCGATCGTCACCACAATATCGACGGCTTTTAGAAGTGTCGCCAGATCTTCAGACAAAGGGCTGATTTCAACTCGATCCATTTTATTTGAAATCCGGGCATTGTCACTGGGATGGAGTCGAACCACCAAACGCCAATCCTTATTCTGATCGATTAAATGAAATAATTCTTTTTCTATTTTGCGGGGCAGGTCCGGATCTCCCTGTTTCCCGGTCACGGGATGTATCGAGGGTTCCGCTTGCGAGGCCCAGAGGATAACGGTTTTATTATTCCATCCCCTTTCTTTTCGGAGAACTTCGGCTTGCCGGGCCAGTTCGGGAGAGGCCAGGCGATCAAAAACAGGATTACCGGTGACAATCACTTCCTCGGGAGAGCGTCCTGCATCAATTAGAATATTTTTTACGTAATCGGACATGACACAGACTCTGTTGGAATATCCAGGTTGACCCACCCAGGTGATTTCCAGCAGTCCGAACAAATCCACCAGGCATAGCGATGGAATATTGAGTTTTCCGGCAGTCATGATAGCGGCGCGCTCGGCTCTTGGGGAACTGGTAGTAATAACAAGGTCCGGTTTGAGATCTTCAAAGATACGGTTCATTACAGAAAGCGGTAAAAATGCTTGTCGGCCCAACCTGGAATATTGCGCAGCCGCCTTATCGGCTCCGAGACGTTCGACCATATCGAAATATGAAAGGCCCAGATAAGCGACGGTTTCTTCATAAGGAACAATATTTTCATCGACATCCGTAGCCAGTTTTTTACCCCATTCCAGAGCTTCCACATCTGCGTCCTTCATAAAATCCTTGAAACCGTAGTAGGGGATACCCGATTTTTGCAAAACCTTTCCGGCATTGGTCAGTCCTATCAGGTTCAGCTTGTATTGGTTTCTCTTTTGCAGGGATCTCCATACAGGGATTATCATGTTCACGTGTCCTGCCCCGTAAGTTACAAACAGAATACTTTTCTTTTTATGGGGATCGTTCATACGGATTGTGGTTTTAGTTTAAGCATGAATCATTTTGGGCATACAGCTCGATTTCGGATAGGCCTATCTGGTTAAAGTTTTTTTCTGAGTGGTTTGAAAACTGGAAACGATAATACCTGTAAGCGGTTTCATTTTTAACAGAAAACCGGATATAGGCAATTTGATCTTTGGGAAATTTCACGCCGGTTTCCTTGTCCAGTACCTTCCAGAGATGCTTATCGTGAGAACCTTCAAAGACGACGGTGTCAGGCATAACTCCCGCATACTGCCGGTGGTAAATTCCCAAAAGACGATACAAAGTCACAGGCGCGTCCACTTGTCCCCGGGTATCGAAAATGATAGAGATCGGTTTGGCTCCTGTATCCTTTGAAATCCAGGCCGTTCGAACCCGTTTATCTGTTACATAAAAGCGGGTATCATTTTTCTGGTCTTTCTTAGGCGCATATGCAAAAGAGGATAAGCTGGGAAGATATCTCTCTACAGGGCGGCTTGAGGATTCACCTGACTCCGTTGATTTCCTGTTTGCGGTTGAAACTCCTGAGATGTTTTTGATATTGGAGCTTAACGGCCAGCATCCGATACGCATCAGATGGACAGCGGTTTGTTTGGATGGTATCACCTGATAATTGATGGGAAGATTGAAGCTGGCCGAACGATGCCCCCCTACCAAATGTGAATACCCCAATTGCCGGCGAACATTTGGATATTTGATGTCGTTGCTTGGATGCCAAATAATCCATCCCTCAGACGTTGGCCATGTCTCGATGTCATCTTCCAATTGTGAGATTTGGAGCGATGAGGGTCCAATCACAGAAAAGACCGTCTTTAGAAAATATTTCTGGAGAGTTGAATTGGTATAAATTGAGTCGAGTTTAACCATTTCCGGTCTTTTGATATGCCTGGCATATAATTCTGCAATTGGAAAAACGTAGGCGCTAATCAAGAATGCAAACACAATGCCTAGCCCCATGAATGTGATCAGGTTTCTCCGAGACCAGGTTTGGATTATACCCTTTGGTTCGGGAAGAGTTTCTCCAGGAGTCAAAATGAAAACACACGACAGAATCATTAAGAGAGTTGTGTAGTTCTGTTCTTGTGGAAAAAAAATTCCTGTAAGGAGAAACGAAATAAAAAAACCGATCCAGTTTCCAGAATGATTCGTTGGTGTATGTTTGCCCGGATCTTGAGAATTCAGTCTCCAGGAACCCAACAATGCCAGCCCGATCAGTAAAAGGAAAGCCAGGGCACCGGGAAAACCGGAACCCAGAGCCAGGTCCAGAAACAATGAATGGCTGGAATAAGTCCAGGGCTCGCCTCTAAAGTATTTTCCATCCAGAGGAATTGTTGTTGCTCCCACTCCCTGACCTTTGATCGGCTGTTCCATGGAGGTCGAAAGCCCTATTGAAAGCAAAAGCAACCGGGGAGAATTGGCCTGAACATATTTCTCCACTTTTAACGAGGAGGTTTTCTGCTCTTTCGGATGAGGTTTGGTGTAAAATATCGAGGTACCAAAAATCAGGATGATCGAAAAATAAACAACAAGGTCTCTCGGATTTATGCTTTTTCGGATCAGTGCGATTATTAAGGCGACCGTGCTACCCCCCAGCATTCCCAAACTGATGGCGCGCGTGTTGTTGATGTATATTGCGACCAACACCAAAATAAAGCCTATATAGATTTGCCATCTCCAGTTTTCTTTTTTATGGAGCCCGGAAGCGAGCATAAAAAATAGCCCCAAAACCAAAAACAGGTCTACGGCACCATGATAAAAATGGGTCCCGCGGGTTCTGAAAAAGTAATTGTTAAAATCAGGATGCTCCACAACATATGAGATGTCTTTCAATCCATGTTGAGCAATTACAAGGATCGCTTGAAAGAAAAGTGCCCCAACGATTATTTTCCGAATCAGGGTTTTCTCAGCTCCAGTGCGGAAAAGAATCAACGCGGTTAAAAACACAAGAGTCCATATATTCAATACTTCCAAACCGGATGCCTGCTTGCTCAAGGTGTATCCGTTGATTTCTTCTGGATTGATGGTGGGAGTCTGGGAAGGAGTTGAAAGGATAAAATCAACTCCTGAAGCCAAAAAAGAAACATGCGACCAGGCCCAAAAAAATATCAGAGAGACCAGCATTCCCTGTTTGATTCGCAAAAAGGAAACATCCTTTTTTTGCCAGGCAAAAGGAAAAAGTCCGGCGATTAAAAATGTATCAAAGATCAATATGGAGAGCTCATAGCCAAGGCCTCTTGGATTTCCATACACAGCTTTGACCCATGAAACAATTAATTGAATCGGATGATGAAAAATTTCAGAAAATAAATCGATTGTAAAAATGATGAGAGGAATAGATAAAAGGGAGAAAGCCCATGTCAAAGTAGTCGAGGAAATTCCCTTTCGTTTCCAACAGACGGCCAGGAGGGCAAACGCGGACAATCGGAATATGGCTTTCCAGAACGGAAATAGGGGAAGAATGAAAGCTCCCGCCAGTGCGATGCAGAAGCCCAGTAAAATCCAATCTTCAAAAGAAACAATTTTTGATGAATTGGATGGGTCCCTATTCATGGGTTTTGCGGGTACTCAGAAAAAACTGTGTGGAAGTGGCGGCCGATTGTATATTTGAATAATGATATTTAAGAAACTATGGATTTTGGTTTTTCAAGCAACAGGTATCGAAGAGATGTCTCCCGGAACCCAATTGAGAATGTCCAACCACCCCTCTTTATTTGAAGGTCTTATAGAGACTGGGTCAAAGAGTTTCCCCGGACCCCTGCCAAAGCCGAGGGTTTTCTGCTGAAGTTTGAATGTTTTGTCGTATGCGAATAGATAGCCCTGCTGTTTGTCCACGAGATAAAAGGTGTCGCCTGATTGAATCAGATCGTTGACAACAAAAATATCATTCAGGGAGATACGCCGTACGCTGAGTTGGTCCAAATCCAGGATGAAAAGAGCATAAGGCTCTGTCCAGTTCAAAAGATAAAGAGAGGAGCCGAATTTTCTGGCCTTCGAAACAGGTCCTGATTGGAATTTAAAAACCAGCTCCCGAGACTCCAAATCATATAGAGATCCTGTAGAATCGATAAACAACAATTTATTTCGATGTTCGAAAATCAATACTATCGGTTGTTCGTGGTTGACAGGGCGAGTCTCGCTCTCGGACATCATGTATCCGCCGGGTGTATAGTGAGAGCCGATGCTGAACCAGGTTCCGTCGATATCGTCTACTTGTGTCGGCAGGCCTAACCTGACAGCGTTGAGATCGATGTTATCTTTTCTCAACACAACGTTCTTTTCCTCAGAAACAATATAAATTGAGGTTTTATCTCTCTGTATCCAATCCCACGGGCATTGATAAGGCAGAGATGTGGATTGGCTTCCCTCCGGAATGCCGGCATCTGAATCGATCAGGCTGCGAAGAAAAAAATTCAGCCGTTGGACGAACATCTTCTTTTTTCGATCCTGGTTGTTCGATCGGAGGCAATCAATGTATTCCCGGCTGAAATGGTCGGCCAAGTCGCTCATTTGCTCCTTGGACAGTTCAAAAGCTTTTTTGCTGGAAAGGAGAATGGTGGCGTGCTCCAGATCGGTTTCGTTAAGTTTTTCAAATTTGTATTGCAGCAATCTCGCAGGAAGATCACCCCAGTTCAAATCCTGGGCTTCTTTATCAGAGATCAGGTCGTCTGTGGGCAGAATGTTGTAAAAGGTCAACGGATCCAGATTCAAATCCAAAAGACGAGAGCTGGATGAGGCCGAGGGTATCATCGCAATGATTCAAACCTCCCTATGAAGACAACTGTTTTATAAATACCGTTGATTCTCCGGATGGGCTGGCACTGGCAACTCCAATGGTCATTATCTGATCTATGGGAATATTCTGACGATCGAAAACATAACTCCAGGCCGATTTGGGTTCCTGTAAATCAAGATTGTCGTGAAAGTATTGTCCGTCTAACGATTTGATTGCCAGAAAAGGTTGAGGCCCGAAAAGCTCGCCCTCGAGAACGCGGACCTCCAATTTGTTTTCTGTCAATTCAACTGACAGTCGAAGTTTTTTAGGAGTGATTCCGGTAATATGCTGGATATGTGTCCTTGCCGCTTCTCCCGCTCCTGAAAACCGAATACTCACCTTGGGATAACGGCACTTCACTTCCGAAAGAAGTTCTCTGACATAATCCACATCCGGCCGCAGGTCCCGGTAATCGTGATCTGTAAAAGCCAAAATGGCAGAGCCTTTTTGACTCGCCTCGTCAAAAGCCTGTTCCACATGTATCTTTGATAGAGATTTAATCCGGGCTCCCACGTTCAAGCAGCGGAAAATCCACCGGCGGCATTGGCCCTGCACCTGATAATCGTCGTGGGAAGGCCGGTACCCCGCCCAGGAATGAGGCGCCCGTCGCCAGTCTCCAAATCGGCCGTCCGCCAGGTCCGGTTGTCCATTCTGGGATTCCTCATAAGACTGATTGGCATAGTCATAAGGGATCCATTGCTCGAGAAAAGCATGGCTGTCTGGACGAGCACTGTTGAATCCCGGACGGTTCACCGCTGGAAACCACTTGTCATCAATGATCCTGCGGCAAAGAATCTGGATCAAAACATCATAGGAATTTATATAAGAAGTTGCGCATTGCAAAGGCTCTCGATAAAAAGACAGCGGATGAAAGTGCCAGTTGATCTCGTCATTGCAACTATTGGTTTTGTGTAATAAATCCCTGTAAAGACGAAAAATTTTTCCATATCCCAGTATCTTCTTGCGTGGATTATTCTGGTACCCAACGTGATCCAGGATATGCCAGTTGTATACCCAGCCACGGCCCTGATCGTCGTGCATTTGATTACGAAAATCCAGGCTCAGAGCATCTTCAAGCATTAGGCACATTTTTTCCCAGGAATTGTTGTAATCCAGCATCTTCGGGGAAATGACCTTGATCACTTCACTTTCAAGTTCCCCTAGGTCGATTTGACGGTTTTGTAGTTTATTAAGATTTTCCTGAGTTGCAGAAAGAGAAATTCCAAAAATATCCCTTAAGCGTTCAAAGGTACCTTCTAGGGACTCGTCCAGAGGGCCCTCTGTATCAATGCAATGGACGATATGTAATGTGGGATCTTGAATCATAACACTGAATCTATGGGAATAGGTTGGGTGGTAGGCGTGATTTTATTCAGTTTTACTAAATCTCTGTATTGTCAAGTGGCCTAGGCTGTCATAATCCAACCTCCATTTGATATAGCAAAAGTTTCACTCTATTATCTATTTTCCGAAAAAAATTTCAATTGAAACATTTACCATATTAGTCTTTTCATGGTGTACTCGAGTGACGATTTACAAGCTAAGATCATGGGTGCCGTTTGAGCCAGAGTTGCTTAAGGGTTGAGTAATGTTTTTCAAAGGCAAACCAGAACGCGATCGCTATTCCATTACAGATAAAGAAATAGACGAAAGCATTGGCCAGGCCGTTTTTTATGGATAAGCCCATAGCAATCAAAAAGTTCAAAACAGGATAGTGGATCAGATACAGCGAGTAGGAGTAATCCGAGAAAAACCGGGCTGTGGAGTTCCTCGGGCCGTCCTGCTGTGATCCCAGCCAGATAAAAATCAGGGCAAAACCCGCTAAAAGAATAAAAGCAAAGTTGAAATCATAGAAAGGATAAGGGTTCCACTTAAAACCCGTTTGTATGAATGAGACCCAGGCCATTCTCAATAACAAAATGGATAGCATCAGGGCGGTTGCCATGAAAACCCAATTGCCCCGGGCTAAAGTCTTGCTCAATAGGGCCTTAGGCTCGGCCGGATCGTTTGTCTTGTGATACAGGTATGCGAAACCTGCAGCCGCAAACCAGACCAGACTCATTCCTTCTCCGGTTCCCGCGACCATATTGAACATGGGGAATGAGCCGACAAACAGTAGAACCGCCACAAACTTCAACGGATGCTTATTGAAAAAGGTTGCCTTTAACACCAGCCAGCCGAACAGCAAATAGACCCACCACTCAATGGCAACGGTCCACAGCGGGCGCCCGGATCCAAATGTGGATAATTTTAAATATTCCATTCCCAGGGCTTTATCAGCAAACAGGCCAACGGGATGCTGTTGAAGCATAAAGAGGTTGGCCAGGAAATGTTTGAGGGTAAAAAAATCACTGTATTCGTTGGGTTTTGATAAAGCTAAGAGAGAATAATCAAGAACGACGATCAGGATCAAGCAGGGTATATACGGAACGAAAATCCGGAAAAACCGGTCGACGAAAAACAACCGGAATCCATACTGTGGATTTTTAGATCTTTTATTGAGCGCGCTGAAGCAGATAAGAAAACCCGAGAGAATAAAAAATATCACAACTCCCAGATTCCCCAGCATTAAGCGATAATCGGTTTGAAAAGAAATAATATGATTAATCAGCACAATTTGAGCGGCAAAAACGCGGCACCAATCGAGAAAAGTGGATTGTTTTCCATTCATTTTTATCGAAGACGGCTGATGTGAAATTAAATTGAAAGAAACCCCCGAATGATTTTCAAACCTGATTCTCCGCTCTTTTCGGGGTGAAACTGGCAACCGGTCATATTGTCGGATTGTACGGCGGCGCAAACACTCAAACCGCTATAATCGCAATAGGCCAGCAGATTTTTTTTGTTCTTGGGAACTCCCATGAAGGAATGAACAAAGTACATGGGCGTGCCGGGCTTCAACGTTAAAAAGAGAGAATCCTTCCACTCATCATCCTTTTCCGAACACAGTAATTCATTCCATCCAATGTGAGGTATTTTATGCGGCTCGCCGTTCGCTCCTTGCGATGGGATACGGGTTACCTTTCCTGGAATCAGTCCCAATCCAACATGGTTGCCGAATTCCTCGCTGGAATCGAACATCATTTGCATACCCAGGCAGATCCCCAGGAATGGATTGCCCTTACGGCAAAAAGATACAAGGGGTTCGATCAGGTTTTTTGCCTTCAGGCCTGCCATGCCGTCAGCAAACGCACCGACACCGGGCAAAATCAAACGACCGGCATCGGTAACAGCTTCCGGCTGATCGGCAATGAGCACGTCGGCTCCGCAGTGTTCCAATGCGTGAACGACATTAAGCATATTGCTTGCCCCGTAATCAATGACTGTAACACTGGGCGTCATGGCTTTCTCACATGAATATGAGCATCCAACGCGGCTTGACGAATATCCTGGATCTGCATGCGCCGGTAATGCAAAACATCGGCCATAGCCACGGCATCGGCTTTCCCTCCTTGCACCACATCGATCAGGTCTTGCGATTGACCCATTCCCCCGCTAGCGATCACGGGAACCGGAACAGAATCGGAAACCGCTTTGACCAATTCGATATCAAATCCTTTACGAGTTCCTTCGCGGTCTACAGAAGTGAGCAGAATTTCACCCGCTCCCAGTTCCACCCCCTCCCGCACCCAGTCGAGTACGTCCCGTCCGGTTCTCTCACGTCCGTTATCGGTATACGCTTCCCATTGACCGGGGGATTGTTGTTTGGCTTCAATGGACAAAACCATGCATTGAGATCCGAAGCGTTTGGAAACCTGGTGGATCAGGTCTGGATTGTTGATAGCGGCAGTATTGATGGCTACTTTGTCCGCACCCGAACGCAGGATATGTTTGACGTCGTCGGTCGAGCGGATGCCGCCGCCTACGGTTATGGGAATAAAAACATTTTTAACGGTGCGTTTGACAATATCGGTCAGATTATTGCGGCCGTAAAGGCTGGCGACAATGTCCATGTAGATCAATTCGTCGGCCCCGTCCCGGTAATACCCGACCGCGAATTCCTGCGGGTCCCCCATCACCCGCAAACCTTCCAGGTGGATACCCTTGACCAAATTGGGTCCCTTGATATCCAGCCTGGGGATCAGGCGTACATTACTCATGAATGAGCAAGGGATTCCTCATGCCAGACAGCGTGTCGCAATATCCATTCGCCGTTATCGTATTTCCACAGATGAGGGGATCGGAACTGGTCGGCCAACCGTAGAAAGTAGTCCCGGGTCATTGTAGGTTGCTCGAACATTTTGGAAGCCTCTGGAAATTCTTTGGGATTGATGCTGAGGTATTGAAAAATTTCTTCAGCGAATCGTTCGGGAAATTCATGGTCGAACCGCTTGACCAGGGCAATTCCCTCTTCCCGGGTAATATCACCCGAGCGGATTTCCTGCGCGGCGTCATAGGTTGTCCGGCCGATCCCGAACTTTATTCGGGTGGTGTAGTAGTGAAAATCATCGATGCGATCATCGATGCTGTTGTATTTGCTGTAGGTGCCTGACGTGCGCTCGGGAGAGGCTTCAAAATCACCATGTTCTACAGAATAGTAATAACAGCTCTGCGGGTGCCATTTTAAGTAGTAACCCAGGTAGTGCACTTCTACGTTTGTTTTTTCGATTTCAGCAGGATTGGCCGGCAGATAAGGAATCAAATCCTGATCCTCGATGCCGAATTGATTCTTCAAGTCAGCGACCGAAACACCTCCCAGGAAAATATTCGCCGGATCGCCGGAGGTGAAATAGGACCAGTCCCTTTTGGCACTGGTAGAATCGGCTACCGGATTTCCATATTCAGATTCGCTTTCTCCGTAAAAAACGAGGGGGATGTTAAATCGAACAGCCATTTGGGGCGCCAGGGATTTCTGCCCCAGGATAAAGGCCTGAAAGGGATGAAACAGAATTTCCACAGCCAAACGGGTGAGCAGCCGATGAATTCTTCCGTTGGGTGTCATCAGATAATTGTCATGGCCGGCATGAATCCACTTCTGAAAATTTTTCCAACCCCAATCTGTGTAAATATGCGGAGCCCAGGTAACGGTTAGAGGGTGCATTCCATACTTTGTTTTCAGAATATGGGAGGCGTAAAAACTGTCTTTACCACCGGAACCGGGAACAAGACAGTCGTAGGACCCGTCTTTGCTCCGAAACTGGTCGCACAGCGCGATCAGTTGCTCTTCCCTTTTTTGCCAGTCGATTGTATTTTTCTTTTGCTCGGTCAAACGGCAGGCATCGCACACCCCCTCCTCATCAAAGTTGATCGTGGCCTTTTTGCTGTCGGAGGTATGGGTGAACTCTACTGCCGAGTTGGGCCGCTGGTTGGAAATAACACAGCGTTTACAGAACTTAACCTCTTTTGGAAGGCCGTACTTGGTTTTTTGGGTTTCACCGTTTCCGGAATATAATGAAAAATCGACCGGATCGGGGACACGAATGATATCCATGGATAAGGGGTTTGGGTACCTATTCAGGTTATTGGCAGTCGAGGCGATAGATTCGCCTTGAACAAAGCTTGAAGAGAAAAATGAGTTTATTAAAAATTCAACATCATTATAGCATTATCGGAGAATTAGGTAGTAGATATTTTTGGTTAAGAATCCCATATCTGCAACGATGACGCAAACTTACCGGGTCTTTCACAGGGAGAGGCGATAGGATTTCTGGATAAAAGGTGTGTTAAAATTTTCGTTTATTTGAAGTAAAGAGCGGAGAAAAAAAATTAAGAAAAAAATATTTTTTGTAGGTTATGGGGGAGGGCATATCACTATGCTGATCCCTGTTCTCCAGGAGTTGCGTGCGAAAGACGATTATGAATTGGTGGTTTTGGGTCTGACCACCGCCTCGGAAAAACTGCAGGCAGCCGGGATTCCGCATATCGGATATCGCCACCTTGTTGAGGAAGGGGATGAGGAAGCCCTGAAAATCGGGGAAAATATGGCTCGCGAATTAGAGCCCAGCGACAAGGTGAGCCGGGAGGAAACCGTCGCTTATTTAGGGTTATCCTACCAGGATTTGATCGACCGTTTGGGAAAGCGAGAAGCGGAAAATCAGTTTAAGCTTCATGGTCGGCGGGCATTTTTGCCTTTATCCGTCATGGAACGGACATTCAGGAAACTGCAACCGGACCTGGTGGCCGCTACAAATTCTCCCCGTTCAGAAAAAGCAGCTATCTTGACCGCGAGAAAAATGGGCATTCCCGCAGTATGCCTGATGGATTTATTCGACCCCAGGGAATTTGAGGATCGGGTTGGTCAGCCGGGATATGCCGATCGGATTTGTGTCCTGTCTCAAGCCGTAAAGGAAAACCTGAAATCTTACGGAAGGCATGATGACGAAATTGTGGTTACGGGCAATCCGGCGTTTGATGATTTGGCAGAACCGGATTTGCAACTCAAGGCTGAGACATTACGGTCTCAAAGGGGATGGGCCGACGGAAAGGTTATTCTGTGGGCAAGGCAGGTCAATCCCAACGATTGGGGATTGTACGAAACGGTAGAATCACATTTTTACGATCTCCTAGAGCAGCACCGGGACTGGCACTTGGTGATTCGCCTTCATCCAAATGATCTTACCCGCTTTGAAAACCTTCCTCCAAGAGTTACTCTGAGCACCCAAAAAGATGATCTTGCGACTTTTCTTCAAGCATCGGATGTGGTGATTACGGTGAATTCTACGGTAGGTGTACAGGGGGTTGCCATCGGCAAACCCTTGATCACCATAGAACTGGGTGCGGCTTCGCCTTTTACTCCTTACGGAGACCTGGGTTTTTCCATCGGGATTAAAGACGTTAATCTTCTTGAAGCAAGTATTCTAAAAGCGCTGGGTGGGTTTAAGGCATCCGCCACCCTTCCCAAGCCGGGCGGTGCCGCACACGCTGTGGTGGAGGTGATGCGGGATCTGTTGGGTGATTAAAGTTTGTAGACGTCGGTGTCCCAAGTTGATGGATCGGTTTCCTTCAAGGGGTTTCTCTGAACCCCTTCATCATTCTGTATGATGTTTAAAATACCGTTCAAGGCAAGAGGGCTTTGTTGCAACTTGGAGAGGGCTTTGTAGGCTTCCTTGATCCCTATTTGATCCAGTTTTCCTGACAAAGGGTACTGAAACTTATTCATCAATGACCGGTTGGTCCATTCGCACAGGATCAAATCTTCTTCAGCCAGGTGTTCTTTCCAGCGACCAATGGGGGTTTTGGAAATGCCTTCTATTTTGTCGCCAAAGGCGGTGTTGGGCGTCCATTTGTCCTGGGTGACCTTGTTTTTGAACTGGCTGACGTTCAGCATTTCGGGTTGAAACGGGAGTCCCAAATCGCTGCAAAGGGTTTTTGTGGTTTTTTCGGGATCGGTCGCCAGATCCTCATACTTTAAAAGTACATATCGGTTTCCGAATCGCTCACGGTTGATCAGTGCGAATTTCATGGCATCAAAGCAATTGCCGATGGCATCCAGATAGTCTACACCGGGAGCGATGGTTTCGTTTTTCCAGGAACTCAAAATATCTCTTGGATCCCGCAGGCAATGGACGATCGAAATATCGTCAAACATCTCCAAAATGTCTTCAGCGTTCCTCCATTGCAAAACCGTTTTTTCACCCCAGTTGGCGCTTCCCGTATACAACTGCATAAAAATGTCGTAAAGAGCGCCATAGGTCAATTGAGGTAAGGCCTCCACTTTCTTTTTATACTGCGCCACATCGATCCCGCTTCCGAAGCGTTTATTGAGCCGATGGTTCATCGATTCCGCGAGCTGCAGAGAGGATTCCAGGGTAATCCGGTTTTTCCCGAATTTCATGTAAGCGAAGCGCATGAAATGAACGGAATCGTAAGTGATGCTCAAATCGGAGTGCTGGTTGAGAATATGGCTGGCTAAGGTAGTGCCTGAGCGGAATGTTCCTGTAATAAAAATTTTCAAGAGGTCTTCTCCTCCAGTTCCGGATGCGCCTGTTGAAGGGTTTTGGAAATCGGAGCGGCAAACTCTTCAAAGTCTATTTCTTCGGAACCTTTTTCAATAATTAAAAACCATTCGTAAAATTTTTCAGGGATTTCCTGAAGATACTTATTCTTGGCAAAATCCCCCCTTCGGGGAAAATAATAGGAATCCAAAACCTTATGTCCTTTGGAAGCGAGCATTTCAAGCATTTTCGGTACGTCGGTAAAAAAGTTTGGATGGCCTTTGCTGCGCGCGCCCATTTCAGCGTCCAGCGAGAGTTGGTCGTCCGAAAAATAGTTCAAGCTTTTTCCGGTGACATACAGCCTGCCTCCTATTTTAAGGACTCTAAGAAACTCACGCAAAGATTTAATCTGAAATGTGGAATCGAAGGTGGCAATACAGCTGACGTTATCAAAAAAATCATCCTCATACGGGACACTCTCCGCCTCAGATTCCTGCATATCTTTAATCTGGGGATCATTGCCGTGGGTATTTTTGGCAGCGGCTATCATGGCGGATGAAATATCCACGCCATAAATGTTCACCTCGTATTCTTTGTAAATCCTAAACATTCGGCCCCAGGCGCAGCCCACTTCCAACAGATTTCCCGGATTGAACGGATTTTTTGCAAAAATAGATTCGTAAATCTCGTCATCCTCAGTTTTGGCGTCTCCATCAATGATCCTGCTTTCATGGGCATCCCCACCCGATTCATCGACACGGGATTTCCAATATTCGTAATACTTTTGGTTCCAGTAATCTTTTCGTTCCTGTCCAGTTTTCATGAGTTCCCAAACTTTAATGTTTTGACATAAGTGCTGCCGAATTTGTTGTTGGCGGCGAAACCAATAATATCCACGTCTTCGGGTGGAACCGTATCGCAATCGAAGGCGTAGTACCAGGTTTTCCCATCCAGGCCGAAATCGAAGTTGTCGTGGATGAAACGGTCGCCCCGTGTTTTGATGGCAAGAAACGGTTGGGGTCCGAACACGCTGCCTTTCACCGACTCAACTTTCAACCGATGAATACCGTCTTCCTCATAAAGGTTTCCATGCAATTCCAATTCTTCGGTTTGACCGTTGTGGACCACGGCATTGAAGGCATCTTTGGCACGGGCGTAGATAAATTGTGTGTCCGAGAATTTTTTGGAAGAGTTTTCTATCAATTTTCTGACTTTGTCCACCTCCGGACCCATATGACGCCAGTCATGGCTGGCGACCCCCATAAGGACCGGTTCCCCTTTAGAGGCTTTTTCAAACGCCCGGTCCATCTCCCTTTGATCGATGCAGGCAATTCGTGAGTTGATATTTAAAGACCTCGCAATGTAACGCTTGCAGCTGCCGGGTTTTTGATAATCGTAAATATCGGGTTGGTAAATGGACCAATCGTGCGGGGCTCGACGCCAATCCCCCGACCGTCCATTTTTAAAATCATTATGCTTTTCAAACTCTGAAGCATCTTCGATGGCCATATTGGAAGTGTCGAAAGGAATCCATTGTTCAAGGAACCAGTTGCTGTCGGGTCGTTCTGTTTGAAACCCGGCGCGAAAAGTACTTGGAAAAAAATTGCGCTCGATAATCCTCCGGGCCAGCGTTTCATAGAGATGCGGAGAGTTGACATAGGATGTGGCGCATCGATGAGCCTCTTTATAAGTGGACATGGGATGAAAATGCCACTCGATCGCATCCATGGGAGAATTGTATTTATCGACAAACTCCAGATAACGATCGTGAATATTGTTATAGCCCATTTCCCGACGTCTCGGGTTAGTCGTAAAATCCACATGATCCAGGCAATGCCAGTTATAAACCCAGCCGTTGCCTGCGGAATCCGGCAGACTGTTCCTGAAATCAGGGCTCATTATTTCCGCAAGCATTGCTTCAATTTTCTCCCAACTGTCGTTGTAAGACAGAAGTTGTGGATCGACCACCTCGGCCACCTGGCTTTCTTTTCCATTGAGGTCGATTTCCTGGTTTTGGAGTTTTTTCAGGTTAGCGTAAGTGGCGGGAAGGTTCACATCAAACAAATCATGCAGTCGCTCAAAAGTCGCTTGCAGGGACTCATACAAGGGACCTTCAGTATCAATCGAGTGAACCACATATACGGTTTTGGGGCTGGCCATAATTGTTCCTTAGCTCAAACTTTTTGCGTTCATGATATCAGGAAAGAGTTCCGCTGTAAGTGGCGCCTGAGTCCAGTGATGATCCAAAAACAGGCGAAACCACATTTCGACTGCGATCAGGGCTCGAAGTTCCCGGGTGAAGTTGCCTTCCCCGCTCTGGTGTTTGTTCAGCATATGGGTCACAAACTGCGGGTTGAACAGTCCGCGCTCCACAAATCGGGGCGAGGTCAGAAGCTCACGCGAAAAGTCCGCCAGTTCGTTCTTGAACCATTCCCCCACGGGTACAGTGAACATTTGCTTTTTACGATACGCCAGTGATTCGCCGATTAAAGGAGTGACCGCTTTTTTAAAAAGATACTTGGTCTCGCCATTCCGCAGTTTTAAATCTCCCGGCATGCGGAAGGCCAGCTCCATCATTCGGTAATCAAGAAAGGGAGTGCGCGCTTCCAGTGATACGGCCATTCCCATACGGTCCGGTTTCACCAGGTTGTTGCCCGGTAGAAGCATCATCATATCAATAAGCAAAGCCTGATTGATTCTGTCCTGGTGGGAGGACCGTTCATAAAGCGGCTGAATCACATTAAAGGATTGAGTATCCGCAACCTCTTTGGCCAGGGAAGAGGTAATTAGATGTGCTTTGTTGTCTTCATCAAACAAGGTGATGTTTCTGTAATAAGCGCGGCGCCATTCCTCTTCGGTCATCTTCTCGATGTCGGGATTTGCGAAAAAATCCCGGTATTTCGTGTATCCAGCAAACAGCTCGTCCCCGCCATCGCCTGTCAGGACAACTTTGACATGTTTGACAGCCAGTTCAGCCACCCGGTAAGTGGGCAGGAATGAAACATCGCCGTGGGGCTGGTCACAAAAATAAGTCGCCAGCGGCCATAGATCCATCATGTTGGGGTCCACTTTTTCCATGACATGGTGAGTCCGGAACAAGTCGGCCGCCTCTTTCGCAAAGGGAGATTCGTCGAATTTTTTTTCACGGAAACCGATGCAGAACGTGTTGACCGGTTCCGACATGTTTTGTGCCATGTGGCCCACTACCGAACTTGAATCCACGCCGCCGGAAAGAAATGCGCCAAATGGAACATCCGACCTCAGCCGCAGGCGCACCGCGTCTTCCAAAACGCTGTTGAACTCCTCAATCCATTCATCTTCACTTTTGGTTTCTGTGGAGATCCGGCTCAGGTCCCACCATTTGAATGTCTGCGTTTTACCGCGTTCGATGCGCATGGCTTCACCGGGCATCAAATGCCGGACTCCCTTGAACATCGTGAAGGGCGGAGGAACGTAATTGTAAGTCAGAAAATGATAAAGTGCTTCCGGGTCCATTTCGCGCAGGATTCCCGCCGTCAGAATGGATTTGATTTCAGATGCAAACAGAATGCGTCCTTCCTGTTCATGTAGATACAGGGGTTTGACGCCGATACGGTCCCGGATCAGAAACATTACATCTTTCCGTCCATCGTAGATGGCGATGGTGAACATTCCATTCAACTTATGAATAAAGTCGATTCCTTCGCGCTCATAGAGACGAAGGATCACTTCCGTATCCGAATGGGTTTTGCAGGGATATCCGTCTTTGGCCAACTCCTCGGCCAGTTCAATATAATTGTAAATTTCACCATTTTGCACGACAGCCGTCCGGCCATCTTCGGAGACAAACGGTTGGTGACCCTGATTGAGGTCGATGATGGAAAGCCGTTGATTGCCCAGTGCGACTCCCGGTTTGTGAAAGATGCCATGATCATCCGGCCCCCGATGTGTGATCATCGTTCCCATCGCCTTAAGGATGGACTCTTCCATTACATTATTGTTGTGATCAAAATATCCGAAGATGCCGCACATTAGAAACTGCCTTTGAAAAGTACCTGCTTGATGGTGAGAAAAAGAATCTTCAAATCCAGCCCGAAAGAAATATTGTCGACGTATTCCAAATCCAAAGCCGTACGCTTTCCCTCCCCGCCGACGTTACGGATGGTGGCTTGTGCCAGGCCGGTAATTCCGGGCTTGACGCAAGTTCGTTTGTCCCATTCTTCCTGGGTGTAATTGGATCGTTGGGCAAAGACATCGGGACGGGGACCCACCAAACTCATGTCTCCCTTCAACACATTCAGTAGTTGAGGAAGTTCATCCAAACTGGTTTTGCGTAGAAAAGCGCCAACCTTTGTTATCCGGGAGTCCCCTTTGGCAGTGAAATACGGGCCCTTCTCGCTCGCGCCGGCCACCATGCTTCGAAATTTGTACATTCGAAACGGTTTTGCAAACTGACCCACCCGTTCCTGGACAAAAAAAACACCGCCTTTCGATTCTATTATTATAGCCAGAGATATCAGCAAGATAAACGGGAAAAGCAGGATTAGAGATACCAGGCTGACGATGAAATCAAAAACTCGTTTCACGGTTCTTCCTATCGTTTGTCCCGGGTTTGGATCAGCAACTTAACGATCTGGATAACTTTTTCCCGATCCAGTTGGATTTGTTCCGGCGAACGCTGGAGCAGGTATTCTTCGCTTTCTCTGAGCTTTTCAATTTCATAATTCAATTTTCCGAAATCAGCAAATTCTTCGGACAGCACGCCCCGGTGAAAGGTTCTCGATAAAATCACTGACGATGAACCCAGGCGTAAATGTTCGCCCAGAACTAGCTCGCCCGGCAGTTGTCCCTCACCGATGCGGGCAATACCTCCGAAGCCGAAGGGTAGCCCCGCCTGTTTGATGGTGTCCGCCATACGATCGACCATGCCGTTCGCCAGCGGTTCAAAAATGAAATTCTGTTTGAGGCCGAGGTGTAGATCGTTCAGGCCGATATAGATTTCGGAAAGGCCTTTTATTTTTACGATTTCTTCCAGACATTCTGCGGACTCAGGTGTTTCCACAAGGGGAATGACCCCCGCCCGGCCATCGACCTGTTTGCAGAAGTCCGACAATTCCTCCGCTTTATGAAACATAGGAAGCATCAGGTATTCGGGTTTCGATTCCAGGGCCTGTTCGATTTCTTCCCCGATTCGGTCGTGCGGAGGATTGAGCCGGA
Source organism: Nitrospinaceae bacterium (assembly GCA_028278405.1). Taxonomy (GTDB): domain Bacteria; phylum Nitrospinota; class Nitrospinia; order Nitrospinales; family Nitrospinaceae; genus SZUA-226. The sequence goes on from JANQEK010000043.1 coordinate 52,550, forward strand.
CCAGCAACTCCGAGTTCGGGATTGCAGCACGTACTTTTGGAACATCGTCCATGGAATGAGCGCTGATGACGGTATCGAGATGCCCCTGCCTCTCTTTCTTGCCTAGAATCTCAAGGTCTATAAAAATACGGTCGACTCCGGCATTCACCGCAGATTTCGCGAGGTCCGGTTGGTTGGTGATCAACATTAATTTAAGCATGGGTACGCAATCCCAGACGATGGATAATATAGTCCCGGTACCGTTTAATGGCCAGGAATCCGCCCGCCAGCATCAGGACTCCCGCCCCGACTGCCAGACCCAGGGAACCCACCAGGGGCAATTGGATCGTACGGACGATCCATATGAAAGGCAACAGCAGGAAAAATCCAATGACAAGAACTTTCGAAACCTCAATGAGTGTCGGTAATTTAATGATAGACAGTTTGTGGCGTTGATAGAGCAGAATGATCTGTGCGGCCATAATAAGCCATAAAGAAGCGACCAGGGCCATCATAATTCCCTGCAACCCATTCTGCTCGAATAAAAATGCAGCCAGGGGCGCAAATACAATAACACCAACCAAACTGCAATAAAACGGAAGTTTGGTATCCCGCTTGGCATTGGCCAGAGCGGTCGTCAACAAGATGATTCCCTGTGCCGGCAGGGCAGTGATCCCGACAGTCACTAAAAGAATAATGCTCTGGATTCCTTCTGCGGGCATGACTCCCCACTGAAAGGCCAGACGGGTCAGGGGCTGACCGAAGCAGATGAAAACCAGGACCATGGTATAGGCAATGATAAAGACCCAAAGAACTCCATCGGTTGCCAGTCGCTCCCCTTCCTCATTACGGTCCTGTGCAAAAAACTCAGAAAGTTTTGGAAAAAGCACCGAAGCCAATACCCCCAGGCAGACTCCCATGGGCAATTCGATCAATTTCAATGAGTAGTTCATCGAAGCAAACCCACCCGGTCCCGCCAGAGAAGACACGGCGCGGGCAATGACGGGAAGAGCCGCTATCAGACTTCCAGCGGCCAGGGCTTGAAAATACCGGAAAAACAAATCTCTTGAAATAAGCCAACCTTCCGGTCGTGTCCATTGCATCCCCTGGGTTCCCATGCAGACGAGTTGCGAAAACCATCGTAAAAGTCCTCCGATAAGAACGGCAGCCCCCAGAATTTTGAAGTCGCCTGCATCGGTCACGAAAAAAAACAGCGCAACAATCAAGGTCGTATTGAAAATAAACGTCCCCAACGCTGGAACGGCGAAATGGTTTTTGGATTGAAGATAACTCATGGTGATGCCCGCCAAAGCGGTTAACGGCATCAACCATAAAACAATGGTTAACAAATACCGGGTGGTTTGTACCGATGCCGGGTCAAATCCCGGTGCAAATACATGAATCAACAGGTCGGCATTCCAAACCAGGATTGCCACCAATAACAAGAATCCCGAGCCGGCCAGAAAGCTGGATTGCAGGAACAGATGATCAGCGATTTTTGGAGCAGAGCGTTTGAATTCCGGAATAAGGGCGGCGGCGAAGGCGCCTCCCATCAGCAGATTGATCAGAAAATCCGGTAGAGTCAGGGAAAATAAAACGATATCCGCGTCCTGGCTGACGCCGAATTTGGAAGCCACCGCTACATCCCGCAAAAATCCAGTGAGTCGGCCAAGCAGGATACCCCCCGAGACCAGCAAACCGGCAGACACCAGATGACGTAATAGCGATTTGGAACTCATAGAGGCGGTAGAGTTGATGGCATTAGGATGCGCCAGCGGAATGGCAGCGCAAGCTGCCGGTTCAATCAGCTCAGGAAAGTTTCGGAGTTCGCGGCAAAGCCGCCGGCGTGATGGTTTTTATTTTCCGGTTTAATCGACAGGTGATGCCAGTTTTCCTTCAGTTTCCGGCGATTAGGAACGTGCCAAAAATTTTAACATAATACAAAGTACTTTAAAACAGAGGGAATTCCCTTTACTGAGGAGCAAATCATTTGCCAAACAAGGGCTTATGAGATATTCTTTACAAAGAAAGGCGCGGGTATTCATCTTGGTGCTGGATTTTACACTCCTTCTGCCGCGCAAAAAGTTGTACAGGTTCTAGCTTCAATCTTGAACTGACGAAACCCAACCTCCACCCAACAGTTTCGGGATCATCCATGGCCGTTCTTAAGCTCAAAATGAGATGGTTGCCCTTGATCGTTCTGGACCTCGTGATCAGCGTCCTGACGATGTATCTTGCCTTCTTTCTACGGTTTGACGGGGCTATACCGGAAAACCAACTGTCCACGTTTTATAATCTCCTGCCTTTTCTCATACTATGTCGCCTGCCGGCATTTCTCTATTTCGGCTTGTATTCCCGGGTTTGGGAGTATTCCAGTCTGGAAGACCTGTTACAAATTGTGAAAGCGGTGAGTACAGGAACCCTGGTCATTTTGTTTGCTTCCTTCATGTTCAACCGGGCGGCGTTGGTGCCGCGGTCCGTGCTGTTTGTCGATATGTTTACCCTGATGTTGATGCTGGGCGGCATACGATTGATCTGGCGCCTGGCCAAGGAACGGGAATACCGGGTTCCAAAAAGTGAAGCGGATCACCGGATTCCGGTATTGATCATGGGAGCCGGCTATACCGGGATGCATTTGTTCAGGCATCTGCGCAGTTTTTCAAATCATTACTGGGTTGTGGGGTTTGTCGACAACGATCCCAAAAAAATCAATAGTCATATCCTGGGAATCAAAGTATTGGGGAGCCAGCAGGATATTCCCGAGCTTAAAAAAGAGTTGTCCGTTCAGGAGGTGTTGATCGCCATCAATGGCATCGATGGGGCTGGCCTGAGCAGCATTGTAGAGACTTGTCGATCCTGCAATGTCAAATGCAAGACCGTGTCCTCCATATTCGACCTGTCCACACAGCAACCCCATATTTCAACCATCCGCAATATTGAAATTTCAGATCTTTTGGGACGTGAGCCGGTCAGTCTGGATTTATCCCTGATTAAGAAAATGATTGCGGGGCAACGGGTTCTGGTGACAGGAGCCGGGGGATCCATCGGTTCGGAACTTTGCCGCCAATTGCTGGAATACGAACCCGAGTCTCTGATCATGATCGATCGCGGAGAGAATTACTTGTACGACCTGAACATGGAATTGTCCGGAAACTCCTCCGAAACCCAACAGCATTATTATTTTGGATCCGTCACCCATGCGCCTCAAATGGATTCTGTTTTTGAAAAACATCGTCCTCATCTGGTTTTTCATGCGGCCGCTCACAAACATGTTCCTCTAATGGAAACGAATGTGGAAGACGCGATTTTCAATAATGTGTTGGGGACTCAGCTGACGGCGGATATATCTGAAAAATACCAGGTAGAGAAATTCATTTTGGTGTCGACGGATAAAGTGGTGAAGCCCACCAGCGTTATGGGAATGACCAAGAAAATAGCTGAAAAATATATTCAATATAAAGGCCGCGATTCACAGACCCGGTTTTTGACCGTTCGATTTGGCAATGTGCTGGGAAGCAATGGCAGCGTGGTTCCCTTATTCAAAAAGCAGATTGAAAAGGGAGGCCCGGTGACGGTGACGCATCCGGACATGGAAAGATTTTTCATGCTGATACCCGAAGCGGTCCAGTTGATTTTGCAAGCGGCGCCTCTGGGGCAGGGCGGAGAAATATTCTTGCTGGAAATGGGAAAACCGGTGAAGCTCATGGAATTGGCAGAAAAAATGATCCGGCTGCTGGGATACACTCCGCACGAGACCATGGAAATCAAAATCACCGGAATACGGCCGGGGGAAAAGTTATACGAAGAATTAATTGATGTGGGTGAAGAGGTTCTACCCACCCTCCATAAAAAAATCAATCGACTCAAACCCAATACACAACCCACCGATGATTTCGTCCTTAAAATGGAAGGATTGTATGAATCCCTCCCCAACCTGGACAATGAAAGCCTGAAAACAAGATTGTTCGATTTTGTTGCGACCCAATGCGTGGATAAAACCGAATCAGCCGAGGTTCACAGATAATCTATTGCGGGTTCCGTTAATCGGACGGGGCCAGAACGCCCATCCGGTTGAGATATTCCTGAAGTGCGCGCGCCACCGTGCGGTGACCGGCAGAACCCCAGTGCGTGTCGTTAGGCAGGTACACGTCCCAAGTGCCGCGGGCGATTTCATTTTTCAGGGCTACATTCAGATTCGGAACATTCAGTGTCCGGTGTTTTTTGATTTCATCCATCCAGCGAATTTTCTCACGGTCGAAGTCTTTAGCGAATTCCTGATAGGCAGTTAACTTGTCTGGTGCAATCATGCCGACAAAAAGGGTTTTCCCGTTTTTTTGAAACGTGTTTTGAATGTAGGACAAACCGCAAATGGCTTGATCCAGATCCTCCTTGGAAATCCCGTATCTTTCAAAATCATTGCGATAAACCAGAAGATGATCGCTTTGCCGGTTGGAAAAAAGATCGTTGCGATTCAAGTGTATTTTAATGGCCCGGTTTGATTTTTTGTTGAAAGTCTTTTTTACAAGCCGTTTCAAATAGTGGGCGCCGGACGACAGGTTCGGATGAAACGGACCTCCCTCGGTGTTTCTCATATGCGGCTGCGTTGTCTGGTTTCCCGGAAGGGTTCGGACCCGTTCTCCCTGATAAGGAACTGAAGTTGTCCGACAATTTCCTTTATTCCAACTGGTGGCCCGCCCCACGAAGGAGCGTTCCACGGTTTCGTAAATCACAATACGAGGCGGGTGGTCCTGATAGGCGGGGCTGACAACGAACGATTCAATATCAATATCATCCACTTTGTAAGTGACGAGGCTCAAGCCGGTTTCACGAACGAAATAATTCTGCCATTGAGTGAGGGGGAAGGTGTGTGAAAAAGAATCGCCCAGAACCACGACGTCGTAATATCGGTCGTATTGATCTCCTTCCTCCAATGTAAAAAGCATGGAAGAAAAACGTTGCTGCGGTTCATTCCAGCCGAAATCGTTTTCCGTAAATCCACCTAGCCGGGTCAGGTCGCCTTCGATGGGCTCCACCCAAACGGCCAGAGAAACAAAAACAGCGAACAGAATTCCCAGAGGGATGAGGATGATTGAATTGTAACTGCGAAAATTCATCGGTCAAAATTGAAAGTATAAAAATTCGCTGATACCCGTCATATTAAACAAGCACAGAACAGCCATAACCAGAACCGCCAGTGACCAGGTACGGCTGGGTTTCCATTCGATAAAAGAAGGATCGCGTGGGTCTTCAAGAAAATTAATTGCTGGTTCGAATTTGCGCATGATTTGCTGTGTATTCGGTAAAACCCAGCAGGCTAGAAGTAAAGGCAAAGCCCAATATAAGAGCGCGCGTTTGATATGAATGACCAGGATTCCGGTTTCCATCCCCCAATCTTGCAATAGGGGACCGAGGCGGTCCATTTTGGCCACCCATTCCTTGTTGATGGGAAAACCGTTGTACCCCATCATTCCCTCGTAAACTTTCAGCGCGGCATCCATAGTGTCGGCGCGAAACACTACCCAGGCGACAACCACCACGAAAAAAGTGAGTGAACGGGACGCATAGAGATAAAAACTTCCCTTGAGATTCCAGTTCAATGAGGTGTATACAGCCCGCCAGGCATGGTTGATGAACAAGTATACACCGTGCAGTCCGCCCCAGATCACAAACGTCCAGCCCGCTCCGTGCCAAAGTCCTCCCAGAAGCATGGTAATAATCAGATTCATATATTGACGGGCCGGGCCTTTCTGGTTACCGCCCAACGGAATGTACAGGTAATCCAGCATGAATCGGGAGAGTGTCATATGCCAGCGCCGCCAAAAGTCGACAATACTTGTTGCTTTATAAGGCGAGTTGAAATTGAGCGGCAGGCGAACCCCGAACATTCGTCCCAGGCCAATCGCCATATCCGAATATCCTGAGAAATCGAAATAGAGCTGAAAGGTGTATGCCAGTGCAGCTCCCCAACCTTCAAAAAAAGTGATGTCCGCTCCTGCCGCCGCGGCGTTGAACACCGGAGTGGAAAATTGCGCAACGGTGTCGGCGATCATCACCTTCTTAAACAGGCCGATAAAGAAAATGGTGATCCCTATCGAAAAATTTTCGTTTTTGAATTTGTAAAGAGAATCTCTGGCAAACTGGTGGAGCATCTCCTTGTGGTGGACAATGGGACCGGCGATCAACTGGGGGAAAAAAGTGACGAACAAGCAGTATTGAAGGAAATTGTGCTCGCGGGTTTCGCCCCGGTAAACGTCCACCAGATAAGCAATCTGCTGAAATGTAAAAAATGAGATGGCGAGCGGCAGGATGATAGGGGCTAAATGAAATTCCGTGTCGAATCCCTGGTTGACCGCGTTGACAAAAAAATTCGCATACTTGAAATATCCAATAGCCGCCAGGTTGCCGGCGATACCCACTACCAGCAATCCCTTCTTTCCGGATGTGGGGTTGGAGGAACCCATGGCGAGGCCGACGCCAATACTGTAATTGAACAGGACCGATCCGATTAGAAGACCCAAGTAGGCCGGATTCCACCATCCGTAAAAAAACAGCGATGCGGCCACCAGCCAGGAAATGGCGATACGATGATGTCCCCAGGCGCCTATCTTGAAAAAAAGAAACAGGGTAATGGGAAGGAAAAAAATTATGAAAGGATAGGAATTAAACAGCATTAGTTTAATTCAATTGTAATGGCGACAATGTTACGTGGATTTTCTACCCTGGAGGTCATGATCAAAAAAGAAAGTATCGCGTGGAAAATCGGCCGGTATTTAAACTTTGAACACTTTGGCCTGATCAAGGAAGTGGATGATCTGTTTGACACAATCGTCCACTGAATGCTCAGAAGTTTTGATGTGAACCTCCGGCAATACGGGCGGCTCATAAGGAGAGGAAATTCCGGTAAAATCGTTGATCTCTCCCTTGCGTGCTTTTTTATACAGTCCTTTGGTATCTCGTTCTTCGCAAACCTCGAGAGGGCAGTCGACAAAGACCTCGATAAAACGGCCGTCGTCCATCGACCCCCGCACCCAGTCCCGGTCTTCCCGAAAAGGGGAAATAAAAGCGACAATCACCACAAACGCCTGATTGGCGAGCAATTTTGCCACTTCGCCGATTCTACGGATATTCTCCTTCCGGTCTTCGGCGGAAAAACCGAGGTCCTGATTCAGTCCACTGCGAACAATATCTCCATCCAAAATAGTGACTAACGCTTTCTGTTCGAACAGGGCGTTTTCCAAAGCAATGGATACGGTGGTTTTGCCTGCACCCGACAAACCGGTCAGCCAGATGATAGTGCCTTTTTGCTGAAACCGTGCTTCTCTTTGGTCACGGCTGATCTTTTGGGGGGCAGACTGAGTTTGAGAAATTCCCATAATGACCTTTGAATAAAATCGGAGTGTGCAGTTTTTCTGGGGATTCCAGTTGTTAGCTGTTTACTGGAGACAACCGCAATATATCCTTAAATTGTAGAAGGAAATGCTTCCGTAGACAAGTGATATATAATTGCGTGTATTCGAAAAGAATGATTTTGCTCTCTCCTGAAAGAAGCCTGGCAGGAAGTATCGGTTTCCATTTCAATAAAATGGTTCGGGCAACGCTTCCCTTCAATAAATATCCGAGGACCAATCCAGACTTTCCAGATGTTCTCTCAAGTGGGAGATGGTCCTGAACCGTTCCAGGATCAGCGATCGCTTGAGTCCACAACAGATTTCTTTCACGGTGCCCGGCATTTTTGAGTATCGTTTGGCGCCTCCCAGTGCGTCATAAAATATCCGGATCAATTCGCAGATATCCTGCTGACGTGTTTCTTTTTTCGGGATGGGGCCGTTGAACAAGTCGAGCAGTTTGACCTCAAATTCCAATCCGAACCGGTTGACGATGATGTTGTCCGTGTGCAGATCACCGTGGGTTTCGTTCAACAGATGAATTTCCTCGATCCCGCAGGTCAGCGCATACAACAGGTGGAGGGCTTGATAGGGATGAAGCCTGTGTCCCGGAAACTTCTTGAGGAATTCCGACAGCAAATCTCCTTCGACATAATCCGAAATCAAAACCGTGATCGGAATTTTCCGGACCAGCAGAATTTCCTCTGTGTGGTACTGGATCAGAATGGGCACCTGGCGAAGCTTGTGCAGTTTCTGGGCATAGGTTTTGGCGGTTTTGCCGCCGCGGTTTCTCTGAGGGAAAAACAGTTTTGCCGCCCGTTCAATGCCGGTACGGATCTCGCGGATTTTGTAGACTTCCCCCTCCCAGCCTGCGCCGAGTAGAGAAAGGACTTCATATTTTCCGGAAATTTTGCGTCCGGCAGCGAGGTCGAACGAATCGATCACTGCCTTCCTGGCGCCCTTTTTCCCCAAAACAACTCTCCTCAATCAACGTGGAAATTGGTGCTTTCTTTTTACGGAAAAAGTTCTCATTTGGCAATTGATTTCTCAGGGACCGGAACAAGGATTATCTGGTGTTGTCAGAAGATGGCAATCGTCTGCTGGTGCGTGGCAAATGATCTGTGGGAGGGAGAAACACAAAAAAATCCCCACCGCCTTTACAGAAAAGGGTCAGTGGGAGATGGTGTGGCGTATATGATTATTTGTTGGCGCAGACGGCGGTCACACCGCATTTGATGTAGTGATTAGAGATGCCGAAAAAGTCCTTCGATCTCGGGGCATGTCGGCCCTCACACACGCAGGCATTTTTAGTTCTACGCTGGATCGCTCGATCCGGTCCTTTTATTTTAAAGGGATCGTCCCCGGCAGTACCCGTTTCCGCCCACCATTTTTTGCATTGGAACAGAACCGGGTAATCTTCAGGGCACTGGGCTTCCACCATGACTTTTCCCGGTTCGTCATCGGTTTCCTTACTGCTGGAACCGCCTTCGGCTGAAAATTCCTTGAGCTCCCGGGGAGCGCTGGGATCAATGGTTTTTCCACCGCCACAATGAATATTCATAAAGGCAAACAGGGTCAAAAACAGAAAGGTTGCGATACGGGTTGTGGAAATCTTCACAGAATCACTCCTCGTTGAGTTCAATCGGTATATCTTTAAAGTACAATAAATTCAGCGAGGTATCAATACATTTTCATTAACAGAAAATTTAACTATTATGCAGGAGTGCTCCCTGATGGGAGATGTATAATACAGGCAAATACTGGAAGACTCATCCTTCACGAAAAAAGCCTACAAGGACCAATATAGCCATCATGAGTCCGGAAAGCAGATAGAAGAACAATCCCATGGTCGGTCTGCCTATCATGTCAACGAAGTTTGCCTTGCCGTGCATGAGACCCCAATTGAAAACGTAGGCAAAGCTGATCATTAATCCCATTTTGTACCTTCTTAAAAGGAAACAAATCGTGCTTAGAAACACGTATGAGACTATTTGTCCTAAGGGGATAGTAAATTCCATATCACTCATAATCCAAACCTCCTGATTTTAAGGGTTGGCATTAATTCTAGAGAGGAAAGGGCCTGGCTCGTTTTTAACATCCGAGTGCTTTAAGATCATCAGGAATAAATTGTCTTTTAAGCGGGATTATCAGAACTTACAAAAAAATGGAGCCGGCGAGAGGAATTGAACCCCCGACCCACTGATTACAAATCAGTTGCTCTACCAACTGAGCTACGCCGGCATCTTTCAGGAAAAGAGGGAGGTTCGCGATCGACCACTAAGCGAACCGATCCCCATTATAAAGGAAAAATTGCGGAAAAGAACCGGAGGTTTTCGCAGGCGGTGATCAGCAATGAAATATCAATTTTCTGATTTTATCGATTATCATAGATGAGTATGTTGATTGACCTCCAAGTATCTGAATAATAACTTCCCGAACTTCAACTTTCGAACATTTGCATGGGTTCCTTTTTGATTCGTCTGTACAACCAATGGGTCCTGGAGAAGCCACGTCTCTGGTTGGGAGTGATCGCACTTGTCCTGCTGGGGTTCGGGTTCACCATCACCAATTTCAAGCTGGACGCTTCGTCCGATTCGCTGGTTCTGGAAAATGATGAAGACCTGCGCTACAACCGCAAGGTCAACAAAAAGTACGGTACAGATGACTTCTTGGTTATTACCTGGATGCCTAAAGAGGATCTCCTGTCCGATACCTCCCTCTCCGGACTGCAAAGCTTGAAAGACGATCTCCTGAAACTGGATCGCATCGAAAAAGTGGTCAGTATTCTTAACGTGCCGCTGTTCAACAGCCCCCGCATCACGCTTTCTCAACTGAGTGATAACGTCCGCACCCTCGAAACGAAAGGCCTCAATAAAGAGCAGGCCGCCCGGGAATTTTCGGATAGTCCACTGTACAGCAAACTTCTCGCCAGCCCCGACGGCAGGACCACCGCGCTCCTCGCAATGTACAAACGCGACGACAAATATTTTGACCTGCTCGAAACGCGCAACGACCTGCGGGAAAAAAAATGGGACGGTCAACTGACGAAGAAGGAAGCTGCTACCTTGAAAAGAGTTTCCTTTGAGTTCAGGCAATACCTGGCAGAAGTGCTGGACCGGCAGGCGCAGGAGGTTCAACAGGTGCGCGACATTCTCGATAGATACCGCGACCGCGCCGACATCTTCCTCGGGGGTGTACCGATGATCGCCACCGATATGATCGATTACATCGAAAGCGATCTTTCGGTTTTCGGCATCGCGGTCACGGCATTGATGGTCCTCGTCATGTGGTTGTTCTTCCGCAGCAAGCGATGGGTTCTGCTTCCCATGCTGACCTGCGGCATCGCCGTATGGACGATGATCGGGGCTCTTGGTTGGTTGGACTGGCGGGTGACGGTTATTTCATCCAACTTCGTTTCCATACTGATCATCATCACCCTGTCGTTGACCATTCACCTGATTGTCCGTTACGGCGAGTTGTACGCGGCGAATCCCGATGCCAAACAAACCCAACTGGTAAGCGACACGATTCGTCTGATGTTTCAGCCTTGTTTCTTCACGACAATCACTACGGTGGTGGCGTTTTGTTCTCTGGTGGTCAGTGACATACGCCCGGTGATCGATTTCGGGTGGATCATGACCCTCGGCATTTCTCTGGCGTTTGTCATCGCGTTTATCTTTTTTCCGTCGTTTTTGAAAATGATGTCGCCGAAGCCTTCTGTATCCGCTCACGACATCACCAAACGGTTGACCACAGGCATCGCTCATATAGCACTTCAGCACAAAAATGCAATTCTCGCCCTGTTCGCCGTGCTGACGCTCGCCGCCGGTATGGGCTTGACCCGGGTGGGTGTTGACAACCGCTTTATTGATTACTTCAAGGACACCACTGAAATCTACCGCGGTATGAGCGTCATCGACACCCAGCTGGGCGGCACCACGCCATTGGAGATTCTTATCGACGCCGATAAGGATTTTTACGATTACCTGAAAATGCTGGAAAAAGAAAAAGATGAGTTCGAGATCGATGATCCTTTCGCCGAGCCTGACGATTTGCAGAATGAAAATTACTGGTTCCACCCCAATAAATTACTGGAAGTAGAAGAGATTCACGATTATCTGGAAAGCCTGCCGGAAATAGGCAAGGTCCTGTCCATGGGAACGACGCTCAAGATCGTGCGCTTTCTGAACAACGACCAGGTGCCGGAAGATTACGATCTCGCCGTTTATCGCAAGGTACTTCCGGAAAACGCGAGAAAAAGTTTTCTCGATCCCTATCTGTCCAGTGACGCCAACGAGATTCGTATTTCCCTGCGGATTGAGGAAACCGATCCCCGCCTCAACCGCGGGGAGTTAATTAAAAAGATCAAGCGGCATCTGGTCGACAACATGGGAATCGCCGAGGACCGCATACGCATCACCGGGATGGCGGTGCTGTTCAACAATATGCTGCAGAGTTTATACACCTCACAGATACAGACACTCGGCTTGGTATTCGTGGCGATATTGATTATGTTTGTGATCTTGTTCCGGCGGGTCTATCTGGCTGTGCTGGCGGTTATCCCCAACGTGTTTTCCGCTATCTTTATTCTGGGTTTCATGGGATGGATGGATATTCCGCTGGATATGATGACCATCACCATCGCTGCCATCACCATCGGAATAGCAGTCGACGATACCATCCATTACGTCCACCGTTTCGAGAGTGAGTTTCGCCAGGATGCCAACTACCGGAACAGCGTGATCCGCTGTCACGGCAGTATAGGGCGGGCCATTTACTACACCTCTATCACCATCACCGTAGGGTTTTCCATCCTGACCCTGTCGAATTTCATTCCGACGATTTATTTCGGTTTGCTCACCGGATTGGCGATGATCCTCGCCCTGCTGGGAGATTTGCTGCTGCTCCCGCTCCTGATCGTTCAGTTTCGCCCCCTCGGCTCCGAATCCAAGAGATAACTTTTCTTATCTAATCAATCGAGGTGGATTAGTCTAGCCGAAGTGATAAAAGTTGAGTATGGAATCATGTTTGAACAGCTGATTGAGTCGATTCCAAAACTCCAGGCCGTTGCCGGCAGTGATCAGCGATTCGAGATTCGCCTGCAGGACTTCTTTGAATGAGTCTTTACGTTCCGGAGGTATTTGGAAACTGGTTCGCAGGCCATCCAGAAATTCACCCTCTCCCGTAACCAGATCCTTCTGAATATCTGCAAAGTTGTACGCTGAAAACCGCATGGAAGCCACCCTTTGGCGGAACAATTTATGATTTCCGGTTTTTACCGGTTCCATTTCAATATGGTATTCAGTTGGCGTGTACTTGATGATATTGCCGGACAGGGCATTCACTCCCATCGGGGTCAGGGTGAGGGCGGTTCCGGTGAGGTCCAGAATCATGCCGAAATTCATATTGAAATCGTGCAACAGCTCCATTTCCTGGTCTTGATAACCGGCTTTGGTGAACTTTAATTTCCGATTGGCCGTTTTCCGATCTATGTCAATCGTCAGAGGGGTTTCTCCGAGTTTGATTCCATCCAGATAAACTCTTGTTCCAGCCACATTGGAATTGAAAGTGATTTCATCTTCCCCGTCGGAAAAAATGGTGGCGCACCCGCTCAGTGCCAGGAAAGCAGTCAGGCCGAACAAGACACAAAGATGGGTTTTCATGAAAAGCTTCTTGAGCATGATCATCTCCTCTTAAAAAATTGTCGGATCAATGTAGCCGATTGTCTGGCAATTCATAATTCTGTTCCGGTGTTTACGCCGTAGCCGGTTCTTTGGGTGCTTTGAATTTTTTGCCGGCAACATAAGTCGCATCGACAAAATTCTCGCCGAAGTAATAAAACATATCCCGGTAGTCGCCTGTCTTGAGCAAATTAAAATCGGCGCGCTGTTTGGGCAGCAGTCCCCCGTACATTTTTTCAGCACCCAGGGCTTTGGCGGACCCATAAGTTCCCGCTGCGAGCGCCTGTTCGGGAGTGAGGCGGTACATCGACGCCGCGAGGGTCAACACGGTTTGCATATTATAAGTCGGGGAGCTTCCGGGATTGCAGTCCGTCGCCAACGCCAGGGTAACTCCGGCGTCGAGCATGGAATGAACCAGCGGATGTTTTTCTCCGCCGAGGAACAGGGTAACTCCCGGCATGAGCACCGCCGTGGTACCCGTTGCGCGCATGGCCTGGATGTCATTTGGAGTGGCGTATTCGAGGTGGTCGCAGGACAAGGCTCCCAGTTTGGCTGCCTCCATACACCCGCCCTGATGCGAAAACTCATCGACGTGCGCGCGCAGGTCGAATCCGAGCAGTTTTGCCTGCAGGAACAAACGCCTGAGGTCTGCGACGGTAAACACTCCTTTTTCACAAAAGATGTCAACGCCGTCCGCCAGATCCCTGAATCGTGGCAGGGATTCGATGATTGCCTCCAGGTATTCTTCCTGGTTTTTGCCGGTCGGTACGGTGTGTGCGCCGAGGTAAGTGAGAGTGACCGGTACTTTGAGCGTGGTGCGCAGTTTTTTCCCTACGGTCAGCATTTTCATTTCGGAATTGAGGTTGAGACCATAGCCGGACTTGATTTCGAATGCCGTGGTGCCGAGAGCCATCATACGTTTCATGCGCTTGCGGGCGGCGTCGAACAACTCCTTTTCCGTTGCACGGTTGGTGGCCTTGACGGTACTCAGAATACCGCCGCCGTTATCTAGGATTTCCATATAAGTGGCACCGCGCATGCGGTCGACCATTTCATCCTTGCGCTCCCCGGCGTAGATGAGGTGGGTGTGGCAATCGACGAAGCCCGGCACTATGGCTTGTCCCTGGCAATCCACTACCTTGGTATAACTTTTCGAGGATTTGATCTCTGAATCTTTCAGGATTTTGAGGACGCGTCCCTCCTCGACCAGCAGGGCGCAGTTCTTGCGCAGGCGGATACCGGGTTGGGTGGAAGCGTCGGCCTGCACCAGTTGGCCGATGTTACGGAAACAGAGAATGCCACTCATGATTTTTCCTAATTGTAATATCTCTGCATTCTGGGTCCAGCGTCACGCTGGCCGGGTCTTGCCCGGTTTTGGAAGAGGCACCTTACGTTTGCGGGCAACCTTTCTGGCGATATCGTACCCTGCATCGACGTGACGGGCAACCCCGAGTCCCGGATCGTTGGTGAGGACCCGTTCCAGCCGCGCCGCTTTTCGCTTGGTGCCGTCGGCAACGATCACCATCCCGGCGTGCAAAGAGTTGCCGATCCCCACACCGCCCCCGTGGTGAAAGCTGACCCAGCTCGCCCCAGAGACGGCATTGACCGCGAAATTGAGTAACGGCCAATCGGCCACGGCATCGCTTCCATCTTTCATGGCTTCGGTTTCGCGGTTGGGTGAAGCGACGCTCCCGCAGTCCAGGTGGTCTCGTCCGATGACAATCGGTGCGGATACTTTCTTTTTTTTCACGAGATCGTTCATGACCTGGCCCATCTTCGCGCGTTCCCCGTATCCCAGCCAGCAGACACGCGTCGGCAATCCCAGGATTGGTACTTGGGCCTGTGCTTTTTCGATCCAGCGGTGCAGCGCTTTCTTTTTTGGGAAGGTATCGATTACCGCCTGATCGACGGTCCACAAATCTTTTTTCTTACCTGAAAGCAGAGCCCAGCGGAAGGGCCCCTGTCCCTCACAGAACAGTGGGCGGACATAGGCCGGAACGAAGCCGGGATAGATAAACGAGCCGTCGGATTGTCGAACCTGAAGGCCACCGAGTTCCGCCTGCCCGCGCAGGTTGTTGCCGTAGTCAAATACCACTGCACCCTTTTTTTGCAGATCGATCAATGCCTGAGTGTGCTTGACAGTGGTGGCAAGTGACCGCTTGTGGTACTCATCGGCGTCCTGCGTTTTGAGTTTCATAATCGTTTTATAATCGTCGCCTTCCGGCACGTAATCCATCAGATTATGCGCGGGTGTCTGGTCGGTGACGATGTCCGGGATACGTTTCAGGTCGAGCAGTTGCCGGGCGATGGTGGCGCCGTTGGCCAGCAGGCCCACACTGACCGGTTGTCTGTTTGCCAGTCCTTCGTCGATGATCGCCAGTGCCTCTTGCAGGGAATTCGCCGACCGGTCGAGGTAACCCTCCCGGAGCCGCCGTTCGATCTGTGTCGGGTTGACCTCTGCGACCAGAATGCAGGCCTCGTTCATGGTGCCCGCCAGCGGTTGTGCCCCGCCCATATTGCCGAGTCCGGCGGTATAGATCCATTTGCCCGCCAGGCTGTGGGATTGGAAATCGATCTGACCGCAGGCGCCGAAGGTCTCATAGGTGCCCTGCAGGATGCCTTGGGTGCCGATGTAGATCCAGCTTCCGGCCGTCATCTGTCCGTACATCATGAGTCCCAGCCGGTCCAGATGATCAAAATGCTCTTGTGTTGCATGGCTGGGTACGAGATTGGAGTTGGCAATGATAACGCGGGGTGCATCCGGGTGTGTCGGCGCGATGTACACGGGTTTACCGGATTGCACGCACAGGGTCTGGTCGTTCTTGAGGCGTTTGAGTTCGGCAATGATGCGGTGGTATTCCTGCCAGTTGCGTGCGGCGCGTCCCGTACCGCCGTAAACGATGAGTTGTTTCCAATCGAGCGCGACGCGTTCATCGAGATTGTTCTGGAGCATGCGCAGGGCGGCTTCGGTATCCCAGTCGCAACAACTCCGTTTCAGGGAGGTGGACGCGTGCGGCGCTTTTTTGGGAGCGCGGTTCATGGACATGGGGCGTGACGAAATCTTCTTTTTCATGATGGCTCCCTGCGTGACGCCACACCCAGGCAGAAATGGTAGAAGATCCCGACAGCCAGTCGGCCCGTGCGCTCCTCTTCAATCAGCGGGTTGTATTCCGATAAATCAAATAAATCGACTTTAGGGTGGATGCCAGCGGTGAATGCCATTTCAAACGCCTCCTTGGCGCGCAAGCCCATGACGCCGGGACAGGACACGCCGGGTGCGTCGGATGCGCGAATCGAATCGAGATCGAAGCTGACGAACAGAGAATCACATTCCCAGGCCAGACGGCCGAGCGTGTTACGAAACGCTTGTGCTGCCGAGTCGCCACGGGACACTTCTGAATACCAGATGATGTGACCTCCTTTCTGCCGGACATAGCCCGTGTGCTCCCGGCTGACCTGGCTCCCTTGCGCGGCGAACTCGATGAAATGCCCGCCTGCAAAACGGGAATCTTCCAGAAGCAGACGAAAGGGAGATCCGCTATGAGCCTGGCCGTTTTTCAGGGGCCGCACGTCCAGATGCGCGTCGATATTGATCACGCCGACTGCGTTGTCCGGTTTTGCGTCGAGCAACGCGCAGGCGTTGGGGTAGGACTGATCGTTGCCTCCTCCGACTACGAAAGGAATGCCTCCTTTCTGGATGATGGACGCGGTTTGTTGGGTCAGTGTGGTATGGGATTGATCCAGCGGCAGATCGGCTGGGATGTCCCCCGCATCAGCTATGGAAAGACCCGACAGGTCGATATTCATTTCCGGATTGTCGATCGTGCCGTAACGTCGAATCCAGGAACGAAACTTTTCGGGCCCGTGGCGGGCGCCGGGCCGGCCGCCGTTGATCTCGACTCCATCGTCGCAGGGAAACCCGAGGAGGACCACGTTTCCCTCTTGCCCGGGCTGTATGATGTCCGCCAATCTGGGGTCGTCAGTCATAATATCCAGTTATAAAACGGATTTTGGGCAAAGTAAACCATTCTCCCCATGCCGGGAACCGCCTTTTCGACAACATAAAATTGCGGGGAAAAGCCCGAATTTCGGGCCTGTGGCCTTTTTCTTGTCATCCTCGTTCTCTTTTTGATATATTTCTACCATATCATTTCCCGGTCATCTCAATAAGGAGATCAATATTTATGTCCAGTTCCATCGAAGCGTTAAAGCATGCTGTTCAACTTGAAGAACAGGCTCTCGATCAATATATCATCGCCATGGACAACGCAGTCCACGCGGAAACCAAGGAAACCCTGAAGGAATACGCCGACGACAAGCAGCAGAAAATCGACACCTTGTCCTGGATGATCATGGCGGAATCCGGAGACCTTGAAAAAGAAGAGAAAGCCCCTGAAACTGGAGGCGAGAAATTGGCCGCAGGCAAATGCCCTTTTTCCAAAGGTGAGTTGAAGGAAATGGGTTTTGATGCGTCCCAGTTCACGATGGGCGATGAGCATTTCAAATCCTGAATAACGTAGAACCTTTTATTTTTTGAGAGACGAATTATGGCGGTCGAAGATCCTCATGATTTGCTGATCGAGTGTTCAGACTGCGGTGTGGAGAATATATTCTCAGACTACACACCCGAACAGATAACAATTTGTAACCAGTGCCGGGCAAAGCTGATTCAACCGGATTTTGACCAGACGCACAATGAATATCGTTGCGAGGATTGCGGGTTTGTCATCTGCCTGACCAAGGACACGCCGTTTGAAAAAGGCAAGACCGCCTGCCGATGTGGAAGTTTTAATATTCAGTCTATTTCCAAGTCGACTCTTTACGAAGACGCCGAAGAAGCCGGAGCCTTTGATCTGGACGAAGAAGAACTCGATACGACACCCAGTGACGACTGGTGCCGTTCGGATTTGTCGGGTATTGAAGCGATGGATGATTACAACGAAATGTTTGATCAGGATCCCGGCGACAATTAAACCTACCCCCCTTTAAGTCCACTCCTACTTAAGATTCTTTTCAGCCAGTCGAACCCGTTTCAGATAAAGCCATTCCATGGCGTTCAGCCCCAGATTATGTACGTACGGTTTCACGAGAACGTTTTGAGCGGCAACGAAAAGGGAGATGATCGCCGAGTCGGTTTCGGTCAATAGAGTTTGCGCTTCGTTGTAGAGAGCTTGCCGGGTTTTAGAGTCCTGTTCGGCGGCTCCCTGGGCGATTAAACGGTCATAGCGTTCATTTTTCCACTGCAGGCGGTTGTTGCCGCTGGTGGAAATGAACAGGTTCATGAAATTGTCGGGATCCGGGAAGTCGGCGCCCCAGCCCAGACGGAATACCGGCGGTGGGTCAATATCCAGCTTTTTCAAATACACCTTCCACTCCTGATCTTCGAGTTCCACTGTGAGGCCCAGATGTTTTTTCCACTGTTCCTGCACGAACTGGGCGATGAGGCGGTGGGTGGGATCGGTATTGTAAGCGATGCTGAAAGGCGGCAGTTTTTTTCCGCCGGTGTACCCTGCTTCTGCAAGCAGGGTCAGCGCTTTTTTCGGATCGAATGAAGGCCCGATTTTGGCATTGTAACCGAACATGCCCTTTGGAATCCAGGAGGCCGTCGGCAGTTGGCCGCCTTTTAAAATAACAGGAATTTGCGACCGGTCGATGGCGTGGGAAAGCGCGCGCCTCACCCGCGCATCGTGAAATGGCGGTTTGGTCACATTAAAGCCGTAATAATAACCGCGGAGCAGGGGAAGATTTTTATATTCAGAGTGAGTCTTGTAGTGAGGAATCGCCACCGGCGGCAGTTCCGCCATATCCAGTTCTCCCGTTTCGTACAGAGTCAGTTCGGTGGTCGGGTTGCGGACCACATACATGATGATCCGGCTCAACGCTGGAGAGGCGTCATAATAATCCGGATTTGATCGGAGCACGAGTTTGTATTCGTGGTGCCACTGGTCGAGAGTGAACGGACCGTTGGTCACGATATGTTCCGGGTCGGTCCAACGGTCGCCGTATCGTTCGATCACGTCCCGCCGCTGGGGGAAAGTGACCATGAAGGTGGTGAGACTGGGGAAATAAATGACCGGCCGCCGGAGGCGCACCTCAAGGACCGTCGGGGAGAGCGCTTTCACGCCCACCTGTTCGGCGTCTTTCAGAGTACCGGCGTTGTATTCGACGGCATTTTCGACATCGAATAGAAAATAAGCGTATTGAGCTGCGGTGGCAGGATTGAGCAGGCGCTTCCAGGAATACTCGAATTGCTGGGCGGTGACCGGTTGGCCGTCCGTCCACTTCACATCGTCTCGCAGATAGAAGGTAATCACCCGCCCCCCCTCAGAAAACTCCCACCGCTTTGCAATGGCAGGAACGGGTTCCAAACGGTCATTGTACTGAGTCAGCCCCTCCATGATGTTGGTCAGCACGTTGAAGGAAACCCCGTCGGTGGCCAGGGACCAGTCGAGAGTGGGCGGTTCGGTGGTTACGGCGATGCGCAGGGTTTTGCTCTCCACGGCGGAGGGTTCGCCGCTGCAACCTGCTGTTATCAGGGTTCCTGCCAGGACCCCAATCGCCAGTCCCAGACGGAAGGAGGGTTTGCCGATATTGAAAATCGTCTTCATCGGACCCAAGGATATCATTGACTTGGGCGGGTCCCAACCGGGTTTTGGGATATTGAACTAATTGCTTTACTTTTTCATGGGACTCGATAAAATCAATGTTTTCCAAAATTTCGAGCATTTATGGCACCCAAAGTAAATATGGAAGATCTGACGTGGATTCGGCGTTGGATCAAGAAGGGACTGAGCAAGGACAAAAAGACCCTGGATTTGTCCAACCGCCGTTTTAATCTGCAAATTGCAATTGAAGTGGCTGAAGGCATGGCGGTTCCAGGCATCGAGACCCTTTATATGCATGGCTGCTGGTTGAAGGACGCCTATATGGAGGAGTTGGCCGAGTCCGAGCTGTTTGCTCCTGTCAAGGAACTGTGGATGTATGAGAACAGCATCGGTAGCGAAGGAGCTCAGTACATTGCGGAATCGGACAAGTTTGGAAACCTTCAATACCTGAGTTTGTATTCGAACAAAATCGGTCCTGAAGGAGCCATCGCGCTGGCGGAATCCGCGCATTTGTCCCGATTGGAAACGCTCGACCTTTCGTTCAACAAGGTCGGCGATGAGGGAGCGGCAGCGCTGGCCCGGTCCAAGCACCTGAATCGGCTCAAGGTCCTGCATCTGGATGCCAATGGTATCGGCGCGCAAGGAATGTCGGCCCTGGCCGAGTGCTCCGGTTTGCGCAATCTCACCACCCTGAATCTGACTTACAACCGGATGGAGCCGGATGGACTCGAATTATTGGCGGCTTCTCCGCGTCTGAAGCAATTGAAAACGTTTAAATCGGACCTGCCCCCGGAAGATGACTGATACTTTACAATCCCAAGACGGCGATCAACGCATCCTCGATGCCATTCAGGAAAAACTCGGCTGGCAATCCCCAAACCTGGATTTGAGTTACGAGCGACTGGGAGATGCGGGTGTGATTTTTCTCGTGCGGAAACACGACTTGTCCCATGTGCGGGTGTTGAACCTGAGTTGGAATGAAATATCCGATGTCGGCCTGCGCGCATTGGCCGCCTGTCCGACTTTGAGTAATGTGACGCACCTTCATTTGGACTCCAACCGGATCGGCGACGCGGGAGCTCAGGCTTTGGCGGATTCGGCACATTTAGGATGTGTGAAGTTGCTCAACCTCACCAACAACCGGGTGAACGACGCAGGAGCGTTGGCCCTGATCAAATCGGACAAACTACCGAATCTGGAGTTCCTGGAACTGGAACTCAACCAGTTGGGCTCGAATCGGTTAAGCCGCTTTCCCGATGGGGCGGCCAATGCTTCCCTGAAGTGGCTGAATCTCAGAAGTAATCAAATCAGCAGCGGTGCACTGGAAGACTGGGTGCAGACGGGGGCTTTCGCGCCGCTGACGCATTTAAATCTGGGTTGGAACAAGATTGACGATGCAGGGGCCAAACTGCTCGCCCATTCCCCGACGATCACCCGGCTGGAAACGCTGCTGTTGAATTCGAACTATGTCAGTACTGAGGGTGCGAACGCTCTGGCGCAGTCCAAAAATCTTCCCAACATCCGGGAGTTATTCATGCATGACAACGATTTCAATGAGGATGGGGGAACCGCACTCAACGATATGCGCCTTCGGAAATTGATCCGAAAGCATCTGGAGGGAACGATTCTCAGTATTAACGGCAAGCAGTTGAACAACAGCGGCCTCGAAGCCCTGTCCCGATGCCCGGAACTAGCTGGGGTGGAAACGTTGTCTTTGCGCAACAACCATTTTGATCACAAGGGTTTGATCGCTCTGGTGTCATCTTCTCACCTCAAAAATCTCAAGGTGCTGAATGTGATGGACAATCCTATCGGCAATAAGGGAATCGTGGGCATGGCGGAATCGGCTGCGTTTACAGGGTTGCAGCGTTTGAACCTGGAGCGGACCGGATTGACCGCTTCAGGAATTTTGGCCCTGGCGGTTTCCAACAAGTTTTCCGCGCTGGAGGAATTGAATGTCAGCCACAACGAAATTGGAGACCGGGGCGCCCGCATTCTGGGAGCTTCAGAAGTATTTTCCAAGCTTCAGAAGTTATTTCTATGGAACACTGCAATTGATGATGAGGGTTTGCAGGCAATTGCTGATTCTTCCTATTTGACCCGGTTGCAGGACTTGAAGGTTTGCAACAACCAGATCGGTCCAAAGGGCATTCAGGCGCTTGCCGATTCGAATAAGTTACCCGGTTTGAAAACACTGGATCTCAGAAACAATCGGTTCAGTGTCAATACCTTCGTGCACTTCACCCATTCCCCAAAATTCAAGGCGTTGGAAGAATTCCGATTCTGAATTGACCCGTAAGACTGACACACAGGAAGTATTTGCTCGTCTTATCAGCGTTCTAGAGGGTAGGTTTTGGAAAAATAATTCGGTAATGTGAATTTTGATTTTTGGTGAAATCGGGTTTTTTTGTTGAAAAATTGAAGGAAGGGATGTCTAAATCTAATCTTTATATAGGGTTTTGGCAGTGCTGAAAACTCTTGAATAAAAGTGCTTAAAAAGTAGTTTGCATGGTTAAGGGTTTGTTGTTATGTTGGTGGCGTCAAACTGAGAAAGCCGCCGGGTTGGACCACCCAACGGCTTTCGATATTCGGTTCGACATTCATATGACAGCAGAACGAACCTTACAACTCAGTTTTGTACCGGAACAAAGTTCTCCTGTCAATATTAATTTAGATGTTTAAACAGGAGGGTACCAATGTTTCCGGAAGTACAATGTAAAAACTGCAAAAGAACCCACGATTTCAAAGGTCAATCCCGCGTTGGAAAAGATTTTCACTGTAAGTCCTGTGGTAAGCTTAATCGCATTCAAGGTTTCGATCCTAGAACAGGAAAGTTGGTGTGCGAATTAATTGAGGATGATGAATATCGTCTGTAAGCGGATGATCAGTCCATAAGAAGCAAAGAGCTACTGGCTTTTGCGGGTGGTTTCGACTTTCTTCTGGTTCAGGATTTTCTGTACCCGGGCCAGTTCGGTCGTGAATTGCTTGAACTTGTCTTTGTGTTTTTCGTCTTTGCTCAAGTTACTGATAAATTCTTCCAACGCTTTCACATTTTCTTTTTTGGACAGTTCTTCCTTGAGCGTCTTTATCTTGTTTTCGAGTTTCGCAAAAGAAGGATCCTTGCGGGACAACTCTTCCGAAAATTCCGGAAACCAGTCCAGGTTGGAAAAAGCGTGCAATCCTTTATCCCGGATGATCAAATCCGGATGTTTGGCGGACATGTATTGAAACTTTCGGGTGTCATACTCCATTTCTTTCAGACGCCATTCCAGACTATCGTCCGCAACCGGTTTCAATTCCGGACGGTCTTCGACGACAATGTCATAGAGCTTCAGCATCCAATCCTTCTTAACTTGGGAAAGCGTATCCCAGGCGGGATCACCCGTTTTGGGTATACTTTCCCCGGCCCAAGCCATGCCTGCTTGAAGTAAAAGACACAATAGAATGACACCCAGATTTTGCAAGATTCTCTTCAACATCAATACAAATCCTCTAGAAAACTTTGTAATTTCATATGTAAGGGTAATTTCATTATATCGCAGACTTTAAGGGATGGGATCACAAATTCCTTAAAATTGGACCAACTTGCCCGAAGTCGGCTAAAAACAAGTAAAAAAATCCCCGGGAGTTGAAACCCCGGGGATTTCTGAATGCGGATCGATTTTCAGTGATGGATCAGGCGATTGCGAGGAAATTACAGGCCTGGTAACAGGCGTTGCAGTTGATGCACAGATCCATATCGATATGGGCCGCGACCTTTTTAGTGCCGCCCGTAATGGCACCGGTGGGGCAGGGCTTGATGCAGGCCCCGCAAGCCACGCAATCGTCTTCTTTCACTACATATTTGTAAAGGCCGGTACACATGGCCGCGTCGCACACCTGGTCGACAATATGCCGTTCGTACTCTTTCCGGAAATACTTGAGTCCGGTCAGAACGGATTTGACGGCGGTTTCACCCAGTCCGCACAACGAGGTCACATTGATCTCTTCACACATGGCCTGCAGTTTGTCGAGGTATTCCATTTTGCCTCGGCCCTCGGCGATATCGTCCAGCATGTTTTTGATCAGTGTGAGACCGATACGGCAGGGTGTGCATTTGCCACAGGTTTCAGCTTCGTTGAAGCCGATGGAGAAACGGGTGAGGTCGATCACGCAGGCCGAGTTGTCGTAAGCGGACAAACTGGCCTGACCCATGATGGCGCCGGCTTCGATCAGACTTTCATAATCGGTTTTGATATCGATTTTGTCCGGAGGTAAAAACCCGCCGGTCACGCCTCCGATATGCACCACCTTCAATTCTTTTTTCTTGAGAATACCGCCGCAGTAATCCTCGACAATTTCCCGCACGGTGGTGTTCATGTCGAATTCCATCAGCCCGCTGTATTTGATGTTGCCGGCCAACGCCCAGACTTTGCAACCGTGCGCGTTGTCAGGACCCATGGAACGATACCAGTCAGCGCCGTTGTTGATGATGAAAGGAACCGTGGCGTAAGATTCGGCGTTGTTGAGACTGGTGGGATAACCGAACAACCCTTTTTCCGAAGAATGCGGTGGCTGTGCTTTCGGGAACGGACGTTTGCCCTCGACAGATGCCATCAGTGCAGTCGATTCACCGCCGATAAATGCTTCCATGCCCTCATGCACGTAGCAGTCGATGCTGAAATCGGAACCCATGATGTTGTTGCCGAGGAAACCGCGTTCGCGCGCTTTTTCCAGCGCTTTATTGAGGCGGCGTACCGCAATAGCGTAATCGGATCGGGTGTAGATGATGGCTTCAGTGGCTTGTATGGCGTAAGCTGCGATCAACAATCCTTCCACGACCTGATGCGGACAACCTTCCATCACGCTGCGGTCCATATAGGATGCCGGGTTGCCTTCGTCGCCGTTGACCATGATGAAACGTTTTTCAGCTTGCTGGTTAGCCGCTTTTTCCCATTTATCACCGGTGATAAATCCGCCTCCGCCTTTGCCGCGCAGGTTGGATTTTTTGACTTCGGCGATGACTTCCGCCGGCTTCATGGTGGTCAGCACTTTTTTGAGCGCTTCGTAACCTCCCACTTCAATGTATTCGTCGATATTTTCGGGATCGATATTGCCGCCGTGCGCCAGAGCCACGCGTGACTGTTTCTCGAGTTTTTCGTAATAATCCGGCTTGGCGGCACCTTTGGCAACGGGCTTGCCGCCAATGATGTGATCCTTCATTATTTTGGCGACCATCTCAGGCTTGACGTTTTCATAAGTCACACGAGGCTGGCCGGGAATATACACATCGACCAGAACGTCACGGCTGCAGTAACCCCGACAACCGACCTGTCCCAGAGAACAACCGCCTTTTTCCATGATTTCGGCAGCAGCCTGGTTTTCTTCGATCTGCTTTTCGAATTCCTTGTAGACGTCTTCGGCGCCTTCTGCGATACCGCTCAGGCTTTTGCAGACGGTTATTTTGACCGTTTCCTTTTTCGTACCTGAGGCTTTGGCTTGTTCCGCCACAGCTTCCATGGAGCTTCTCCTATGACTCTATATAATCATTGAATTTAAGTTTCTTAATTGCCCTTTGCCCTCCAAAAACCTCTAAAGAAGGGTTACCGGGAGGATGCAAATAATAATATAAATTCGCACAGGTTCCAAGGAATTTCCATAAAATCAGGTAAAAGCAGCGGTAAAAAGCTCTGATCCTGATCAATGCAAATAATGAAAACAGGCTTACTTGAGTGTCGAATAAGGGCAGGTAATTAGGAGGTCAGGGAGGAGCAGTGAAACTCCCTATATCTCCACACTTTATCTGCAGGGATGTTGTCTCAACCTGCAAAAATTCAGTAGGGAAATACCTCAGAGCCGTTTTTTCCGGCGGGGATTGCTGGCAGATTGTGCAATGCTGGAGACCAGCAGGCGTTATGGCAAAAAGGATGTTGAAACCGCTTTTTTAAGGGGGTTCCGTATGGGAAAGACTTTTTAAATCAAGGGACTAGTCGTCCGATTTTGTTATTGAACTTGCCCTTGAAATACTTCCCCATTTCGGTGAACCAGATATTGCCGTCCTTATCCAGGACGAGTTGAGTGGGGTGGCTGTCGGGATGGGGAAGGGGATAGTACCTCACTCCTTTGCGGGTCCCGGGTTTGGCCTTGGACAGGTCGAGCCGGCCGATGGCATCGGGTCGCGCGGCGGTGAACCAGACGTACCCCCGTTTTTCATCGACGTGGACATCATGTGGACTGCGCCGTTTGCCCAGAAAGTATTCTACGATTTTCGGCTTTTTCCGGTTTAAATCCAGTTTTGCCAATTTACTGGCAAACATTTCAGTCAACCAGAGCGTTCCTTTGCTTGAAACCGTCAGACCATGGGGAACAGATTTTTCTGGAGGAATAATTATTTCTTCCACCTCACCGGTATGAGGGTTCAGCGAACCGAGTTTGTTGAAGAACGTGTTGACCCAGAACATCCCTCCCTGTGTGTACCATATCTTGCCCTGCGCCAGAGCCAGAGCGTGTGGGTTACCGGGCCCGATAGGAAACTCCACAATTTTGCCGGTCTGGGGGTCCAAATGTCCTACCTTGTTGGTCTGAAATTCCAGAAACCAGATCGAGCCGTCTGGAGCTTCTGCTATCTGGTGAGGTTCGCTGTGGGGAGAGGGAATGTCATATTCTTTAAATGTACTATTTTCAGGATCAAACCTTCCGATCCGGTTCGCACCTTCGGTAAACCAGATCCAACCATTTTTAGCAATCGTGAGAAAGTGGGGTTTGCTGTTGGGTTGAGGCAGTTCGAACTCGGTAATGCCTTCGGAGGTTAAGGATTTGGCCTTGGAAGGGTCCAGCCTGGCGATCCGGTTGGCATTCAGTTCGGTGAACCACAGGTTTCCCTTGGCGTCAAAAGCCAAGTCAGCAGGACTGCTGTCGGGCGTTGGAGTGTGGTATTCCAGTACCACCTCTCCGAAAGCATTGACAGATATCCACAGAAGGCACCCGCTCACCATCAGAATCAAACTCAATTTCAAAATCCACTTGTTGACCACAATTCTTTCCTTCGAAATCCCAAAAATTTTGTCTATGTCTTTATAATATAACAGGATAAACCTGACCCACAAAGGGTAAAGAAAACAGTCAATTATTCACTTTTTTAGGGTGACAGGTTTTACCAGAGAGGGATCCTTATTGGATAAGAGAGCGGTCTAACATTCGAAAATCCAGCGGGTATGGCTTCTCTCATTTTCACGAGCGACGAGTTTGTCCTTGTGTCCTTTGTTGTATTCCAATAGAATTTTGGGACTTTTGTAAGATCAATTCTAACTCTTGAAAGTTTCCAATGATCAAAACCTCCGTTAAAGCTGACGACGCTCTCAAACATAAAACCGATTGCCTGATTTTGTTCAGCCCAGAGGCCAAACCGGCAGGACTTCTGAAACAAATCGACGGCCTGCTGAACGGTGCGCTGACTGCCGCATTCCAGGCGAAACGCTTCGAGGGTAAACTCAACCAGACCTTTCAGCAAAGCGTACGCGGATTGATGGGCGCGGATTCCATCATCGTTGTAGGGCTGGGCAAATCGAAAGACGTTAAAGAAGAACAGATTCGACAGGCATCCGGCACCGGTGCCAAGGCGGCTGAAAAATCGCGCCACCGCAAAATCGCGATATTCCTGAATGAAAAGGATGCCGGCAAACCGGCTAAATCCAAAAAAACTCAAACGGGTAGTCCCGTGGCCGGAGCCTTGGTGGAAGGGGCACAACTGGGGCTGTATCATTTCGATCAGTACAAAAGCCAGGATAAGGACGATCCGCCGTCTCGCATCGAGGAAATCACGGTTCTTGCACCTTCCAAACCCAAAGTGAAGAGCTACCAGAAGGGTATGGATCAAGCGGAAAAATTATGTGAAGCGGTTATCGCGACCCGCGATCTCATGCATCATCCCGGCAATACGGCCACCCCGACGTTTCTGGCGAAAGCCGCGCAAACGATGGCGCGCAAGCACAAGATCACCTGCAAGATCCTCGAGAAAAAGGATATGGAAAAATTGGGGATGGGGTCATTACTTGGAGTGGCCCGGGGCAGCCATGAACCACCCAAGTTCATTGTCATGGAGTATAAAGGGGGTAAAGCGAAAGACAAGCCGGTGGTGGTTGTCGGCAAGGGCATTACTTTTGATACGGGAGGCATCTCCCTGAAAGCGGGCGCGGGTATGGACGAGATGAAGTTCGATATGTCCGGCGGCGCCGTCACAATCGGCACTCTACAGGCGGCAGCGAGCCTGAAGTTGAAGGTCAATGTGGTGGGGCTGGTTCCTGCGACCGAAAACATGCCGGGAGGATCGGCCATCAAGCCGGGTGATATTCTCACTGCGTCCAACGGCAAGACCATTGAAGTGTTGAACACCGATGCGGAAGGACGATTGATTCTTGCGGACGCATTGGTGTACGCACAACGTTACAAACCCAAAGTGTTGATCGATCTTGCCACATTGACGGGTGCAGTGATCTTCGCTCTGGGACACCAGGCCGCGGCGGCCGTAGGGACGGACTCGAAATTGATCCAAAAGTTGATCCAAAGTGGAGATGCGACCGGCGAGCGGTTGTGGGAGTTGCCTTTGTATGAGGAATTCGAAAAAGCCACAAAGAGCGATATTGCGGATCTCAAAAACATTGCCTCCAAGGGTGTGGGTGCGGGCACGATCACAGGCGCGGCGTTTTTGAAACCGTTCACCGGCGATTATCCCTGGGTGCATCTCGATATCGCAGGCACCGCCTGGACCTCCAATGAGAAACCGTATGTTCCTAAAGGCGGTTCCGCTTACGGTGTGCGTTTGCTCATCGATTACCTGAAAAACCTCTGATTCATGACCGATACGATCATCATGTTTGTCCACCTGATGGCGGCGGCGGTGGCGGTGGGAGGCAGTATTTTCGGCCTGGTCCTGTTATGGCCTCACATTTTTGATCTGAAAAAAGATGATGCGGTGGATGAACATTCCGCGTCCTACAAAGTGATCGACCTATTGGCGCCGACGGTTTTTACCTGCCTGCTATTACTGATCGGGTCCGGTGTCTATTACATGATGGAAAACTACACCGAGCAGGTCAATCTCAAGGAAGGATATTACAATATCCTTGGCATCAAATTGATTTTTGTGGTCGTGGCGTTTCTGTTGAGTTTGTATCAAACGTTCGGTTTGCGTTCCAAGATTGCGCATCTGGATCTCCGCCCGGAAAACCGCGAGCAGGTTCGACCCACGCTGGAGAAGATGAAGTATTTTGGTGCCATCACCCTGGGTGCCGTGGTTGCCGCTGTGTTCATGGGCATCTACCTGGCCCGATATTAAAAATACCTTCGCAAGATTCTCTCCGGCGCTTCGACGGAAATGTTGCTTGTGCCGCTACAGGTTTTTGAGTAGTATGCTCTAGATATGAATTCAGGAGTTTTGTGATGACAGAACAGGAATCCTCATCCCCACCTCAACAGGCGCCTGAAGAATCCCTGAAGGCGGACATTCCCGCGCCACAAAACCTCGAAGAAGACTCTTCCGTGGAAGCGGAGGAGGAAATCGATCTGAATCATTTGTTTCCGGGAGAGGAGACCGATCTCAACGAATTGTTTCCGGATAAGGAAATGCGGACTCTTTTGAAAAAAGTCCAGAGGAATAAAAAAGACCTGGGCAAAATGAAAGACCGTTTTTCTGATACGTTCAGCGAACCGGAAGCGGATTGAACGCTTTTCTTATTTGCATCGGACAAAAAACTCCCGTTCCTCCAGAAAATTGTTGTCCAGAAAAACCTTCACCTTCCACTTACCGTAAAATTTTGCCACCTCGGCATTGAGATGCGTGGAGGCCGCCCGGTCTTCCACATTTAAAAATTCCAGCGCCAGCCAACCGTCCGTCTCCTTTTGCTGGCCTACGAAATCCAGATGACCCTGGTCTTGCAGCTTTCCTTCGGGATTAAACCAACGCGCCGTTATGCGGTGCTTGCCGTACACCTGGAACCAGGTTGTCATCAAGTAAACCCGTTCCCGGCAGTCAAATTCACTGGTTGCCTGCTGGTCGACCAGTTTCTTTACCAGCTTCAAGGAATAGGAAGGGACATCGACTTCAGCTGCATTTGCCGTTGCAAACAGCCCCAAAAAAAGAAACAGAGTTGTAAATGTTCGGAGACTCACAGTGTCGTTGGTGCAAGAGGAATTAGTGAATGGCGTAGTCTTCTGAATCCGAGGGTCCACGCAGGGCATGGTTATGCCGGGTATTGGGGATCTTGTTCAATCGATTGAGAACGTTCGTCATATGCTCGACTCCCAGATTGTAATGCAGGGCTTCAAAGGTATCCCGTGCATGCGTAAAGGAAGCGATCGCCAGGGGTATCCGGTTCGCTTTCCAGTACATGTGTCCCATGCTTTCATGAACGCTTCCCAGGACCCGGTTGGCTTTGCCGTCTTTCAGTAAATTCAACGATTCGATATATCTTTGTTCAGCCTTCTTGAAATTCTCAAGTTCCATATGAAGGTCTGCCAGTTCTTTGATGGAATCCGCCTGTCCCAGCCGGTCCGGGATCTTGGCGTGATATTGGGCGGCGAGCAGATAGTGTTTCTCGGCTTCTTCCGGTTCACGGGCCCAGACATAGAGATCGGCCAGCGAATTGTACGTTGTGGCGACGTGATGGATGTCCTTGCGTTCCTCATAAATGGCGAGGGCTTTGCGATAATTTTCTGAAGCCTGAGGAAATTCCCGGTAGAAATAATTTTCTGAAGCTTTTTGAATATAGGATGCTGCAAGATCCTCCGGCTCCGGATAGGGATTCAGAGTGTTGTCGGTCAGCATCGGCAGGCGTTTTTCGCTGATGATCAGAAATGGCATGGCGACCAGCAGCGCAAAGCCTGTCGCCAGCATGACCTTCTTCTTATTCCAGAATCTTTTCATAAAGACCGGAGTGGAAGATGTTGAATAAAGGAAACGACTGCCTCCTCAATTACAGTTTAATTATACCCCAGGCCGATTTCGAAGGCTCTTTTTTTCCTCCAGACCGGAACTGCTTTCTCCTCCCGTGGATTCGCCATATGTCAAGTGGTGCATCTCGGGCACAAGCCCGTCACCTCTATATGGTGATGAAGATTTCTATAACCTTTTTTCTCCAGCCGCTTTTCTGTCTTTAATAGTATGCAATCCCCCAGAGGCTCGACCCAGTGACATTGATCACATTTAAAATAGTGTTTATGATACGGGGTGTTTTTGTTTGAAATGCTGATCATGTACCTTGCTGCTTGCCCATGAAAAAGGAATTTTGACACTAACCCTAAGTCTTCAAAAATCGACAAAGTTCGATAAACGGAAACTTGATCACAATACAGATCATCTGATCTTTGAATACAGTCAAAAATCTCCTCGGGTGTAAAGGGAGTCTCTCGATTCTGGATTAAAATAGATGCCACCGCAAGTCTAGACTGGGTAATTCTCAATCGATGGAACTTGAGAATCTCCTTGAACTTTTCTAGTTCTTTCATGCATTCACATCCGCTCGTTTAATGATAGATAGTAAGTGGCCTTTTCTCAATTATTGGTCATCTACTATGAAACATCAACAGCTTTACCAAGAAAACCCTGGAAGGTTATACCCTAAGACATCTTCTTTTTTATTGCAACTAAATTGCAATAATGGTAGCGTACTACGAATTCCAATATCGTTAAAATTAAGGATGAGTGAATGCGTTCAAAACCTGACTCTTCTCTAGGGTTCTCAGTGAATAGATCTCGGCTAGCAAAGGCTCTCAGCATCGATTGGCTTGGACAAACTACTGCAAGTATCTGCTGGATCTGCAGCATGTTTGTTTACGGAGTGAGTTCCGCAGGCGACTGGCTGCAGTTGAGTGCCGCTTCTGCATGGTTCTTGGCCAATTTAGCCGCGATTACAAAACCACAGATCGAATAAGAGGAGAGAGGTTAATGGGTAAAAAGATTGCTGTTATCTCCTGTATTCATGGAAATATGGAGGCTCTTGAAACTGTCTATGATGACATTCGCTCGAAGAATATTGATAGCATCGTCTGTTTAGGAGATCTCGTGGGATACGGACCGCATCCGAATGAGGTGGTTCGTTTTATAGAACGAAAAAATATCTCAACCGTTTTGGGCTGCTGGGACGAGGGGATCGGCCTCGACAAAAATACTTGTGGTTGCCATTACATTTCTAAGAAGGAGGAGGAACTTGGAGCGATGGCATTTGCTTGGACAAAAGTGGCTGTCTCAAAGAAAACTAAAAGTTTTTTAAGAGAGTTGCCGTTTGGAATAAAAGATGATTCCGAGAATGTCCTTTTCGTCCATGGTAGCCCCCGTTCCACGAGTGAATACTTGACGGATTCAACTCATGAGCTGATTCTATTTGAACGTGCAGCAGGTGGTGATTGTGAAATACTGATGTGCGGGCACACCCATGTTCCCTTTGTCAAAGAGGTATCGGGTATCTTGACCGTCAAGGCGCGTGAAAATGATTTAAAGAAACGGTCATCGCCATCGAGAAAGGTTACATTGAAACCGAAACTAATTGTTAATGCAGGTAGCGTAGGAGAGCCCCGCCATGGAGGTATGGAATCCAGTTATATCACCATAGATACTGTCAACCTCAAAGTCGAAATTCACTATGTGGAATATGATGTTGGGAAGACTGTGGCTGCCATGAAAAGAAAGAAAATTCCCGAAGTCTTCATCGAACGTATTCAAGCGGCCCAAGAACTTACCGGGAAAGCAAAAGATATCGTCTGTGCCTGCTAGAGTTTGGATTGGGTCATTTGGTTGCATTCCATACGTCCATGACGTGCAAATGAGTCAAATTTCAACAAAAATGAAATTCCCCATTCACGCTGACTAAAAGAGCATCCCCAATGGCTTTGTTGGGATATGTTTTAGCGCAATATTGACATTTTTGCGCAAATATGCAAATATTGAGCAATGGATGCTACTGAGACACAAGAGCTGGCAAATTTGTTTAAAGCGCTGGGGGAATTCAATCGACTCTCTCTGGTGAACGAATTATGCCAATGCGATACTCCACAAAACGCAATGTGCTTATGCGAGTGCTGCAATGTTGATGCCTCGGTAGTTTCCCGCCATCTGAAGGTTTTAGTAGAAGAGGGAGTTGTCAGATTTGAAAAAAAAGGTCGAGAAAAAACCTTTTCTTTAAACAAAAAGGAACTGGCTGAAACCCTTAGAAGGCTTGCAGATAAGGTCGAGGGTAAAAGTTAAATGTTAAAAATGGAGGTCTAACCATGAGTGAGAATAACTGCAAGTGCGATTGCAAGGAATCAAACTGCTGTAAAGAAAAAACATGTGGGTGTTGCAAAGACGGTTGCTGTTGCTAAAATGAATTGAGACAACAAAGAAAGGGGTAGTTTTCGCATCATCTTTGTTCTCCCGACAATTCGTCCGCCGCACGACGGAACCACGCGATTATTCGCTGAAGATGATCGGTTCCGTACTGCCTCGCGAATTCTCTGGTTTTTGGATGCTTGCCATCCTGTAATTCAGTCAGGCGTTCTCCGATGTACGTCGATGTCAACGGGATGTTGCAACGGACCTCGATGCAGTTACGCCATTGTTCGTATGTAGCGGGAATTACATTTTCATCATTCATAAGAGGGATGACCTTGAAAACACATCAATGTTAGCGGCGCGGCGGATGCCCGCCCAACGGCCTCTTCGTCGTTCACTATACACATACCTCGCATCAGCTAGAGGGTGATGATTTGGTCTGGTGGGTTGCCGCTCAAAGCGTCATAAAGTTGGGGGAAGCAGCCCGCACTCACTCCTTCAACGGTCCCTTTCGCCGCCACTTCACCCCTGCCACACTGCTCAAGAGTACCTTCGGCCAAGTTGCGACGTACGGCGCACTGGTCGCACATCATTAACAGGATGCCGTGTTCACGCGCGACTTTCGATAACCGCTCTCCTACCGGGTCACCCGAGCGAAGCATGAAGGTGTTGTCATCGAAGAAGAACATGCCGACAACCTCGGCGCCGTGATAGCCGCCTTCGAGTTGAGGCAGGATCATTGTTGCCAGTTGAAAAGTGGAAGCCATGTCAGAGCGGAAGATGTAAGCGACTTTCATGATAAGTTCCTTGTCTGTTAAGGTTCAGAGTTGCGTCGGGTTTGGGGCATCGCCGTAGACCGACTTGGGGTCGAAAACCTTCTCCGTCTCTGTAAACACCAGCGGCTGGCCGACCTGATCGCCAAAGGGCACGGTTCGGTAAAAACAGGAGCGATATCCCACGTGGCAACTGGCCCCGCCCTGGACGTCCACACGCAGCCAGACGCAATCCTGGTCGTCATCGATTCGCATCTCGCGGACGCGCTGCACCAAGCCGCTCGTTGCGCCCTTATGCCAGAGACACTTTCGGCTCCGGCTCCAATAGACGGCTTCGCCCAGTTTGATGGTTTGCGCGAGCGCCTCGGCGTTCATGTAGGCATGCATGAGCACTTCGCCGGTTTCGAAGTCCGTCGTGACCACCGGGATCAGCCCGTGCTCATCGAATTTAGGGGCCAGCTCGACGCCTTCCTCAACCTGCTCGATTTTCTGTCTTTCCGAAAAGAGTGAATCATTCATGTTTTATTGCCTTCCTAAAAGAGTGATGCATTCATGTTTGCTTGCGTTCCCACGTCGTTTCCCATCAACATGCCGTGCACTCCTTCCCACAGAATGCCCGCATGCCTTAGGGCTATTGCAACGCCCACACCCACAGCGCCTCCACCAACGACAACGACGTCATACACAGTCTTGGTGGTTTGTACGACTGTCATGCCGACTCCCGTTCCATTTGAAGCTCAGGGAAGGGATTCTGAAGCTCTGCCCAGTTTCGGCTACTGGCATTGGCAAGTTGCTCGTCCAGCAAGCACGCATTGAGTCCAGCGCGTATGGACGCCTCGTCCATCTTCTGGCCAATGAAAACGAGTTCCTGCATGCGATCACCGTATCGAGGATGCCAGTCCGGCTGTTGGTCGGGGCGCTCACCCTCGGGGTGATTCCACTGTGCGGGAGGCACAGCCGCCCACCACATACCAGCGGGATTTACATTACTGGCGCCTCCGGCCTGAGCCCACTCGTAGGCTACTCGATGGTCCGCGGCGACCCAAAAATGTCCTTTGGAGCGGAGCACGCCGTGCCAGTTTCCACTGTCATTCAAGAATGACCAAAGTTTCTCGGCGTCGAAGGGATGCGATGTCCGGTAGACGAAACTCGATATGCCATACTCTTCGGTTTCTGGCGTGTGCTCTTCCATCAGCTCTCGAATCCAGCCCGCGGAGCTCGCAGCCTTCTCATAGTCGAACAGGCCCGTGTTGAGCACGGACTCGAGCGGAACCTGTCCGCGGGTTGTCGGGAGAATTTTCGCGCCGGGGTTTAGCACCTTGACGATGGCCTGGATCTCCTTTGCCTGATCTTCACTCGCGAGATCAAGCTTATTGAGCACGATAACGTCCGCGAACTCAATCTGGTCAATGAGTAGGTCGGTTACTGTCCGGTCGTCTTCTTCGCCAAGCGCTTCGCCACGATCCTTGAGTGCTTCGGCTGCATTGTAACTTTGCAGGAAGTTCGCGGCGTCCACGACCGTGACCATTGTGTCGAGTCGAGAAACATGGCTCAGGCTCACACCGTCCTCGTCTTCAAATGTAAAGGTCTGTGCGACAGGGATCGGTTCCGAGATTCCCGTGGATTCGATCAGCAAGTAGTCGAAACGTCCTTCTTTCGCGAGTCGCGAAACTTCGGCGAGGAGATCGTCCCGAAGCGTGCAGCAAATGCAGCCGTTGGACATCTCGACCAGCTTCTCTTCGGTGCGTGAGAGTTCGGCGCCGCCTCGTTCGATGAGCGCCGCGTCAATGTTGACCTCGCTCATATCGTTTACGATCACCGCCACACGACGTCCTTCCCGGTTATTGAGCACTTGGTTGAGCAACGTGGTCTTTCCCGCGCCGAGGAAGCCGCTGAGTACCGTGACCGGCAGGCGGGACTGACTCGGGGATGATTCAATCTTGTTCATGGATAACTCCAACAGTTCGGTCAATTTTGAGAAAAGGGACTTCTTGCGAATAGGCGGTTCGTAATGGGTAACGGTTGAACCACCGCCAGTTGGCAATCTATCGGTCCCTGAAGTATTTTTTCCGCAATGTTAATACAAATGCAATTTAATTGCAAATGTATTATTATTGCAAAAAGGCCCGAGCCTGTATTATGATTGCAAAAAGGCCCGAGCCGATGAAGTCCGTGCTTGAGGAAACAAAAAAGGAAATGCTCCCATGGACCAAGACATAACCGCCCGCAGTTGGGCCCGGCAAACGATTCAGGAGGCCGGACTGAGAGTAACAACCGCACGTGTAGCAACCCTATTGGTGCTCCGCGATTCGTCAGTCCCTCTAACACACGCGGAAGTTTCCGCTCGCTTAGCGGAACATGAAATGGACCAGTCAACGGTCTTCCGCAACCTGAACGACATGGTGTCAGCAAAGTTGTTGCGTCGATCCGAACTCGGTGATCACGTTTGGAGATTTGAGATCGTCACAGAAGAGGAGCAGGGATACGTGTTTCATCCACACTTTGTCTGCGTCGATTGCGGTGTCGTCTCGTGCATGCAAGAGATCGAATTGACCAACAAGAGCAGGGCAGCAAGCAGTCGCTTTGGGCAGGTCAAAGAGATCCTGCTTCGGGGCTACTGTAACGATTGTGTGTGACCTGCCCCATTAAAAGGAATACGAGATCCGATAAAAGCTACGGAAACAATGGTGGTAAATAAAATTGAGCATATCGCTGTTACCAATAATGCTGGAGGTTTTGTGGGGATTGCATCACTCAGGAAATTGAATAAAAAGATTAAAAACCTTAAATGAGCAGAAATTTAAAATGACTAAGGCGGAATTAATTAAAAAAGTAGCTGAACAAATCAACCTAACGAAGAAACAAACTGAAGTTATCGTGAACACGGTTTTTCATAGTATTACTGATTCATTAGCAGGAGGAGATAAGGTAGAACTCAGAGGCTTCGGGAGTTTTCGTATCCGGGAAAGAAATCCCAGAATCGGTCGCAATCCTAAATCAGGGGAGAAAGTTGAAGTCCCTGCTAAGAAAGTTCCTTTCTTTAAAGCAGGAAAGGAATTGCGTGAACAGGTTGATGAGAACAGGTTGGATATTATATGAGTTGAAATAACTCAAATCATATCCAAAAAATGGCGTGATATCTCTGTTTCACGCAAATATCCAATAATCTGCTCAGATGAATATTTTTCTTGGTCATCTTCCCCCCTCTAATCAACAGGGTTTTGACCCAAATCCTAACATACACGCTGGACCAGTTTTCAGGGGGCAGGTCAAGGTCTATTGCCATTTGGAAAGGCTTACCGTGATTAGGAACGGGAAACGCGCAGTCCCCGCGATACAAACTTGAAATTCAATACGTTGCCGCCGTGGTCCTGCAAAGTTTGGATGACGTTTTCCCTCTTCCTGGGAGGCACGAAAAAGGCGACACACCCGCCGCCACCCGCACCACACACTTTCGCGGCCAAAGCTCCCTTCCGTTTTGCGGCGAGGATCATGCGGTCCATCTTGGCCGTGCTGATGCCCGGTGCCAGCGCTTTGCGGGCTTTCCATTCCTCGTTGAACCAGTGCTCGAACCGAGTTAACCGGCCTTGCGCCAACGGTTTTTCCATCTGGCGTGTCACCTCGGCAATGCGGGACAGGCTTTTCAGTGTCTTCGTATTGCCGTCGATGGCTTTTTTGTATACCGACCAGTTGTTTATGCCGGAGTAATGCGGTTGGCCCGTGTAGCACAGGATGAATCTCCGGTTGAGATCCTTGAGGTCCATCGGAAGACGTTGGGGTTCAGTTTTCACGATTCCCGGTTGGATCGATTGTACCCCGCCGTACATTGCCGAATAATAATCCTGGGTGCCGGCGGGCACGTCGATGACCTGGGTTTCGATATTTTTAGCGATATCGATCATCTGTTCGCGGTTGTAACCCTTCTTAGTAAAGCGGTTGAGGGCACCGTTTAAAGTGATATTCAGCGCTGAAGAACCGCCGATGCCGGAGCCCGCAGGAGCCTGGCAGTCTGTGGTCAGGTGCAAACCGGTTTTCGGCTGGTAAAACCGGATCAGTTTGATGAGTAGAATCAACGGGTGTCGCTCGGGCAAAGCGCTGAGGCTGCGGAATCGTGCTTTGCAGCCAAGGTCGCGGGATTCGATGACGATGGTTTTATCCCGCCTGGGGGTCAACTCCGCCGTAGCGTACAAATCGATCGCCGCGTTCAGGGTCGGAGGATTATCGAGAAAAAGATAAAGCGGCCACAAGTCCAGCGTACCGCCGGCCAGATCAATTCGCGTGGGAGCCGAACTTCGGATCATAATTTCTCAGAGGGAGGAGTAATGGATCAGATTTTATCGCTTTTTTTAACGTTATCACCGCCATTACCATTGGCTTCACCGGCTTCCAGTTTCTTTACCTTAGTGTTCAATTTATCCATCAGCTTATCGAACGAATCGCTATGGATAATCTTGCGGAATTGGGACCGGTAATTTTTGATCAAACTGACGCCTTCTACCACTATGTCGTATACCCGCCACTCGCTCGGGCTTTCAATCAATTTATAGTCGACATTAACGACATCGTTTTTGCGCACCACCTCGGTTTTAACCATGGCGTACCGGCCCTTGACGATTTCATCGATATAATTGATTTTTTCATCCGAATAACTTTCGAGTTTGTTGGCGTAGGAATTTTCCAAAAGTTTTCCGAACACATCGACAAAAGCTTTGCGTTCTTCAGGGCTGATTTGTTTCCAGTATTTTTTCCCGAGAGACCGTTTCCCCATTTCCACGAAGTTGAACTTGGGAAAAATAAGGTTCTTCATTTTTGCGCGGCGGGTGGACCGGTCGTCTTTATATTGCGGATCGGTTACGACTCCGATGACCTGATCAATGGTGGCTTTGAGCCCTTCAGTAATTCCCGAGGCCTGAACCGTTTTGCCCGCCACTAAAATCAAAAACAATGAAATTCCGATGATCCACCATCGGATTCGAAAAACGCTTTTGTTCATGGTCGATCCTTCTAAGGGTAGTTTGAGCAACAATCATACAATGGCAACAGCTGTTGAGCCAACAGGAACGGGACCCCGGTCTTCACAGATGCCCGTATTTCAAATTAATTCATTGTAATACAAGGAGTTATTTATTTCAGAACTATTTCAGAATTTGTGGGATCGGCAAGGATTCCCGCTGTTTTGAGTTCATCCAATCAACCGGTTTAAACTTGTTTCTTGTCCCGGTTTTATATACAGTCGTCTTTTTCAACGAGCCGGATGAAATTCTCAACCCAGAGCATAGCATGAAAATTCTCATTATTGGCGGCGGCGGGCGCGAACATGCACTGGCCTGGAAAATTGCGCAAAGTCCGAAGGTAACCGGACTGTTTTGCGCGCCGGGTAATCCCGGGACGGCAGATGTTGCCACCAACATCGACATCCCGGCAGATGATATCGAAAGGCTTCTGCAGTTCGCACTCAACCAGTCCATTGACTTGACCGTGGTGGGTCCGGAGCAGCCGCTGGTGCTGGGCTTGGCCGACTGGTTCCAGGACAATGACCTGAAAGTGTTTGGCCCTTCAGCAAAGGCGGCGCAGCTGGAAGGAAGCAAGACATTCTCTAAAGACTTGATGCAGAAATACAACATACCCACCGCGGATTATGCTGCTTTTGAAAATGCAAACGAAGCACGCGCGTACCTTAAAGGCAAAGGTCCACAGGTGATCAAGGCTGACGGACTAGCGGCGGGCAAAGGCGTGTTTGTGTGCGCGAGCGAAGCCGAAGCGATGGATGCCATCTGTCAGATCATGGACAACAAAATATTCGGTGAATCGGGCAGCCGTATCATTATCGAAGAACGCCTGGAAGGGCAGGAGGTGTCTTTGTTGGCCTTCACCGATGGCAACACGGTTATGCCGATGGAAGCGGCACAGGATCACAAAGCCGTGTTCGACGGCGATACCGGACCCAACACCGGCGGCATGGGTGCTTACTCCCCGGCTCCCATTTTCACTCCTGAACTTAAACAGCAGGTGATCGACAAGATCATGGTTCCCGCCGTCAACGGTATGCGGCAAGAGGGCATTCCTTACCAAGGCGTGTTATACGCGGGGTTGATGATCACTTCCAAGGGTCCTAAGACTCTCGAGTTTAATGCGCGGTTCGGCGATCCGGAAACCCAGCCGTTGATGATGCGGATGCAAAGCGATATCGTTCCCATTATGGAAGCCTGCGCCGATGGCACGCTGGATTCAATCTCACTGGAATGGAAACCGGATGCGGCCGTATGCGTGGTGATGGCGTCGGAAGGTTATCCCGGCTCGTATGCCAAAGGCAGAACGATCGCGGGACTCGATCAGGCCGGTTCGTTGTCGGACGTTACTGTGTTTCACGCAGGAACGAAGCAAATGGGAGACGATATCGTCACCAGCGGCGGCCGGGTTCTGGGGGTTACCGCTTTGGGGGGCGATGTGAAACAGGCGATTGAAAAAGCTTACCAGGCGGTCGATAAAATCCAGTGGCAGGGGGTTCAATTCCGCAAAGACATCGGCCAAAAAGCGTTGCCCTGAATTCTTCGGAGAAATTTAGCGTGGGAACTAAAAAACTTTCCTCAGGCAGCTGGTTGCCTGAATTCACCTTTTCGTTGGTTGGGGGCGGTGAGGTGACTTTGGGAAGGCCTCGGAAAGAAGGAAACTGGCAGTTGGTTTTTGTGTATCGAGGTCAGCATTGTCCTGTCTGTAAACAGTACCTGACGAAACTTGAAAGCTTGAAAGATAAATTTCTTGCTACAAAGGCTGAGATCGTTGCCGTGTCCGGTGATCCCGAAAGCAAGGCAGTGACCATGGTGGAGTCCAACGGGTTGTCTTTCTCTGTGGCTTATGGATTGTCGATCGAACAGATGAAAGATTTAGGACTTTATATTTCCCATCCACGTTCCCCGCAGGAGACGGACCGTCCCTTTGCAGAACCGGGGATGTTTGCCGTCAATACCGAAGGCAAGGTGCAGTTGATCGATATATCGAACACCCCGTTCAATCGTTCTGACTTGGAAGAGTTGCTCGACACCGTGGAATGGATTCAAGAAAATGATTATCCGATCCGGGGAACTTACGAATAACTTCCAGCTAAAGCACAATCTCATCTCCGTAACCCATGATCTTGCACTCCATTCCCATATCTTCCACTTGCTTTTTAAAGAACTGGTCGTCTGTGGGGTTACAATTTCTTTTCCATAAAAAAGCTTCGTTGTAATGACACGGGATTACAATTTTCGGTGAGATGAGTTGAACCGCTTCGAGCGCTTCCGTTTCATTCATCGTGTTTTTTGCAATACGTCCTCCGATGGGAATCATCAGAATATCGGGCTTCAATCCTTCCCATTCCTTTTGAAGCAGCGTATCACCCAGGTTGACGAAAGTCCTTTCACCCACGGTGAACTTGAAACCAATGCCCCCCAAACCGATCCGCTCCCCCGGTCCTGGGACGAATTCACGGCGAACCAGTCCAAACAAAAAATTAACAACGAGCGGACCGTGAACGGATTTAAGTCCCTGGATTTTTACTCCGTCCACCTCGATCGTTTCGCCGACATCCACGGTGTAAACGTTGTCAAACTTCATCGAATACTGGATGCCTCGCTTTCGCGGACCCAGTAAAAATGTGCTATCTCCACGCGTCTTGACCAGTGCTTTCCCGCAAACAACCGGCGCTTTCGAGATTTCAGCGACTCTATCGATGTGCCAGTAGTGATCGGGATCTCCGTGTGTGACCAATATGTGTGTGATACCGGCCCATTCCGATCTTGGGATCAGGCTGTCCAGCTTTCCGATCCACAAATTGAGACCCGGATCAATCGCGATCCGGGTATCGGAATGCTCGATCAGGAAGGTGTTGTATGAGAAAAATTTTAATTTCATTCTATTCACCAAATACCCGGTACCAGCCGCCAGCGTACTCGCGATGCATATTCTCGATACCCATCGAGTTCCTCTTTTAAAGTCCTGTCTTCAAGATAGGTCCGGACCAGTAGCGCAACAAGAGCAAACCCACCGGGAATCAGAGAGTAAAGTGAACCTGTGATAAAGGAAGCCGAAAGAGTTCCAAGAATCATGGCCAGATAACCTGGATGCCTGACGAAACGATAAGGGCCATCGGTGATGACCCTATGGCCCCGGTCTGTCTGAATCCGCACGGTGGTTTCAAAAAAACGGTTAACGACGATCGCCCAAGAACCCAAGGCTACGCACAAGACAAAAAGAATGACGCCGGTGATAGCGTAATTGATATGAAGCTCCGACCAGTAATATCTTCCCACGTCCAGCCCGGCGACAATCGGGAACGCAATCAGCGCGATTGTGAGATAGAGCGCTAGGAAAACTTTATCCCAGGATTTGGTCCCCTCCTTGATGGTAGCCCGCTGATTGGCGAGTTCGGGTGCGAGTTTCCAGAAGATCACAGAAATGACTATAACGCCCAAATAATCGATACTCAATAAAAGCCATGCCCTGGGGATATCCAGCCGTCCTGCAGCTACAAAAAAACAAACATAAAATACGGCTTTCCACACAAAGAGCATGGAAATCGTCTTGACACCGTCTCGAGTCAGTTGTTTTCCCATTAATAACCATGCCTTCCAAGAAATGAAGAAAGCTTCCCTGCAATCTTTACTCTTCCCGAGCAGTCCTTTCGTTTTATATTAAGAGGAATAAATTTGGATTTTATTTCATCTTATTTGTATACAGGTAGAAGCCCGGGATTTTATTATTAGTGGGTTGAAAAATATTCAAAAATTGACTCTTTTGCAAATCTCCAAACGTGGAGGTAACAAATATGAATTCTATCGCTCGCTTTCTCGGAGCATCCGTGTCACTTCGTACCTTGTTGCAAGGGCTCGTAGTTCTTGGGCTTGGTGTTTTGTTGTCTGCTATTTTTGTATCTCATGTTTCAGGACAACCGAAAGGGTTTGAGCGTGAAAACGTTGCTCTCACGGGCAGCCATTCTGATATGCAGTTTCTCGCCGGACAGTCGGTAAGAATCAGCGCCAACGTCACCGACGATGTTTTCGCCGCGGGTCGAGATGTTACCTTTGATTCGGCTACTGTTAAGAACGCTATTGTCGCCGGCTATGATGTTGAGTTACGTAGCGGCAACATTGCGGATATGATCGCAGCGGCGGCCAACGTTAAAATTGCCGGCAGCATTGAAGACGATGTTGTTGCCGCTGCACGGTCAATCCGGGTTTCTTCTGACGGAACGGTTGGTGGTGATGCCCGCTTCGCTTCCGAAACCATCGACATGGAAGGACGCATTGGTGGAAACATGCGAGCCGCGGCGGCACGCATCACCATCACCGGCAAGATTTCCGGTAAGGCGGATTTCCTCGCTGAGCGGATCGTCATTGCGTCCGGCGCAGCGATAGGCGGTGACCTGATTTACCGGAGCGAGGCTGAGCCTGAAATCGCTAAAGGAGCGAAAATCGGCGGAAAGATCCGCCGGATAGAAATCGACAAGTCCAATCTCCATACCATTGGCTTCAGCATTCTCGGCATCGGCATGTTCATCATGGTTTCCTGGATGATCGGCATGCTTTTGCTCATCATTATCGTCCAATTGGCGTTTCCAGGTCTGATGGCTGCTTCAGCTGGACAATTCCAAACAAATCCCTGGTCCCATCTCGGACGCGGTATTACGGGAGTCCTGCTCGCCATTGCCCTCACGGGACTCTTGTTTGCCTCGATCCTTGGTATCCCTCTCGGAATTGCCTTGTTCATCGTGATTGCCTTCGTATGGTTATTGGGTCTGGTAACGGTGAGCAATTATATTGGACTGCTTGTCAGACGCGGGAAACGGACCTCTATTGACGCCAAGCTCCCCGCACGGATCGGCTGGGGGATAGCAGGCGCTATTCTCCTGGGTATTATCGCCTTTATTCCCTTCGTGGGTGGAATCATTGCCAGCCTGGCAATTGCGGCTGGGTTCGGTGCCGCCGCTGCTGAATTGTGGAAACGATTGCGAACTGCTTAACGCGTCCACCGGGATAAAAAAATAATTCGGTTTAGGTAGGGAATCAGTCCAGCTGCGGTTCTTTGACGTCCTCGACCACTTCCATCTGCTTGTTGAACAGTTTTGCGGAAAGCGCCCAGGCCCCCCAGGAGATCAGAACGACGGTGCCGATACCGATGCCCGCCCATAAGCCGACGTTGCCGGATTCACTCATTCCTCTAATAAAGACGAACATTCCCAGGGGCAGGGACATGATGAACCCGAAACAGGTGAGCAACATGGAACTTCGGGCATAATATTTGGGACGGACGTCGATATTGAGCTCGCTCAGGTGTTTTTGATTCTCCGGCACAGCGGCGTCGAGCAGTTCCACCTCGCCCTCGCATTTGGGGCAAAACTGACCGCCCCAAAAAGCGTTCTTGCACTGCAAACAGAATTTGACCATAATTTTCGAGTCCGGCACTATTGAAAGGATGGGGACATCATACCCCATCCGGCCAGCAGGCCAAAGCGGAAAGGAAGCGAATGCCCGGAAAACAACCCACCATACTGGCCCACGGCGGAGCCGGATCCGACAACGCCCACTCCGACGGCACCGACCGCGCCTGCCTGATCGGCCTGAAGCTGTTGCAGGCCCGAACGCCCGTTCTGGAAGCGGTCTGCCAGACAGTGGAAATTCTGGAAGACGATCCCCGCTTCAACGCCGGTACCGGTTCGCGCAAGCGCTCTGACGGGTCGGTACGGATGGATGCCGCCTGCATGGACAGCCGTCGACACTTTGGAGCGGTTTCGGCTATTCAGCACATCAAAAACCCGATTCATATTGCTCGTGCCGTGGCGGACTCCGAGTACCGTCTATTGGCCGGGGAAGATGCGCATCGATACGCTCTCGAACTCGGGTTCAAGGAAATGGATATGACCCGCGTTGAATCCAACGCACCGGGCACCGATACCGTGGGGGCCGTCGTGTTCGATGGAGAACAATTTGCCGCAGCGCTGAGTACCGGGGGCACCGGCGGGTCGCGCCCGGGTCGCGTGGGCGATGTGCCGTTGATCGGTTGTGGATTATACGCAGGCGAGCACGGCGCGGTATGCGCCACCGGGCATGGCGAATCGATCACCCTAAACCTCACCGCTTACCGAACCTATGAAATGCTGGGACGCGGCATTGTACCCCAGGAAGCGTTGGATACCGCGCTCGGTTGGTTCAAAGATTCGCAGGACATCGGATTGTTAATCGTCAGCCAAAAAGGCCACGCAGGCGGCTCCAACCGCTCCATGGCCTGGTCCACTCTCAGTGGTG
Organism: Nitrospinaceae bacterium; assembly: GCA_028278405.1. GTDB lineage: Bacteria > Nitrospinota > Nitrospinia > Nitrospinales > Nitrospinaceae > SZUA-226. The sequence goes on from JANQEK010000043.1 coordinate 97,537, forward strand.
ATTGACCATTCTCTCACCATTTACACAACAGTCAGCGGGACTTGTTCGGAATCGAAGAAGGTGGTGATGTCGCTGAAGCGGATACCGGCGAGCTCGAGAGTGGTGGTGATCTGCGAGCTGTTATAGACGAGGTTCCACAACCCGTTGCCCAGTTCGGACAGGTTGTCGATAGTCTGGCTGAGTGCATCCTCGCGCAAAACGCCGAACAGGTCGAGTCCCGTCACCGCCCATTTGATGTTGATCTCCAGGCACCGATGATAAAACGCCAGCTCGAGTTGGACGGCGTTGAGGTGTCGGCGTAACGGATGCACGCGCCGTGCATCGGAAAATAACGCTTCAAAATCTTTTTCAATCGACCGCGCTTTCCATCCCGTCAACAGATAACCCACGCCCCGCCAGTCGAGCAATCGCAATTGCTGCACGTAATCCGTAACGCGGTCGACCAGGTCCCCGGACATGTAAGGTGCCAGGTGCAGTTGGGGATGTTCTTTTTGCTTGAGGTCGTTCAGACCCGACAAATCTTTGTACAGTTCCCTCAAACAAGTGTTGAGGTGGGCGATGGTGACCGGGTCGTCGGGTTGGCGCGTGTCTTTCAGCGAATGCTGAACGACGTCGAGGTTGCGGTCGGCTTCCTCGGAAAAATTGATCTCCGGCAAATCCAGCAGGCGATTAAAACTTTTCGGAGACAGGGCGGGATCGATTCCGGACTGCTCGATCAGCCATTGCCGTCCCTTGCGGATGCGGAGCACTTCGCGCAGGGTTTCGACCAACAGGTCCAACGGTTCGCCGGACTGCTCGAACGGCGTCAGGTCGGTACCCTCACTCAGGATCTTCTGTAGAATGCGTTTTGGGTCGCGCATTCTGGAATCATATCAAAGACGTGATGCGGAAGATAAAGTTTTATTGGGAAAGATGCTGTTCTAATATTTTCGTGGTTTTTGCATGTCCTCGGGACTTTGCCCTGTCCAGGGCCGTTTCATCTTTTTTGTTTTTGACGTGGATGTCGGCGCCTTGATCCAAGAGGTATTGCATCACTTTCGGGTTTCCTGAATTGGCGGCTTCCAGCAGAGGGGTATAGCCGTTGTTGTCGGCGGCTTCTAGGTCGGCTCCTTTACCCTGGAGAAGCTTTACGGTTTGGATTGATTTAGAAGTTTGTTTAGGCGGCACATACAACATGGCCATATGCAGAGGAGTTTTGCCTTTCCCGTCGCGCGCATGAATGTCAGCGCCCTTGGAAATCAACCACTGCACCGTTTCCAACGAATGATATTGAGCCGCCAGATGGAGAGGCGTGGTTTTATTTTTGTCAGCCGCTTTAATGTTCAAACCTTTCCTTGAAAGGAATTGGGCGACGTCCAGCCGGTTATGTTGTGCTGCGGTGTGGAGGAGGGAACGGGATCCCTTTTTGGTTTTAATATGCGCTCCTTTATCCACCAACCATTGAACCACCCCGATGTTTCCCCTGTGAACGGCCAGTTGAATGGGGGAAGTATCTTGAAAACCCGGCATGGACGCGTTGACATCGGCACCGTTACGAATAAGAATTTTGGCTATCTCAAAATAGTCCCTGTCGATGGCTCTCATTAGGACGGTACCCCGAGAACTTTGGTAGTTGGGATTCGCGCCGTTTTTCAGCAGTAAAGCTGCCACATCTTTTGATCTTGCATTGAATAAAGGAGTTTCACCCCCTGAGTTCACGGCATCGACTTTGGCACCATGATCCAGAAGTAGTTTGACCATTTTTGGGTTTTGTTGGGCGACAGCTTTATGAAGAGGTGTTGCTTCTCCCTGGTCAGGAATAACCTGATTGACGGATTCCCCCAGCGCCAAATGTCTTTTGGCCATGTGAAGATCGTTATTCATGACCGCAATATCCAGCCAGGTTGTATTTCGAATGAACCCGCCATGAACGCCATGTATTGTGGGGGGTGAGGTGAACTTCCGGAGTTTTTCTGCCTCCAAAAGGACATCGATTGTATCCTTGTGTTTGCCGGCAAAGGCCAGGTCGATGGGCGTTTGTCCCTGATTGTTTTTGGCTTTCTCGTTGGCTCCACGAGTCAGAAGATATTTTGCCATTTTGTGTTTCCCTGATTCAGCCATCTTATGGAGAACGGTGGCTCCATTGGAATTCTTTGCCTCGAGATCAGCTCCCAGGCTTAAGAGCCCGCCTATGGCATCGTGTGAAGGGATTTGGGTGGTCTTATGGAGGGGTGTTTCCCCGAGTTTGTCCCTGGCTTCGATATTGGCTCCCTGGGAGATCAGCCATGCAAGCATATCCATATTCACGTGAGCAGCCGCAATATGGAGAGGTGTTCTTCCTTCACTGTCTCGGTCATCGATCGGAATGCTTGCTTGAACGACTTCTGCCATATTAAGAGGGACAACCCCCTCCGGATAAAATGTTTCTATGGGAATTCCCGATTCAATGACTAATCGATTGATTATAGGATCACGATAGCGACGTGCAACCTGGTGAAGCAGAGGCATTTTGAAGGCGGGGTTTCTCAAATCCGCGCCATTTTTTATCAGGAGCCGGACCATGGAAGGGTTTTCCATGTAAATGGCTTCTTCAATAGGAGTACGCTGATGTTTGCCGGAAGGTGCGTTGATATCCGCACCGTGCTCAATCAACAGTTGAGCGATTTGCAGCTTTCCCAGATTGACGGCTCGAAGGAGTGGCTGGCTTTTGTGGTTGGGCTCGGCCCCATGCTCAATGAGAAGCTTTGATGTTTCATAGGAGTTGGACACATATAAAGGAGTGCCTCCGTAACTGTTCAGAGAATTAATTTTTGCGCCGTGCTCCAGAAGAAGTTTTGTAATATAAGCATGTTTTCGATTGGTCGCTATATGAAGAGGAGTGAGTAGGACATTTTTTTTTGCAGCAGGATAATCCGGGTTGGCGCCGTGCTCCAAAAGAAACTTCGTGATATTCGCGTGACCATATTCGACTGCTATATGAAGAGGAGTAAGGCCTTGATCCTTCTCAACGGCATTAATATCCAGCTCTTCGCCGAAATATTCCTTCAGGGTGTCGAGGTCGCCTGTATGCGCGGATTCATGAAGCCAGGTCCATCCTTCCGGCCTCTTGTCATAATCCCCCCAGCCGTTCAGCTCCATATAAAGCAGGCATCGGTCCCCCCAAGCCGTTTGGAAGTAAACAAACGACAGAACAAGGAACAATCCGCTCAAAGCTATGAGGCGAGTTTTTTTCTGCACATTCCCTCCTCGACTTAAGGGTTATGTGTTCCGGAACTTGACTAGAATAAGCGATCAGCCGGGAATAAACAAAGCCAAAATTGGCAATGGAAATGTTAGGGCAGGAGTAATAACTGTTTAGAGGTGCTAAATATCACCCCGCTGGATGAGGACGGATATCTCAGAGGAAAGGTTTTTTTGCAGGATACTCTGGATGGCCATCAGGGTGCCGGATTCCGCTTTCGAGCAGCTCCCGCAGGCGCCCTGGTAACGGATGCGCAGGACGTTGTCTGCAAACTCCTCGATCAGGACATTACCGCCGTCCGCCGCCAGCAGGGGACGGATATTCTCATCCATGTAGGCGTCGATGACTTCCGCCTTGATGGAATCGCTGAACGTATCGAATTGTTCAAGGTCCACTTCGTCGAGGATGGTTTTTTTCTTTTCTCCCGTTTCCTCGGCATTGTCGTAATAGACCAGCGATTCCTCGATAGTCTGGATGACGGGGTCGATCAGGAGTTCCCATTCCTCGGCGGAGTCGAGGGTGACGGACACGAAGCGATCCTGGATGAGCAACGCGGAGACGACGCCGAAACTGAACATCGTTTCCGCAAACGGGTCGCCTTCCGCTTCGAACTCGTTATTGAACGAGCGCATGCCCTGGGCAATCGCCTTGGTATTGAGATTGAACTTGAGAGCCGCAGGGTTGGGAGTCGGTTCCGTCGCCACAACCATGAATTTTTTCTTCTGAGCTTCCATTGGGTTTCCTTAAAGACTTGTATATAGAATAGCCGATCCGGGGAATCGCTGAAAGGGCTGGTTTTAAGCGTTTCGTGATTAGATGCGGGCGTGGGACAATGGATTCAATTCCTTCAATCGGCGCTCCTACGCAGAGGGCGAATTTTCTTACGCCGAGCGACATATTCCGGTTGAAATCGAACGGTTTCCTTGTATCTGCAGGATTGGTTTTTCGTCGAAAACCTGATACATTTCCGAGGCCAGCGTAACACTGCGAGCGAGGGTGGCGGAATTGGTAGACGCCCAGGACTTAAAATCCTGTGAGGGAAACCTCGTGCGGGTTCGATTCCCGCCCCTCGCACCAAATAAATAAAGATCTTTTAAACTCTAACCTCTTTTCTATTATTTTGAGTTTGTGTGTAATTCCTGCGTGATTATGTCAGGAAAACTTATCTGTGGATGACTTTGTTGTGCCACCATCGGCCAGCAGGAAACGGCCAAAAGCGGACATTAAACACAGTTAGGCGGAATTCACTCTTTATCCGTAATACTCCTTGCGGAACGACTCGATCAACGTAGACGTATCCTCTTCAAAGACACCCATGGAGGTGAGCACAGCACGGCCGATCTGGAGGCTCGCTTCAAATGTTTCCGAAATGGCAATGGTTGCTCCGGCCTTCAATAACTGATCGCAGTGTTGCCGGTCACGTCCACGTGCGTGGATGGAAAGGTCCGGATAATGTTGCCTCAGGATATGGACCAGTCGTAAGGAAGGCACTGCCTGGTCAAGCGTGCAAACCAACGCGCCGGCCCGCTCGGCATCTGCCGCCTTAAGTACATTGACTTGGCTGGCATCACCGTAAAAAACCGAGAACCCGTCCCGCCTTCCTTCCAGCACGCGGTCTGCATTACTTTCAATGGCAAGATAAGGCACATTACCGGTTTGAAGAATCTTTGCGATTCGTCGGCCCACGCGACCGAAGCCTGCAATGATGACGTGTGATTGCCCCCCTTTAATATGTGTGGTACTTACATCATGTTCATCGCCCGTGCGGGTAATTCGCTTGCTCAGATATTCGCCAAAGTTAGCCATCAATGGTGTTGTAACCATGGTTAGCGCTATCACCAGTATTAGGAATTGGAAAATATCTGCCTCCAGAACGCCGCTTGTCACGGCCAGCCCAAAAATTACGAAACCGAACTCACCGCTCTGCGAAAGCAATAAAGAAACTCGTGTGGCATCTGGCGTGCCGGTACCTATTAGCCGACATAGGACCCAGAGAATGGCGGACTTGATCAGCAGCAGTCCAAATACCATTCCGGCAATCTCAACGGCGTATCCTCCGATCAGACTGAAATCGATGGACATTCCGACACCCATGAAAAACAGACCCAGCAAGATGCCGCGAAACGGCTGGATATCCGCAATCACCTGGTGCCGATAATGGGAATCTGCCATCATCAACCCGGCAAGAAATGCGCCCAGCGCCAGAGACAGACCCACTTCTTCCATAAGCCAAGCGGTGCCAAGCACCGCGAACACAGCTGCAGCGGTAAATACCTCTGCCGTCCGGCTAGTGGCCACCAGCCGTAGGACCGGGGAAAGGAAAAACCGACCCACAAGGATGACGATAGTAATAACAAGCACGGCCTCCAAAAAGGCAAACTCTATCCCATGCAGCAGAGTGTCGTCAGCGGCGAGCAGAGATACCAGCGCCAGTAATGGCACTACCGCCAAGTCCTGTAGTAGAAGTACGGAAAATGCCGTGTGACCGTGACTGGATCCCATTTCACCGCGCTCAGTCAAGATTTGAAGCCCAAATGCCGTTGATGAGAGCGCCAAACCAAAACCAACAATCACTGCGGTGCTGAGCGATTGTTCGAATAACAGAGCCAGGCCCATGATGATAAATCCGGTTATCACCACTTGTGCGGTACCTAGACCGAACACCATACGCCGCATCGACCACAAACGGTCAGGCTTCATCTCGATGCCAATAATGAATAGCAGGAAAATGACTCCAAACTCGGCGATACCCTGAATATCTTCAATTTGGTTGATGAAACCAAATCCCCAGGGACCGACAACGACACCAGCAGTCAGGTAGCCCATTACCGAACCAAGCCCCAGCCGTCGGAAAAGTGGCACGGCGACGATTGCCGCCGCCAGCAGGATTAGGATGTCTGTGAGGTAGTGAGTTTCAATCATGTCTCAACAGATTCAAAATGATGCTACTTTATTCCGTTTTTCCAATTAATCTATTGCCCTTGAATGTGTTTCCCGTTTTGGTGGCAATACCGTTCGGCTTTTATTAAGGTTTTATGCTCCGAAGTTCTATTGACCGTGTGAAGATTAACACCCGCTAGAGCCAAATGAGTAATTGTTGTATGCCTCAACGTGTGTGGGGTGATCAGTTTTGGGTCCGGCCCTGCTTTTTCATTGCCAGCATCGTTACTTCAGACGAGGTGTAAAGGCTGGGTTACCGGATTTTTTGATAGGCTTCGGCAAATCCGGTAAGCGGTACCGGCAAGGACATCGTCTTTTTGGCCAGGCTTTGAAACGACACGGTCAATTGCTTCCCGTTTTTCATCGCATCCAACATATTTTCCGATATGGGAGTCCCAGAGTAGCAGCCGTTGACGTCGCAGGTCTGCACATTTAATTTCATAGACATGTTTTGATCCAGCTGCAGGGCAATGCCGGCCGGCAGAAACAGGCCCAGGGGAAGATGGATCATCATGGCCGGCGTACGCGATTCTGCAGGGACCCGCACAACGATGGACAGGAGCCGCTGCTGGGTCTTCGTCACAACAAGGGTTTGCTCGATTTTACAATCGAGGCCTTTGCCGCGGCCCTCTGCCGTGCAGTTGGTGACCCAGCCCGAGGGCGGTTGTGCGCCGGAATTCTGTGCCACCTGCATATTCTTCGGTAAATTCTGAGCGACCTGAATATTCTCTGGCGAATCCTGTGGAACTTGAGTTTCTTTCGGTGAATTCTGATCGACTTGAATTTTCTCGGGCGAGTTCTCTGCGATTTCAGTTTTCTCCGGTGGTTTCTGAGCTTCCAGGTTGTCACTCTCTGCCGGGTTTAGAGTTTCAGAGTCTGTCGGGGAAGATTTTTGTGCATGAGCGGTGCAGCCATAACAAACCAGAAAAAAACCCACCAGAGCGGTTATGAGAAGGGCCGAAGATCGTTTCCTCTTAACACGGCACGACAAGCGCATGTTCAGGTCTCCAATGATTGAAAAGTTATTGCTATGCAGGTTCGCTGTTTTACGTTTCTCTCGTGGATACCGAACTTAGAATGGCGCTTTGATCTTGAGGCTGCCGCCATGTTGTTCCGTGTTGGAAGAGAATCGTCCCTCGTAGTTCAAGCGTAGAACTATACCGGAAGCACCAAGAAAATCAAAGCCCACCGTCACTTCCCCAAAGGTTTCGTCGATATCCCCGATAGCCGTGAAGGGAGCGACACCCACCGGTGCACCCTGAAAAACGGCCGTGATCTCCGGAGTTGAATCCCCGACGAACTGGCTCAGGCCGGCCTTGACGAACGGTCGGATCAGCATGCCGTTTGCACTGGCGATCTCGGCGCCGACTTCCACAGCCGGTTGTATGGTGAAATAAACTTCGGAGTGACTTTGCACCAGGAGGTTGGCTGCCCCGGCACCTGTTTCACTGAAGCTGCCGAGTTTTACGTAGGTGACACCGGCATCGATCATCGGCAACACGTACCAATTGGTCTGCTCGAAGGCCTGAGCGATGCGGAAATGCGATGAAATAAAACCGATTCCCTGGTCGCTTCTTGCAATAACACCCGGTACCGGCAGATTGACAAAGCGTGCGCTATCGTACCAGCCAAAGCCGCCACTCAGCGCCGCCGAGAAAATGGTGGCGCCGTAGCGTCCCTTGAGGATCAGGCCGCCCTGCAACTGGTCGCCTTCCGTATCGGAAAGGCCCTCGACCTCGAGATTGCTGTTCTCATAAGACAATCCGAACCCCAGGTGGTAGCGGTCGCTGATCTGCCATTGCATACCGCCGGCGATTCCAAATGTAATTTCGTCGAAACCGAGATTCGCCGAAGTGGTATCGCGTTGCAGATTGCGTCCCGTAAAACGCATCCAGCGGCACTGGCCTTCACGCACGAAACGGTATTCACCGGCACGTTCCCGGCAACTCAGCATGGCGTTGCTGAAATCCATGTTGGAAAGAAAGGTTTTGCTCTGAGGCCCGGTAAAAACCTCCGGCGTCAGTTGATTGTAAGCGGCCGCCAGGCTCTGGGCGTCGGGCAGTGCGATAAGCGTGGCAACTATGGGTGCGAAGCTCGCAGACCCGCCGGCCAGCTGAATCCTGTTGATATAATCACCCATCAGCGTCTGATTGCCGTTGATCCCGACTCCCTCGGGAGAGAAGTCGATCTTGGTGCGCAGCACGGCATCCGTGGCGTTGGGGAACAGGAGATCATGATTAATGATCACTGATGGGGCGGAATCAAGAACGATGCCGGAATCTGTCATGCCGCCGGCACCCGACACGATGATCGCATCATTCGTTCCGGGCTTGGTAAACCCATCGTTGATGATGTTGACAAAAGCCTCTCCGTTAAGGTTGGCGGTGCCGCTGGCGATGATGCTATCGGTGACACCGGTTTCTCCGTTCAGGTCCACGTTGTAAAGGCCCGTGGCTGTTTGCACGATATTGCCTCTGAGATTTGCAGTCAGCGTATTTTCGTCGTCGCCTGGCGTCAGCTTACCCTCGTTGGTTAGAGTTCCCCCGACACCCACTTGTGCTCCCGTGATATAGGTCCCGTCCGCCTTGTTGTTGAAGAAGTTATTTCCGGCTCCGAGGTCAATGTTGCCGATGATAGTGCCGAAGTTCTCTACTGTTTCATTGCCGCCCGGGTGCGTGGCATCGCTGCCGGTTCCAAGGATAGCGAACCCGCTTTCGATTCCGCCGAGCGTTGTGATGAGTCCATTGTTGGTGATGGTGTTGTCTTTACCGTCCACCACCCAAATACCGACACCAATAAACTCTCGGTTGACGTCGATCACCTGGCTTCTGCCGCCGCGGACGACTCCGTCAGCGCTGTTGATAGAAATCGTGATATTGCCGTTGTTGGCATTGTTGACGGCACCGCTATGGGCAAGGATGCCGACCGAACCGAGCCCACGATCCTCGTCCCCATCCTCAAGCACCTCGCCGGTCAGGATTGAGCTGTTGAGCGTTACATTGACCGGTCCTGCCATGCCAGTGCCACCGGCACTCTGAGCGAAAATACCGGTAGCATTGTTGCCGGCCGTTATGATGTTGCCGGTGAGATTGACATCGACCAGACCGGAATTGCCGGCATCTCCAGCGCTGCCGATTTGCCATGACAGCAGGCTCAGCACAGGTAAGTCATTGCCCAGTTCACCCAGAACACCGCCGCCACCGCCCACGCTCTGGGCGAAGATGCCTGCGGCGTTGTCACCATGAGTGATGATTTCGCCATCAACATCGACGTCGACAACACCGCCGTTGCCGCCGTTACCCCCGCTGCGCCCGAGGGCCAAACCAATACCGACGTTGAGACCCGGAATGGTGACGCCGGGAATCGGTGTATCAATATCGGCTGCCAATGCCCTGTCGACATTACCGGCGATACCGCCGCCACCGCCAACGCTTTGAGCGAAGATACCGTTGGAAGCGACGCCAAAGGTTTCGATCGTTGCGCCTCCAAATTGGTTCACCGTGACATTGCCGCCGTTACCGGCTGAACCGCCCTCACCGCCGAGGCCGAGCGTCCCGGTTGCGCCAATCGCGGCCTTGCCGCCGACACCGCCACCGCCGCCGATACTTTGGGCGAAGATGCCGTTGGAGTTCGAGCCGCGGGTGATGATGTTCTTGTCGTTATTGACTTCAACGATCCCGCCGTTACCGCTCGAGCCGGCACTGCCGCCGACCACTGCCTGAAGATTTTTGTAAAAGGAAACCGAGCCGACCGGGATGGCGGCCAGTTCTACCGGTACGGGCAGGATTTCACCCGAGCCGAGAATGCCGTTGCCGCCGGCACCACCTCCGCCACCTACGCTCTGGGCATAAATACCGTCAGAGACATCGCCGAAGGTTTCGATTTCGCCACTGTTGTTGACCGTTACATTTCCGCCGTTGCTGGCGCCACCGCCATTGCCGCCGATGGTCACGCCGAGTTGGAAGTTGTTCTTGGCGGATGCCGGAGCGTCGCACAGCGCAGGCAGTGTGCAACCGTCTGTGACAACGAGTGAGAACGTGTTGGCGCGACCACCGATGCCACCGCCACCGCCTACGCTCTGGGCAAAGACGCCATAACCGCTGACGCCCCTTGTCGTGATACTTCCGGTGTTATCGACGATAACGGCACCGCCATGATTGCCATTTCCGCCACCACCGCCGATGCTGACGGTTGCGACCACCGAACGCGAATCGTCGTTGGTGCTGTCGGTCAACATGCCGATCGCGTTGAGGGCACCACCACCGTTTCCGCCGCCGCCGCCGATCGACTGAGCGACAATACCACTCGCCGCATCGCCCATGACCTCGATGGAGCTATCATTATCAACGTCAACGGTGTTACCAAAGCCACCCGTGCCGCCGGCACCGCCAACCGTCACGCCGACATTGAGAGTCTTGGTCGCTTGTGCTTCGGAACCGAATGCGACGCCGACCTGACCGACGATCGCCATTCCGCCATTACCACCACCCCCGCCGATCGACTGACCTACTATGCCATGTGAGCCGAAGCCGGTGGTTGTGATGCTGCTGCCGAGGTTATTGGTGATGTCAACGATCCCGGCGCTGTTGCCGTTACCTCCGCCTCCACCAACGGAGACACCCACCGTTGCGGAAGTCTTGGTGGCGCCTGTCAACTGGGCGGTCAGCGCCAATCCACCGTTGCCGCCGGAACCGCCAATACTTTGTCCGAGGATGCCAAAGGATTCTGTTCCATTAGTAGTAATAGAACCAAAATTATTAACCGTCACTTTGCGAGCGAAGTTTCCAGTTCCTCCTCCACCACCCACAGTGACTCCCACGTTGCCTGCCGTCTCGGATAGTCCGAGTGTTCCCGATACTGCCATGCCACCATTACCGCCGCCTCCGCCAATGCTCTGGGCCATGATGCCATTTGAGTTTTGTCCAAAGGTGGTAATGGACTGACGATTCGTCACATTGACCTCGTTGCCCTCACCCCCGGCACCGCCTCCGCCTCCGATTGCGACAGCTACGTTGACGTTGGTTTCTCCACCGAATCCGAAAGCACCCGACATGGCAAAGCCGCCATCACCGCCACCGCCGCCCACACTCTGCGCGTGGATTCCGTCGGCTCCGTCCGCATGGGTGATAATCGACTGCAATGCATCGAAGGTATTCACATTGACGACACCGGAATTGCCGCCGCCGCTGCCTCCACCGCCGACTGCTACTCCAACCGAGCCGCCGCTACCCACAGTCATGGCTACGCTGCCGGCAAACCCGCCATTACCGCCACCGCCGCCCACGCTCTGCGCGAAGATCGCATGCGAACCCAGTCCAAAAGTTTCGATACTGCCGTGGTTATTGACTGTTACATTTCCACCGTTGCTGGCGCCACCGCCTCTTCCGCCAACTGAGATTGCCGCAGCACCGCCGGGTATGTTGGGGATGGAGACTCCCACGGCTCCGGAAATGGCGAAGCCGCCGTTACCACCGCCACCGCCGACACTCTGCGCGAATATACCGTAGGAGCGGTTGCCGAAAAGTTCTTCGACGGCCACGTCGTCAACGATGCTTATCACCGAAGAACCTGTGGTTATCATTCCAAAATTGTTGACAGTTACCGTACCGCCGTTGCTGCCAGCACCGCCGGAACCGCCAACTGCGACGGAAATCCCAACTACTCCGCCAGTTCCTGATAGCGCCGCTCCGCCGTTACCGCCACCGCCGCCCACGCTCTGTGCGAAGATTGCCGAAGCGCTGTTTCCGGTGGTTTTCATAATGTTCCGGTTGGTCACGTTCACCGTGCCGCCCCTTGAGCCGGTGCCGCCACCGCCACCCAGTGAAACACCGACTCCTCCGGAACCGGCTGAGATCGTTCCGGCCAGGCCGCCATTACCGCCGCCTCCGCCAACACTCTGGGCGAGTATGCCGATCGCGCCATCACCGGAGGTGCTGATTGTCGGGTCAACAAATCCAGCTCCAGAGGTGTTGACCGTAACCGTGCTGGCGGCTCCGCCCGTGCCGCCGGCCCCGCCAAGACCGACAGATCCGGAAAGTCCTCCAGCGGATGCCGCGACGCTGTATCCGCCATTACCACCGCCACCGCCCACGCTCTGCGCCAAAATGGCATGCGACTGTGAGCCGGTTGTCGTAATGTTGCCGACCGCATTGACCGTAGCCGTACTGCCCGCACCACCGGGACCGCCTTTGCTGCCAATCGCGACCGACAAATTGTAGGCGCCTCCAACGGACGCAGCCACGGAGCCGCCACCGCTACCTCCGCCGCCGCCCACGCTCTGTGCGAAGATGCCGATGGCACTCTCGCCGCCTGTCGTTATGGTTCCCTTTTCATTGACGGTTACCGCCTTGCTTGTTCCGCCGTCCCCGCCCGTTCCTCCGAGTGCAAAACTGGACGAAATTCCGGCAACCGGTGCCGTACCGGAAAAGGCGAACCCGCCATTGCCGCCACCGCCGCCAACCGATTGCACCTGGATGCCATGCGCACGGTTACCTGCCGTCTCTATGGTTGCTGCGGTCAGGTCATTGACATTCGCAATCTCGTTATAGATGACCACTCCGCCGTTACCACCCGGACCACCGTCGCCGCCGATAGCCACGGATGCCCCTGCACCCACGGAAGTTGCTCCACCGCCATTACCGCCGCCCCCACCGACCGACTGCGCGAAAATTGCGATGGAACCCTCTTTATCCGTTCTCACAGTACCGGAATTGAAAACCTTGACCGTATCGGAATTACCGCCCGAGCCTGCCTTGCCCCCGACCGAAATCAGGCCGCCCGCACTCCCGCCGTCGCCACCGCCACCACCGACCGATTGTGCGAAGATACCGAAGGATTCGGTGTTCTTTGTTTCGATCGTACCGCTGTTCGATACGGTGACCTTGTTGCCGTCGGATTCGCCGCCGCCATTGCCACCGATAGCGACGAGACCACCACCACCGCCGCCTGAACCGGCTCCGGCCCCGATGCTTTCTGCATAGATCCCGTAGGCCTTCCTGCCATGAGTGGTTATCGAACCGTTGTTGGTGATTGAAACTTCACCCGCGTCGCCGCCGTTGCCGCCCTTGTCGCCCAAAGCAACCAAACCACTGGGTTTACCACCGTTACCGCCATCTCCTCCACGGCTTCGGGCAAACACGCCATGTCCTCCGGTGCCGAAGGTCGTTATGTCAGAGTTGGTGCCAAGAGTAACCGTTACATTACGGCCGTCTCCACCATTGCCGCCCCTGGCGGCGTCGGATGCAAATAAACCGAAGGCTCCGCCACCATTACCTCCTTTTCCCCCCTGGCTTAACATTGAAATGCCGTATCTGTTCGTGCCAGTGACGGTAATCTTGCCGTCACTATTGACAGAGATCGAACCCGCGTCACCACCTCGATCGCCTCGGTCGCACCACGTAGCCAGCAAAATGGTGGTGCAACTGCCGTTGCTGCCTTTTCCACCCGTCGACCTCACTTGGATGCCGTCCGCATTCGAAGTGTTGAATCGAGCACCATCCCCGGGATTAGGGCCCGGGTTGTTGACGGTGAGACTGCCACTGACGGTTTCTCCCGGGACTATTGCAGATTCCTGGAGGAATTCCAGAAGTGCGTCTCCTGAAAAATTCGTCGCGCCTATTGCGTAGGTGTCCGCTCCTGTTTTGAAGATAAACTGGCCGCCAGACAATATTGGGGTTCCGCCGCCGTCAGCCACCACTTCACGCTCCGGAGTGGGGTCCATCTCCCCACCGTCGCCGTCGTGATCCACAAACGTTGTTGTGAATGTAATTGAATCCGGTACCGCCGGCGCGTCACCGCCGCTCTTCGAGAGATGAATCCCGACGACACCCGGGTTGACGTTTGTTTCTCCCGGAACGCCATCCCCAACATTCACGGTGTCAACGCTGTTTGAGTATCTGATCCCATCGGTGGGTACGTCGGGACAATTTCCGCCGCTGCAACCAGAGTTTACCGCTTCGGCATCACGAACGCTCACCGCAGTGAACACGACTGCAATCGCTAAAATACAGACGAAAAGCCGGATTTCCGTTTGTAACAGGTGTAGCCAGGGGAGTCCTTCTTGAAGAGACGATTTGCAGAGGTTGGAAGAATCGTTTGATCGATTCCGATCTATCGATGAGGTCCTATTGGATAGTTTGACGCGCAGTGACGGATGAACCCATTTCCCAAAAATATCCGGCAACTTCATTTTGCCCCCCCGGCTTTTGGATTACCGATAGTTTAAAAATTCCAGAGCTATGAGTTGGATCCCCTTAAGAAAGCCGAAATCAATATTTATCAACGGATAGGGTTGTGGAAAACTAAATACTTTTTTCGGCTTGGTCTTCCTTAAAGGACCATTTTCTTTATGATTGTTAAGTAGATAACCACCCTTATCTTTGAAAAGGGTTGAAAAGTCAATATTTAAATTCAAACGAAATTGAGTTTACTTGGGGGGAGGTTCGGAACAACGGAAGTTTCGACAGCGGAAATGAGATGACGCTTTGCAATCAACTTGCTGATTAATAATCGGTTATGTGAAGTGGCCAGTAAGGGAGTTGTTGGATTCAACGGTGATCGGACTTCTCTTAATAGATTGTGAAAAAAATGTGGATAAGTTGAAAATTCCGGGTGCGATTTGATTGTCTGTGGTTACTGAGGAAGGGACCTGCTTTTCATTGCGTGTTGAATAGCGTTACTCAATTCAGTCATTCTCTTTTTGTTGACTCCCAGGTCACTGTAGCCTGTTCGCGAGGCCGACCGGAAATGAATGAGTTTCTGTGCTCCGTCAATCAGGAACTCCACATCGTCTATAAATCCGAATATTTTACTTTTAAAGGTATAGTGCAGGTAGTGGGTGGATTCACTCCGCAACTCTGTTCTTGGAAGACTTTTGACGACATCTTTGATCACTTTCTTGACTTCTTGGTGATCGAGTTCAAATGGAATGGGATCCATTTTTTTGTCCTTTTGCTGTGTCTGTGTGGAAACACAGTTGGGGCTGGAAGGACACGGTTTGAGTTGGCGATCATTCATTTAGTTTTCCTTAGTCGACAAGTTTTGTCAGCCGATTGCATTGACAAGGGTTAACTGCAAGGAAGAATAAAAAAAGAGGCGGCTCCCGCTGGGGAACCGCCTGCTTCGAATAAACATTCTCTATTTTATTCCGGAGTGTTATTTTTCCTGGCCGCGATTTAATGTTCAATCAAGTATTGAGCCAGACACCCTTGCGGAGATATTCTTCAACCACAGTAGAGAAAAGATTCAACTACTTGGGCAGTACGTTGTGGGCCTGGGGGCCTTTATCTCCAACGTTCATTTCGTATTCAACAGACTGGCCCTGCTTCAATGTTTTGAATCCTTCCTGTTGAATCTGTGAGAAATGAACAAAAACATCCTGGCCTTCATCCGTCTCGATAAAACCATACCCTTTACTATTGTTGAACCACTTCACTTTTCCCTCTGCCATAGCGAAATCTCCCCCAAAATGTAAATTGAAAGGCACATCCTACCACAAGTCGGCTTTTTTTCCAGTGGTGAGCTGCCAAAAAAAGGTAGGATTTTCAGGGACTGCTAATGTCCGAATTCCAATATCGATATCCTATTGAAATAAATGGTATTGTTAGGCCTTTGAAGGGTGTTGAAGGAGTCGGGAATTCCGCTATTTCCGAGCCATGGGCGTCCAGTGAAGCGCTGTGGAATGCTTCCAAATCCGGAAATTGATTTCTCGTTCCCACAAAGTTTTCGGGTAGTATCAATTGCGTATCCATTGTTGAAAACAAGAGAGAGTTTGTATGGTCCTTCAATTGGGTTCTCGACAGTATTCTCCGCAACGCATTTTTTGTATCGGAAAAAATTATGCGGAACACGTCAAAGAACTGGGTGGCAGTGTGCCCGGTCAACCGGTCGTGTTTATGAAACCGGTATCGTGCCTGGTGTGTCCCGGTGAAACGATTCAAATACCGGCGCATGGCAACAACCTGCACCACGAAGCGGAGGTGGTTGTGTTAATCGGAACAGGGGGAAAAGATATTCCTGTACCTGCAGCTTCATCGCATATTGCCGGGCTGACACTGGGTCTGGACCTGACTTTGCGGGATGTACAGTCGGACATGAAAAAGAAAGGGTGGCCGTGGGAAATATCCAAAGCCTTCGATCACAGTGCTCCTCTCGGGACCCTGACGCTTTATAGCGAAGCGACCCCTCTCGACAACATTCCGTTTCAATGTTCGGTCAATGGTGCTGTGCGTCAAACCGGAAACAGCAGTGCAATGATGTTTACAATTCCTGACTTGATTCATTACCTGAGCGGTATTTGGGAACTGAGAGAAGGAGATTTGATATTCACCGGAACGCCATCGGGAGTCGGTCCGCTCCAGCGGGGTGATCGAGTGGCCTTGCACAGCGATCTGTTAGGCACTTTCGAATGGTCTTTGGCTTGAATGCCAGCCCTGCTTTTTTTCTTCCTGAAAATATCCTGTCTGATGCAGGCGGCTTAAATTCATCTAACCTTCCTGAACTCATTCCTTTTCCCACCAGCGCCCGCCAAGAGGAAGCGGTGAATCCATCTGTGAGCCGCCAAAGGCCCTAAATACTTCAAAAATATGTGCTATTATAAATTACAAATACATCAAATGTTAATTATTAAACCCTTGAGAGATCTGTTTAGGAGCCGCTATGTTTTTAGAAAAAAGTGTTTGTCCAAAACCGTGCCTGCGTGGATTGGGAGTTCTGGTCCTCATACTATTGATAGCAATGGGGGCCGGATGCTCAAGCCGCACCCCGGAATCGGATAAGCTTTATAGTTCCGGAGAGGGGTCGACAGATGCCGTCATGGAAAAAGGCGCCTCCCTTCAGCCCGAAGAACCTTCACCCAGCCCATCACCCGCCGTTGTTCCCAAGCCCATAGTCAGGGCTTCCTATACGGCGGCTGATCGCGAAGTGGTTCTTCGTTATGCAGAGAAGGGAGAAGGTGATCCGGCGAATCTGGAACCTGCTTTAAAGCTGCTTCAAAGAGCGGAGCAACTTTCCTCTGCTGAACGGACGATGGAAGACTATTTGGTTCTTGCGGCTCATTACTGGTTCAAGGGTGATATGAATCAAGTGGTGCAATATGCCAACCAGGGGATCATGTTGAAGTCGGACAACCCAAGGGTGAAGGCCTACATGTTTATTTATTTGGGATACACCTATGAGGAAAAGAGTCCGACCACCGCCCGGTCTTACTTTAATCAGGCCGCTCAGCTCGATCCCGGTTTTTATAAAGGCCATTTTGAATCAGGCCGCGTCCTTTTCCTGAACAAGAAATATTCAGAAGCCCAGGCTCCCCTCGAGGCCGCATTCAAGTCGAATCCGGAAAGCGCAGATGTCTATGGCAAGCTGGGTCAGATGTTTTATGGAATGGACCGTTACGAGGAGGCGGCTGAGGCTCTGGAAAAGGCTCTGGGCATGAGTCCGGAGACCCATTGGATACACCTTCTGTTAGGGGACACCTATTTTTATGGATTGAAAAAAAGGGAAGAAGGGGGGCGTCACTATCAACAAGCCGTTTCCAAGGAAGGTTCAAATCCAGAGGCTCACTTTGGTCTGGCCTTTTATTATCGGTACAAGAGTGAATACAAAAAAGCCGCAGAGCATTTGCAAAAAGCGATCAACCTGGATCATAAAAATCCCAAATACCAGCGGGAACTCAAAGATGTAAATGCCGAAAAGATGGAAATCGCAAAGGGAACCAAGAGGTATCGGCAAGCGATTGAGAAAAACCCGAAAGATCCCAGCCCTGTGACTCAACTGGGGAGGTTTTACCAACGGTGGGGAAAGTTTGAACAGGCTGAGGAACAATTTAAAAAGGCTGTCGAACTGGCTGCAATAGTAAAAATTGCCAAGGAGGCCGTCGTTGATCCAGAATCTGGCAAGACGATTGAACCTGCCGTCATGGAGCCGTCCAGAGTGCCGGAGTACGCCAACCATTTGGGATGGTTTTATCTCAGCGACAAAAAATATGCTCTGGCTGAGAAAGCCTTCAAGGCGGCTCTCAAGGTTGATCCGAAGTATACCGAGTCCTGGTTTGGGTTGGGCAAGGTTTATGAAAGCATGAAACTATACGATCCGGCAGCTTCCCATTACGCTGAGACCGTCGCATTGGATCCAAAACATGAAGAGGCTCAGGCGCGGCTTGATGATTTGAAGAAATCCAATAAGCTGACACAGGTGGGAGAGGTAATCAAAACCAGGGAAATAAAAAAGAGAAAAAAATCAGTGATGAAGGTTAGAAAATAAATCCCTGAAACCATTGATTTAAAAAATCTTGTGGGATTTTGCCTGCAGGCCGGGTGGACTTGGGGTCCGGTTGGGCTGGTGATTTGGGTTTCTCCTTGATATTCTTACTCCATCGGGATCGATATGGAATGCAAGGGGGGATTATGAAAAAGCTTTTAATTCTATCGGCAGGTTTTTTATTTGCTGTGGGATTGATGTCCACAGCCTGGGCGCACGGTCCGAAAGGAAGCGGCTCCGGTTTCCGTGGTCACGGTTTCTCGAAGTCCCACTTTAACAAATCCACTATTTCCCGGTCCGGGGTTCATTTCCGTCAGCACTTAAGGAAATCCGGTCGCGGGTTGATCTTCCGCAATCACGGCCGCTCGAAAGCTCGCTTTAAAAGATTTGCCAACTCTCCGCGAAGGCATTTGCGTCAGCATCGCCGTTTCCGCGATCAAGGGGTTAATCGGAGCTTTCGAAGATTCAGAAATTCACGGTTTTTCAGCCCCTTTCTCTACAACCCCTATTATGGCTATGGGGACAGCCTGCCGAGACAGGATTTGAGACCGGCTCCGCAACATACATCGTCCTCCCGCATTTACTACAATGAGAACCCTGAGCCCTGGTTTTTGTATGGCAAAGGCAAGCAGTTCCGACAGATGGG
>JANQEK010000015.1 GCA_028278405.1 Nitrospinaceae bacterium
AGAGGAAAGGTTATTTCCAGAGTTAAACAGAGAAAGAGACGGATACGGTCAAGGTCCATCGAAATGGTTTGGTAAATTCAAAAGTAAGTTGGGATTTAAAAAATTTACAAAAACTTTTCATTCATTCCGACATACTTTCATAGATTCCTTAAAACAACTTGATGCCCCTCCTATATTGGTCAAGGAAGTTTGTGGTCATGACTCGGATGACGTTACTTTTGGGCGATATGGAAAATCTTATAAGATGGACAAAGTATATGATGAGGTTAGAAAGTTGAATTTTGGATTGGATATAAATAAATTCAAATAGGGATTAATAGCTATGTCACCCAGTGAAACATTACAGCAACTGGAAAATCGCTTGTGGAGTGCGGCGGATCAACTTAGAGCCAATTCCGACCTCACCTCCCAAGAATACTCCCCTCCAGTGTTGGGATTGATCTTTCTACTCTATGCGGATCATCGATTTACCCAGGCAGAAGCCAAACTGAAAGGAAAAGGCTCCAAACGCCGAACCATCGGGAAAAAGGATTATCAGGCCGAAGGCGTTTTATACCTCCCAAAAAAAGCCAGATTCAGTAAAATTCTCAATCTTCCTGAGGGAGCCGATCTCGGCAAAGATTTAAAAGAAGCTATGGAAGCGATTGAGGAAGAAAACCCCGACCTCAAGGATACACTCCCTAAAACCTATTCACGTTTGGATAATTCCACTATCGCAGAACTGCTCCGCATCATGGACAGCATCCCAAGAGATATTGAGGGGGATGCCTTTGGAAAAATCTACGAATATTTTCTGGGAAACTTTGCCATGTCCGAAGGCCAACTTGGCGGAGAATTCTTTACTCCCACACCCATCGTTAAGCTCATAGTCGAAATCATTGAGCCTTACAATGGCAAGATCCATGATCCCGCCTGTGGATCGGGAGGTATGTTTGTCCAGAGCGCAAATTTTGTGGAGGAACATAAGAAGAATCCCCTTGATGAAATTGCCGTCTATGGTCAGGAAAAGACGTTAGCCACGGTCCGACTGTGCAAGATGAATCTGGCCGTGCATGGTCTGGGCGGCGATATCCGCCAGGGCAACACTTATTACGATGACTTGCATCAAGCTAAAGGAAAATTTGATTTTGTGATGGCTAATCCTCCCTTTAATGTAAACGGGGTGGATAAAGAAAGGCTGAAGGACGACAAGCGTTATCCTTTAGGTCTTCCCCGCACCGATAACGGTAATTATCTTTGGATAGAATTGTTTTATTCCAGTCTCAAAGAAAAAGGCCGGGCCGGATTTGTCATGGCCAACTCGGCAAGCGATGCCAGAAGTTCCGAAGCGGATATTAGGGAGAAGTTGATAAAAGACAAGGCCGTGGACGTGATGGTTGCCGTAGGACCAAACATGTTTTACACCGTGACCTTGCCCGTGACTCTCTGGTTTTTGGATAAAGGGAAAAAGGGAACTAATAGGGAAGATAAATTCCTCTTCATAGATGCCCGTCATATTTACAACCAAATCAATCGCCGCTTGCGGGAATTCACCCCAGAACAGATCGAATTCATTTCAAATATTGTCCGCTTGTATCGGGGAGAAGAGGTTGAGAACCGACATGAAAGCGCAGAATTGATGAAGAAGAATTTTCCAGATGGGAAATATATGGATGTAGCCGGACTGTGCAAGATGGCTACTTTGGAAGAAGTTAAAACGCAAGGCTGGTCACTCAATCCAGGCCGCTATGTCGGCATCGCCGACCAGGATGAAGAGGAGCACGACTTCCAGGAGCGGCTTTTTGAACTTAATGATGAGTTTCAAGAATTGACCCTGAAAGCTCATGAGTTGGAACAGCAGATTTCTGAAAATATAACTAAATTGACTTAAGGTAAATTGTGTTTAAGAAACAAACCCTTTCTGAACTTATTAGCTTCATTTCCAGAGGAGTAACCCCAAAATATTGTGATGAGGGGGTAACAATATTGAATCAGCGTTGTATAAGGAACAATATAATTAATTTTGAAAATGCAAGACAAACAAGCTTAGAAAAAACTCGCATATTACAAGATAAATATGTTCAAAAATGGGATGTATTAGTTAACTCTACGGGAGTGGGAACGCTCGGCCGTTTGTCACAAATGAAAAAAAACTTTAAGGGGATTACGGTCGATTCACACGTTACTATAGTAAGACCCAACCCAGAATTAGTTTATCCGCCTTTTTTTGGATACGCATTAATTCTCATTGAGCAACTTATTCAGACCTTAGGGGAGGGTGCAACCGGGCAAACTGAATTATCAAGGAACCGTTTAAAAGAACTTGAAATTTATTATCCACCCCCATCAACCCAACAAAGAATCGCCACAATCCTCACCACTTATGACGATTTAATAGAAAACAATCAGAGGCGGATTAAGATTTTGGAGGAGATGGCGCAAAATCTTTACCGGGAATGGTTCGTTCATTTCCGATACCCTGGCTACGAAGACGTCTCCCTCACCCACAGCCCCCTCGGTCCTATTCCAGATGAATGGGAAGTAAAAACTCTAGGTGAAATTACTTCGTTAATTTCACGAGGAATTTCACCAAAGTACGATGAAGATTCCTCTGGAATCGTTTTAAATCAAAAATGTATTCGCAATCATAAAATATCTTTCGACCCTTCCAGAAGTCATAAAACCAAAGTCCCGGAACATAAATATGTACAATATGGTGATATTTTAATTAATTCAACCGGCGTAGGAACTTTAGGACGTGTGGCTCAATTTAATATTCCAACTCCAGAAAATATTACTGTTGATAGCCACGTTACTATTGTTAGAGCAACAACAGAAGTAGATTTAGCTTTTTTTGGACAAGCGATTTTATCTTTAGAAAGCATAATTTCCGGCTTGGGTGCCGGTGCAACGGGACAAACAGAATTGAATAAAGGCCGTTTAGAAGAGTTAAAAATTATATTTCCTTCAGATTGTATTCAGAAACATTTCTCCGAAATAATAAGTCCGATTAATGAAGCCATTCAGGTATATATAAGATTAATTTCAACTTTATCCGAAACCAGAGACTTGCTTCTCCCTAAACTCATTTCTGGCGAAATCGAAATTTCTGATGCACTCATACCTGAAGAGGATGCGGCATGAGCCATAAGGACAGTGAAGATGCGCTTGAAAATGCTGCCCTGGAGGTTTTTGACGAGTTGGACTGGGATGTTCTCAACTGCTATGGAGAATTTGATCAGGGAAAAAGTTTTCTTGGACGTGATAATAAGAGTGAGGTTCTATTATTTGAAAAACTCCTTCCAAAATTAAAAGAGTTCAACTCTTCCCTCCCAGAAACAGCCTTTAATCAAGCTATAGAAGAGTTTTCCCGCATACGCACGGCTATGGCTTTAGGGGCAGCCAATCAAGAAATCTACAAGCTACTTAAAAACGGTATTCGGGTGAAGGTTCCTAATCCCAATGGCCACGGCAATATTGATGAGATTGTCCGGCTGATTGACTGGGAGAACATTGGTAATAACGATTTTTTCATGGCCCAGCAACTCTGGGTGGCGGGAGAACTCCACACTCGCCGTGCTGATCTGGTCGGGTTTGTGAATGGAATTCCCCTGCTGTTTGTGGAACTGAAAGCCTCCCACCGAAACCTAGAGGCGGCCTTCAATGACAATTTGCGAGACTACAAGGACACCATTCCTTACCTTCTGACCTATAACGGATTTATCATCCTATCCAATGGTCGAGAGGCTAAAATCGGTTCGGTTACGGCAGCCTTTGAGCATTTCTCGGAATGGAAGAGGATCAATGAAGAGGGAGAGAAGGGAGTGATCTCCCTGGACACTATGATCCGTGCCACCTGTGAGCCTTCCCGTCTCTTGGATATTGTCGAAAACTTCACCCTATTTATGAATACCAAAGGTGGCCTGGCCAAACTTCTGTCCAAGAATCATCAATATCTTGGTGTCAATAACGCTATTCAAAACTTTCAAGCCCTTCGGTCTTCAACTGAACCGAACGATAAAGGCCGGTTGGGAGTCTTCTGGCATACGCAAGGTTCCGGCAAGTCTGTTTCCATGATCAACTTTGCCCAGAAGGTGCTTCGCAAGGAATCCGGAAACTGGACCTTTGTAGTGGTAACTGATCGGGATGATCTGGACACCCAGATTTATAAGAACTTTGCAAATTGTGGGGTAGTGACAGAGGAGGAAGCGCAAGCCGAAAGCTCCAATCATCTTAGGCAGTTATTAGGAGAAAACCATCGTTACGTCTTCACCCTGATCCAGAAATTTCGGACGGAAACAGGGGAAACCCATCCTGTTCTATCGGAACGTGACGATATTATCGTTATCGTCGATGAAGCCCACCGAAGCCAGTACGACACTTTCGCTGTCAATATGAGAACGGCTTTGCCCAATGCATCCTTTATTGCTTTTACTGGAACCCCGTTGATTCAGGGAGAAGATGAGGTCACCCGTGACGTGTTTGGAGATTACGTCAGTATTTATGATTTCCGGCAGTCGGTGGAAGACAAGGCTACTGTGCCCTTGTTCTATGAAGGACGAATACCTGAACTGCAACTCACCAATCTCAACTTGGATAAAGACATTGAACAGGTGATTGATGAGGCTGAATTAGACGAGGGCCAAGAAGAAAAACTGGAGAGGTATTTCGGACAGGAATACCACATATTGACACGGGAAGACCGGCTAGATCGGGTGGCAGAGGATATAGTCGAGCATTTCACAGGCCGAGGTTATCAGGGCAAAGCCATGATGATCAGTATCGACAAGGCCACCACCGTCCGCATGTACGATAAGGTCCAAAATTTCTGGCAAAAGAAAATTGAAGCATTACGCAGTGAAATAGAATTAGCCAAGACGGAGACCGAAAGGAAAGCTCTATCCGATCAGATCAAGTCAATGCAGGACACGGATATGGCGGTCATTGTTTCTCAATCCCAGAATGAGATCGATGATATGCGTCAAAAAGGCCTGGATATCAGACCACATAGAGAGCGAATGAATAGGGAAGATTTGGAAGAAAAATTTAAGGACCCAGAAAGCAAACTTGGAATGGTTTTTGTTTGTGCTATGTGGATTACGGGATTTGATGTTCCTACTTGTTCTACCATGTACCTGGATAAACCCATGCGCAATCATACCCTAATGCAGACCATCGCCAGGGCTAATCGAGTGGCCCCAGGAAAGGAAAGCGGCTTGATTGTTGATTATGTCGGAATTTTCCGCAACCTAGAGAAAGCGTTGTCTGTTTATGGCCCTGGGCGTGAGGGAGAAGTTAAAGGGACCTCTCCAGTGGAAGACAAACAAGCACAGATTGAAAGATTAAGAGTTGCTCTGGGAGAGGCCAAGGAATTTTGTGCTGGGCTGGGAATAAACATTCAAGCCATATTGTCTGCAGTGGGATTTGAGCGGGAAAAACTGAAGATGGATGCAGTGGATGCTCTTCTTGAAAATGATGATATCAGGAACAAGTTTTTAAGCCTGTCTAATCTGGTAGTACGGCTTCATAAAGATATTAAACCCCATCCATCAGCTAATGAGTTTATGCCAGAGGTTATTATATTTTCTATTCTGGCCCAAACCATACGCTCCATATTGCCAGCCCCTGATATTTCTGCCGTGATGGAGCAGATTGAAGGGATACTGGATGAATCCATTGTCGCTGAAGAGTCAGCAATTTATCAACGAATGGGAGATGATGCAAAACTTGTAAATCTCTCAGAAATTGACTTTGAAGTCTTACAGAAAAAGTTTTCCAAGGACTACAAAAGGGCGAAAGTTCAAACCGAACGAGCCAAAATAGAAGATAGAATCACCAGATTGGTCCAACTTAATCGGACCCGGATAAACTTTCTTGAGAAGTTCCAGCAATTGATTGAGGAATATAACGCAGGAGGGCTTGGTATAGACCAGATAATTGAAGAGCTGGCCAGGTTATCCCAATTGCTGAATGAGGAAGAAAAGAGGGCGTTGAAAAATCAGTTAAGTGAGGAAGAATTGGCGGTATTTGATCTTTTAACTAAACCCGACCCAACGCTGAAACCCAATGAGGAAAAGCAAGTAAGAGCAGTGGCCAAAAACCTAATAAAGGTGATTGAGGAATTAGGTCTTATGCAAGGCTGGAAAACCCGTCAACAATCCCGCGCCAAAGTGAAGGTTGAAATTGAAAAGGCTTTGGATGGAGGGCTTCCCGAAGTTTATGATCGCACCCTATTTTCCCGTAAGTCTGAATTGGTCTATCAGCACATTTTCGAGGCTTATTCAGGGGATGGGGTGAGCGTTTACCAATAATACCCACCCCATTCCTTTTATCTCAAAATCTCCTCAAATTCCCATTTTTCTTATCCAGGACATACCTAAGGTTACCCCGATACAATAAAAGGCAATCTAGAGCATAAATTACGATAAATTATCGTCAAATTATAGAAGCTTTGATGATATCTGCCTTCTTATTTCGTTGTTCCCCAGAGAGAGTTTTAGAATGGTGAGGATTATTGCCACATCTAAAATCATATAAAGCACAATCCGTAGAGGGACATTCAGAAATACGTATTTGATAGCCTGGACTAACAGTGGTTCCCATGCATTCAATGCACATCTCTCTGATGGCTTTTAATGGTTGTTTGTGTTTCTTAGGTTTATATCGTTCCATATTTTATTATCCTTTGACTATTTAAATAATTAATATTGGTTTGTTGTGTTGATTGAATTCAATAAATGCAATTTCACTTATGTTAAAAAATAATTCCTACCGTAAACTTCAAAAGACCAAGGAGTGGTAACCCATAGAATGGTATTGGTTTTGATAGCGCATACCAGCAAACCCTTAAATCGCATCAATCCATTTTAATTACCGGGATTAAGCTTATTCTTTTCGGTATTAGTTTTGTTAGGGAGAGAGGAGAGTTAACAGGTGGGGGCAATATCAGACTTGATACTGGTATTAGTATCAATTTGGATACCTACTTTTGATTAAACCTTTCTTTTCTTGCCAGTGCGTTCTTCCCAATTCTCGGGAGTGAACCCCAAACTACGGGTATCTTTTGGCCTGGTCTTAGGTTCAAATTGGTCAGTCCCAAATTTCATCCATCGATTACTAATAGCGTATTTTGTGCAATCTCCCATTAAACCACCACCGGCATGAGCAATATCTAGAAACCCATTCCCTACTAATGAATCAATGGCTCTTGCGAAAGTTGATGCCTTTAAACCATACTTCTTTGCCGCTTCAGCATAGGGGAATACAATTTCACCATTGTTATAAATTACCCAGTTCTCTTTTCCTTTTCTCGACCCCATCTTTTTCATTTTTCGACGCAACATGAATAACATTAAAACTTTAATAGCGGACCCGTTGAGTTTGAAAAAAGCCTTGGACTTGACCAGTTTTTCCTCAATGTGCATGAAATAAGATATTTCCTTTCGTGATAAGTATGTCCCCTTCATTTCACTGAAGTGAGACTGTTTTGATTATTAATCAAACTGCCTTCTTGCTGAGATGTTGTTGAAGGAGACTTGCCTCCATGTAAAAATCATCCTCCATTCCTCTCTTTAGTATCGAAAGCAGATAGGAGATATAAGTTTCTAATGCTCTACGAATAATTATGCTGGCCGAACACCCCTCCCCGCAGATTTGCCTGGTCATATCTCTCAGGGTGGAAAGATTTCGATGGGCTCCTTTATTTAAGGCAATTCTGATTACCTGGACCGTTCCCTTTGCCTTCCTTCGGATATCCAGGTCAGGACTAACCTCGTCTTCAATTGCTATTGTTTCTTTCATGAATTTCCTTTCCAATTAGTGGTTTACAATCTTGATTAAATTATTGATACGGGGATCAACAGAAACAAAAGGGAATATTTTTGTTTCTTTTATCGGTGCCTTGGTTCTCTATACTGTCCACTATTACCAACTTATTGATTTATAAGGGTTTTTTCTATTAATAAAAATATGCATAAATTGGCCCATATTTTAATTAAACCCTTATAAATTAAGACTTATTGATGCATATCCCATATCTTCATATCAGAAGTAATTGCGCATAAAACACCTAAAACACCTTAAATACCTTCAACTTTTCCTTGTTTGTAGTAGTGCAACCTAATGCCATGGGTTCCAGAATTGCTGTAGTAACGGTTGAATATTTATTGACATATTTATTAATTGGTCATATAGTTTTTATGTCATTTGCGATTTAGGAGATCAAAATGCGAGAAGCAGTTGGATATTTAAGGGTATCTACAAAAGAACAGGGTGCTAAAGGGAACGGCCTGGAGGTTCAGAAGGAAACCATTCAAAAATTTGCCAAGGCTGAAGGGTTTGAAATAGCAGAATGGTATGAGGACCGTGTTTCTGGGAAGGGTTTCAAGGATGCACTGGAAAAGAGACCAGGATTGGCCCTAGCATTAAGTCACGCCAAGAAACTAAAGCGGTCTGTGATTGTATCCAAATTAGATAGGCTCTCCCGTGATGTGGCTTTCATTAGCTCCTTGATGTCAGAAGGTGTCCCCTTCATTGTGGCTGAATTGGGAGTTGATACCGATCCCTTTATCCTCCATCTCTACGCCGCTCTATCTGAAAAGGAAAGACGGTTAATTTCCCAGCGGACCAAAGAAGGTTTAGCTCGTGTTAAGGCAAAGGGGAAAAAATTAGGCAATCGAACCAATCTAAGAAAGGCTCAGGAAAAGGGTATTCAAACCAACAAAAAACACGCTGACCAATTTGCTTCCTCTGTGCTTCCAATCATCCAGACTTTTCAACAGCAAGGTTTAAGCCAGAGGGCCATAGTGGAAGAATTGAACACACGCAAAATTCCCACTTCAAGAGGTGGATCTTGGCATCTCCCCACCCTCCAAAACATTCTAAAGAGAGCCTTATTTTATTGATCTCATAAAATCTCTCAACCTAAGGAAAACTTTAGAAGGGATATTAGGTCTGTAAAACAAATACGCAAGAAAAGGTTTACAATTTTCAGTTGAGAAGGGGTAGAGGGGGGAAATGTTTTTCAAGCCTATAGCCTAAAGGGTTCTCAAATTATTTTACATAAATATTTTAACCCTGTAGAAATAAACATGATACTTTTTTAAATTGAAGGATTACGTAAGACCTCTGGTTTCATTATATTTAGCTTGCAACTCTGTCAAATAGGCATCATCTCTAATGCAAGAGTCATCAAATCCTATATTAGAATAATGAGTTGCAAAATTTTGTGCAACTTTCTCTCTAAACGGTGAAACCAACTCTAATACTTTTGATTTTAACGCTGCGTCTACTTCTTCAGCATCTCCTCCATCCAAACCAACAATTATATTGAAATCAAGAATCATTGGCTCATTAAAGATTTTTCCATCTGGAGGGAGAAACATAAATCTAGATATTTTGTCTTCCAACAAAGATTTAATTTTTTTATTATTAAAATTACTTAATAAAAATGTTGAAAGCAGGTTTTTTATTGCAAATAGAACAATCGGAGGTTTAATTTTGGATAAAATCTCACTTTCAACATGATTGAATTTCTTTAAAATCAATTTTAATTTTGAGATTGGAGTTAATGAAATATTTTCTCCTCTTAGAGTCATTTCATCATTTTTAAAAGATAAATCACAAGTTTTAGTAATAACCATCCAATAATCAGGACTGCCTTCAACACCTTCCTCTTTCAGACCTATTTTATCAGCTTGCAAAATATCGCCTTGGTACAAACCTCCAAAATCTAAGTTTGATTTATAAAATGAATCAATATTTTTCGGAATTAAACCCATAAATCTTAACTATAAAGAATGATTTTCTTTTTTTGAGATTTTATGTATGGACGCATAGCTTTCATATAATCTGAAATAATTTCCATTTCCATTTGAATTTCTTCAGCATCTATCAAATTATCTTTAACAAAGTTTCCTATTCTTGTAACTTTTTCTACATCTTTTACGATCGAATCTATCGTATTGGTTATTTGTTTATCTATACCAATTAACTCTGATTGCTCAGCTAAAATATTTTGGGGATTTTGTGTCCTCGTCATATTTTGAGGAACAATCCCAAACCAAAATACTAAAGCTCCAATTGCAATTGTTTCTTTGTATGAATATTCGGGAAAGTTTGTCTTGATTTCCGTGGAATCTTCATCAGATTTTTTCTCAAATAACCCTAATTGGGAATCTTCCAGCTCTTGACAAAGAATGGAAGTATATGTGTTCATAAAGTTCACCAATATTTAAAATTATTATTAATTAATTTTATTAATAAATTCTTCCTTAATAGCCCAATGAAATATATTAAATATTTCGTCATTAATTTTTTTTAACTCATCACCGATTCTATTTTTATCCACATTTTCTTCAATAGAAAATAAATCAATATCTAATATAATCTGCCTATTTTTAATTTTTACATTTTGGGGTAAAAGCCCATAATTTAAATTTAATCGATAAAAATTGTTTGAAAAAGTAATTGAACTCAATCCTGAATCAATAAATTTCCCACCTGGATTTGACAGCATGTGGTCTACCAAAAATTTATTAAATGGCTGAGAAATCAATCCTACAGGAGCCGCCTTTTCTTCAACATTTGCTTCTAACAAGTTTACTTTTCTAATAGCAATCCGACTAAAAGTGTTAACTTCTACAAGGTCCATTATTGGTAAGAGTGTTGTGCTAATTTCCTCAAAGCTATTTTTAAAATTCGTATATGATGGGCCGAAAATAGTAAAAGTTAAGGCATTTAAAGTAAGGTGTATAATCTTTTGATTATTTTCATCTTTATACTCAAATCCAGAAACTTGATGACCCGATTCGACTATTGGAGTCTTGTCCTTCTCAATCTTAAATTCAGCCTTCACATCAAACACAGGATTGACAATAGGGAAGCTTTTCAGCCTATCACCTATTTCTTTTTTTCTCTCTAATATCGCTTGATTCGGTTGAAATTTAACTTGGAATGTAACGGATTTGAGTAAATTATTTTTATAATGAAAATCAGGATCTCTTTCTTTACCAGGAAAGTTAAACATAAAAATAAGAGGATTGTTTGATAGGAGGAAGCGGAATAAGCATAATTCTCATAGAATTGTACCATTCATTATTATTTATCATTATTAAATTATAAAGAATATACCTTATAAATTCATATGTTTGGAAAAGTTTAGTGCTCAAAAAACAACTTCATTCCCTAGACAACACTAGGAAAATTAGTATCCTTGAGTGGTGGAATAAAAAACAAAATAATAAATAAATACAAATAAAACAATGGGTTATGAGAGTTGCGGATGGTTTGCAAAGTGATTAAAACATACTCTCGACAGTGTTGGGAAACCATATTCTCTCAGTTTTTTAAGCTAATTTGAATCAATTCAATTCCGCTTTAGGGAATCGAATCGCCGTCCCAATCAAGTTTCAGTTCTAAAATCTCAAGTTGTGTCCGATCCGTGGTAATATATCGTGTCCAGATCGGACGCAGAGTCATAAAGCCTAGTATAGATTCAATAGGTTGAGATCTTTTGAGATTCATAAGCTCAAAGGTTCATCTCCCCCCGCCTCCACCAAGCGGCGAGCCGCCGCTGGCCATTTGGCTGCTACTTGACTAGACAAACCAACCCTTACTTCCACGCGTAATAATCCAATAATCTTTGTATGGAGGTACCCTGATGGTTAAAGAACTTACATCAAAACTATGGGATATGGCAAACGCGATTACTGCATTTTCAATCGCGCAGGTAATCGCCTATTTATATCTTCTTACTAACCCCAATGTGAATATCGAAGGACTAAAGTGGATTATTTGCGTAGGGATTGTTTTTTTTCATGGCATCTATCTGCTTGGTATTGGTGGGTGTCACAAAGCAATGCTTAAATTAGAAACTAGGTCAAAGAAGAAGCTTAATAAGGTGAGCGTTAAGATAAAACATGGACAACAATTCATCGTCGTATTGTTCGCCATACTCGCAATAATATTGACGGTATTTTATTCACATAATTTTGATCAACAAAATCCCTCTGTACATCAACTCAAAGGACTCGTAAATATAATTTGATTCTCTCTAATATCGATTTCAACCTTACGCTGATCCCAAAAAGAAGAAGGATTAATCGGGGCGCTCAAAAAGCGCTTCATGTTTTTACGCGTCAAAATGAGCAGGCCGAAGAACGCTGGCGTCTATTACAAAAAGACTGCCTGAGTGACGTTCCAGAAATGGCTTGAGACCCGATAAAATAGGATCTAGTTTTTCTTCAGGGACAATGGTCAAAACCATTATAAGGCTACTTGTGTCGTTAAACATCATGTGTCCTTCATGAAACCCACTATGCCCTTTCCCCGATAAATTGCTGAAAATCGTATAACCGCTGGCTTTAATCCGGTCAAGAACGTCCGTCACAAAATGCAGATGTTCTCCTTCAATAATGATCTTGATTTCTTTCATCGGATGAAGCTTCAAGGCGCTCATAATATTTCTATACTCCTTAACAAAATTATTTTACTGAATAGGTTGCCAATCATTATTCCATTGAAAGAGGGAAAATTCCATAGTTTCGGGATCTAATGCGACAATATGGAGCCATTGGTTCATCGTCAATCGCTGCAAGATCGTATGTCGCAAAATGATGGTCTCTATCATTTTTAACGGAGCTTCTATTATAACAAATAGCCGCATGGGTTCATGGTAAGGTTTCTCGCCATCGAATATCGTTTGGATAGGAAGACCGACACAAAGATCACTCTGGGTGCCAAACATGACACCTACACGACCCACCACATTATGATACGCTTTACTTCCCGCTCCATAAACCTCAGAGTCAACGGTGGAAAAATAGTGCTCCATATTAATCCATTGTCCTACGATCATTGGAGCGGTCATGATAATTTCTAAATATTTTCCTTCTGGATCCTTTGAAGAATCATAGGAATGCAAAAAAGTCCGGGCTTCCAAATTTACCCCTTTGGTCAAAAGCCGCCGCCCCGCGATAAAAGCCGTGTGCCGGGAAAGCCCCCATTCCGGCCGAACCTGCGACCAATCGATGCTCCGTGTCTTTGTCCGTTTTAAAGCGCTGAAAACTCCATTGGTGTCAGACTCGTCTGGCATACGGGCCAACCGTTCCCTGCCGTTTTTTTCGCCGGCTTCCAGGAGATCGGCCTGCAACCTGGTTAAATCTTTTCGATGAGTGGCCGGGACGTCTTCCAAATCAAATAGCTCCACCTCGTCTGTTGTCGTGTCGTGTTGCCCGGGAAGAAAATGCGTATCATCAGGAATCACCAGACCCTTCTCAGCAAGTAGTTTACGAACCTCGGGTTTGTTGGCCATAACCGCCAGGGCTCGTGCGTTGGATACCCCATGGTTACCGCCGCACGCACCGCAATCCAATGCAGATTCGTAGGGATTGTTATCTGAGGTACTGCCATGACCGCAAAGCAAAATGAGCCGGGCAAATGTTTTAAATCCTAAAACCCTTAATGCCGTTTCCACGTAATTGACCTGCTCTGCAACGGTAAATCCTGCCTGAGTGATCCGTTGCATTTGACGATCCACGTCTCGTGGGTTCACATCAAACTTACTTTGGAGTACCTGGCTAAAACGGTCGATATCCGATTTGGTCCACTGTAACAATTGGCTCAATTCCTGGTTTTCAGGGTTGTCGGCCTGAACTTGATCCATCGCCATTTTTCGCAAATGTTCGACCTGTGCGTGAGACACGGTGGCGCCCAGGGGACCGTATTGCTCAATCAAAAGCTTGTAAATAACCGCCCGATGCTTAGAGGCAACCATTTCGTGAGCCTCTTCCCGTTCAATTTTGTCCACAGTCAGTGTTGTTCCTATAGGAATAGCCAAACGCTCTTTCAACCATGCAACGGCTCTGTTGAACCATTTGGGGCGCAACGTTTGGCCGAAAAGCCTAAACCCAAAGAACCAACCAATGGCTTCCACCATGACGTATGGGGTGATAACGTTCTCTTTCAAATCATGCAGCAATGTATGACCCGCCTTAGCGAGTTGGTGTCCCTCTAAAAACTCTTTTGCTGCCTTGGCTTGATAGGCGCGAGGAATTTCTTTAACGACGTGATTGGGCTTCAAAAGAACCGGACATTGGTCTGTCTGGTGTTCGTTCGTAAACCCTTGATAGCATATGGGAACCCCAAAAAAACCGGCAAATCCAAACGTCTCGTTGCCTCCAACTTCTTCAAGGTGCCTTCTGAACCCCTCTGACCGAACATCGATGCAAAAAATGGACTGGGACAGCGGACGTGATTCCGGATTCTTTTCCTCCGCCGTGTTGTTCTTCTTCAATTTCTCAATATTGGGAGAAAACTCTTTCACAAAACCCTTGATGAAACTGGATTCTAAAGCCTTCAGCCAAACAGGTCCATACTTTGATTCGGGAAACTTCTCGACCCAGTCAAGTAGAGTGTCTAATGACATGGAATCACTTTTCAAAACATCCTGCATAGAAATATTCAATGATTGGGTGAGATGCAATAGGATCAAGCTCTGAACATCAGTTTTTTGTTGTTTCCGAATTTTTTCCCATTTTGAAATCAATTCTGAATCGCATCGATTAAGGTCTTCTATACGCAACGGTTCCTGTATGAACAGGGACATATCCATGTTCTCTTCGATTTCTTCTGGCAGTCCTCTTACTTCATGATCTTTGTATAGACCGTATCCAACGGAGAAATTATTTAAATATGCCCGTATCGAAGAATAGCTTCCAGGAATGCCCAATTTAGAGTTGCAGGCCAAACTCACCAGTTCTCTTTCATAAAAAATCCGGACGGCCATATACTTGATAAGGTCAATCGGATAGGCGTTTTGCCACTCATAATCTACCTGTTCCGAGCGCCATTTGAGGAACCCCGTCCACCCGGACAATTGAGCCAAATGCAGGGTGAAATAATCGATCCACAAATTCTTGGGTATGGATAGCATGGACATACTTTCCAAAATGGCATCTTCCGGCCGATCGGGTAAGTTTTTAATCTTGTTTTTCCAATCAGGAATACCCAGCAAAAAGCCGGAAGCATCTTCCTGGGCTAACGCTTTCCAACCACCGTAAAAAGTTTTTTCTCTTAAAGGCATGTTCCAACAAGCATGTCCTTCGTCGAGAAATCCGCTAACCCATTTGATAACTTCGCTGTCGATTTGATGCTGTATATTTGTTCCAAGTGATTGATCGCACCATTTCCCAAGTGTGTACTGTGTGGCCAGTTCTTCTTGTTCCCGCTCTGCAAAATCCAGCAGGGACATTTTTAGCTCTTTGGTTTTCGATAATCCTTGGATTTTCTCGATCAGATCTTGTACTTCTGTTTGATTTTGGAAAGATTCCAAAACCGTCGGAGCCACGTCTGTTGCGACTTCTCCCGTACCGTTAAGAAAAATGGTTTTCAAAACTTCAAAATGAGAAACCTGTTTATCGCCTATATTAATAGTTGCATCTTTTGAAATATCCTTTAAGGCTTCATTAAGGGCGTCATCTGTTATTCGTCCTTCCTTAACATAATCACGATACTCTTCATTAGGTAGAAAACCGCGCCCACCCAAAAACCGTTCAGCCTCCTTAATAGCTTTTTCAAAATGAAAATGTTCCAGCCCGTGAAGCGGATTATGATGGATAAAAGTCTTCATCGGCCAGTAATGAGAAATGGGTTCGCCAGCCAGGTTCACGAACGAACGCAATTCTATCCGCTGGGATTCAACTGACATTTTGGTTTCTTTTTCTTCGACGGTAGGCATAATTTTAGCCTGTTAGACCTCTCAAAAAATAAACAATTGATTCGCTAGTAGAGAACTCCACTATAACCAGCGCCAATTAATAATGCGATAATCGCAACAAACTCCGTTATCCGTAGATCAGAATAGGGCACATTCGTTCGCGCAGTTCCAAAAGCGGTTTGATGAAGCATTTGCAGGAAAAACCAGCCTCCTCCCAACCAAACCGCAAAATACATCAAAAAAATATTGATAAATTTCACTTCCAAAGTGTCGATGGTTGGCATAATGGTCAGGCCGGTAAAAATAGGCACCATTGGAAGAAACAGAGCGAAGCTCACAAGAAGAACCATAGCAGTGCCAAGTCGGGGCATTGGAGAAGCAAGCCCTGGAAGCTTTCCAATTATTTGCCATCCATAGCGATGTCGAACAAACGAAAATGCGAGACCGATACCTCCCAGCACAAACGCTACGGCTATACCAAAACTAATTCCCCATTTGGAAAAACTTGGAAAAATATTAAGCAACCCCCACACAAGCGATACATGAGCTACCGTAGCCGATGCGATGTACATATTGATTTGCTTTTGTCCCAGGGTAGCTAAAGAAGCATAAAAAGCGCTTATAAGGGCGAACACACTTATAACCAAAAGCATTTCAGTAGTCAGTGATGGATATATCATTTTCAATTCCACCAATCCCACAGTCAACCAAACGACAATCCAAAAACTTGAAAGAGTTCCTTTAGCGTATTTAACCGTGTCAACAAATGGGAGATGAAAAGGAACCAGTGGCAGGAAAGTGACCGTTAGAAACAAACCGGAAAACATTCGTAAGGTTTCCCCGCCGAAGGAAGAACTTAAAGAGAGAATGATCGCAATGATGAAATGAACAATAATGAGGGTTGTTCGAAAAGAACGGTGTTTTTCGCGAGCAAGGAACAATGCGGCAAAACCCAGAAGACCACAAAGAAAAAGCCTGCCGGCAAGCCCCTGGCCCAGCAACGTGCCCAGAGCCAACCCCAAAATTATCATGCCTGAAAAGTAAACTTCCGAAGCCTGTTGCGATTCTCCTTGAGAAAAAATGACGCAAAAACCCGAGAGAAGAACTGCAAAAGCCAAAAAGTTAATCGGTGAATCTGTTTCGACAGCAAAGAACAGAAACACGCCTGAAGCTATAATCGTCGCCAAACTAATCAATCTAATATTGGAAATTGAGATATGCACAACTTTCCATACAATACCCACAACAATCGGGAAAAGGGCGAGAATAATTGGAAGAGAATGTTGATTATCTATCATTTTATTCTAATCGCGCTTTTAAAAACGATGCGCAACCTTTTGAGCCAGGCGCAATATGCTATTGCTCCATCGAACATAAATCAGATCCACATAGCACCGATTAATTAGAAAAATATACAATTTTTTTCTAACTGAAACGAGCCAATTTGAAATAAATATTTTTTGCCCCTTGGCATTGGTATAAAGAATAAACCATCCTAATAAAATGAGCGTAGTGGCTGTTAATATGATCATGTCAAAGACGATCGGATTAAATGCCGCAGCTACAAAGTAACTTTCAGCTACGCCCGGCCCAGGATAAAGGTAATGCGTGAATTCCTCCCCAGCCCACAAATAAATAAATACGATGAAGAACAAAGCTGCGATCATCGTGCATGCGACTTTCCAGGAATCCACAGCCTGGAGACGATATAAACTAAACATGACCTGGGAAGCCGTCACCCAGCTGAAAAAGAGAAAAATAACCGCCCCATGCGCGTCTTTCAAATGTATCTCCAGCATCCCATGGGCGATCATGAGAATCACAAGCGGCATCACCAGGGTAACAACCAAACCGGTCACCCAGGTTAATTGGCCCGAAGATTTCTCCTCTTTGATTTCATGTTCTGCAGAATGTGGAATCTTTGGTTCTTCACGCGATGCATGAATGCCTGTTCCCGCTCCCAAAAACAATGACGCTTTAAAAAGACCGTGTGCGATTAAGTGAAAAATAGCCAGCGCAAATGCCCCTAGCCCACATTCCATAATCATGTAACCCATTTGCCCCATCGTGGAAAACCCAAGAGTTTTCTTAATATCGTTTTGGGCAAGCATCATGGAGGCGCCGAGCAGAACTGTCAGAACCCCTATCAAAAATACAATGTGAAGGGTTGCCGATGAGAGAGCATAAAAAGGAGCTAATCGGTTTAATAAAAATCCGCCGGCATTGATAATTCCAGCATGCATAAGAGCCGAAACGGGGGTGGGGGAATCCATGGTGTCTGGCAACCACACGTGTAAAGGGAATTGAGAAGATTTGGCCATCGCGCCAACAAAAATGAGAACCCCAATCAGAGAAATGATGCTGATTTCAAAATGGATTCCCGGTAATAAAGAAACCATGTGAGGGTTTTCTGCCGCCGCTTTGAAGAGATCGGTAAATTCTAAAGTTCCAAAATATTTATAGGCAAGAAATAATCCAAAGAGAAAACTCACGTCACCGACACGATGGACGAAAAAGGTTTTGAACGCATTGCGGCAGGCATCGGGATGGGAATAATTGAAATTAAGAATAAGATAAAGCGCCAAACTTAATAACTGCCAAAGCATAAACAACATGAACAAGTTTGGGCTGGAAACGAGCGCAAGGATAACGAAGGTCATAAAGCTCAAAAGCGCGAAAAATCGAGCATAACCTTGATCACCTTCTAAATACCGGACCGAATAAACATGGATGACAACGCTGACACTCGTGATCAACAGCATCATAACGGCCGTGAGCCGATCGACCAGCATGCCAACTTTTAATATGGCGGAGCTTTCAGAGTTTGACGTCCAGAAAACGAATTCGACCGTTCCCTCGACGCTTACGTAATAAAGAGTCCAGGCGGAAAGAAGAAAGGAAATACAGGTCGCAATAACCCCTACCTTAGCCACATGAGCCAACATGCGGTTGCCAAAGATCCAAATGAAAATCCCAGCCAGGAGAGGAAAGAGGAGAATAAGAATCGGAACGGTCATCGCCTATATTTGGTCAACACCTAGTTTGATGTTTAGGTTCATCAAATATTCTAATGCATCTTTCCAATTCAACAACTAAAAACTAACAGAATTACTTATAGTTTATTGATGACCCTATGCAAAAAACGATTCAAAAAACCATCCATTTTTTCCAATGTCAAAAGCATGAAAAATAGAATAATCGAAATAGTTCCACTTCCCAAAATAATCGGTCAAAAAAATGGCTTTATAGGGCATCTTTGGGGGCAACTGGAAAAATTGGAACTGGTTAACGCTTTTAAAAATGGTGGGATAGAAAACCTGCTCGGTAGTCCCCGCCTCCACCAATTCTTGATCCAAGCGGACCAATAAGCTCCACAGAACCAGGCAAAATGGGGCTTTTTTGTTGTCCTCAGGTCCGGTAATATAGGTCAAATGAAAATGGGTTGATCCGATTCAAAAGTATCCCTTTTAATGGGTTTTTGCCATGAAGGATTCTGATAAAAAACAGCGCCTTCCATCTGCAGCACCCCCCTCTCTCAAACCCAAAAAATCACGCTTATTGTTGAAATTACTTCTTGGTCTTGTCGGCCTGTTCGCTCTTCTGATTGTTTTGATCCTGTCTGTCGACCTCAATACGTTTCGCGAGCCGGTGGCAAAAGCCATCTCACAAGCTACAGGCATGAAAGTCAGTATTGAGCATCTTGGTTGGAGCTTCTCCCCAGGATTAAAAATCGATTGCAAGGGTGTGCAGGTGTTTTCCGGCGAAACAAAGGAAGAACTGGTATCCACAAAGGAGTTACTGATCAGCTTGAACTGGCTGCCTCTGCTGGAAAAACGGGTCGTTGTCGATAGCATTTCCCTTGTCGGACCTGTCCTCAAAATTGCGACCAACCCTTCCTCCGCAAATGAGCCATCACCTCCTCTGCAAAAACCATCGGGTGCTGGTGTCAATTCAAACTCTTCTTCTCCCGCATCAAATGGGGCCTCTTCTCCTGACCCGCTGCAACCCGTGCGCGAATTCCTTAAAAATCCTAACTTTACCTTAACTGCAATTAATCTGGTTGCGGGACGGGTGATTCTCCAGAATAAACAAACCGGTAAAGAAATCGCTTTAGATACTGAAGGCCGGATGCAAATCGAAAGAGATAAGACGCGGGTCGGCTTGACTCTGGAGGATATCAAACTGGGCACGAGCAATTTAAAAGTTGAAGGCGAGATTCACACAGATGATTTTTTGTCGGCCAACTCGCCTATGCAAACCCACATTCGTGTAAATGCGTTCAGCGTGTCTGATCTACTTCCAGTTTTGGAATGGGTTCCTGAAACCCGCGATGCCATTTACCGGAAATTAAAACTCAAGGGGAATGTCCAAACACTGGAATTAAAATTGAAAACTCCCATCGATTCTGTGATGGACGTGGATTCCCTTATGAGTTCAGCGGACGCTACGCTAATTCTGAAGGGAGACAAACTTTCACTGGTCCAGTATGGGAACACCGTTTCCGCCTCAACGCTGGATACGGATGTTCGGTGGAAGAACCAACAATGGGAGCACAAAATTGTTCTAGGTATTTTGGGAGGAAACGTTGAATCCCAGGGTCAGATGGCCTTAAGAAAGGGTCCTAAAAAAGCCGATGACTGGAAAATGGTTTCGAAGTTGATTCTTGAAAAAATCAACCTGCGTGACTTAAAAACCCAATTCTTCAGCCAAACCGCTCAATTTCCGGAAAAAGGAACGATTTCGGCCAAGATCTACGTTCAGGGTCCGGCTCTTCATCCAGAGCTGATTCGAGGGACAGGAAGTATCAGCACGCAGGATCTGGCCATTCCTGTGCAGGGTACTGTTGTCTCCCTGGCCCATGTGGAAGGAAAAGGAGAATGGCTGGGAGACCAGTTGAATCATCAGATTCAACTGGCTGCTCTGGGCGGCGAGACGACTGTGAAGGGAAATTTAAGATTCAAAAAGGATCGTCAGGGGCAATGGGACCCGGTGATCGATTCTGAAGTGACTCAAAAATCCATTCAACTGGCTGACCTTAAGCCACTGGTTCAGAAGAACTGGTTTCCTGAGAAGGGAACTTTAACCGGCAAAATGCGTATTCTCGGGCCGGTGTTGCGTTCGCAATTGCTTCAGGCGAAAGGAGAAATAGAAATTACGGATACCGCCGTCCGGCATCAGGAAACCGATGTTCACCTGGCCTCCATTAAAGGGACCGGCCGGTGGTTCCAGAATCAGCTGGCACATGACGTGAAAATGAAAGTTTTTGATGGCAGTGTACGCATTAAGGGAAATCTGAAACTAAAAAAGGCCAAAAAAGGGGACCTGAATCCCTTGATCGATTCTGATGTCATTACCCAGTCGATTCAACTGCCCAGCCTTCAGCCTCTGGTGCAAAAAACCTGGTTTCCAAAAAAAGGTGCATTGCAGGGGACCGTCCACATATCGGGCCCGCTGTTGCAGCTGGATGCCATAAAGAGTAAGGGTAAACTCAAATTTGCAGATCTTGAAGTTGCGGTGAACAATGCCTCCCTGTCCATCCCTGCAGTGGAGTTTGACGGTACATGGGCCAATAACCGGTTGATCCATGATGTCAAAGTGAAAGTATTGGAGGGAAATATCCAGACTAAAGGGCAACTGCTCTTGAAAAAGGATCGCAAGGGCAAACGTGACACCGTACTCGACTCGAAGATATTCATTAAACAGGTTGCCCTCAAACCGTTAAAACCTTTAGTCGCTAAAAACTGGTTTCCGCATCAAGGAACTTTGGATGGAACCCTTCAAGTGCGGGGCTCTGTGATGCGACCTCAGGCAATGAAGGCGAACGGAAAACTGAGAGTCCGGAATGCCGCCACCGAATTTGGAGGTAAAAATATCCCTCTGTCCCAAGTGGAGGGTCAGGGCTCCTGGCAAAAGGATAATTTAAAGCATCACATAATAGCCAAAATATTTGGCGGAGAAGTTTCTCTGAAGGGGAACCTGATTTTCAGTAAAAACAAACAGGGCGAGTTGGACCCCATGATACATTCCAGCATTAAGCCGAAGTCCATTCAACTGTCTAAACTCCGGACATTGATTGGGAAAGACACCCTTCCCTTAACGGGAGCCGTCACCGGGGCCATTCATCTGAAAGGTCCGGTTCAAAGGTTTTCAGAAGTGGCTATAACCGGAAAACTGACCGGGAACAAGATTCGAATGAAACTTCAGGAAAAACCGTTTGCCATTAAAAAAACGTTATTAGCATTTAATCCCATGCCAAAAAACCATCTTGAAGTCGGTTTCGACTTGAGCGATATCTCAATCGGCGATTACAGGTTCCAGAAATCCCTTGGGCGCATGGTGTATTCACAAAAGAGCGTTGAATTGACCCATGGAAAGATCTGGCCTAAAACAGGGGAGGTTTCTTTAAATGGAAATTATGAGTTTGAAACCAAGGATTATAAACTCAAATTTACCGGCAATGGACTTCGAATGGAAGATTACAAAGGGGAGTTTATTGAAGGACCCTTGGGTTTTAAAGGAAATTTG
Source organism: Nitrospinaceae bacterium (assembly GCA_028278405.1). Classification (GTDB taxonomy): domain Bacteria; phylum Nitrospinota; class Nitrospinia; order Nitrospinales; family Nitrospinaceae; genus SZUA-226. Next base: position 22,220 of record JANQEK010000015.1, read on the forward strand.
TTTGGAAAAGTTTTAGCCAAGGGATTCAAGAAAGGGCTTTCCGGCAAGGTGCAAGTCCATTCTGAAAATAGTAAATTGCTGAAGACCGGAAATACTCTCGCTCAGATCGTCAACACCTTGAATTTAAAATTTTTAAAAGGGGCTGAAAAGGGGGTTGCGATCGATTTCCTCGGTGGGGACTGTGAAATAAAAAACGGTGTTGTAACCACGAAAAACTTCAGAATGCTCAGCCCCGTCCTGAAGGTATGGCTCAATGGCAACGCGGATTTGTCCGAAGAAAAAATAGATGCGGTAGCCACGGCTATCCCCAAACAAAGCACAGAAAAGATTTTCCGGAAAGTGGATAAGGAAAAAGAGCGCCTGAAAAAGAAATTAAAAAAGGTACCCGTACTCGGTGAAATCTTCGGCGGGTCAGAGGAACAGGGGGGACTGGTGGATGATATCTTCAAGTCGGTTCCAATATTTGGAGAAGAAAAAAAGGATGGGCAACCAAGGAGCTTGCTGAAGTTTCACTTTGATATCGCTGGCTCTTTTGACAAGCCCAAAGTAAAATATGCTCCCGAGAAAACTTTAGGACTCAAACAATAGGAAAAAAATGCCAAACTTTATGATTGCTTATTATGGAGGCAACCAACCGAGCTCGGAAGAAGAGAGAATGGCCCAGATGGAAAAGTGGCAGGCCTGGGTTAAAGGTCTTGGAGATAAGATTGTTAATCCGGGAACGCCGTTGCCGATTTCAAAACTTATAACGTCGAATAATGTTCAGGACGATAATGATCCAAACTCGATGAAAGGATTCGCAGTGGTTAAGGCAGAAAACATTGATGCTGCCGTAAAAATTGCGCAATCTGATCCCTTTCTCGGAAATGGCGGAACCATTCGTGTTTCTGAGATGATGGAGATGAAATAAGATGGCCTCACCAACCCAGCTGGTAACAGGCAATCAATCAGAAAAATGTCGGACGTAGTGGACCAGTTGCCAGACCTCATCCTCCTCCAGATACTTGAATGGTTTCATCCGCGTACTGTGCGAACCGTGTTTGATGATCCAGAACAATTGCCCGTCGGATACCTCCTGCATAGTCTGGTAGCAGGTAAAATCCCTGGGATATGGCTGCATCCGGGCAAAGATGACACCGAAACCATTACCCTTGAACCCATGACAGGTTTCGCAGGCAATTGGTTGAACACCTTTATGAAATAACTGTTTTCCTGCAGCGATGTTTTCTGGACTGGCGGGTAGAGGATTTTTCATTCCAGTATACGGTTCCGGGGCGGGTGCAGTTCCGCGGGTCTGCGGGCACAGTCCAGCGGGATCAATGGTCTTCATCTCCACGACTTCCTTCTCTGCAACAGGTTTGCTGGCTTGCTCCACTCTATCGCAACCGGACAAAAGAATCACCAGGCAAAACCCGGTTATGGCATTAGTCCACAATTTAGTTGATAAAAATTTCATAATCCCCCCTACGGTAATTTTGCGTTCTTGGAAACATGTTTATTATAAAGATATATTCCAGCCACGGTTTATTCCAATGTACGCAAGGAGTAAGATAAATAGCCACCAGCTCTTAAAATGTCCTTAAAAATCGCGCTTCTAATTTAAAATTACCTGAAAACAAAAATATTCCTCCATAAATAGTTATTGTAATTTCCCACACTAAAACCCGTTCGTTCCGCGGTCTACACTTCATCTTTTTTGTTGTTATACTAATTGAATGAAATCTAAGAAGAAGTTTGTCATTGTGGGGCTCGTGCTGGCGCTTATACTATTGTCGGTTGTGGGGGTGATGTTGTATCAGAAGGATACCCAAACCGTACAGCAGGCCAAGGTGGTCAAGGCTTATTTTGTGAATTTCTGTATGGAAAACGCGCGCTATCCCAAAAAAGAGGAGTTCGAAAAGCGCTTCGCCAAACTGGCGGCAGACCCCGACTGGTTCTACTGGCCTGCAGAAGATTTGACCCGGGGCACTTTCCAGTATCCGATGACGCTGCCTGTCCCCTCCGCTCCCGGCGATTCCAAATTTTCTGAGTTCATGCCCGTCATTTATTCCTACGCTGTGCGCAATCCCTGCCAGACATTTTCCAGAGAACTTTTATAATCCGCTCTTATTTTGATTGCTTGCGTATTGCCCAGGTTCCATCGCCATCCGGCGCAGCCGAGTGTTGGACGTTGACGTAAATCGTTTTTTTGTCGATGGGATCATAATAAATTCCAGAGCCTTCGGCTTTTGGGTCCGACAGGGAAGCGAACAGATATACCTGACTTGCAACCGGTCCGGTTCCGACCGCCACCCATATATCGGAGGGAACGTTGTCCTCCATGATCATCAATTTTCCATCCGGAGTTTTTGCCAGATTGTCGGGACGCTTCAGACCCGTCACGTAACCGGCATGTCCGGGACGACCTCTCTCCGCCGGAACATTCACACCCGGTTTGACGTAATTGGACACTCTCAAGGTAGCCAGATTGATAGCGATCACGCGGCCTCTATAATTTTCGTTTCCGGCAGCATCAACAGTTCCTTCGGTCACGGAGGCGTACAAGGTATTCCCTATGATTTCCAGGTCTTCCGGGCGCTGGTAACTTTGGCCTCCTTTGAGAGAGCCGTCCTTGCGGGCATCCAGGGAATCAATGGGCCCTTCCCATGCCGCCTGGCCGAGACCTTCGCGTGTATCGCCCTTTATGATTTTCAGAACGAACAGCTTGCCACTGGACAGATCGCCGTAGCGGTCGGGAATAAATTTATAGATTCCACCTCCACAGGGGACAAATCCACAACCGATCGTCAGGCTTTTCCATTCGTCGACGACATAAATATTGCCCTCGGCATCAACAGCAATTCCCTCATGAGACATTCGGCCTACGGCGTCCCGTTGCAACACGGTTCCCGAAATTCTGTCCGGGTTCAGGACAAATTCAAATATTCGCCCACCGGTTCTTTCTTCGGCGAACAAAAAACTGCCCCAGGGAGTCCATCGAATTCCATCCACCATTTTCCATGACGGGTTTTGCGCCAGAAGCCGGGTCGTGCGGTTTTTCAAATCGACCACCGAAACCGCTCCTCCCTCAGGTTCGTTTTCCGCTTCATGGGTCCGGTACAGGAAGCGTCCGGCATTCGGTCCGGTTTCGTTGACAGTCATCATGTCGGTCATATCGTTTCTGGACCGATCATAGATGTTCAAATCCGATTCACTGGATACACGTGTTTGGGAATATCCTTCGGGCAATTTCCAGGGCGCAGTCGGGTTCCAGTGGGCCGGATCAGCGGATTCACTAATATGAGGGTGATCGGTACCGGCCATTGCCGCATTGAAGCCAAAGGTCAAAACCAGCACAGTGAAAATTTTTCGGGGCATCAATTCAGAACGCTCCTTGTCAAATTTTATAAGACCAACGCAGGTCGATCTCCAATGCTACATGCTCCATAGCCTCGATATCAAGGCACTTTTTCCTCCGCACTTCGGGTCTTTATTAATAATCCGGCAAGAGTTATCCTTAAGCATGTGGCCGGTCACGACTTTAATCGTTATTGCAGTTTGCCTGATGATTCTTGAACGGATCATCCCCGATCAACGCCTGCCGCATGTTCCCGGCTGGTGGATACGTGTGGTCCTTATCAATCTTGTGCAATTGGGACTGGTTGTTTTGGGGGGCGTTACCTGGGATCGATGGCTTCAACGATGGAGCCTGTTTGATCTGTCCGCTTTACCAAACCTTTTCGGGGCCGCACTGGCCTACCTGACCATTACCTTTGCATTTTACTGGTGGCACCGATGGCGGCATGACATCAATTTCCTGTGGCTTCTTACCCATCAGTTTCATCACAGCCCGCAGAGGATCGAAACGATCACCTCTTTTTATAAGCACCCCCTGGAGATTTTGTTGAATTCGATCATCATTGGTGCCATCACCTATACCGGCCTGGGTCTATCTCCGGAAGGAGGAGCATGGGTGATGGTAATGACTGGAGTTGCTGAGTTTTTTTATCATATGAATATTTCCACACCGCGTTGGATTGGAAATTTTATACAACGACCTGAAAGTCACCGTATTCACCATCAAATGGGTAAGCATTACAATAATTTTGCGGATCTCCCAGTATGGGATATGTTATTCGGCACATTTATTAATCCGGTCACAACCACCAACCCATGTGGCTTTAAGGAACCCCGGGAGCAGCAATGCATTGACATTCTTTTATTCAAAAATGTTAACGGGCCTGTCCCAAAAAAATGAAAAAACGCCGTATCTTATACATCATTCTTTTTTTACTCGGCTCTCTACAAATCATCGGGGTCGCCACAGGATCTCGCGCAGTCAAAGGAATCGGGCTGGCTTCGGTGGCCTCTCCTTTACCTCTCGTATTTTCTCACTTCAGGGGAATCGAAACATTCGCTGCTGATTTTTATATTCGATTGAGAAAAGACGGAAAAGTCGTATACGATTCTCAAATCACCTCCGAGTTGTACGAAAAATTGGAAGGCCCTTACAATCGACGCAATATTTATGGCGCTGTATTTGCTTATGGGCCTGTGTTGAGCCAACCTTCAGAAAAAATTCTGGTCGATTCTGTATTAAAACAGGGTATATGTTTTGATGGTCCCTTGGTTGCAGAATTCGGGTTGCCTGCTGAATTTGATACTGTTGAAATTGAAGTTCACACAAAAACGAAGAACCAGGAGCAGACTCATTCTTTTGGAGTTCGTTGCGAATGATTCCCGTGACCCCCCACCAGTTTTCAGTATTCCGGATAGTATTAGGATCCTATTTTTTGGTTCATTTTGCCAGTCTGGTCCCCTATGCCCCGGAAATGTTCAGCGGCCAGGGTCTGGTCCCCAATGGTTTCTGGAATCCCACCGGGAAGATATTTCCAAACATACTCAATTATCTTGATTCCCCGCTTTTTACGCAGGTTTTTACCGTATTTTTGGCCATTTTATCAGCACTTCTGATCATCGGTTGGCGACGGCCGTGGGTGTCAGTCCTGTTGTGGTATGGCTGGGCCTGTTTGTTCAATCGGAACATTTTTACCGGAAACCCAGGCCTGGCTTTTCTGGGTTGGATACTGCTTGCCCTGGTAGTGATCCCCTCTGGAGAGCCGCTGTCTAAAGGACCCGAAAAAAAACCTGAATGGATGTTTCCCAAGGAAATTTTTTACGGTGCCTGGATACTTCTCTCACTGGGGTACACCCTCAGCGGAATTCATAAACTGGGATCACCGAGCTGGGTGGACGGCACTGCACTCTTTCACGTGTTATCTAATCCCTTAGCGCGAGATAATTTTATATGCGAGTGGATGCTTGCGATGCCGGGTTTTCTGAAAATATTGACGTGGGGTGCCCTGACTCTGGAAATTCTTTTCGCACCACTGGCTCTTTTTCCAAAATTACGCCCATGGGTCTGGCTGGCTATGGTGGGTATGCATTTTGGGATTTTGGGTGTGATTGATTTCGCAGATCTGACAGTGGGTGTTTTAATGTTTCACCTATTTACTTTTGATGCCAGATGGCTCCCAGCTCGCTCCACCATTCAAGAGCAGAGACCTATTCTGTTTTTCGACGGGATATGTGGATTATGCAACGGTTTTATCGATTTCCTGCTGCAGGAAGAGAGAACCCCCATCTACCAGTTTTCTCCTTTACAGGGGGATGCAGCCCGCCATTATCTGGATGAGTCTCATCGATCTCAACTGGACAGTCTGGCTCTGTGGGAAAATCAAACGGTTCTTCGAAAATCGTCTGCGGCTCTGAAATGTCTGGTGGATGTAGGAGGTATCTGGGGATTGTTCCGCATTTTTTATTGGGTCCCAATTTCGATTCGCGATTGGGTATACGACATAATCGCCAGCAATCGATATCAAATGTTCGGTAAGCGCGGAACCTGTCGCTTTCCAACTCCGGAAGAAAGAGCCCGCTTTCTCGATTAACTTTCCAAATTAATAATTCTCAATATTCAGAATTCACTCTCTTGTTTGGAATTGATCATAAATTTCCTGGATCAATGCTTCCCGGTCGGTCTTCAGTCGCTCGATGTACCATGGAGGTGTACCGGTATCGGGATCGTACTTCGCGCTCCATTCGATAATCTCCATCAACGCAGGCACCAACTCCATTCCCTTTTGTGTCGGTGAGTAGACAAACCGCCGTTTATTGGTCTCGTCCAGTTGCTTCACGATCAGACCGTGACGTTCCAGCTGCTCCAAACGGTTTGCCAGGATATTGGTCGATATTCCCTCCCCGGCGCCCAAAAAATCTTTATAGTATTTTCCGCCCCGAATGAGAATATCCCGCATGATCAGCAGGGACCACTTATCCCCGAAGATGTCTAAAGCAAATAAAATTGGGCAGTTAGTACTTCTCGTATCCTCCATAGACTTTATTATCCAAAGTTTACTTGCAAAATACAAGTAAATATCCTAAGCTGTGATTAACTTGCAAATTACAAGTAAAGGAGGAGAGGCTGTGAACCGGAAGTTTTTACTGGCGGTTACAGGTTATGTGGTGGCTTCGTTTGCCCTGGCTGCGCCCTGGCATCTGGTATGGTTTCACGACAAATATGTTGCCCTGGGAGCTTTCACCCGGGGAGATCCGATCATGCCGTTTGGGGTGCTGGCGATGGTTCTTCAGGGGATGGTCTTTGCGTATTTCTATCCCCTGTTCTACCGACATCAAGGTGGAGGGCACCCCATATACCGCGGAATTCAATTCAGCCTGCTGATGGGTCTGACGGTATGGACCGTCATGGTGCTGGCCACTGCAGCCAAATTCAATATTGAGCCGGTTGTTGATTTTGTTGTTATAGGCACAACGTTTCAGATACTCCAATTTGTCCTGGTGGGTTTGACCCTGGGAATGATTTACGGAAAGAATCCATAATGGCCTATAATGTACTCTTTGGCCTAATGAACCAGGAGGAGATTGCATGAAAAATAAAGCACAGGGAATTGTTATGCTGGCGGCAGGAGGAGCGCTGTTGTTTTGGGGATACAGCATTTCTCAATCGGTGACTGCCAAAGTGAGCCAGGCTATGAATGGCGGCATGCCCGACAAAGCCATGATCATTATGATTCTCGGTGGGCTGTGCGCGGCTTTCGGATTTTTCAAGCTGTTTAAATTACGGTGATATTATTCCTTCTGTCCAACCTATCGATATATACCTATCTATCTAATTTTATTGAGTTATCACATTCTTCCGCCTGTTTTGACCATTCCTTTTCTTATTCTTTCCTAATAGAGTCCTAACATTCTCCCGGTAGTCTGTCCCTGCATGAAACAAACAATTGACTAAGGAGAATGACCGATGTTCAAAAGGAGTTCAATCGTATTAGCGGGATTATTAGCAGTGGTTATTGCTACCACCAGTTATGCGGGATCCCGGGCATTGAAGGGAACTGTAAAAGTTGACGGATCCAGTACCGTCTTCCCTATTACAGAAGCGGTGGCAGAAGAATTTGGAAAGGTGAGAGAGCATCGAAGAGTGCGGGTCACCGTAGGTGTTTCCGGAACCGGCGGTGGATTCAAAAAATTCCTGGCGGGAGAAACCGATATCAACGACGCATCCCGCCCCATCAAACAAAAAGAGATCGATAAAGCACGCAAGAATGACGTTAAGTTCGTCGAACTGCCGGTAGCCTATGATGGTCTTTCAGTGGTCGTCAACAAAAAGAACACTTGGGTCGATTACCTGACGGTGGCTGAACTCAACAAAATCTGGAAGCCCGGAAGCACAGTTAAAACCTGGAAAGACATCCGTTCTAATTGGCCCGATCAGAAAATCCAACTGTACGGACCGGGAACCGACTCGGGAACATTTGATTACTTCACAGAAGTGATTAACGGCAAATCTCAGGTGAGCCGCTCGGATTTCACCAAGAGTGAGGATGACAATGTTTTAGTAAAAGGTGTAGCTGGCGACAAAGGCTCTTTAGGTTATTTCGGGTTTGCCTATTACATTGAAAACAAGGACAAGCTCAAAGTGGTTCCCATTAAGCAGGGAAACAAAAAACCCGTAGCACCAACCATGACCACGATCAACAACGGGTCGTATGCACCACTTTCCCGTCCCATTTTCATCTATGTCAATCTCCAGTCAGCCAAAAAACCGGAAGTCCGGAAATTCATCCACTTCTATCTGCAACATGCCAAGGAATTGGTTAAAGAAGTAGGGTATGTTCCTCTTTTGGATCAGGATTACAAAAAACATCTCGATCAATTTGAAAGTGACTTTCTGAAGCTGGCAAAACGTTAATAATAGGCAATCATGCTCTCACGCTGGATTGACCACACGGTGCACCTTTTTTTGGCGCTCTGTGTGGTCATTACCATTTTAACGACCCTGGTAGTCATCGTCCTTTTGGGGAAAGAATCGCTTCTTTTCTTCCAACAGGTTTCTCTGTGGGATTTTCTTTTTGGGACACGGTGGGAACCACTCCTCGAACCAAAATCTTTTGGTGTCCTTCCTTTAGTGGTGGGTACTCTTAAAATTGTATTCGGTTCCATTTTGTTTGCACTGCCTCTTGGTTTGCTGATTGCCACCTACCTTAGCGAATTTGCCTCCAGCCGGATGCGGTCCTCAATCAAGCCAATTCTCGAAATTCTCGCAGGGATTCCAACCGTTGTGTATGGATATTTCGCATTGACTTTTGTCACGCCGTTGATTCGTATCATTTTTCCCGACACGCAAATATTCAATGCAGCCAGCGCAGCCATAGTGGTCGGAATCATGATTTTACCAATGATTTCATCGCTGTGTGACGATGCGTTTCAGGCTCTGCCCAATTCACTGCGGGAAGGGGCCTATGCCCTGGGAGCCACACAGTTTGAAGTGGCTGTACAGGTAATTCTTCCTGCAGCGGCGGCCCGTGTGGGAGCTGCGATCATTCTGGCATTGTCACGTGCTATCGGAGAAACCATGGCGGTAACCCTGGCAGCTGGAGCCACACCGCAAATGTCCCTTGGTTTTCTCGAGAGCATCCAGACTATGACCGCGTATATCGTACAAGTCAGCCTCGGTGATATACCCGCAGACGGTATTGAGTATCTAACCTGTTACGCAGTAGGCCTTCTTCTGTTTGTCATGACTCTGATAATGAACATAATTGGTAATCACTTCATAACCAAAAGCCGGAAACTGCATTCATGAAGCGGACTCATAGAAAACGCAAGGAAAAATGGTTTCTCTGGATTTGTCGAGGTGCGACCCTGTTGGCCGTTGCGGTTTTGCTCACTTTACTCTTTCATGTCATCCGAGAGGGATTTGCTTGGTTGGATCTTCAATTCCTGGATAGTTTCCCCTCACGCAAACCGGAGCGCGCTGGTATAAAATCTGCCCTGTGGGGAAGTGTTTGGGTGATTGGTCTGACTGCGCTGATTTCGATACCGCTCAGTATCGCCAGCGCGATTTACCTCGAAGAATACGCCCCGAAGAACAAATGGATGCGAAGTGTTGAGATCAACCTTGCAAACCTTGCGGCGATGCCATCCATACTTTATGGGCTTCTGGGTCTCGCGATTTTTGTTCGCTTCTTTGATTTGGACCGCAGTTTATGGTCTGGAGCCCTGACTCTAAGTCTTTTGGTTTTACCCGTTATAGTGATTGCGGCCAAAGGCGCCATACGATCAGTTCCCCAATCAATACGAGAGGGCGCTTATGCATTGGGGGCCCGGAGATGGCAAGTTGTATTTTATCAGGTTTTACCCAGCGCAATTCCAGGGATCATGACGGGAATCATTCTGGCCCTCTCACGTGCCATGGGAGAAACTGCTCCCTTGATCATGGTCGGCGCTTTAAGTTATATTGCTTTTCTTCCGGAGGGCCCTTCAGATCCTTTCACAGCATTACCGGTACAGATTTTCAACTGGGCAGCGCGTCCCCAAGCTGATTTTCATGGATTGGCTGCGGGAGGAATCATCGTATTACTATGCTTGTTGTTGACTTTGAATGCAGGAGCGGTTTTTATTAGAGAAAAACTACAAAGGTATAAATAGTGAATGATCGTTTGATGGACAAACAAATCTCTCTCGAAACAAAAAATGTTTCTATCAGCTATGGAGATAAACAGGTAATCCGCCAGGTGAGCCTGAAAGTGTCGAGTCACCAGGTCACTGCCGTTATCGGACCTTCCGGTTGTGGCAAGAGCACATTACTGAGAACTTTCAACCGAATGAATGATTTCATTCCTTCATTTTCAATGGAGGGAGAAATTATTTTTCAGGGTAAAAATATTTATGAGCCGTCCAGCGATCCGGGAGTCATCCGTCAGAAAATCGGGATGGTATTCCAACGACCCAACCCCTTTCCAAAATCAATTTTCAAAAATATAGTTTGGGGTCCAAAAATCAATGGTTACTCGGGCGATTTACAAGCTCTCGCGGAAGATGCACTAAAAAGGGCTGCGCTTTGGGAAGAAGTAAAGGACCGTTTGAATGATTCGGCACTCAAGTTATCAGGAGGCCAGCAGCAGCGCCTCTGCATTGCCCGGGCCATCGCCATGAATCCAGAAGTTATACTGATGGACGAACCCTGCTCCGCGTTGGACCCGAGCGCTACCGCTCGGATTGAAGACTTGATCAAGGAGCTTCGAACAAACTACACAATTGTAATTGTGACTCACAATATGCAGCAAGCCGCTCGTATTTCCGATCAGACCGCTTTTCTGTATGAAGGTGACTTAGTGGAATACGGCGTAACCAAAAAAATATTTACACAGCCTGACAAGAAAAGAACCGAAGATTATATAACCGGCCGGTTTGGCTGATAAAAAGCGGATCTATTATGACCAAACACTTTGAAAGAGAACTTGATTGGCTTAAAAAGGAATTGCTGGAACTGAGCGCCCTGGTTGAGGAAAATGTTGTGAAATCCATCCAGTCATTGAAAAATAGAGATGAAGTCCTTGCACGAGAAGTGATCAACGGTGACGATGTTGTAGATCACTCGGAGGTGGCATTGGAAGAACAATGTCTTAAAATACTCGCTCTTCACCAACCGGTAGCAGGAGATCTGCGATTCATTATCTCGACGCTTAAAATCAACAACGAACTTGAACGCATAGCCGATCTTGCAGTAAACATTGCTGAGCGTTCTCTGGTCATCATGCGGCAAAAGGTTATTGACGCACCGTTTGATTTTACACATATGTCCCAAAAATCGCGTTTCATGCTGGCCCGCTCCATTGAATCGCTAATTAAAATGGATATTACTTTGGCGCATGAAGTATGTCAGGCAGACGACGAAGTGGACGAACTCAATCGGGAAGTTTATCAACGAGTGTATAAACTTATAAAGGAGCAGCCGGACAATGTTGAAATTTTGATCAATTATATTTCCGTGTCCCGCCATTTGGAGCGCATCGCCGATTACGCCACAAACATTGCTGAGGACGTGATTTATCTGGTCGAAGGTAAGATCATCCGTCATCAGCCAGACGATTCCTGATTCCCCGCCATATTCGATTCTGGTATTATATCTCCTGTAATTTCCTGGATTTCTATCCAAAGTCCAATTATTATTTAATTTTTCAAGGGACGATCATGCCTGAATTTATAGACTCTCCAAAAATTATTGAAGCCCAGGGGAATATTCCTAAAATCATTAAGGAGTTTGTCGGCTGTGTGAATAGTGGAACAAAAGAGGTCAGCATTGCCAAAATGGAAAGCCCGGCCGGGTGGAAGGAACCCGGACAAACTCCCGAATTCGATGAGTACACCCTTGTACTCAAGGGCACACTGAATGTGGAAACAAAGGAAAAAACCTTTGAGGTCAACGCGGGACAGGCAATTACAATCCACAAAGGAGAATGGGTGCGCTACAGCACACCGGGTGGAGCGGAATATGTCGCCGTATGTCTACCGGCCTTCACACCGGATACGGTTCACCGCGATGAGGAGTGAAGAAAACGGTCACAGAGGATGACGTTCTCCCAGAGCATAACGAACCACATCTACCAAATCGATCACCAGGGAAATTCCATTAACAACTAGAACCGAAATGATCCAGTATTTGAAAGCTCCCGCCGCTTTTTCTTGAAATATCGCCTGAGCAAACCAGACCATTAATGGAGTCCAGGCAATCAAATGCCCTAAACCCATTAAACGGACAAATCCTTTTTTAGAATAGATCCCCCACATTATCAGAAATCCAAACATAAGGCAGACCAGAGCCAACCGACCTTCAATAGTTCTGATAAAAACCAAACCGCCCACCATATTGACCATGGCCATCAGGCCCACCCATAGATTCCAGGGAAACTTCATCCCAAAAACCTTTTTGTTAAACTCCAAAAAAGAATTCACTCCGTTACCCTCTTCCATTGATAGGTATCCAATATTCTAATAATTTTACATGAAAACTTCCGTGACATTGTCTCAATTTCTCTATAGAATCGGCACTTCATCGCAAAGGATTGCTATTTATGAAAAAACGATGCGAATGGACAGAGTCCAATAATCCTCTCATGGAAGCCTACCATGATAGGGAATGGGGCAAGCCTGTTAAAAACGACCGCCTATTATTCGAGTTTCTTATCCTTGAAGGAGCGCAAGCCGGTTTGTCTTGGCAAACCATACTCAACCGTCGCGAGAACTACCGTCGAGTTTTTAAAGATTTCGATCCCGAAAAGCTGGCCAAACTGACAGACCGTCAATTGGAAAAGATATTGAAAGATCCGGGGATTATCCGTAATCGGCTCAAGGTTTACTCAGTGCGTATTAACGCCCACGCTTATCTGGAAATCCGAAAGGAGTTCGGAACTTTCGGCAAATATCTCTGGTCCTTTGTTGGTGGCAAACCCATCAAAAATAAATGGAAAAAAATTTCTGAAATTCCCGCTACCACTTCTGAAAGCGACGCCATGTCTAAAGATTTGAAAAAAAGGGGCTTCAAATTCGTCGGCAGCACTATCTGCTACGCCTTCATGCAGGCGGTAGGGATGGTGAACGATCATACCGTGGATTGCTTTCGATACACAAAAGTGTAGATCCTCTCCTCATACAAAATTCTTGTTTCCCCCCTTCACAACCGGGTTTTTCTTGTTGTATTATATGGCCGAAAAATCGCCCTCAAATAAGGGTTATCAGTCACTGACCTCTGCCGGTCCATTTTCCCGAATTTGAAAATTTATGAGAACCAATAAAAAATTTAAACTTTTCAACGGACTTCAATTGAATCTACGGAAGGCTCTAACTGTTTTTACATTCGGATTGTGTTCATTATATATATCTTCCTGCGGGAACTCTGATGCCGAACCCAGGGTTAAAAAGTTCTGCTCCCAAGTTAAAATTGGTGAATCCATTATGAATGTGGTCGCCCGCGCCGGTAAGGTAGACTTTGACAAGTACTGGTTGGAAAAGTTTGATAAAGATCCATCCAAGGGAGAGAACATTGGCATCATCCGACCCCGTGACCTTGAAAAGAAAACTGAAAAATTGAAAAAATTAAAAGACCCAAAAGAATGGAAACACGGCCAGTTCAAGGCAATGATCCAGGAATTGGGTTATTCCCGCCACGTTTGTTCCGTCGACTTTTCCAAGAACAAGGTCCTCAAAAAGAAAGTCTTTTCCGTAGATTAGAAACGTCTCTAAGTATTCAATTTAAAAGATATTTTTTAGTTCAAGTGTTCTCCGGTTGTTGGTACAACAAAAATTCTCTGGTCTTACCCGCACGTTGAGTTCTAGACGACCTCTAAATTACCATTTTTAAAGTATTTTAAGTCTTTTTTGGTTGGTGAGCAGCCCCCTCCTTATCACTTTCTTTAACTTGCGATTTTTCAATTCTTTTTAAACAGAAAGGTACCTTTTCACAAAACCTGTCAATTCCCTTGTTTTATGAGTACCAACTCACTCAATTTAAACGTAAATTTTTGGAAAATAAGGGTTTTCATTTTCAAAATGGGTATTAGAATGTAATAGATATCCCTTTAATCTATTCTATAGCTCAAGGACCTTTTTTTCTTCAGATGATATGAAGACGACCGTACATGGATTGCACCCCATCCTGATCGCAGAGGATGACGAAGACGATTACCTGTTGACGATGGAGGCGTTAAAAGAAGCCGGGGTCGACACGCAAATCAAATGGGTGAAAGATGGCGAAGAGCTCATGGATTATCTTGAGCCCGTCGGGACTGCCATAAAGAAAACCTCACCTGAGTTCCCCAGTTTGATTTTGCTGGATTTAAATATGCCCCGGAAAGATGGGCGTGAAGTGCTGGATGAAATTAAAAAAAACAATGCGCTTCGCAAAATACCTGTTGTTGTGCTCACAACATCTAAAGCGGAAACCGACATTAACCACGCTTATGATTTGGGGGTCAATTCCTATATTCAAAAGCCGGTTCGGTTTAATGAGTTTGTTGAAGTCATCAAAGTTTTATCCAATTATTGGTTCCAAGTTGTTAAACTGCCAGACTAAAGTTTTGTCCCGGGTCTATGAATAAAGAGGGCCTTAAAATTCTTCTAGTTGAAGATGATGAAGATGATGCTTTCTTTATCAAGGACTTGATCGCCGAACGGGAGCTCCAACCCCGACCGATTATTAAGCACGCACCCAATCCCCAATCCGCTCTGGATTTTCTCAATCAGACTTTTTTTGATGTTTGCCTGTTCGATTTTCGCTTAGGTGAAATGGATGGAATCGACCTGCTGCGGATGGTCCGTCAAAAGGACATCACGACTCCAATTATTTTCCTCACCAGTCAAGGGGATCAGGAAGTTGCTGTAGAAGCCATGAAAAGTGGCGCAACAGACTACCGCACTAAAGGAAGCTTAACATCTGAATCTCTCTTCCAATCAATTCGATTTGCCATTCAACTGAGAAAAGAGGAAGAACGCCGCCAGCAGGCAGAAGAACAACTAAAAAAATATAATGAAGAGCTGTCCCGGGCAAACAACGAATTACAGATATCAATGAAAAAGCTTCAAAACGCCCAGGATCAAATACTAAGATCTGAGAAGCTGGCCAGCATTGGTCGCTTGGCGGCTGGGGTATGCCATGAACTTCTCAATCCCCTGAATATCATATCAGGACATGTCCAGGCTCTACTATTGGAACGGGAGCAAGATGCGGGGCTGAATGAAGACCTCGGATCAATTATGGAAGAAATTGGGAGAATTGAGAAAATTGTTGGAGGGCTTTTGAAATTCTCCCGCAAAGAGGATATGGAGCTCACTTATGTGGATATCAATGAGGAGCTGGAATCTGTTCTTTCCATTATGGAAAAGGATATGCAAATCGACAATGTTCGAGTGGTGCGTAATTTTGCCTCAGATTTGACGACAATCAAAATCGATGCCAATCGTATGCGTCAAGTATTCCTCAATCTCACCAACAATGCACGCCATGCTATGGAAAGAGGCGGGGTATTGACGGTAACCACCGAAAACTTTGTTAAGAAACAAAAGCAGAATCGGCGGAAAACCGACCTCAATACACCTCCGGATGCGATTCCGGTGATTCAGGAGAACTTTATTCGAATCAAATTTTCTGATACGGGAACGGGGATCAAAAAAGAGGATATGGTGAAACTGTTTGATCCCTTTTTTACCACCAAACCGGAAGATCAGGGTACGGGATTGGGGCTTTCCGTCTGCTACACCATCATCGAAAAACATTCCGGTACGATTGAAGTTGAAAGCAAACAGGGGAAAGGGGCGACTTTCATTATCGACCTACCTTGTTCCTCCCGCAGGGAAAGCGACCGAAATCCTATTATCAACAGTGCCCAGTCCAGTTCCCGATAAGCTGCCAGTTACCGCAGGAAGTCCAATAAACTGGGTTGCAGAACCCGTGCAGACGTGTTGAGGGTGGCCTCCAGCGCCAGTTGTAAGGCTGCGACATCCGATGCATCCCTGACCAGATCAGAATCCTCTACATCGGATAACTGAGCCGTTTCACTCACTTCATCAGCACTATGGCGCGTTTCGAGGTTGTCCATGGTTCTGATATGGGCGCCGAATTCAGACCGGGCCTGCAATATTGTATCTAAAGCCCCATCCAAGTTTTCAAAGGAGGCTGAAATGGCGTTGGTATCATTCCTCTGCAAAGCCTCTCTCAGTGTATCCAGAGCGGTAAACACATTTCCTCCTCCTATTCCCAGAAGGAAGGCTGTGTCGCCCCCAGCCACCTCGCTGATGACCGCGGTCGTTGTGGGAGCATTAGATACGACCTGAAGGGCATTGCCCGGACCGTTAATATTGGCTGTTACGTTGACTCCGGCACCATTGATAGCTGTCAGGACATCGTTTACGGTGAGCGCAGCGCTCAAGTCGACGTTTGCCGATAGGGCGCCATTAACAATATCAATCTGCCCAAGGGTTAATCCATTACCGCCGTTTAAATCGGAAATCAAGGTCGCGGTTGATAAAACCGGATTTAAATCTCCTCCGACGATATTGCCATCGTTGACTCTCAGAATCCCTAAATCTGCAGCTGTCGTACTGCCTGTTTCGGTAACCGTCAGGGATTGAAGAATGGTTCCACTGGAATCGGTGAGCTGCAAACCTGTTTGACTGGAGTTCAAAGAAGCTGTGACATTGATGCCGGCACCGTTGATGGCCCCGATCACGTCATTGACAGTAACTGCTCCGCCAATATTAACGACTGCGGCATTGCCTGCACGATCGGTGATGTTGAATGAAGCCAGCGCGACCCCGGCGCCGCCATTCAAATTCACCAACAAGGTGTTGACGTTCAGTGCCGGATTCATATCTGTTCCGAAAACCCCGGATCCTGGACGGGTGATTGGGATTGTCAGGTTGGAGGCAACTTCCACTTCCAGACTGTCAGAATTCCCGGAATAGACAGCACCCGGACCCGAACCGTTGGCTTGATAGGGAGCACTCAACAAATTTGTTCCGCCAAAAATAAATTGCCCTTTAACCTGTGTGTTGGCTTCCTGAATAGCCTGGTCAAGAATAGTTTGTATTTCCGTAGCAATGATGGAGCGCGTGTCCGCATCATTGGATGGCCCCAGGCTACTCTGTGCCAATTCGCGGGCACGGGTGAGGCCCAGTCCCACTGACTCCAGGGAGGAATCTCCTGTATTTAGAAACAGACGGTTATTATCTATATTCCTGCCAAACTGTTTTATTTGAGCGATTGAGCTGCGGAGTGTCAACGTGTCCTGTATACCGAATGGGTCGTCGGAAGGCTTGTTGATTCTTTTCCCCGTCGCAATACGCTGATTAGCCTCGAACAAATCCTCTGTAATCCGGAATATATTCTGGAGCGCGTTGCTCTGTTGAATTTGATTGGTGATTCGCATAACCATAACCTTCTCCCACTCTTTATTAGACTTCAGACAATTCTATATTCTTTGCAAAACGTCAAACATTTCCTCAATAACTGTAACCATTCGTGCCGATGCCGCAAAGGCTTGCTGGAATTTGATCAGGTTGATCATTTCTTCGTCCAGAGAAACACCTGAAATACTTTCGCGTTGGGCATTCAATTGCTGCATGACCCCTTCCTGCTGCTTCAAGATCGTTTCGGACGATCGGGATCCCGAACCCAAGCCACTGACCAGGGAATTATAAAAATCATCGAAAGTTGCGTTTCCCGCTCCAGGAGTAAAAGCTCCCGAACTGAATACCAGGCTGCTTTGCAGATTCGATATATTGAGCGCATTCTGTCCATCACCCGTTCCAGACAAACCGGCGGCAATTTTATCCGTATCATTTAAGACCGTGCTGGAAAGAGCCATATTCATTGCCGCGTCTTCCGAAATCGAGATATCAGCCGTGTCGCCGGCAACCGGAGCTCCGGTAATCGTTACCGCTAAACCATTGGCAATGTTCAGGGGAACTCCCGCCGCAAATGCAAAAGAACCTGAGACCTGGTTTGTCGTCAAATTGAACAAATCAAAAGTTCCTGGTCCCGTGAACCTGATCTGAAACTTGTCCACGTTGACGGTAGATGGGCTGGCATTGGTTGCCGTAACCGCTCCTGTTCCCATGTTTTGACTTCCAACAACCACCGTGGGAGTTAACGTATCAAAAAATAGATTTCCCGAACTTCCATCAAGACCCACTCCCTGCAAATGAACTCTGTTCACTTCTTCCATCAATCCCGCCGCAAGACGGTCCAACTGATCGATAAGACCACGCGTTTCAACATCTCTCATATCCAGCAACCCACGCATTTCCCCGCCTTGAATCTCAGCGGTCACATTGACCGTTCCCCCAGAACCATTGTCCACCAGAATATCCCTGAAACCCCGGTTATCCGGATTGGCTGTAGTGCTGAGTTGAAATACCGTAGTGCCCACCACCAGAGGAGTTCCGCCGGCAAGCGCCAGGGTTGTATTGCTGTCATTGGTATCGATAAGCTGGACGTCAATTTTTTCTGATAACTGCTTAACCAAAAGGTCCCGTTGATCCCGCAGATCATTGGCCGGCGTATTGCCATTTTCCAGTTTTATAATTGACCGGTTAAGTTCCGAAATTTCATCCAGCATGCTATTGATTTCGGTCACCTCTGCCGTAACAGCATCATCCAGGTTCATGCGCTGCTGGAGTAGCGATGAGCCTAACTGGTTGAATACCGTCGTCAGTGTACCCGCAGCTGAAAGAACTGCAGAACGTGCGGCCAGGTTGGTTGGATTGGATGCAAGATCGTCAAAAGCGAGAAAAAAATCGCTCATCGCTGCATTCAGGCTGACCCCAGAGCTTTCATTTATAATGGTTTCCAGCCTCTGGAAAAAAGTGTTCCGAATATCAAAATTCCCCAAAGTGCTGCTTTCGCCCAAAATCTGATTAAATAGAAATTGATCGAATTCTCGGGTCACATTGGTTGCACGAACCCCCGTACCTAAAAAAGCCAAGCCCACCCGGCGCGGCCGATTAACCTCTAGCGTCACTTCCTGCCGGGAAAACCCCTCGGTCTGTACATTGGCGATATTATGGCCTGTAATTTCAATCGCCGTCTGGTTGGTCTGCAACCCTAATTTAGCTGTATTCAATACACTGAAAATATTTGCAGTCATAACCCATACCGTCCGATTAAAGGCTGATAATTCTAAACATCCGTATTCACTACCCGGCTACCCATATTCGGCTCACTTAACTGCCCGTTGGAATAATAGGGCGTATACGCCGTGTCTACTTCGTACAACCATGACATGGATTTTTTCATTGCGAGAGATGATCGGTTGATCAGTTGTTTATTTTCTAAGTTTATATTGTTAATTGTTTTAATCTGGTCACGTATTTTATCCCGACGGGCACTCATGCGATTTCCCCGCGTGTTTTCTTTTAGTCCGATAATGGTTTTAAGGGTCACTTCCGATTGATCACGACCCAGTTTTTGAGCAAAGGCTTTAACAATTTCTTCCCTTTTATGATTCAATTCGTGGACCTTGGCCAGCAATGCTGCTTTTTGTTCCAAAGCCGTTTCCAGGTTTTCTCGCGAATAATCGGAAATACTGGCCCACTCCTTTTTCATCACTTCAATAAGATTATTGTACAGTTCAACCTTTTGAATCAGAATTTCGTCTAATGTGTGGAATAGATCATTCATATGCGTTGACCTTTTGCAAGTTGTTGGAAACCGATGCTGGAGGACTGGTGTTCTGTTTCATTCGACTTAATTGATAGAACAAGCTGTCCGCAAATCCGATTCCTTTGTGTTTTACCATTTCATTGGCAATTTCTTCATCCATCATGGATTCATATTGCTGAAGCGAGAAGCTATTTAATAGATCCGATTTGTGAACCGTTTTCCGCATGGCCTTCAACATTTGATGGATCAGAATCGCCTCAAACTTTTTTGCCACTTCCATCAACTCTTTATCTTTATCAACCTGTCCAGTTGAAGCTTTCGAGTCGACCCGTAAAGGCAATCCTTTGTCAGGTTCACTGATTTTCTGCTGGCTCTGGGTTTCGACCAATTGCCTGGCTTTGGCTGCCAATCCCTTCAAGGGAGTAAACCTGCTTTGTTGAGCCAGTGAAGCGCCAAAATTGAATGTGGAAGTGTGCTCCATCAAATTTCTCTCTCATTAACCTGGAAAACGCTTGCGCAAAACACAATAAGTTTTGCAAGGGCAATGCCAAACAACGAGGAAATCCATGGCCGAAAACCATTTGTTTTATTGGAGTTTAGGGGTTTCGAATTCCATGGATCCAGTTGTAGGAGGAGCGGAGATGAAAAGAGGAAATTTTTGCCTAGCAGACAGTAGGCACTTTCCTCCCGGCAATTGAAATGGAGAAGGCAATCTATACTATATGATCTTCAACTCTGCGTGTAAGGAACCGGATGCCTTGATGGCTTGTAGAATCGCTATCAAATCCCTGGGTGTGACTCCTATGGCGTTCAAGGCATTTACCACCTCACCGATACCAACACCTTTAGGCACAAGTAAAAGCCGCTCTTCCTCTTCCTCCACAGTGATGTCAGTACGAGGAACTACTGTGGTCTGTCCTTCAGAAAAAGGTGCAGGTTGTGAAACTTCCGGTGATTCCGTTATCTGTACAAACAAGTTTCCATGCGCCACCGCCACCGTTGAGATACGAACATTTTCACCCATGACCACCGTTCCAGTTCTTTCATCAATAATCACTTTGGCCGCAGTATCCGGTTCCACCTCCAATTTTTCTATTTTAGTAACGAATCCGGAAACATTATTGATATAAAATTTTGGAACTTTGACACGGATGGTTCTGCCGTCGATCGGTTCAGCAAAGACATCCTTCATTTTGAAATTGATCGCCTTGGCAATTCGGGATCCGGTGGTAAAATCTGTATTTTTCAATGAAAGGGATATTTCTTTCTTGCTGTTGAAAAATTCCGGAAGTTCTTTTTCGACAATAGCTCCTCCGACAATCCTGCCCACATTGGGATGATTTTTTTGGATACCCTGTGATTGGCCCTGGACCGAAAATCCTCCGATCGAAACAGGACCCTGCGCTACCGCATAAGTAATGGAATCTGTCCCCTTTACCGGAGTCATCAACAAGGTGCCGCCCTGAAGACTTCTGGAATCACCCAGTGACGAGACAACCACATCAATCCGATCGCCCTGACGTGCAAATGCAGGCAGTTCAGTTGTTACCATTACGGTCGCGGCATTTTTAAACTGCAGTTGGTTGATCCGGTTCTCTGGAATAGTGACTCCCAGTTTCTGAAGCATGTTGACCATAGTTTGAATGGAGAAAAATACATTATTTGCCTGATCACCAGTATTGGCCAAACCAATGACCAATCCAAACCCGATCAATTTATTAGCCCGCACTCCATTGACATTGACCAGATCCTTAATACGTGCCGCTTCGGATGGCTTCATCAATGTAGCGGAAATTATTAAAATTGTGATCAAAATAAAAGTAACTTGCTTATACATTCTGATGCTCCAAACAAACCAATTAAAATGGCCACACCCAGGCAAAGAACCGCATTAGCCAGCCCACATTCTGCTCGTCGGAAACCACTCCTTTTCCGGTATAAACAATATTGGCGTCAGCAATTTGCTCGGAAGAAATTCTATTGGCAAACCCTATATCCACGCGTCGAATCAAACCTGTCAAAACCATCATTTGGTCTTCATTATTGACGGTTACCGCTCTACGGCCTTCTATACGAAAAATGCCATTAGGCAGCACTTCCTTGATTACCGCAGCCAATGTTCCGGTCATACTTCCCTCACGGGTGGTCGTTCCGGAACCATCTGTTGATCTTGAGCTTTCTGCTTCTACGTTCGGACTAAAAGCGTTTCCTGATCCCAGGAAATTGGAAATCCCATAGTCATTCGGTAGACCCAGGACGGTCGTAACCCCAAGATCAATTTCTGACTGTTTAGAAATATCTGTAGTGGCAGAGTTGCTGGACGTAAAGTTCTCTTCCAGCTCGACGGTTACAATATCTCCTACTTGCTTGGCCTTGGTGTCAGCAAACAGAAGATTATCCGAGGTTTCACCAGGCCACATCGATCCATCTTTTGGAACGTATTTTTCTGTATCTTCAAAAATAGGCTCTGTGAACACTTCTTCCGAGGAAGTTCCCAAATTCAAACCTCCTCCACAAGACACCAGCAAAAGGGCACAGAGCACATAGCCCAAAACCCACGATATTGTTTTCATGAGCAAAATTTGTCCTTCAGAAGTTAATTTGCACAGTACGCGAATCTATAACGGTTCCAAAAATAATTTTTCGACTTTGAATATTTTCAACTCTTACCGTGTCATTTATGAACCCGTTTTGCCGGACCACTCCGGGCACTGTTATCCGCAAGAGCCCTTTTTTGGCAACGAGAAGAATTCTATCTCCATTTTTAACCACGGGCACTCTTTTAACCATGTGCGTCAGGATGGTTTCTCCTTGATCAAGATTTCTTATCAATCGGTGCCCCACAATGTCTTTTTCATCAGAAATTATATTTCTTAAAACACGATCTGATTTTAATCGGGTGAGCTCGATGTCCTCCGGTTGAAATATGTGACCCATTTTGAGGGACTGAATAGGTCGGTATATATCGTAAGCGACCTTGACGTCTGCATGGAGTCGGAGTCTTTTTCTGGTGCTTCCCTCAACATTGATCAAACATAAAAAATGAATCCGACCGACTCTTCTTTTTCTACCGGGCAATTTGCAGTCAAATTTCACATTTCCCTGGGGAATTCGAATATTTTTCCCACCATAGACAACCTTTATTTCCAATCGATCCCTGTCCCATTCGAGGGCTTCGAGCATGAAATCCCTGCCAATTTTCTCAATTTCCGACGCTTTCAGGAGTTTGCTGGCAGCCCATGCAGATTTTGTATACAGGCCTCCGCTGCATAACATCGCAATAATAAAGAGTAATTGTAGATTGATGAGCCTAGCTGATTTTTTTGTCTTCATAAATTATCGCTTCAGGTTGCTTGTTATTTGCAGCATTTCATCAGCTGTCTGAACCGTACGGGAATTGATTTCGTATGCCCGTTGTGCAGTAATCAGATTAACCAATTCCTCAACTACACTAACGTTGGACAATTCCAGAAATCCCTGGACCAACGTCCCGCGGTCTTGAAAACCAGGATTTCCTATAAATGGAGGACCGGAAGCTCCCGTTTGCAAAAACAGGTTGTTACCAATCGCCTGCAAGCCGGCTTGATTTTGAAAAGTTGCCAATTGAATGGTTCCAATAATGGCTGGCACTGTGGTTCCCGGCTGAGTGATGGATACCGTTCCCGTTGGTTCTATAGATACATTAATCGCATTGTTCGGAATTGTGATCGCGGGCTGGATTAATTGACCTTCAGAAGTGACAAGCCGGCCCAGCTGATCCAACTTAAATGTCCCCGCCCGGGTAAAGGCAAAGTTTCCATTGGGTTGCAGAACTTGAAAAAAGCCTTTACCTTCTATAGCGACATCTAGAGGATTTTGTGTTTGAGCAAAATCTCCCTGTAGGAATATTTTTTGAATGGCAGCAGGTTTAACCCCCAAACCTACCTGAATTCCAGTCGGAATTTGAGTTCCCGCATTATTGATTGTTCCCATTAATTTCAAATTTTGATAGAGCAAATCTTCAAAGTCAGCACGACTTCTTTTAAATCCGGACGTATTGACATTGGACAAATTGTTGGCGATCACGCTGACATTTAAATCCTGGGCACGCATTCCCGTTGATGCGATATACAATGAGCGGAGCATATTTTTATCCTTTACTGAGGCCTTTTATTGATTCAGTTAAGCTACCCGTCCCAGACTATTTACGGATTGGTCGTCTGCTTCATCAATTGACTGAATTATTTTTTGATACGCTTCGAGCTGCCTTACTGTTTCAATCATTTTTGTCATTTCATGGATAGCATTGGAGTTACTCGTTTCAGTAAATCCTTGAAGTACCTTAGCGTCATCCACCAGAATCTCTTTAACCGAAGCATTCGAAATTTTATAAAATCCTTCTCCTTCTTTTTCCAGAGTTTGAGGATTATCGAATTTAACTATTTTTATTTGGCCTAATGGATCTGAATCTAGGTTGCTGCCGCCAAACACTGATCCATCCCGGGCGATTGTTACTTCCCGGGTTCCAAATGGAATGAGAATCGGTTCTTCGCTGCGGGTCATTATGATATTGCCGCTTTTGTCCACCAATTGCCCCAATCCATCCAAATGAAAATTACCATTCCGGGTGTATCGGACTCCAGTGGGGGTGTCCACGGCAAAGAAGCCCTCACCTTCAATGGCCACATCGAGAGGACTATCGGTTTTAATCAATGAACCTTGGGAGAAATCTGTAAGAGACTGGGTGACTTGGACATAGGAGACAGCAGGATCTCCGTCTTGAAGAGAAAGAAGACCTTGCGCATCGATACTATTCAGAGGAATCTGCTGGAGGGAGGATTTTTTCTCCTCGTACACCAACATCTCCCTTTTGAATCCCTGGGTATTGATATTGGCAATATTGTTGCTCAAGGCATCCAGCTTTTTAAGCTGCTTGGTTCCCCCGGAAGCCGCGATATATAATCCTTCAACCATTTGGACCTTTGAGTTAGGGTTTTTGACAAATTTGCATATTCCATACCAAATCTAATTATTTGTTTTTATTATATTTACTATTCTTTATCCCTTTGAATATATACATTTAGCTCCCTCTTTATTTGCATCTATTTTTGGCTTTGCAGTGGAGCCTTTTGTTTCAGGCAGATTTTTCCTTCGAATTGAAGGAAGAAAGATATTTTTTCCTACCCAGTTCATAGGTTCCGGGATTAGGCAACCATGATATAATTTGGAATATTTTTACTGCCTAAGAGAGGAATTCCATGAAAAAAATCAGCATAGATGAATTGCACGACTTGACTCCAAACATGGGAGACGATGATTTGATTTTGGATGTGCGGACCCCAGCAGAATTTTCCGGAGGCCACATAGCGGGAGCCAGGAACCAGGATCATGAAGAAGTAGGTTTGATTGCAGAGGAATTAAAAAAACACAAAACCGTCTATGTTCATTGCAAAATGGGAGGCAGGGCCCAAAAAGCGGCGGAAGAACTGGAAGCAGCCGGATTGACCAACATTGTTTGTGTCAGTCAAGGTGGAATGCACCGCTGGATGGAGATGGGCTGGGAAACAGAGTAACTACAGTTAGTAGAGCTTACACAAAGAAAAAACCCGGAAGATGGAAATCCATCTTCCGGGTTTAACTTTTAAGAAATGCCTAAAAGCTTAGTATTGCAGAGTTTGCCACTGCGTTACAGCTTTTTGACCATTTCTTTCTTTGTTTTGACCATTCCAGATAGCGATAGCCATTGGAGTCTTGCTACCGGTGAACTGGGTGTCATTCTTATCGCTGGTTTTCAAAGCACGCTTGAAAACTACCGTCCAGCGATTGTTGTTCCAGTTGCCTTTACCATCAACGTTCTGAGTAGCCTGAGTGGTCAAGGTGCTGAAACCTTCAGCATTCAGGTCTTCAACCGGAGAACGTCTCATGGAGTTGTCGGACAGGATGTTATGGGTAGCACGACCTGGGTTAAACGTACCTTCGTTTTTACCCATGCCGAAGTCTACCATACTGCCACGCTTGCTGATGCTTTGAACGCCACCCGTATGAACGCCACCTTTTGCGCGGCGGTCTTTACTACCGGACATTCCAGAACCCAACTCAGCATTCATTTGCAGTTTACCATCCGGCTCATACATGTAGTAGCCACCGGAACCCATGGCCATAAAGTCGTACTGATCTTCCAAGTCCTGCATCGCTTCATTACCTGCACTTCCAGCACCCTCTTTATCCCAGGTTGCTTTCCATTGCCAGATATTGACGCGCTCACCAGCACCACCCATTGTAAAGGGAGGCTCTTCGCCGGATTGATTTACAGGAAACATGATGGCAGCCTGGTCTTTATACTGCTGAGACTGAACCATAATGTCGTTACGTGTCGGATCAATCCACTCCAAGTGAACGGCGATTTCTTTGCCATTCGTTGCAGCTTTCGCAAACACATACTTCGTTTGCGGATTAGGCCACATTGGATTGGTAATCATTTGGGGATCCATATCGATAATAACGTGCTTCAGGGCTGTGGGGCCATAACGCTCGGACCAGAACAGGCTTGAAGGATCGACAGGAATGTTCCCTTTTACCTTTACCGCTTTGATGGTAGCTGCGCCTGCCGTCATCGTGAGACCGAGAACGAAAGCGGCTACCATAGCGACAATGATGCTTTTTTTGGTATTCACAGTTTTCCTCCTGTTTAGCAGTTATCGGGTTTGTCAGATCTAACCCAAGTACATTCAGCCAAGCGATCTGTCCTCCGGAGCGGGAAACCCGCTCCGGAAGCAGAGAAAATCGCTCAGGCTTAGATTGCGCCTGGATGTTCTTCAGGTCTGACGTAGAAGGGCTCCTCAACCGTAACACGGATGATTTCTTTACCCTTCCGGTTAAACCCGATGATCGTGTCATTGTACATCTCAAACTTCTTACCGTGAATGTTGGTCTCAAAAATCTTCGGACCAGGCTCACGTTTCCATTTGAAGATGATCCGCTGCGTCGTTCGGAACAACTGCAAGATACCCAGCAGGTCGCGATCGGGAACCATGTACTGGTCGATCGCGTGATCCACGCCAGGTCCAAACATTTGCTGCGAGTACGCACGAGGAACGTGCCGTGACGGTACATAGTAACCGTTCGGCTCCGTACCAAACTGCGGATACAGCGGCAGAGCAACTTTCCGGTCCCGAATCAGGTAATACTGGGGATTATCCGGATCGTGTGCCCATTGGCCGTTAGAACCAACTTTAACCAGACCCTGCAGACGAATCTTACCAACGCAGGCCGCCATACAGCGGGTTTCCATCTGGTCACCCTCAGTCAGGGGATCCAGTCCCTCGATCCGCGGGTAACACGCGATACATTTCTCGGAAATTCGAGTCGTACCACGGAACATTGGTTTTTTGTAAGGACACTGCTCAACGCATTTTTTGTAACCACGACATCTGGATTGATCGATCAGCACGATGCCATCTTCTTGGCGCTTATAAATCGCCTTCCGAGGACATGCAGCCAAACAACCCGGATACGTACAATGGTTACAAATACGTTGCAGATAGAAAAACCAGATTTTATGCTCAGGCAACACAGACTTACAGCCGTTGTCGCCACCGAACGTACCTTCGCGAGACTGAGTAAACTCACGACCATGAGCGGTATCTTCACCAAAGTTCGGGAAGCGCCACTCTTCGTCGGTCGGAACATAACCGATTGCCTGTTGGTTCAAACCAATCTTGGCAGGCGCTTCGAAGATGGTAACACCTTCATAAACACCGTGAATCGCTTTGTTCGACGTCTTACGAACGTTCCATACGTTCTGACCAGGATTGGATTGTTCCAGCATTTTCAGAATTTTCCAATCCCAGAACTGAGGATATCCACCGTAAGGCTTCGTTTCAACATTGTTCCACCACATGTACTCCTGACCTTTGGAGAACGTCCAGGTGGATTTATGAGCCATCGTACACGTTTGACACGCGATACAACGGTTCGTATTGAAAACGAAGGTAAACTGCTCCTTCGGGTGCTTCTCCTCGTACACATAGGTCGCCATGCGACCCAACTGCCAGTTATATACTTCAGGCATTTTTTAACCTCCGTTAAAACCGGATCCTAAAAGGAACCGATTCTGGTTGCTAATATGTGTCAAGAAAAACCGCAATAGGTGCGGGCCCCGAGGGGCCCGCTTACCCAAAAGCTTAGATCTTAACGCGAGTGTATTGCCCCGCGAGATACATCTCAGCAAAGCGATCTTTCAACGGAGACTCAGGAGTGTAACCCGTTCGAACAGGTTCCCAAAGTCCCTTACCATGCAGACCACCGTCCTCAGCCTTGGAGAACTTAACCAAGGTTTCTTTCGGAACCGCGTTAACGGCGTGGTTGTCTGCCTCATACCCATGCTTGAACTTCATCTTGGTTTTTGCTTTATGGAACAGACTGTCAGTCTGATGCATCGGCATCAACCAAGATCGCGTGATGGACTGCTGACCACCATACCGGAAGTTAGACTGGTAAGGAGTAGTCATGGACATCGCGCGTCCGTCCGGCCGTTCTTCGTGCGCTTTAACCGTACGCTCAGTACCAATCCACGTTGCATGTTTCATCATCGTGGTGTGATACGGATACGCTGGGTTGTACTTCGCGCGCAGCATGAGGCGGCCAACCTTGTATCGAGGATCAGACGGCTTCCAACCCATGTAAGGCCTGTCGGCCGGGTTGGCGTCACAATAAATGTAGTCACCGTCGTTGATACCAAGGTCTTTACACAGGAACGGGTTCATGTGTACTTGCCATTCACCAACACCCGGAGACCGCTTATCCATTCGGTAAGGATCACCAAAGTTGTTGTTCCAGATCATGTTCCAGTCAGTCGTCGCCCAGGACGAATGCGCGGTATGTCTGGATTTAGGCGTTACACAATAGAACCGATACCCCTTCTCCCACAGGAAGTTCTTGGTCGTACGTACAGAGGACCAAGGCTTCTTGATGTTCCGGACGTGGCGGAGATCCGGATCTTGCTCTTCTTCCGGAATACCGTAATCGTCAGGTCGGATGTAGGGGTTGGTGGATACAATAACGTTCGGCAGGTAAGGCGTTGCTTCCGGACCTTCCCTGTGAACGATGAAGTTTTCACCATACTCGATCGCTTCCGGCTCGTCATTGTAGAACTGGATTCGACCGTTGGGAGTGTAGTAAGGCTTAGACTCGGTGAACATTTCCCAGAACGGTGACCGCGGATAGGTTCTGAACAGCATCAGACAACATCCCGGCTCACCATACTTACCGTTGATGATATCGTCGATGTTGTAACCCATACCGGTGGTCGACGTGGTGAACAGCCGGCGAATCATCGCCTTCGTTCGGTTGGGAGCTGCACCTTCGTAAACCTTGTAGAAGTCCGCAAACCGCTTGTCACCGGTGACCTGTGACATTCTCTTGGCGAATTCCCGATGGATCAGGTTATCGTCGATCGTGTCAAAGATCGGTTTAATACCGGTGCCACCCCAAATCTGGTGGAACGGGTTGGAACATGCGGAAGTGATTTCATAACTCTCGAATTCCGCCCAAGAGTTCGGAGCGAGAACGATATCGGAGTATTCACAAGAACCGGTGAACTCGATATCCTGAGCTACGATCATGTCTACGTTATTATTGGTGTTGAACACCAATTCGTAGAACCACTTCGCATTGTTGATAACGTTAACATTAACGTACCAAACAAGCTTGGTCGGAGTCGGCATATGGGTACGACCCGTGAATACCTTACGTCCATACCGTGGGGTATTAACGATCAAGGCTTTATCACGATGCGCCCAGTAGCTGACTTCCTCACCCTTCAGATAACCCTTAACGTTTTTCCAGTCAACGTTCTTGGCCGGATCCAGAATCGGGTTGAAGGGATCTTCCGCTACCATCGCTGCGAAACCAGGTCCGGACCAGTGAGATCCTTGGTAGTTACCAGCTTTGTAGTTACCCGCCCAAGTATGGGAACCGGAACCTTTCGGTCCAACGTTACCCGTCAACATGAGGGGAACATACGATGCACGGTTGTGCATGGTGGCGTGGAAGTAATGGTTGATACCTTCACCGTAGTGAATTTCAACCGGTTTGATGGTACCGATATCGCGAGCCACACGAACAACCAAGTCTTTCGGCGCGTGACTGATCTGATTGACGGTATCCAGGTCATAGTCTTTCAGATGAACTTTGTACATTTCGTACAAAGGCATGACCGTGATGGTTTTACCGTTAACCAGTTTGATATCAAAAACACCGTCCAGAGCTGGGTCGATTTTCTTCTTCAGCATCTTGGCACCGATGTCTTCGCGAGTAATCGCTACCGGCTTGTTGGTATTCATATCCCATACTGCAAAGTCAGGCATTTTGCTGCGATTGAAGTTCTTCATCCACTTGGTGGTGAAGCCGTCTTTCGGCAGCGACTGAACTTTATAACCCGGAATGTAATCATCCGGATGCAGACGGGTCAATGTGTCGGTTCTTACCAGAAGCGGCATATCGGTGTATTCCTTAACGTAAGGTACATCTACCAAACCTTCATCCATGATGATTTTGGCAGCGCCCAGGAATACGGAAATGTCCGACAGACCGGCACGACAGGGAATCCAGTAGTCCGCTTTCGTAGAAGGCGGATTGTACTCAGGACAAACGGTAACGAGTGTACCACCGCGTTCCATGATTTCCGTGTACCAGTGAGCTTCCGGCATTTTGTTTTCAATGAGGTTTTTACCCCACTGAATGGTCAACTTCGCATAACGATGGTCAGCGAAGTCGATATCAGAGGTCTGCATACCATGCGTCCAGGAATGTCCCGGAGCTTGGTCACCATGCCAGGTGTAGTTGGACCATGCGCGTCCACCCAATACCTGACCGGGTCCGCGACCACGAATGATCGCATCCAGCAAACCAACCATGTTGGCGAGGCGGTAAATACCATACTTACCAACAACACCCAACAGACCCATACCACCGCGATACTTAAAAGTACGGGGGCCGGATCCGCCCATCGCTTCGATCATTTCAGGCTGGTAGCCTTCATTCTTCAAGCGCTGAGCACCGCGGGCGCCACTGTAAGCTTTACCTACAGCAACATGACCCTTCGCCAAATAGGTGAAGGTCTGATCCCATGACAAACGAACAAATTCGTCCGTGCCACGGCTGGTGAACTTATACTTTTCACGGTTCTCTTTATCCAGATACGGGAATCCGTCATCCGCCCACTGTTTCCAGCCAACGCGGATCATCGGATACTTGTTCCGGTAAGGACCGTATGCACGTCGCGGATAAGTCATACCGCGCAGACACATGCGGGGGTTCCAAGCGGCGTCTGCCTGGTTACCGTACAGATCTTTGACCTTATGATGGTCATAGTTCTGCTCGATACGCATTAAGATGCCATTACGCACAAATCCCCGAACACGACACTGATGGGTGTCATTCGGGGAACAACAATACGTAAAGGAACGCTCGTACTTATACTGGTCGCGGTAAACTTCTTCCCAACGACGATCGGGATAGGAATCCAGAGGATTGCCTACCTTCACTACGGGCTTTAACTGAGCACCGACTCTCTTGCTTGAAAGCGCCATAGCCGAAGCTACACCAGCACTCACCTGCAAGAATTTTCTTCGATTTAAACGCATAAAGTAAAACCTCCCTTAGGTTAAAAGTGGGTTTTAAACCGAAACTTCTACTGATTCATTGTCTAGTCGATCCCTCTGTAGCAACGGGATCCCTCAAAACTCCTCCTTTCAGATTCTTGTTTGAATGTCTTAATTACGAGTGATTAATAATGTTTACCAAAAGCAAAATCATGTCCAAGGACTTTCCTTGGAAAAACAAACTACTTCCAAAAACTTTTTTATTTTTCTTCGGAAACCAAAATGTCCAACATCCGTTTGAAGCCCATTTAAAGCCTCGAAACAGCACACGACGTAAAAAAACTTCTTCCAAAATTTCTCGAGCAATTTAAAAAAACACAGATTTTGGAATCCATTTTTTGGTCAAATTGGCTTCTGGGGTATTCTAGCTTGCCTCTTTATACGTGAATCAGAAAATCTTGTCAAACCCTTTTTCGAAGGGGAAAATCAATTTTTTTGGGAGTATTTTTGACATCAAAAATGACTAAAATCAAAGCTCCTTAAAAAGTGGTTTACACTCCAATTTGTGGCTGTAAATGTACAACATAACTCTTGAATTTTCAACAATTTTTGAGGATATTCCCGCTTTTTTTATTTGAGTCCCCAAAAAGCCGGCTTCGGATATCTGATGAAATTTCAAGGGTATTGGAACTTCTTATAAATAAAGGCTTTTAGGTTGAATAGCCGGGGGTTGCCTCTTTTGGAGTGCGGCAAATTTTGCAGATTTTGGAACCTGAGTGGTGTGAAATCCTGAAAAGCAAAACCAAAAAACACCCTAAAAAGGGTGATTATTTTTTCAGCGTAATGATCTTTTTTTGAATAATTCCTCAAAATGACCCCAAATTACCCCTGTGGAAATAACAATTTTTCCCCTTGATATGTCGGTTTTTCTAAAAATGACGCGAAAAACCTTAAAATTCTGCTTTTTGGCCCTTTCGCGACTCTTCATTTGAAGTTATAATCCCCCCTCTTAAAAAGCCATGAATACTCAAAGAACAGCTATTTATCCGGGAACTTTTGATCCCATCACCTTCGGCCACCTGGACATCATGCGGCGCGCGCTCAGTCTGTGCGACAGTTTGATCGTGGCCGTTGCGTTGAATCCCAAAAAGAATCCTCTATTTAATAGTAAAGATCGAGTGAACTTTATAAAACAATCCGTCCGGGACCTCGAAGGAATCTCTGTATTACCCTTCGATACACTCCTCACCGATTTCGCTCAGTCGCACCGAGCCAACATTATTATTAAAGGATTGCGTGCTGTTTCCGATTTTGAATATGAACTGCAAATGGGACTGATGAACCGCAACCTGAACGATAACCTGGAAACGGTGTTTATGATTCCCAGTCAGGAGTACTCGTTTCTCAGTTCCAGTTTCGTCAAGGAAATCGCCAAGCACGGAGGCGACGTCAGCAAAATGGTTCCCAAATGTGTACAGGAAGGCATCTATAAAATATCCTCATGAAGTTTTCGCAACGCATACAAAAAGTCCAGCCGTCGATGACACTGGCGATTTCCGCAAAAGCCCAGGCTCTCAAAGAGCAGGGGATCGATGTCATCGGTTTTGGTGCGGGGGAACCCGACTTTGATACTCCGGATAATATCAAGCAGGCCGGAATCGATGCGATCCAAAACAATGAAACGCATTACACCATTGTCAGCGGTACGCATGCACTTAAGGATGCCATCATCGAAAAATTTAAACGCGACAATGGATTGACTTATGACCGCAAGCAGATTGTGGTTTCCTGTGGAGCCAAACATTCTTTCTACAATCTGGCGCAAGTGTTGTGGGACGAAGGCGACGAAATCCTCATTCCTTCTCCTTATTGGGTGTCGTATCCGGACATGGTCATACTCGCCAATGCAAAACCCGTTATCCTGAACACGGATGAGTCGTCGGGATTTAAAATCACTGCGGAGCAGCTGCAACAAGCGGTCACTCCAAAAACGCGAGCAGTGATTTTGAACAGCCCGTCCAATCCCACCGGATCGGCTTACACGAAGCAGGAACTGGAAAAACTTGCGGAAGTTATTTTAAAAAACAAGTTGCTGGTGATTTCTGACGAAATTTACGAAAAGATCATATTCGATGGATTCGAGCATTGTTCGATCGCATCCTTAAGCGAAGAGTTAAAACAAAACACCATCGTCATCAACGGTGCTTCCAAATGTTTTGCGATGACAGGCTGGCGCATCGGTTACCTTGCAGCACAAGAGGAGATTGCGTCTGCCGTATCCAAATTACAGGGGCAGTCCACTTCCGGTCCCAATTCGATCGCGCAAGCGGCTAGCGTGGAAGCGTTGATCGGTGAGAAGACTCCCGGTGAGATACAAAAAATGGTGGTGGAATTTAAGAAGCGACGCGATACTTTAATGGACCGTTACGCCAAAATTGAAGGCGTCTCCTGTTATCAACCGGTCGGTTCGTTTTACTCGTTCCCGGATTTTTCCGGAGTGTTTGGCCGACAGTGGAATGGTAAAACCATTGAGGGATCCCTCGACGTTGCAGAATTTTTGATCGAAGAAGCCAAAGTCGCCCTGGTGCCTGGCATCGCCTTCGGCGCCGACAACAATCTGCGCCTCTCTTTCGCCACCTCGATGGAAAACATTAACGAGGGATTGAACCGGATTGAATCCGCATTACATACTCTGCGCTCCTGATCGAACACACCTCGACCCCTTCAAGGACGGTTGCTTCTATTTGTTATTTAAGGGATAATCTCAGATACAGGGATGAGAGAAGTTGCTCAGCCTTCAGGCGTTGGCTTTGGAGGATGTCGCTTTCTTACCG
The DNA here is from genome assembly GCA_028278405.1 of Nitrospinaceae bacterium. Taxonomy (GTDB): domain Bacteria; phylum Nitrospinota; class Nitrospinia; order Nitrospinales; family Nitrospinaceae; genus SZUA-226. Next base: position 56,131 of record JANQEK010000015.1, read on the forward strand.
GATCTTTCGAGGGATTCCTTGTAGGCTTTGAGCTGGGCTTCAATTTTGGGTCGGCACCGCTTGGCTTTGCAGTTTCCCGTCCCGACGCGGATGGCCCGCCGGAGAGATTCGAATGATAAACTGCCTTCCCGAATGGCTTTCATGATGGTGCCTCCGGTCACACTCCGGCAAATACACACTTTTTTGAAGTTATTGATCATTTGCTTTTGCGTATTCAACCCGGTCTTCCTTTTACTATAGAATTAGGATTCCAACCCTAACACTATATCTGATATCAGGAAATATACCTAACACTATTGCCCCTTCCTCTATGAAGGACTACCTGAAAGCCATCCTGAGCGGCCTCCTGTTGGCCTTCGCCTTTCCCAAATTCAATCTGGAGTTCCTCGCTTGGTTTGCCTTAGTTCCTTTACTTTTCGCTATTTATACGGGAAGTGCCCGGCGGGCTCTGAAACTGGGTTTTGTCACCGGACTGGTTTTTTATTTCATTACTCTCAGTTGGGTGATCAACACGCTCGTCAACTACGGAAACATCCCCATGGTGGTGAGCTGGTTGATTTTGAGTTTGCTGGTGGCTTATTTGAGTTTATATCTTGGCCTGTTTGCTTATCTGATCAACCGCTTCAGCAAGGGTCACCCCGTTAACATTTTTCTGCTCGCGCCGGTCACCTGGACCGCTCTGGAATATCTTCGATCCACCCATTCCATATATGGGTTCTCCTGGCAGGGGCTCGGCTATTCCCAGTTTCAATCCCTGCCGGTTATACAAATGGCATCCATCACTGGAGTGTACGGCATCACTGCCCTGATCGTTTTGGTGAATGCCGGTCTCTTTGTCCTCATCCACCCCGCCTTTGGAAAGTATCCCGCCTGGCAAAATTTCAGGAAGCGGATCGCCGTTTCCACATTATTGTTTTTACTGGCCTGCGTAGGATATGGGAAATGGACGCTGAGCCAGGTTCCCGTTTACGGCATTCCGCCGGTTCAGGTGGCTCTTATTCAAGGCAACATTCCACAGGAATTGAAATGGAATCCGGCTTACCGCAATGAAGTGCTGGATCGTTACCGAAACCTGTCTTTCAAGGCAGCGGTGTTCAAACCGGATCTGATGGTCTGGCCTGAGGCGGTTACTCCTTTTTTCTTCGGCCGCGATGCCTCGGGCACCGAGTATGTGATCGACACAGTGCGTCAGACCCAAACCCCTCTGGTCCTGGGAAGTCCTGCCCTTAAAGAAAATAAACCGGCACTGAACAAAAGTACTCCCCAACTCTATAACAGCGCTTATTTCCTTTCCCCGCAGGGAGCAAAGCTGGGGCGCTACGACAAAATTCACCTGGTGCCGTTCGGTGAGTTCGTTCCCTTCCGCTCCATTTTGTTTTTCATCGACAAAATGGTGGCGAACATCGGAGATTTCGAACGGGGGGATGAAGCCAAACTATTTCAGCTGGGGGACCACGGGTTTGCTGTGTCTATTTGTTTTGAAATCATTTTTCCCGACTTGGTTCGCCAGCCTGTAAAACAAGGAGCCAGTTATCTGGTCAACATCACCAACGATGCCTGGTTTGGCAGAAGCGCCGCGTCATATCAGCACATGAGCATGGTTGCCATGAGGGCTGTCGAAAATCGTGTCCCTATTGTACGCGCTGCCAATACCGGAATTTCCGGATCGGTCGATGCTTATGGCCGAATCATCGAAGCCACCGAAATTTTTAAGGAAGACTGGATTATCGCTAGAATTCATCCGCAGACTGCAGAGCCCGGATTTTATTCCTCCTATGGAGATATCTTCAGTCAGGTCTGCTTGGTGCTGTTACCCGTTTTTGCGTTTATCGGAAGCCGGTCGCGACCCCCGGAAACCTTCGGATGGGGTTGATGGCTTCCGGGTCACCCTGACATTCAAATTTTTCATTGCCATCAGATGATAATCTGGAGAAAATATAGGAACAGTTTTTAGGAGTCTTGGGAATGGACGGACAGAAAATCCAGCCGCCGGAGAAACGTCCGGTGGTCTTCAAAAGTAAAAAACAGATGCGGGAAGAGTGGGCCAAGCTCAATCTACCGGATCTCGATGACACCGAGGAACCCACCGAAGAGCATTCTGCGCTCGACGAAATCTACCATGACGATGTCCACGGCCTGGGCAACGAATAGTACGTTTATTATGCGTTAAATCCTCCAATCCCTAGTTGGAGATACCCTTGAAACTGTTTCTGCCCATATGGCTCCTGCTTTTCTTTTTTCTCTTGAACAACACCATCGCAAACCCGGTTTCCTCTCAAGAAACTGCGATGGTTCAGATTCCCACCGGAGTATTGCAACTCAAAGACAAAAGTAAAATCGCGATTGATTCATTTTTCGTGGATCGCTATGAAGTCACCCAGGAACAATTTCAAAAGGTGATGGATGATAATCCATCTTTTTTCAAGGGAAGCAATCTCCCTGTAGAAAAAGTGACCTGGGATCAGGCCGACGCCTATTGCCGCAAGGTCGGGAAACGCCTGCCCACGGAATGGGAATGGGAACTCGCCGCGCGTGCCGGATCTTCTTCAATTTATTATTGGGGGGATGCGATGAACGATGCCTACGCCTGGTATAAAGCAAATGCCAATAAGAAGACGCACCCGGTGGGAACAAAGAAACCAAATGCTTTCGGACTGTATGATATGTCAGGCAATGTGTGGGAATGGACGGCGAGCGATCACGAACACGGCGGCAAAGTCCAGCGCGGCGGATCGTGGCGAAACAACGCCATCAGCCAACGTTCCGGGCACCGCATCCTGAGTAATCCTATCTACCGTTACCACTACGTCGGCTTCCGCTGCGCCTCCTCCTCCCCAGCGGGAGAACTTGTTGACCGTTAACTGTAAACGTTCATCCTCGGGCACAATTCTAAGATTTTAAAATTTGTTCCGGGTCTTACCCGCCGATGACGTGATTCAATACCAGTCTTACGTTTTTGGCGTCGGCGTGTGTGTCGAGTGTACCTTCGAGATCGCCGGGGGCAACGCCGGCAACGCCATCCTGGTCAAGCCGCACGGTCAACGTAATCGGTCCGTCAAATTCCGCATCGGGCATCATGGTGTCGGATTGTCCGAGGGTAAAAGCCTGCGGCAACTGATCGGCGAAGATCCGCTTCACCGCCAGGGGTGGGCCGCGCTTCACGCCCTTGGGACGGGCGAACAGAAACAGGATTTTTTTCGCAGGCAGTTGCGCTTTTATTTTCGGGTCCAGGGAAATGGTGCCGGTGACTTTGTTACCGGTTTCTTCCAGCACCTGATTGAGGACCACCGTCACTCCTTTCTGTCCGGTAGTGACATCCAGTGATCCGGTGATATCTCCCGCGCCGGCACGGGCGTTGCCGTCTCGGTCCAGTCGCGCGGTCAAGGTCAGCGGCCCATCAAATCCCTCCTGGGTCATCACCGCGTCGGCGGGGCTGATGGAAAACTCCTGCGGCAGTTGGAAAAAGGTCAATTTCCGGACCGCCACCGGCGGACCGGAGTCCACTCCCTGAGCCCGGGCATAGATGAATAGCACCGATCCCGGGGGAATGGCCGCTTTGATTTTCGGGTCCAAAGCCACGCTGCCGCTGACGGCTTTGGCCTGCAGGGCTGGATCGCTCTGCATCTCCAGTTTTTTGACCACGGCAGGGTGGCCCTTATGCTCCTTGAGCTCTCGGTCGCACCCGCCGATAAGTAGAAAAAGTGCCAAAATCAATAAAAAATGTGCCCGATAGTTCAAAACAAGCCCTCAAATTACTAAAAATAGAGTGTTTATGAATCCTTGTTTCCGTTCCTGCATCTCATTTATAATGGAAACGTATCATTATATACCTGTTGAGGACAAGTTCACTAGATTGTAACGGCCTGGGGGCCGTTTCCTGGCTTGTTTTTCCGGTAGGAAAGCGAGGAGGCAAAATGTTCTACCCTGTTAAGATCAAGGATGGTAAAGGAAAAGTCAAAAAAGTTCTCCCCAGTAAAAAGCTGAGCAAGGATTACTGGGACAACTATTTCGGCGGACTCAAGAAAAAAGTTCCACTGAACCTGAAAAATAAGGGCCAGAAAAAGGACGAACCCAATCTGGAAAACGACGGATTGATGGACTCCGAGAACGACGATTATTCTCTGGATTAAATCTCAGGTACAACAGGGCTGCGCCCTGATTCGGAATACAAAAGGCGGGAGCATAACGCTCCCGCCTTTTCTTTTCCGGGCAAAGCCCGGGGCAGATTTTAAATCTTGAAAAACAACCCGCTGACTCAGCTCATTTGCGCATATGGTCTTCTACAACGGTAAGGAAACCAACAAACATTCCTGCTAAGCAAATGAATATTCCAGCATATGACACAATATTTTTTTCTTCTTCCATTATTCCAACAACTGCTAACAACATTCCTCCAGCATATACCACAAAGCCAGTTACAAAAAATTTCATCGCTTTAGCAGACAGCTTGGATGGATAATTTGGATTCTTCCATATCGCAATTACCATTCCAGTTGTTACTATCAACCACCCAACTACAAATAAGACAGCCCCTACTTTGCTGTGGGCAAACGCAGCGATCATCCATCCCGGCAGGCCCACGGCAAAACCCATAACGATCAACGTAATGGCCCTTTTCATGACCCCTTCCTGTTTGGGGATAATATAAAACGTAACCCCAACAACCAAACCTATCACGATTACCGAAAGGACCGCCTTTATCTCTTTAGATCCTTCAGTCAGCATCATAAAGGCTACCGCAAGTGTTAAAGCTACACCGGCTAATATAATCGATTTCTTCATAGCTCTACCTGCATTCTAAATGAGATGGAACCACCCTGGCGGTTGGACAACACGTGGCTAGCACCGTGGCTATCAATTCAGTATAACGGGAGAGGGGTCAATTTGGGCAAGGATTAATACAATACTTCAGGACTGTTATATAGGAAGTTTTGGGACTTTCAGTCAAGCGAGGGATACCTGCTATTTCTTTTTACGTGGTTGGGAAGGTGAGGTTTGTTTGCCCTGCATCTCCTGGCGGTAATCGATGCCTTCCAGCTTGATGAACCGGCACATCTCCGCCAGCCGGGAATAAATCCGTTCGCCTACCTTGTCCTGCAACGTCTCTTCTCCCGGTAATGCCTTATCGATTTCAACATGCGTCTCTTTTTTTCCGTTCTTCTTGGAATCGTGGGTCTGATCCGAATAGTTGGTCGTAAACAAAGTGATCTTGTCGGCGGCGTTATAGCGGCTGGAAATAATCTGGTCGAGCATGGTCAGTTCCCATTCGGTGTTCCGGCCTTTGGCCAACTCGTCAATCAACAGAATCGGTGCCGCGACGTAGGGATTGATGATGGCCTGTTCGGAAAGGTTCTGGGAATAGCCAAAACGGATGTCGGACAGCAATTGGAAAAAATCCACGAATTTGCAATCCGCCTTTTTGTCCAGGATCAACATCTTAAGAATGGACACTGCCAGATGCGTCTTGCCCAATCCGGGTCGTCCCATAAACAACAAACCCTGTTGCGTTTTTCCAAAGTCCTCCACAAAATCCTGCGCTTGCCGTAAAGCAAACTTCTGGGAGCTATGTATGGGATGGTAGGTTTCCAGCTTGGTGTTCGTAAATTTTCCGGGTATGCCCGCTTCCCCTACTTTCTTCAACCGACGTGCAAACTCAATGCATGAACATTCCCGCATTGACGAGATACCGGTTTCATCTTCTATAAAGATATAACCACGCCCTTCACATTCAGGACATTTGAAACACTCACACAAGTCAGCTTGTACGTATCCTTCATGATTGGTCAAAACATAATTCGAACCGCGACATTGTTTACACACTCCAGTTTTCTTTTTGCTTTCGATGGAAATCTCTTTCGGATCAGGGACAGTCGCTTTTGCCTGAGCTTTAGCTCGTGGAGACGCTTTACCGGAGTTCATCGCGCAGCCCTCCCAAGTTCCTGTTCGATAAAATCTTCCAGACGGGTCAACGACCATTTAGAGTGGGGTGATCGCTCTTGCCGGTTCGCTTTATCAAAACCTGTTTCAATGGCGCGGCATAACTGCTCGACCGGAACCCCGCGCTCTTCCCATTGACTGACCAGATGATAATCGTTGGCGGAAAGGTGAAGACCCGAATCCTTGAGCGACAGAAAGAATTGCTCCACGGTGGTCAGGTAATTCAGGTTCTTGTTTTCGATCAGGCTCATCGGAAAGTTTTCTAAACAAAGGGAAGGTGAGTGCGACGATCTTACTTTTTGCCGAGCGGCTTTTCAACCTTTAATACCAAGTGATTTGAAAACGCTTAAAAACCGGGGATTAAGACCTCTAGCGAGGGAGGCAGCTTGCTGACGGTTACCGCTTATCGGTGGTCGTTGAGCGCAATTCGTTGTTTAAATTTTGCTCCGGGCCTTGCCCGGCTACTTGAACGAGATTGCGGATCATCGCGGTTTCGTCACAGTGGTCCTGCTTGCGACAACCCTGACAATCCTTCCAGATTTTGTCGGGGAGTTGATCCATGTTGATAATGCGAAACCCGAGTTTTTTAAACAGAGGGATCGCATAGGTCAAGACAAAGATGCGTTCGCAATCCGCCAGTGTGGCCTGCACAATACACTCGTTGACTAAAGCGGTACCGATCCCCTGCCGGTAATGGTCGGGAAGCACAGCGAGTGACCGGATTTCAACCAGTCTTCCCGGACCAAAACTGAGTCCGCAGGCGCCGGCAATGCATCCGTCCTTTTCTGCAATCAGGAAATTCAGGATATGGGTTTCCACATCTTCCCGGCTGCGAAACAGCATTTGATCCATTTCCGCGTGGACATTGATCAAATGCACGATCGCATCCACATCTTTTAATGTGGCTTGTCGAATCTTCATACCGCTAATGCTCTGTCCTTCCTATCCCGGGCCTGTTCCAAGGCACCTGAGGCTGCTGTCAATAAATCCGTCGGGGTATTGATGCCCCTGCCGGAGGTGGCGGCTATTCCAAAGATAATTTTCACGCAATCGTTTTCCAGCTCCGGAAACATGTGATTGACCAGGGTCTTCCGGATCCGCTGGGCGATTTGCGCCGCCCCCTGCTCCGATGTATCCGGGAGTAAAATCAGAAAATCCCCCTCACCGGAACTGATCATAATGTCGCCCCCGCGGCTGTTTTCCGCAAGCACTTTTCCCGCTTCCTGCAGGACCTTTTTGATGCGTGACTTGCCATAAGTATTGACGAGTTCCTCAAAAGAGTCAATGTGCATTTTAATGAGCGACAGGGTTTTGCCATAACATTGAGCCCATCCGAATTCCCGGCGCAGTACCGGGTCGAGATAAATTTCATTGTACAGCCCTGTCCTGGAATCCAGCACCGGCTGATTTTTCATGAGATCCAGCAGCAGCATGTTTTCGATGGCGATCCCCAGTTTGTCGGCGGTGCGTTCCAGAAGATCGGTGCGCAGCCCTTTATGAAAATGGTGCGGATTCTCGCTCCCCAGGGCAATGGTCCCGATCAAATGACCGTGCAACAGAATCGGGATCAACGCTTCCGACTGAATATTCAGCTCCGATGCACCTTCAAAGATTTCCGAACCTTCCGTCATCTCCGCCCTTAGAACAGGCTTGGGGTTGTCATCAAACCAGCCGGAGGCGGCATCCGCATCAACGAATTGCAATCCTTCGATAGCGTTTTTGTCCAGCCGTTCCCTTAAGCATCCTTCCATTAAATGCTCGTCGCCATCCATCAAAATGATTTGTACGCCTGGAATTTTGAAACGCTTGATGATCTCCTCGCGCAGTTGCCCGATCATCTGCGTAAAGTTGAGGCTGTACATGATGATGCGATCGATGGCGAACAGGTTCTCTTGAATTTTTTCGTTGGCCTGGCTGATTTCCATGAAGCTGACAAGCTGGTTTTTCATGTGCTCTTTGTCGGCCTGCGCCCGCTTCACGATGCGGTCGGTGATGCTCAGCGTCTTGACCGGCTTGAGCGGCAGGTCTTCGGGAGCGATGGATTGAATCCGGGCCAGCAGTTCAGGGTACTGGTTGAAAAATTCTGGATGATCATTGAGATACAGGGCGATTTGATCGTTTTTCATGGAGAGGGTCCTTCACCGGTTTATAAGGAATGATATTTTGCTGGTTCTGCTTAAATCCACTAATAAACATAAAATCAATAGCTTATGTGGACTTTAGATTTATAACATATCGGGAGACCCTTGCGCCAGTCAAAATATGGGTATCATATTGAATTTAAAAGGGTAACCACATAGCACCAAGCCGTCGGAGCGCACCGAAAAAGGGAAAATAGCGACCAAGCCCACAGAACGATCCTTGAGGCGGCCTTGAGTCAAAACCCATCAAAATTTCCTTTTAAAATCAATAGTTTATATGGGTCCGATTGGCTCAAAATGTTACTTGTTTGTGACATTACGGCAACATCATTGTGATCCTCTCTACTTACTCTAAAAATGTAATGTTTACATTTACCTATGGGACTTGGAAGGTATACCAGGCAGGACGATGAACAAAAGGCACCAAACAAATTTGAGCAATGAAAAAGGATTCACACTGGCTGAATTGATGGTGGCCCTGGTCATTATTGGTGTTCTGGCCAGTGTGGCTGTTTCCAAGTACTCCCCCTTTAAAGTCCGGGCCTATGATGCCAATGCCCAGGCCAGCCTGAATCATGTTTTCAAAGCATGCAAGGATTACTGGACTTTCAACCACAGTGCCGATGCCTGCTTGCTGTCCACTCTATCGGATCCTGAATATGGATATACTCCGTCAGACGATATAGAGATTATGATCGATAGTGATGTCAACAATACTGAATACGATTTTGTCGCCACTGCACAGCATACTTCGTCCTCAAAGGTTTTCGTGATCACTAATCAGGGAGCTGTGAGCCAGATCTCCTTTGACACGGTCACTGTAGAGGAAGAGGAGGAACAACAAAGCAACGACCAGGGATGCAGCAAACAAACCAAGAAAAATCTAAAAAAACTCTGGAAAAAAGCCAAAAACAAAAAAATAAGGAAAGCTCTTAAAAAACTTTGGAGAAAAATTAAAAAGAATTGCTAACCTCTCTAACTCCCTTTTTGGTTTACTAACATTATGGGGGACGGGTAAACCTTTTAATTTTTCTTGAAAAAAAGAAAATTTGTCGTATATTCATTTCTCAACTTTCAATCGATATTGAGTTATGAAAATACTGCTCCGCCACATATTGACTGCGCTCATTTTGACTGCATTTCTTGGAGGTGTAGCCTCCGCGATGCCTGCTGTTTCTCATCACAGTCATTCGGATCATCACAAATCCCTTTCCCCTTTTGGCATCAAACATGGCAAACGTCTGCATTGTGAGTTGCTGGGTCACAATCCCCTGCTTCCCTGCCCGCATCACAACAAACCTGCAGGCAAAAAGAAGAACTGTCTGCTGACCAGCGATTGTGGGGGAGGGTCTTTCCCGGCACCGAATTCCCAGTCGGCAGGGGATTATCCCCGGTTTTTAAAGCCCCTGATCACGACCGATGAAAATTTACCTTCTTTTGCTACTGTTTTAGCACCCACTTCTTTTTACGACGCTTTATTCTTCTCTTCTCTCGACCGCCCACCCCAGGCGCTCTGATCTTTCCTTCTAGTATTCAAACCCTCAGCCCGTAACCGTTTGTTACCCGTGTGGAGACGTGTCTCTTCTTCCGGAGGCCTGCGTACTTCCTCGATACGGCGGAACGATGTCTACTTCCGTTCATTTTGAAATGACAGGAAATGCCACGGGCTGAACACTCTTGCTGGACTGGCGAAGACTCCTTTGTCTGTGCCGGCCCCAAAACTCATTGTTTGAGAGGATAAAAAAATGGACCGAGAGAATGTTGTGGTTTGCAAAGGCCATAAAGATCACCACGAAAGATGTCTTCTTTGTGAACTCACCAACAATGAAGACTGGAAAGGAAAATATTTTGAAACAGCTGAACAACTTGTCGATGTTGTTGAAGAGCTGTTTCACCTGGAAGTCAAATTGCAGGAGTCGCAATCCGTCTCCAGCAAATAAATTCAAGGATCAACAGCAATCCATTTTTGAAAAAGTGGATTTCGCGTTCCTAAACACAAATTGCTATTTACTCAAGGTGTTTATCATGAAACAAAAACATTTTGCTCAGCATATATTTTTGGGATTCATCAGTTTGGTTATCGGTTATGCGTTCGTTCTGGCGTTCGGTTTTTTGAATATCGCGTTGGCGGATCCACATACCACCATATACAAAAAAAATACACCTGAAGCGTTTGCCGTCCGTGAAGAGCTGGAAGGAAGCGGCGGTGTTTTAAATCGAATCAGAATTCCGCATGGTTGCAACGGTCGGGACATACGGGCCATGGCTGTTGTTTTTCCGGAAAAGCATTCACCAGCCGTAAGAACAGATACGGGAGAAGCTGTAGAGTTGTCCGAACATATCGACAACGATCCCGTCATCAGCCCGAAGCCCATTCAAAATCACAACATTTTCGGAAAAATCGAACAGCTGGGAGAAGCGGGGCACCACGATTCCAAAACCCGTGCGTTCCACTTGACCCGGGGCAGGCTGGACACCAACCTGATCGGGATGGTCCCCTGGGACAGCAGTTTTCCTTCGTTCAATCCGGACTCTTGCATTGCCCGTTTGAAAGTCAATATCGCGATCGCCAATTATTGCAACCGCTCCCGCAAGCGCGAAGACCGCGCCGATATCTGGATCGGTCATTTCACCCCATTGTTCAACGATCCGGCCGTAGTGGTGCAAAATCCGCCCAATTTCTGGCCTCACTTGATCGTGGTTCGGGACCTGTCCAGCAATCCGTTGAATCCGGAATGCGGTGACGGTTTCGAAGTCGAAGTCTCTCCATCGGATGAAGCGATCGATGAACTGTTGACGATCAAGGGGTACTGGCCTTCAAAACGTCGACACAGAGATGACGACTGATGACGATGGAACCGCCCTACCCAAAGTGGGCGGTTCCATAACCGGAAGATGAAAAAGTTATTTGTTACTCAATTGACTATGAATTTTATCCTGACGAAAGGAGTCTGGGATGAACACGCAATTTATAAATTTAAAAACGAGCCTGTTGTCGTTGATCATTCTGTTCACGATGACGACTACAGCATGGAGCGCAATCTATCACAAACCTCAAATTGCCCGGACGGTAACCGGCAAGCAAATTCTTTACAAGGTTTCCAGTGAAGATCTGAACAGCATGAAGGATGCATTGATCCAGATCAATCTTCATATGCGGGAAAACATGGATCAAAAGAAACCCAAAACGATGGTTGCCATCTACGGCCCCGGGGTTCAGCTGTTTCATCGGAGCTCCATTGATGAGGAACTCCGTTTCATGCTGGAGTGGTTTTATGAAGAAGATGTGATTGTAGGAGTATCCAAAGTCTGGATGCACAAATTAAAAATGGTGACCGATGATTTGGCCGACGGCCTGGCCGTGTTGGAATCATTGCGTCCAGTTGAGTAAAAAGTATCTGGACACAATATGAATTGAAAACATAAACAATTCTTATTTGAAGGAGTTCATAGATGAAAAAAGAATTTCAATATTTCAATATTTTTAAACGAGGCATCACCATATTGGCTTTTGCATGTTTTGTTTGTCTTGGACTTATGACCACTCAACTATCGGCCCATTCCGAAAATCCTAAAGACGGAGAATTGCACTTTCCCGACTACAAGCAATGGCCAACTTTTATTAAAGGGGTGCAAAAACCCAATATGGTCCGGGATATTTTTGTGAATCCAACAGGCGCCAAAACAAAAAGGGGGAGCGCCTTTTCTGAAGGGTCCACTCTCGTAATGGAAATCTATAAAGCCACGATGGATGGTGACACAAAGGTTAAAGGTGATCTTGCCAAAGTCTACGTCATGCAAAAAGGAAAAGACTGGGGGAAGAATGCTCCTAAGGGTTTAGGAAACGGTGACTGGATTTATTCAGCTTTCAGTCCGGATGGCAAACCCATCAAAGTTGATTACAACAAATGTCGGGGATGTCATATGCCATTGAAGGAAGAAAAAGACTTCGTTCATCGATACGATGAATATTTCGACAAAAGAGGTCATTGAACCTTTGTAAAATTTCTGGGCACAACAGGTGGGGAGAAGCAAATCAGCCCGGAAAATCGGCCGGGCCCCGTTCAGCCAAGGCGGGGCCCGGTTTCCTCTCCACTCTGGTACTTCCTCTCTAGTGGGGAAGTCCTCTTCCTCATGGAGGGCTTCCCCGACCGGGGATGGGAAAATTTCTCTTCCGATCACCTATCTATTTGATAATTGAAGACTAATAGAGAGGAGGAGCCCCTGCAGATGTAACCCAAATCTTGTCCCAAATACCTTTAGGTAATCCAACCGAGGGGCCTTACCCTGAGTTGGTAAGCCTAGAGGGGCAACATATCAGGGAGAGGATTTTATGTTATTTTTCTTTGGAACCAAAAACACAGGGGTGAGTGTTGCCCCAGCCGAGATCACCTGCGAAAGCTGCAACCAATCACAGCAACGCGTCTATGTTTTTCAGAAGTATTTCCATTTCTGTTGGATCCCCACTTTTCCTCTGAGCAAGCAGTCTGTTCTCGAGTGTCAGCATTGCAAGAAAACCATCCTTGAGAAGGAAATGTCTCCGCAACAAAAACAAATCTCACTGCCAAAACGCAAGGCGGCAAAAACTCCCGCTTACACCTTTACCGGAATCATTTTATTTGCTTGTCTGGTTGGATGGGGAAATTACTCTACCTATCAGAAAAAGGAAAGAACTCAGAAATATGTTGCATCTCCCGTTGCAAATGACATTGCTATTATTCAATTGAAAAATAACGAATATCTTATATTGAAACTGGTGTCTGTTGAGGGCAATACGCTCAAATTCCTGCCTGGTAATTATGTCTATAAAAGTTACTTTACTGCAAAAAGAGAAATACGAGAAAAGGTTGAAGAAAATGGTTATTTCTCAGACAAGCTTCTTGAGATGTCAAAAATGAAATACAAAGAATTAAAAGTAGACTTTGTTAAGAGAGAAAGCCTGGCCGAAGAACTCTAGAAAAGAAGGTATGAATAAACCAGATCCATATTTTCAATATTTGGGATCCTATGGAACATTTTTTGAGAGTTTAAAATGACTAAGAACAGATACAAAGTAATTCTGGTGATCTTTGGAATTCTCGCGAACTTTCAATTCGTGCAAGCCGGGGAACTTGAAAGACGTGTCTTTTCAGTGGCCCTGAATAAGGGAAATTTCTCTTTTGCCAGGTCTTCAATGTATATTGAATTCCCCATTAAAGAGTACGGTATAACTACTGAAGCGTTTTTAAGGAAAAAGTCTGGGTTGAGCCCGGTGGAGAAGGCTTTCAAGAACTACCTTATTTGCCGTCGGGAATGGACATATGAATCCTGCAAGGATTCATTTAGAAATGAAAAAGGGAAATCCTATTCCCGAAAGAGAATAATGGAAATTCTAAACAATGGACCGGATGGCGACAAATTTATTAATATTCTTATGGCGCTCCATTTAGGCAATCTTATCGAATTTTCATTTACAATGAAGGGTTCGAATGGAGCGACAACTTTTGGAAGTACCGTTTATGAAAAGATTAATGAGAATACGTATCGGCGACTTTACGGAGCGCTGCCTTACCATGCTTCCTTAACCGTTATAAGCGCTTTCAGGTCTTTTATTGAACCTGAAAACTATCCACGTTTAACACGGGATATCGTCAAGTCCCTGGGACCGGATAGAATTCAATATGTAATGCCCTTCAAGGACAAGGAAAATCGAAAACCGGAAAGTATTTCCAAAGAGCAGCGGATCGCTTTATATTTGAAAGGCCATCCTTTTTATTTAAATATTCTTGATAAAAGAATAAATACGAAGGTTTTTAAAAAATATCCCGTGTTGGCTTTTTACCGCCAGTATCTCCAAACCCTGTCTTCTGGAATCAAGGAAAGCGTTTTCCGATACTATTGGGAACCCGATACGTTAAAAAGCATGAAACGATACATAGAAAGCATGAAGGGGGAGGAGTTTAAGAATTATGGTAAGGGTGAGGCCAAAGATGGATCAGAAATCAGGTTTCTGATTGACGCGGACCCTTATTATTTTATTATTTATGCGGTGCGCAAAGGTCCGAGCCCGGATAAAGAAATGTGGCGACTGGCGAGGATTTATAAAACCCCGAATGATGGTTATAAAATGTACGACGTTAAACTTGTTAGCGATGACTTGACGTATACGTTTTTTAAAACTGATTTCAAGAATAGGGTGCTCATGCCCAGAATCAGGAACCACATAAGAAAAACCCAAAAGTAATGACTGGAAATCGATTCCCCTCTTGCTGCAGGCGGTGAATCCTCTCTCAATCGGGGGACTCCCCTCCGCTAATCACCCGGCCCACGGTTCGATTAAGAGATAAACCTCCAATTTTACAATAGGTTACGAGCTATTTCGCGGGTCCTTTTTTCTCGCATATTTTTTTCCTTAAAAAAGGAAAAAATGCCTTGACAATGTTATTGATTTTGATTATCATTTTCATATAGTGACTGCTGTGAGGGTCAGCATATTGTGAATAAGGAGAAACAAATGGTTGATAAATACAACGAATCCAGTCAATTAAAAGTCCGTTTGGCAATCCTTGAATCCCAGTTGAAGATGGCAAATAACAGAATCAAACAATTGGAAAACACAAACAAGGATGAAAGCTCGCGGACCAAACCATCTCAGATCAAGTAGACAGGGTTGTCCAGCATGATCCCTTGTTTCGCCGGTTAAGGGTAGGAGGAATCCTTTTTCGGTTCGTTGCTGTCCGGTGGTACGGGCGGACCCTTCTTGCCGCAGGCGGTGAGGCCGAGGATTAACAGGACGATCAATATCGGGGTCAACAGATGGTTTCTCATACGATTCACCTCCAGATTTTAGTCAGGCGTTTGATCTGTTCCTGCACCCGGTTGGGAGCAGTGCCGCCGTACACATTCTTCCGTTTCACCGACTGCTCCACCTTCAGATAACCGAGCACATCCTTTTTAATCTTCTTCGATATCTTCTGTAATTCCGCCAGTGTCAACTGCTCGAGCGTTTTCCCGGTGTCGATGCAGTGGGCAACGGTTTTGCCGGTGATCTCGTGCGCTTCCCGGAACGGGATATTTTGTAATACCAGATAATCCGCGAGATCGGTCGCCGTCAGGAACCCGCTTTCGGCCAGTTGCTTCGGTGTGAACTTTTTAAACTTGGCCGTCTTCAGCATGCCATTGAATACTTCCAGGGACATCTGCACCGTATCCACCGTATCGAACAGCGGTTCCTTGTCTTCCTGCAAATCCTTGTTATAGGCCAGCGGCTGGCCTTTCATCATGGTCAGCAGACCCATGAGGTTGCCGTAAATCCGTCCCGTCTTGCCCCGGATGAGCTCGGCGGCGTCCGGATTCTTTTTCTGCGGCATGATACTGCTGCCGGTGGTGAACGCATCGGACAGTTCGATCAACGCACATTCGCTGGAAGCCCAGAGGACGATCTCTTCGCAGAACCGGCTGAGGTGCATCATCAGGATCGACGCGGCGGAACAGAACTCGACAATAAAATCCCGGTCACTGACAGCATCCATACTGTTGTGCGTTACCTCCGGAAACCCTAATAACCTCGCGGTGTGTTTGCGGTCGATGGGAAAATTCGTCCCCGCCAGCGCGGCCGATCCCAGCGGCATGACATTGGTTCGTTTGAGTGCATCGGCGAACCGATCCCGATCGCGTCCGAACATTTCCAGATACGCCAGCAGGTGATGTGCCAGCGATATCGGCTGCGCCCGCTGAAGATGCGTGTAACCGGGAATGAGGGTGTTGACGTGTTTCTTCGCCTGCCCGAGAACCGTTTTGCCCAGTTGTTCAAGACTCTTCTGTATGCTTTCTATTTCATCGCGCAGGTAGAGCCGGATGTCGAGCGCCACCTGGTCGTTCCGGCTCCGGCCGGTGTGGAGCTTGCCGCCGACCGGCCCGACGAGGTCGATCAGCCGTTTCTCGATATTCATATGAATATCTTCCAGGTTCTCCTTCACCTTAAACTTGCCCTGGTCGAACTCCTTGAGGATCTTGTTCAGGCCGGTGATGATTTTTTTAGCTTCGGCGGGTTTCAGGATTTTGCATTTCTGCAGGGTTTTGCAGTGCGCGATACTTCCCTCGATGTCGTAGGCATAGAGCCGTTTGTCGAAGAAGATGGAGGACGAAAACCTCAGCATCAACGCGTCTGTGGATTCCTTGAATCTGCCGCCCCAAGGCTGTTTCATGATCGTTTCCGAGTAAAAGTAAAGACTTGAAATTATAGCGGATAAACGGACGGAAGCCCAGCGGCGATTTCAGGTAGTATGGGATTGCTATGTTTCGTCAAGCCCTCTTCGCCGTAGCGAACACCACATCAATAAATCCAGCGCACGTTCAAACTCGAAAACTCCATTAAATTCGTCTGCAGTCTGGCAAGAAAATATGGCTTCATCACCCTTGGTAAAATTTTCAAACCGTATACCTTGAGTGTAGGACTCATAATTCTGAAAATACACCATTCCCTTATCATCCAAATCAAGGTCCCAGCCGATGAAAACAACAGTCTCCATTATTGGATTCTGCATGTCACCATCCACATAAAAAACTTTGAAATAAACGGACCCCACTTCCAGTTCACTTGCCGGTACAGGAACGCTATAGGGTTTAATTTCCCTTGATTCGAATCGCATCTACAATACCCGATTTAACATTTAGGTAGATTTGACCCACTTGTCTTTCTGGACGATGTTGACGTGGGTGCCGAGAGGGATGACATTGGCGAGAAAATCGAGATACCATTCCTGGATGTTGGGGCAGCCGGCGCTGCCGCTGCGCCAGTCGAAGCTCTTTTTGTAAAACTCGTTGGCCTTGCTGAGGTTGACGCCGTGGATGCCGTAACTGCCGTGCACCTGCGGTCCCAGCTTCTTCAGGCCCAGCCACCAGTGGCCGATTTCGTGGTCCGGGTCGCCGAAGGGGATGGCGCGGACGACCTGTTTGCCTTTGACGATTTCCTTCTTGTACCAGGTCGGTTTGTGCAGGCGGTTTTTGATTTCGTATTCGCCGAGCGGGGTTTCCTCTCCCTTCCGACCGAAGATGGCCTCGATCTCCAGAATCTCTTCGTTGTTGTAGTACACCTTCAGCTTGCTGGTATCCAGGGTCCCCAACAGGTACCACATGTCGGGATCCGTATCGTAACGGGCAATCCGGTTTTTGCCAAATTTCAGGGTGATGTGATTTCCGGACTTGGCATAGACGGTGCGCGGATCGTTATAAATGTGCCGGACAATGTATTTGAAATTCTGGGCGACCTTGTTGTTGGCGATCAACCGAGTCACCATTTTCTCCAGTTCTTCCTTTTTCTTTCGGGTTTGTTCCAGCGTGGTTTCCGTCTGGTGCAGACTGTCCTGCACCATGCCCATTTCTTCCTGGGAAGCCAGACCCAGCATGCTCAACCCGGCGTAGTAGGCAATGTCTACCTGTCTCCGGGTTTGCTCGCCCAGAAAAAAATGGTACACCGTAAGAATGGACAGCACTATGGAGGCGAGGGTGATGCTGGCGATTTTCAACGTTCGCAGGACGCGAGTCGACATCAAATAACGAAATACTTCAAATTTTACTTTTTTGTCTTTTTCGTCGAGGGGTGAAAAATGAGCGCCCCGGAACTTTTGGAAAAGGGTGAATTCCAGCGGTGAGAGATGGGAGCGGGAGTTGCTTAGTTTCAGGATGATGGCATACAGGTTTTCACGCGTGCGACGGTCGTAACTGCCGATGGGATCCTTGGTCGCAATCAGATTGTATTCAGTAATGGTGAGTACGTTCAGTTTCTGATCCGTCATTTCCCATTCTGCCTATAGCATTTTTGAAAAGCTGTCTACCGGAGACGCCATCCACGGGAACGCGGGAGGAAAGAATTAACCTGCTCGAAACAATTGGCTGATCCGGTTCTTGATGGGCACCCGTTCTTCTTTCTGCCGGGCGGCCTTGAGTTCGGGATCTCCCAGTTTGCAGTTTCCTTTAAACATTGCACCGGGTGCGATTTGAACAGCCGGCGCCACCACATTGCCCAACAGAGTTCCCGCGGAATTGAGGGTTAATTTTTTACCGGCGGAAACATCTCCTTCGATTTTGCCTTTGCAAATAATTTCCGCGGCTGTGATGTTTCCCTGCACGCGCCCCTTTTCGTTGATGATCAGGGTTCCACCCGTCATGATATCGCCTTCATGCTCTCCGTCAAGACAAAGGGAAACTTTAAATTTTAAAGATCCGCTGGTTTTGCGGTTGCCCGGCAGCAAGATGCCGAACTCCGCATGTTTAAACCGCTTGAGCAACCGCGCTTCTGCCTTGGCGCCCTGTTTTTTGTGGGCCACCAGTTTGTCGATCAAACTGTACAGTTGTTCACGGGTCCGGTTGTCATAATATCCCCGGGGATCCTTGGATTCCAGAAACTGGTACTGGGCTTCCGTGAGTATGCTGAGTTTGATGTTTTCCATAACAGGTTCAGTTGGTGCTGCTGCCGGCCAGCCGCGTCAGTTTTTCGAACAACTGGGGTTTCTTTGTTTTATTCAGATAACTGATGATAGTTTTATCGTCATCGGCCAGAGTGGGACAAATGTTGTTCTTCGACAAGATGGCTTTCGCGATCAGGTCCATACGTTCGCTCAAGGCGATGTCCATATTGTAAAAAAGGGATTTTCGGTTGTTGGTGATGTTGATCACCTTGTTGTGCGGAACCATGCCCACAATCTGGATGCGTCTTTTGTACTGATGGTATTTGTCCAGAGTATCCAGATACTCCCGCAACATCTTCAGAGATTTCTCAATTTCCTGGTTGCTCTGGCAGCGGTTGAACACGATACCCAGTTTTTTGTTTTTAATGGACTGATACAGATCGCCTTTTCCCTTTTGCTCCAGCAGGCGATTGACATGGACGCGGTCCAGTCCCACCAGTTGGCCTTTTGCATAATCCGCCTGAAATTCTTCGTAATAATCGATGAAAGTGTGTACGGCGTCGATACTGCCATTGATCGCTATGTTGTTGCTCAAATCGAAGACGAATAAAACTTGATCGATCACATTCATCAGAGATGACATGTGGTTGACCCCGCCTGCCGGGGTATCCACAATAACGTGCTCAAATTTTTGAAACACATGATCCAAAAACTCGAGAAAGCGTAGAAGAAACTCCGGTTCGTTGATGCGTTTGCGGTGTGCCCGTTTTCCCAGGATGGGAACCTCACCGCCCAGAATTGAAAACCCATATTCTTCAATATAACTGATATATTCTTCCATGACCGGCTGGGCCACCCGTTCCATTTCCTCCAACAAACTCCTGAATTTCTCGAGGTCGATTTTCTTAAGAATGGGTTGCAGTTTCTTGATTTGGGAGATGGTCTTGATCTCCTTGCGCTTCTTCAGCAATTCACGAATCTCGTTTCCATATTTGAATTCCGAGGCCAGGAATAAATCGATGTTCATGGCGTGATAATGATGAAACATCTTGGCCAGCCGTTCGTTACGGGCCGGTATGTCGCCTTCTACATAAGCCCGGAATCGGGATGTCATCAAATAAACAATTTTCAGGAAGTCGTTCTGATAGGTTTTTTTACCCAGACATTCAAACAAATCGTAAAACGTTTTGGACGGATGGCTGTCCAGAAGACTGGTGATGGTGGGCAGACGCAGATCCAAATCGACCAGGCAAATCCGGTTGTGGTTCTTACCGGAGGACAACGCCCGGGTCAGCGCAGCGGTGGCATTAATCGATAAAGTGGTTTTACCAATTCCGCCTTTGGGTCCTACCACTGAAATAATCGACATCAAACGTCCTTTTCTTTGTTTTTTTCAGGTTTGCCCGAAAGGACTAATGTAATCTCGCCCTTCCATTTGCGACCCTGGCTGGCCTTGCATAAATCGTCCAGCCCTCCCCGCAAGACTTCTTCGTGCATCTTGGTCAATTCCCGGGTAAGTGCCGCTTTGCGATTTCCAAACACTTCCCGTAACTCGTTCAGCGTTTTTTCGATCCGTTGCGGCGATTCGAACAACACCACTGTTTCGGACAATTCCGCCAGTTCCTCAAGAATTCTTTTGCGTCTTTTTTTGCGGGGCAGAAATCCTTCAAACCGGAAACGATCCATCGGCAATCCCGATACCGTCAACGCCGATAAAATCGCCGAAGGCCCGGGAATGGAAATCACTTCCGCTTCCGCATCCAACGCCAGTTGTACCAGATGGTAGAGGGGATCTGAGACACCGGGTGTGCCGGCATCGGAAACCAATGCGACGTCTTCCCCCTGGTTCAACCTTTTTATAAACTCGGGACCTTTGCGAATTTTGTTGTAGCTGTTGTAACTGGAAAGAGGCGTGGTAATTTCGTAGCGGTTCAGGAGAATTCTGGTGCGGCGGGTATCCTCCGCCGCAATCAGCGAAACCTGCCGCAACATTTCCACGGAGCGGTAAGTAATATCCCCCAGATTTCCAATGGGAGTGCTCACCACATACAAGCGACCCTTCCCTTTATGTGACATACATACGTATTGTAAAGGTGCTCTTGGAAAATCTCAATAACTATTTGGATTAAAAGGTTTTTAGGGAATAAGAGACAATGGCGGGCACAAAAAAAACCGGTCGATAGTACGCTATCGCCGGTTTTTTTCTGTGTCTGTTTCTGAAACTTTACTGGGCTGAGGTGGCCGATTCCGCTTCTTCGTTTTGCACCAGTTTGATGATCTTTCCATCGTTTCCAGTCATGTCGCAACTGCCGTCAAAGATTGCGCCGTTTTCAACCAGAAGGGCGGGAGCTGCAATGTTGCCTACAACTTCGCTGTTGGCATGAATTTCAATTCGTTTGGATGCTTGAATGGTTCCTTTGATTTTTCCGCGACAGATAACGGTACCGGCGGTGATGTCTGCTTCGAGCACGCCGTTTTCTCCGACAATCAGAGTGTCATCGGTATTGACCTCCCCGTCCATCTTGCCATCGATACGAACAACGCCGTTGAAACTCAACGCTCCACTAAAAACCGTGTCTTCGCCCAAATAGGCTTTAATGTCTTTGATGTTCTCAACGTTATTTTTTGCGGTCATGTCTTCTCCCCTTGGAGGACTTTAAAGGTTGGAAAGAAACAAGGCTTGGGACTCTTGAAAGTCAGGATACTATCATATCACGAATTCGATTCAAGTCATCATTAGAATAATAAAAAACAACGAGTTTACCGCCTTTTTTTGCGGGAGTGATTTCCACTTTCGTGCCCAGATGACGTTGAAATTCCTTTTCCAGATCTTTTATGAACACATCCTTATGGGTTACTTTCTCTTTAGCTTTGGGACCGGCAGGATTCTTTTTTGACCGAATATAAAACTCAAGTTGCCGCACATTCATGTTCTGCTTGAGAACCGCGCGGCGAACTTCTTCCATCTCGCGCTCTGTTTCCAGGGCCAGCATGGCCCGCGCATGGCCCATGGTTAGTCGTCCGGTAATCAAGTCTTCCTGAAAACCTTTGGACAATTTTAGTAGACGCAGATAGTTGGCAACGGTTGCCCGGTTTTTCCCGACACGTTGCGCAATCACTTCCTGGGTCAAACCAAATTCATTGGACAAGCGTTTATAGGCTTCTGCTTCCTCGATCGGATTCAGGTCCTGGCGGTGAATGTTCTCGATCAAGGCCATTTGCAGAGATTGCGTATCGCTGGCTTCCCGAATAATGGCAGGAATTTTTTTGAGACCGGCTTTTCTACTGGCCCGCCAGCGGCGTTCGCCACATATGATTCCATAACCACTGCCCCTCTTCTGAACAACAATGGGCTGAATCACCCCATTCTCCCGGATCGAATTTTCCAGTTCTCTCAGCATCAAATCATTGAAGTCCTTTCGGGGCTGAGTTTCACCCGGAGAAATTTCATCGATCAGTAATTCCACCATCCCTGCCGTGGTGGCGGTCCCTTCAGGCGCTTCTGCTCCAAAGTTGGGGATCAGTGCATTGATACCTTTTCCTAAGGCTTTTCTATTCACGGGGTCGTCTCACTGGTTTCCAAGGTTGATGTTTCCGCGACTTTCTTGCTGCGCGCGATAATTTCACGGGCTAACTCAATATAGGAGTCGGCTCCTTTCGAGTTATTGTCATATAAAACAATGGGTTTGCCATGGCTGGGGGCCTCACTCAGCCGAATGTTCCTCGGGATTACCGTTCCCAATAATGACTTTCTGAAGTATTTCCGGATCTGCTCACGGACCTGGTGAGCCAGGGAAGTCCTGCCGTCGTACATGGTCAACAGTATCCCTTCGATGCTTAAATCAGGGTTGAGAGAACCTTTAAGCATTTTTATGGTTTGTATAAAACGGCTCAAACCCTGCATGGAGTAATATTCGCATTGGGTTGGAATCAATACCGAATTGCAGGCGGTCAAGGCGTTTAAAGTGAGCAGGCCAAGGGAAGGAGGGCAGTCAATCACAACAAATTCATAGTGGGAGTCGAGCTGACTCAAGGCTTTTTTCAGCATGGTTTCCCGATGTTCCTGGTTGACCAGCTCCACCTCGGCCCCAGCCAGATCCACCGTGGAGGGAATTACAAACAGGGTATCAATAGCCGTGGGGTAGGTAACTTGGTCAATCTCGGCTTCACCGACAATCAGATCATAAATCCCCATTTGGGAATCGCTCAAGTAGAGCCCCAGACCCGTAGTGGCGTTACTTTGGGGATCAAGATCAATGAGAAGGACTTTTTTCCCGGTGAGAGCAATACAAGACGAAAGATTGATAGCCGTGGTGGTTTTCCCGACCCCTCCCTTTTGATTGGCAACGCCGATAATCTTAGGCATGGAGTTCCTTCGCAAGTTGTACGCTAGGCAAAATTAGCACAAGATTTCCATCTGAACAATCAATTTCCTTCCCAAATTTTAAGTTCCACGTGGAACATTCTATATGATATTGAATTTTATAGGCTTATAATTTTCGGAGAACTGAAAAAATGTGCTCTTTGATTTACATGGAAAATGTTTCACGTGGAACATTTTTCAATGACTACCATCAATGAGCTCTTTCCCCTCAATCCCTGAACCTCCTTTGACTCAATAATTCGGGCATTTGGAAGGGATTCGGGGTCGAAATCGGACATCTCCTCCGGGTTCTTTTTTAAAATAATTCTCCCACCTTCCTTTAAAAAGGGCAGGCCGGTGGCCAAACAAGCGCTAAAGGAGCTGAATCCTCTAAAAAGGACTCGATCGAACTGTTCCGAGAAGGATTTCTGGAGGGAAAAATCATCGGAGCGCCCTTCTACTACTTCAAGTCCTTTCAATTTTAGCGCTCGGACAACCTCACGCAGAAAATTACAACGTTTCCTCTGGCTCTCCAGCAAAGTTAGATTCAAATTGGGGCAAATAATCTTGACGGGAATACCGGGAAATCCCGCGCCGCTGCCAATGTCGAGAACTTTTTGGGATGAATCCAGCCAACGAAGATACTGCAGGGAGTCAAATATGTGCCTCTCAAGAATAGAGTGCTGGTTCTTTTCGCTGATCAAGTTGATTTTTTCATTCCACTTGTCAAGAATCGAGCAAAATTCCTGAATCTGGACAATTGCTTCATCATAAAACTGAATTTTAGATAATTCCAGTTTGGAATTCTCTAGAACAGCGAGGATTTCTTGTTTGGAAACAGGATTCATGCCAGGAATATAGAAGCAACGAGAGAAAAAGGGAAGAAAATCTACGTTTGAACTGATTTTTTAAATTCCCGGGTCAGTATGGGAAGAATTTTAAGTGCATCACCAACAATTCCGTAGTCCGCGACTTCAAAAATGGGAGCATGTGGATCCTTATTAATAGCAACAATGCATTTGGAGGAGGACATACCCGCTAAATGCTGAACGGCACCGGAAATTCCGCAGGCAATATATAAATCGGGAGCTACTGTCCGGCCAGTCTGCCCCACCTGGTTGGAATAATCCCGCCAGCCGTTGTCCACAACGGGCCGGCTGGCCCCAACGGCTGCCCCAAGCACCTCCGCCAGCTCCTCCAGGAGATGAAAATTCTCTGGGCCCTGCATTCCCAAACCTCCAGAAACAATAATTCTGGCCTCGGTTATATCCAAGACTCCAACTCCCTTGACTACTTCCTGCAAATGCAGAAGAAGGGACTTTTCACTCCATTTTGGAGAGTACTCTACTATTGGAGCCTCATTGAATTCGCCAGCGGTATCAGAACGAAAGGCATTGGGCCGAAGGGTTATGATGACCGGCTCAGACCCGGAAAACTCTAGAGAAGATAAGGCTTTACCTCCATACACCGGTCTTTCGACTTTGATGCCAGAGGATTCACTATAATCCAATCCAACACAATCGGTAGCAAGCCCGGAACCGAGTTTTGCAGCCAGGCCCGCTGCCAGCTCCTTGCCATGGTTGGTTGCGGGGAGGAGAATCGCTGATGGTGAGGAATCTCCCATATATCCCACAAGGGCGTCCAAATAGCGCGAACTGATATATGTTTTAAGCTGGGGATCAACGATTAAAAGAACCTGGTCTACTCCGGAGCGCGAAACGGCTTTAACGTCATCCCCGCCCTGATCACTCAGGTAAACGGCTGTGACCTGGCCTCCTGATTTGGAGGATAACTGCCGGGCTGCATGGACCGCTTCCATACTGACCGGTTTCATTGTCCCATCCGAATGCTCTATGACCACCCAGATGTCCTTAAGACCCGGCATCGCAAAACACCATTAGCCTAAATAGGCTACTTTTAAAATAGTAAATTTTTTGTGGTTTGTAAAGAATCACACGGGCCTTTCTTCACGTCAGGCCCGTGTGACTGGAGATATCCGATTACTTTCTCAGAGTGGCCTTCAAGGAGATGGTAGGCCCGGCCAAGGCTTTAGATACAGGGCATCCGCTCTTGGCTCCTTCGGCAAGCTCCTGGAATTTTGCATCATCGATATCCGGCACTACGGCTTCACACACCAGATCGATTTTTGTGATTCCAAAACCGCCTTCCACCGCTTCCAAAGTTACGGTTGCTTTAGTATCCACGCTGGTGGGATTGAATCCGGCTTTCCCCATACCGGCGGAAAACGCCATGGAATAGCATCCGGCGTGCGCGGCCGCAATCAATTCTTCCGGATTGGTTCCCGATCCATCCTCAAAGCGGGAAGGAAACGAATACGCACCCTGGTAGGCTCCGCTGCCCAATTTCATGGTACCTTTTCCTTCTTTCAGATTACCTTCCCAACGAGCTTCAGATGTTCTTGCAGGCATATGATTCCTCTCAAATCTATAAGAGCCGGGTGACCCCTGGCTCAAAAATTAATAATTAAATTAAATGGAATTTTTCGGCAATAAAAATATCAGATAATGCCCTGAGGAACAAGCGGGATAAATATTTTTTCTATTTTAAGATTTTTTTGTCGGGGATTTTCAGAGAGGTAATCGCTTCCAGTAACTTTCTCCTGGAAACGGGTTTGATCAGACACTGATCGAAATCAGCGGCGAGATATTCTCCATCTGCCTGACCGGCGCTACCGACCAAGGCGAATATAGGGGTTTTAGATGTTTTTTCGGCTTCTCTGTTGCGAATTTCAATCGTTGCGCTGATACCGTCCAGGCCCGGCAATTGAATATCCATCAAAATTAAATCGTAGTCTCCGGCGGCATGCTTCTCAAGGGCTGCCTTTCCATCGTTGACAATATCCACATCATAATGACCCTTTTGCAGAAATCTTTCGATCAATTTGCAGGTGTCCGTGCAATCATCCACAACCAGGATTTTTAAATCGTTGTGTTTGCCATTGCCGCCGATCGCTATATCTTTGCCGGGATCTTTGTCTTCATAAGAGTCCGCTTCTATATCGATGTCTTCCGTTTTACTGTTCTTGGAAAGGACTAGTAGTTCTTCCTCAACATCATCCAATGATCCTTTTTCAAACAGAATCCCGAAGCCAAACGTAGCGCCTCCCTCTTTACGGTTTTCGGCCCAGATCGCTCCGCCCATTTGTTCCACGAGACATTTACAGATAAACAAACCCAATCCGGTACCGCCATAGTTTCGCTCTACATCGGGATCGCCCTGCGCCAAGCGATCAAAAATAGTATCCAGCTGATTTTCGGGAATCCCCATCCCGCTATCCATCACCAGGAAGTTAATGGCGCATTGAGTGCCGTCGTCACGCCCTTTTTGAATCGATACCCGGACTTCCCCTTCATACGTAAATTTGATGGCATTATTGATCAAGCTGATCATGACCTGCTCCAACCGTTTCATGTCTCCAACAACATATTGAGGAACATCGGGATCAATATTGATGTGCAGGGAAATTCCCTTTTCCTGGGCGGTCAGATTCAGGGTTTGCAGGATGTCTCCTACCAGATCTTTGAGTTGAAATGAAATCGGGTCCAGTTGAAAAACACCCTCTCGCAGTTTGGCCACATCAATAATATTCTTAAACAGGTCGTTCAATTTTCTTCCGGTTATACGATAGAAATCAAAACCGGCTTTTTGATTGGGATCCAGATGGGTTTGGTTCAACCAGTCTCCCAGTTGATTGAGGGTTTGAATGGGGGCTTGAATTTCATCGCACATGGCAACCAGGAGATCCGCCTGAAAGTTCTTTGTGCGACGCGCTTGCTCCAATTTCCTTTTCCATTCCTCTGCTTTTTTGGCGTTTTCATCGATCTTCTTTTTCTGTTCCTGAATCATCTGGCTCAATTGATTCATGACCAGAATCACAGGGTCCGAACCGGAATATTTTGAATAGATGGATTTCATTTGAGCTTTGACTTCATCCGGGAAATCCATATCAGCTATATCTTTTTTGAACAAGCCCCACTTAAACACGTGACACCACCTTTTTAGAGTAGTTATATGAATGGTTTAAAACATCCTTATTCCTTAAAAATCAGTATAAGGCAATATGTTTGTCAATTTTATAGGAATACCATTATTTTTCTAAAGAGGCATATTTCAATTGTTTTCATAGACTTTTTTCGGCCTGTGAATGTCCCGGGGAGGATAAGTTCGCGTAATTGAACCGATTTGCCCAAATGTATTAATGAGGGTACAAAACTTTAAGTCAGGGTGGGGTCTATTCAGGAAAGAAAATACTGGCCGGTGGGTGTTTTAAAAAACTGATCGAGCGGAATGTCCTCCTGCCTTATGAATCCTTTCTGCGGCAACACGCCATGTGACACCAGATCCACCACTGCACAAACCGAACCTGCGGTTGTCCAGGCAATGGCTCGCCAATCGTGTCCACCGATGTCCAACGGATAATAACTGCGTACGAATTCCTCTCTCATGATTTTACCATTCTGTTCTCCTTCCACTGCGGCGTGTACAAAAACCACGTCATCGTTCACCGGCGGTTTGGCGTTCACAAGGATTTCGCCCGCTTTCTGGCGGTCTTTGCGCATGAACAGTTCATTGAAGAAAAACTTCATCAACTCGCAATGCCCGGGGTAACGAATGGTCTTGTAATTAAGATGTTCTACCTTGCCTTCATAAGTTTCGCACATGGTTCCCAATCCGCCGGAAGTGGCAAAAGCCTCCAAAGGCACTCCATCGATGACGATGGTTTCCAA
Organism: Nitrospinaceae bacterium; assembly: GCA_028278405.1. GTDB lineage: Bacteria > Nitrospinota > Nitrospinia > Nitrospinales > Nitrospinaceae > SZUA-226. The sequence goes on from JANQEK010000015.1 coordinate 83,708, forward strand.
ACCTTCCATGGAAGTCACCTTGGCGCGTTTCCCTTCTTTGATCACTTCACAATCGTTCAGGTACTCATTCACAACACCTTCCGGCGACCAGTTGAAAGCATAGCCCAGAAGTCCGCGAGGATGCTGGGGCAATGCTCCCACCCGCAGTTCAATACTTCGCAGCTTTCGAAACTTGCCAGCCAGGTCCGCGCCTACAATACAGATGAAGCCCGGTGCCAGACCACACTGAGGAGCCATCACTCCTTTAGCGGTTTTGGATAATTTTTTGATGGCGTCGGTGGTGGGAACGTCTTCGGTCAAATCGAAATAATGTTTGCCCGCTTTGTGAGTCTCCCGTGCCACTTCCAGGTTGAGATCGTAGGGAAGGCAGGTGACCACTGCGTCGTGATCCTTGATGGCTTTCTTCAAAACAGATTTACTCTGGACGCGCCCCTTGACCATTTTGAAAGGGTAGCCGCGCTGAGAACCCGAATCCAACCCCGTGACCCGATATCCGTTTTCGAATAATAAGGTGGCAACCAGTCTTCCAACTTTACCCAAACCAATTACCAGAACTGATTGAATTTTATGGGCCAATTAAACCTCCTGCAACAGTGGGAACATCAACAGTTTAATTTTATTTTTCATCTTTGACAAGAGAGCTCTAAAGACACCTGATTGTACCAATTGTATAAGCAGTAGATGCTTTATAAATCAATATATTATAAGAGGTTTACAATTTTAGTCCGGAATTTGGCCAAATTTTGTCACAAAATCACCGTTTCTGCGATTTTGATCAATGATTACGGCACCTTAGAGAATAAATTTTGATTTTTAAATTGTTTGATTTCAGTAAGTTAATATTTTCTCCTCTAAACTGTTACAAAAACGGCACATAACCTGCATTAACTAATAAATAATACATTGAGGGTATGTTGCCCCAGGAAAAGCAACATGGCAGGGGGAGACCATGAGCAAAAAAACTCGAACAAAAACAAATCAAATCCAGCGCAAATCAATGAATGTATCCAAACTCACTGGCTCATTAGCTATTATCACGGGATTGCTGATGATGACCGCCGTTTCTGTGACCGCCTCAGAAAAAGTTCAATACGATGATGTTTTTATCAATGGCTACAAACTGGGGTTTTTTGAACAGTTGGCTTTAGAGGATCATATCGATCAGGAAATTCCTGATGGAAATTATTGGTTTGAATTGGAAACCGGTCTGTGGGGACCTGTAGGGGGACCCGCCATCGGGCATATCAATGTGCCTGAGGATTACCGGGAATATGTAGAATCCAAACTGTCTAAAAAAAATAAGGCAACCAAGGTTGATCTGTCTGCTTCAGCTGAAGGATGTGACAGCAATTGCATGTACTGGTAACAACTCTGCTTTGTCTGTGAATGTGGCTTCCCCCTCCCTCCATGCCCGGAGGGAGGGATTTTTTTATCAACACTTCTCTGATCTGCTCCTAGATAACCTTGGCGTCATCGCGCAACGCCTGGACCAATTGAGAGCAGGCTTCTTCCGGAGCGCCTTCCAGCATGACACCTTGTTTGCGGGCGGCAGGCAGCGTCAAGGCGGTTTCCCGAATCCGGTTGGCGGCTGCACCCATTGCATTCGCGTCAAAACCAATCGCAGCGGCATCGAGTTGTGTAATTTCCTTTTTCTTGGCAGCCATAATCCCTTTCAGAGAAGGAAGCCTTGGCTCGTTCAATCCCTTTTGGCAGGTGAGTAAAAGAGGAAGCGGAGCTTCGATGATTTCGGATCCACCTTCAATCTGGCGGGTCAATTCGGCTTTTTGCTGATCCGTATTAATTTTCAATTTCGTCACCACTGTCGCATAAGGAATATCCAACAACACCGCAATCGCGGGTCCAACCTGGGCCATATCGTCATCCACCGCCTGGCGGCCGCATAAAATCAAATCATATCCGAGGGTGCCGATCGCCTTGGATAAAGCTGTAGCAACCCCCAGGCCATCCAGTCCGTCAAATGCGGGATCCAGCAGATGGACCGCCTGGTCCGCGCCCATCGCCAAGCCTTTTCTAAGGGTATCCTTAAAATTATCCGGGCCCAGGGAAATCAACGTCACGGTCGTTTCATCGGGAGCCTGCTCTCGAATGCGCACCGCCTCTTCTACCGCAAATTCATCGTAAGGATTGAGCACGCGCGGCAGGCCTTCGGTATCCACCCGACCCTCTTTAAGAGTCAGTGCCGCGCCGGTATCGATAACCTGCTTCACGCAAACGACGATTTTCATCAAGGCTCCTTGAAAGCGGAATTTTCGAAATTGGGGGCCATTATCGCATTCCACTTTGTAAATGAAAACCCTGATTATTTAAGGCGATCAAAATCATTTTTTTCTTGTCCCGTGACGAATCGTCCCATAAATTATTTAGAGTGGCTCTTGATGATTCAAACACGATTTCCAACCGCGAAACCCGGGATAGCCTCCAAATTGTGATCCGCATCCTGGTGTACGCGCTCGCCTTCACTCAATTTTCCTATGTCACGGCAGACCCGGATTTATGGGGTCATATCCGCTTCGGTCAGGACATCTGGGAGCAGGGCGCGGTGCATGACACCGATCCCTTTTCCTACACTGCCGAGGGGCATACCTGGATCAACCATGAATGGCTCATGGAGGTATTGTTTTACCTGATTTACCATACCCTGGACTCCACCGGTCTGCTGTTCTTCAAAGCTTTCCTGGGAATCTTCATCGTACATCTCCTGTCTTCCATTTATTTTGCGCGGAACTCAAACCTCACCGTGTATGTGGTCTCGTTTGCGCTCATCATTCCGGTGATGGCTCCCGGATTTATGACCCGCCCGCATCTGGCTACCTTTTTATTTCTGACTCTATTGGTCTATGTTCTGCAAAAGTTTTTTGACGGCAATCACCGGATCATAAAATGGACTCCGCTTATTATGCTGTTATGGGTCAACAGCCATGGCGGGGTAGTCGCCGGATTGGGTATTTTCGGTGTGATCACCGCCGTGGAGATCTTTCGCTGTTTCAAGATGAAAGAGAACCAGGGGATTTTGCTGTTGAAATATTTTCTGCTGTCATGCCTGGCGGTACTGATCAATCCATACGGTTATAATTTGTGGCTCTTTTTCATACACTCCCTCGGAATGCCGCGGTCTATCAGTGAATGGGGGCCGGTAAACCTAACCGACTTCTCTTACTGGCAGTACAAAGTGTTGGCATTGTTGTTTCTGGGAACTTTTTTATTACCGAACAAAAAACGCATCTGGGAAATTCTGATCCTTGTGCTGGCAATTGTTTACGGATTCCGGCATCAGCGGCACACGGTCCTCACCGCAATCCTGCTGGCTCCTTATCTTTTATCGCAGTACGGGCACTGGCTGCGATGGGACATCCGGCCACATTACGATCGCCTTTCTCAGCATTTTCGCTGGACCGTTCAGGGCGTCCTGGGAGTGTACGCCGTTTTTGTGATCGGGACACAGCTGAACAAATATGCGGAGAACGATTTTAAAATCCGGGTGGATCCCCTCATCTATCCCACCTACGCAGCGCAATTCATGGAAGTCAACGGCCTTGCAGGTAACCTGGTGGTGCCCTTCAACTGGGGGGAATATATGATCTGGAAATCGCCCCATTCCAAAGTCTCCATCGACGGCCGGTTTCGAACCGTCTATCCGGAGAACATTATTGAAATGAACCGGGCCTTTGCCTATGGCAAACCGGAGGGAATGGCATTGCTCAGGGACTTTCCGGCTATTTTAGTGCTGACCAAAAGATATGAGGCGCCTCACACGTTTATGGAGAAGGTGCCGGGATGGAAAAAAATCTACCAGGATCCCATCTCCAAGCTGTTTATCCGCACACAGGAAAGCATACCCAATCATCCGGTATGGAAACACATCAATCAAAAAGGAATCATCCAAGTCGACCATCCGCCTCCCTGGGCTTTTCCCGGATAGTATCGGGTTAAATATTGGCCAGGCTGTTCCCGATTTTTTTGAGAGCGGCCTTGATGTGGTCGGAAAGAGCCTGACTGGTAATCTTCATCGCCTGGGCGGCTCGTTTTTTCTTCACGCCGCCATAAAACACCATGCACACGGCAATCAATTGCTTGTCCGTTAAACAGGCTTCACTCAGGTCGATCGTCGCTTGTCTGAGATATTCAAACCCTGACCGGGGATAACAGAGTCCGGCGGAAAACTCATCTGCCAGACGATTGAGTTGAAATTCCAGTTCATCGGGTAAACTCAAGCAAAGACGTGAGTCATCAGTGACAGGCTCCAAGACCTCCTGCCAACGGCCTTCGCAACTTTCCTCGCGATCGCTGACATTTAATAGTAAGCTATAGACCTCAAAAAATTTTTTGATCCCCCATACCATCAATTGGAATTGATGGTGGTATTGACACAAGTTCAGGCTACGAGGCAAAGCAGCATATTCAGCCGAGGGCAGGGCCTGCAGAATCACCTCCGTCACTTCGCCGGCACAGGCTTTGGTCGTCAGGGAATGTACAGCGCAGACTGTTTTTGGGTTATCTGGTGAATGCATGATGGTTCTCAACCCGTCTTCAAATTAAAAATATATTCCTGGAATTCCTGATCGCTGAGTTTTAGATAATAGGGAAACCAGCGGGGCGGATTCGGTTCCGCCAAATCCGGAAGAAAGGAAGGCGGCAAAGATTCCGCGTTCCCCGTCACCGGAACGCCGTTCACAAAATCCCGGCCGTGTTTGTTGTGAATCTTCCAGAATTCCCTGGACCATCGAAAATGAAACCACATGGACTTCAGGCTGGAAACTTTTTTATATAGGTAATTCCCGCAATACAAACATCTCAGGAAGGCATCAAATTCAGACATCCCCGACCGGCCGCAGCCTCTCTTGATCGCCTCACCGCCGTCCAGGGTGACAACCACCACCGGACATCGATACAACCGCTTGGTGAGTTTCCCGCCGCCAACTTTAACCAGTTTCAACTTTCTCATAAGAACTCTCTTCCAAATTTTTTGGCTCGAAGGCCACAATCCTATTGGAATACGGAATATTTTATGCGATAGTTATCTTATCGCTCAACACCCGGATACTCCTTGTAACTATTTATATTAATTGGGACTTATGTCCCTTTCCGATTTATATTATGGGACAAAAGTCCCTGTCAGTCAACCAATATATTTGGTATGCCTAATTTTAATTCTGCTGAAATTTTGAAAAGAATCATGGGCTTGCAGGAAGGGTGGTCGCTGGCGGCTTATTGCAAAACGATTGGCCTGAATTATGAAAACATTAGAAAGTGCTTTCAACGTAAAGGTTTACCTGACACCGAATCACTGGCTAAAATCGCCGAATACTTTCAGATCGACCTGCGGTGGTTGATATATGGCATCCAGCCGACTTCGACCTTGAACCTGATCATAGCCAAAAGAATTAGGCTATACCGAATTTCCAAGGGGTGGTCGCAACAGGAGATGGCCACGAAATTGTCCCTGTCCCCACAGGTCCTGGAACTCTACGAGCAAGGTAAATGTTTGTTTTCAAGTGATTTATTAGAAAGGTGCAGTGATGTGCTGGAGGTCCACCCCTGTGTCTTTACCGATGGTGGGTCCCTCCTGTTTCAAAGCCCTCAGCTTAAAATTTTCAAGGCAGCCAGCACTCAAAAAAAGCCCCAGATTTCCGGAGAGGATTTCGTGTCGGTGCCGCTTGCCGAATCAGCCATCGCTGCCGGACAACCGATCATTCCCCAGGAACATATCGAAGATTATGTTCTCCTACACATTCGGGCCGTCGGCAAGCGTACCAATCTGGTCGCCAGCCGGGTGGATGGACAGTCCATGGAACCCGTGCTTCATTCGGGGGACATTGTAGTCATTGACCGGGATGATAAAATGATTGTTAAAAATAAAATGTTTGCTATATATCATGAAGGAGGTTTAACCGCCAAGTTTCTTGAGAAGAAAACCGATTTGATTATTCTACGGCCGATCAATCCCAATGCAGAAATACAGATCATCGATTTAAACCTGAACCCTCAACCTATCGTTGGAAAAATTATTGGAGCCTGGAAAGATTTATAATGACTGATTCCAAATACAAAATTCTTTTGGCGGACGATAATCCCGTGAACCGGGATATCGCAACCCGCATGTTGGAAAAAAGAGGACATGAAATCACTCCTGCAGAAAATGGTAACCAGGTCGTGGACCGTTATTTGGAAGGATCCTTTGATGTTATTCTCATGGATCTGGAAATGCCGGGTATCAGCGGAATCGAAGCGGCACGGCAGATAAGAGCCAAAGAGAAAGCATCATCGGTAACGACCCCCAACTACACTCCCATTATCGCAATGACTGCGCACGACGAAGAAACCGAAAAAACTGCCTGCCTCGTCGTCGGAATGGACGGTTTCATTACCAAACCCCTCAACATCAAAACCCTGCATCAAACGATTCAGAATATTATTGAGGAATCCCAATCCAACCGTACTTGATTCTCAATCAGGGAAAGAGGCGGATTAGTAAATTCAATCCGTCCATGCGCACGGCCCGACCCGATCCTGGAACATGATTTCCAGGCAACACGATGCCATATTTCGGACTCGACCCCGTAATCAACGGATGTGACACGGTAACAAAGTCACCCCGCTCCAATTCCAATTGATCGAGAAATACTTCACAAGCCACCAAGGTTTGAGGAACTTTTAGCTCCTCCAGATAAAATCGGGCCAAATCAACCGCCATGGCGGAATCGCGGCACCAATCGAATAAAAATTGTTCCGGTTGTTCGCGCTTGCCGAACAACTGGATCTTGTCATTGTCCGACTCCACATGGGTTTTTCGGTAATAACCCGCCTCCCAGTCGCGCTGGTAGCTCAACTCAATATGATTGACCACTTCACCGGTGGGTGTTCGTTGCAACCGGATGCGCCCCGCTCCGGTCTCAGGATCGAGACGCACCATACCTTCGGTCAGGGCCTTCACTTCCCGGCCCACTGCAACCTGCGACTGATTGATGGGGCGAAACTGCAGACGAGCTCTACCGCCGGGGGCCCAGAACAGGTACGAGCGGCTTTCCTTCATCCATTGCCGCCACAGCGTATCCAATAGCACTTTATTCTGAACCACTCCGGCCAACCTGTATCCGCCGGCATTGTCAAATTCGGTACCCGCCTGGTCAAATGCCGAGTCGTCGATAACGGAAGCCATCGGGCCCAACAGGTTTAGAATCGACCACCGGAACACATGATCGGGACGCTCGATCACCGCATCCGGAGTTCCTGTGATCGTTCCCGCGCCATCATCCTTGATGCCGGACACACCGGCAGTGATTTCATCAGTGGTTTGCAGACGCCGTCGAGCGTATTCAATTTCAAACGCCGTGTGAACGATATAGACCGTCCGGCCGTCCGAAGATCCAGAGTACTCGATCTCGATAATCTTATCTTTGAACCAGGCCCAATCGTGTGCCACCTGGTCGGTGATATCAAAAAAGTCGACGACTGAAAGGCTGCTTTTTTCAGTAACGCTGTCCAGAAGCGGCGTCGAATTGTGTGGCGAAACACCGCCAAACTTTATAGTGGCCACACCCGTTGGTTTGGTTTCCACTTCTTCCGGTAGATCAACCTCGCCTTCATAGGTAATGATCCGGCTGACATTGGATATTCGTTTTAAAGCGTGCGACGTCGTCGCATCAGTGCGAATCCAGATTCGGGTCAGGTTTGTGTTGTTGACCACCCGAGTGGTGTATACGCTGGGAAGGCCGACCAGTGTATTTAAAAATATTTCGTGCGAGTTGCTCCCGACATCCAGAAAGTTTCTGATCGCCGGTTTGGTGGTCGACCAGGTATCAAAGGATTCATGATCCACTATATATTCAATGCTCTTGATGTTGCCCGGCGGAATGTTTGGGAAATCAATCGCAAATTTTCGACCGTTGGACGCATTCAGGTTGATGCCTTCCGGAAGAAGATTGGAAACCGGGTTCTGGATATACGTCGTCATTCGCGGGAGCTTGTGCTCATGCTCCGGATCTGTGATGGGGAAACCCAAATCATCCAAATGAGTATGTCCGATGTCTGTGCTGCCCGTGGTTACGGCACGATCTTCCGGAGGCGGTTTCGAAAGGGTCCCGATGAGTGTATCGTCGACCCGGACGTTCAGGGTGTCGTTGGGGATTTGCTCCTCGGCCCAGTGCTCCACACGAACAAGGACCTTCAAAATCTGCCCCAGCTCCGCCATGTCGTCTGTCTGCTGAAGTCTCAGCTTCGGATTGGCTTGTGAAATTTTTGCGAATTGAGTACGGCTTTTGGGATCCGTGGCCAACAAGGGATTCTGCGCGGTATTGCCGGAGGCTTCGATATCGAATTGCGTCTGCAGAAACCGTGTATCGATCGAAACCACCTTGCGCGGTTTTTCACTGAAAACCACCTCGCACGCGGCCAGATCAATGGTATAGCCCGCGCTATCCGCCAGGTGCCCGGCAACCTTGACATTGCTGATGGCCGAAATGGGATAGGCGGGATCGCTCAGCAGGTACCGATGGTCGGACACGCTTTCGACCACTTCGTCGCCTGCGTAGTGAAACTCGCGAATGCCGGTGCATCCGGTAAACTGAGTTCCGGTGGCTCCCGAATAACTGATGACGTCATCGTTGATCACTACCGATCCGCTGGCGGCAAACCCAATCGTCGAAGCGACGTCCAACGTGCTCGCTTCAGGAATCGCCACAGACGTCAAACGGGTGGTAACCACCCTGCGCACAGGCACACCCGGTACACCCTCCACCTGGCCGATGACGATCGGCTTGATCCGCCCGACGGAAGCTTCCGGAGCGTCCGGATAATCCGCTAGTGTCAACGTATTGCCCACCTGCAAGCGACCATGATGCGAGGATTCCACAGCCAGATGCAGAGAACACGTATTCTCGTCGTATTCCACCGGATCAACGACTCGTGCTGTCAACAGTTCCGTTTGATCGGCGGAGACCAGGGCTTCGCCCTCGAACCACTGGTATAAGATACCCGTCGCCGATTCCGGCGGATACTCGAGGAACAAATCAGAAAAACGTTGCGGCCCTTCCCCAAAATCCACCGGGGCGTTGATCAACCGCACGTTGACCTTCTTCTCTTTTATGGTTTGCAACAACGCGTCCGGTTCAGCCCCTGTGATTGCGCCCCAGTCCTCGACCAGCGGCAGCCAGTCCACACCCTCAATGGTTACAGAGCGGTCGGAGAGATTCAGCATCTTGGCCGGAAGGGCGCCAATCGCCGGCCAGGCGATTTTCAGGAGATTGACCGGTTCACTGCTTTTTTTGTTCCTGGCGGCGTCGAAACCGCTGGTAAAGATGCGCATGAACTATTCCGCAATTGAGATTTGCCGGTCGATCAATCGTAACTTGTCTTCGATGGCGACCGGACTTTCCTTTTTGCGTTTCAGAATTTCCTCCCGCACCCGGCTTTTCAGAATCTTGATCAAGGCCGCTTCCCAGTCAGCGGTGTGTTGCAACTGACGGTAAAATTCCGCTCGCACGGGAATAACACAGGAGAAGGCGGGAGTCCCGTCCAGGGTGTGGACTTGCACTGGGAATACCTGTGAAGACCCGATCTGTTGAATCCCCTCCACATCCACCTCAAAGGTGAACTTTTCCGGATCTGCGTTTTGCCAGTCGATCATGGATTGATTCTCCTCATTATTGTTTTCCTCTCCCTTTTAAATATTTGTTCCAGGCCTTGCCTGGTTATTCTTTTCTTAAAAGGATGGTCCCCGAAAACCGTCCAGGGACCGTTTCCTGAAACCCGAATTCGTTCAGCCAGCGAACGGTGTGCAGAGCACCTTCTGCATCCTGATACTCAAACGAGTTGAAGGCCTTGTTCACAACAACGAAAAACACCCACGCAGCGTCGCGGTCGGTTTTTGAAATACGCTCGAAGGTCAGCTCAAACCGTTCGCGCGGGGAACCCTTGTTCTGCACATAAAGCGTTCCGCCCGCGGTCTCGCCGGTCAACTGCTCCGGGAAATCGGTAATATGACTCACCGGGAGAAAGGGCGGTTTGCCGGGACGCCATTCCACTGCCGGTGCCGCGAGGGTGGGAAAATAGAAACCGATGTCCACAGTCACCTCATATCCAGGGAATAAACCTTGTAAGGCGACCACAACGAGACGACCGGCGGGGGCACGTCGCTGTAGTTGAATTCAATAAGACCCGCCGTCGACTCGCCCAGTTCGAACAACCAGTTCTTATCAGCGTAAAGCAGTTTGATCCACAACAGCATGCCCTGCTTGAGTGCATCGGGCACCGCCGAAGCGTCGCCGTAGCCTGCTGCGAATTCAATCTCCACGGCATTGACGGAACGCAAACTCGACGGCCATGAAGCCGACTGATTCAACACAATCCTGCCGGGTTCGGATGCCGTGTCCACCAGATAGTTGCCGGCATCGAACGTCGTTGACTGATTGCCGACATCATAAGTTTTTATAAACGTCACCCATTGCAAAGGCGGTCGAGGTATGGAAATCACCCGCTGCGAATCGTCAGCCAGGTCAACCGGCAATTCAAAATACCCGTCGTGCGGCAGACGGTCGCGTTCCCGGCGGGGAAATGAATCCTGCCACAACGTCCAGGCCTGGATGATCAGCGCACGCCCGGTCCAATCCTCGCAACATTTTCGGACTGCAGAGATCATCTGGCTGATCAGAATGTCATCGCCGATATCGGTGACTTTAAGGTAGGACTTGGTTTCCGCCAGGGTGAGCGGTTCCGTTGCAGGAGGGGTGATCAGCTTAAGCGCCATGACCACCTCGCCGGTTAGTGCGTTTCACTTTGGGCGGCACTGTTTTGTTTTCCGGAGCGGCTCCTGCATTTTTCGTTCGTCCGAGTGTTTTATCGACTTTCACGGCCCAGCCTTCTTCCAGAAAAACAGCCGCCAGGGCGTCCCGCATGTCATACGTTTCGCCCTTTTTGTATTCGTCCACCCGCATTCCATCTGGAGAGCCATAGCGGGTGGCTTTCATTTTAATTTTCATAACTGCTCACAAAAAGAAAACTTGAAGAATATTAAAGTGTCGGAGAATGACGAGGCAGGCCGCGTACAACCAATGCCGAGGCATTGATGGAAGGGGTCGTGCCGCCCAGAGTCAACACCGCGCGAATGTAACGCCGGTCGCCCTTGTAACCGATGCGTTGAACCGAGTTCGCCGTCAGGTTGGATAGAGTCCCTTCCAGGTCTGAAACCGGCACGGGAGAAAAATTAGAATTATCGTCCGAATCTTCTACACCGGGGATGTAGGTTTCGTCGCCGTTGCCGGTGTCGGCGGTTCCGGTCTGGAACATCACCAGGGCGCCGTCGAAATTCTGCAGGTCCACTCCCGAACCATTGGCCGATACCGTGTAACTGTCTGGATCGAGAGAACGGGCTCCACCCAGATTGTTTTTAATGTCTCGCATTATTTTCTCCTTTGAAGGAAATACTGTTCTTAAGAAATACTACGTGGTTAAGCAGACACTTTTTGAATGACGACCGCTTCAAAGTTGGTGACGTCGCCGCCGACCCGTTTGGTGGTGTAGAACAACACAAAGGGTTTCGAGCTGTATGGATCACGCAGGACACGCACTCCGGCGCGGTCGACAATGGTATAGGCCTGCTTCCAGTCGCCGAATGCAACCGGCAGGGCGTTGGCAACCACCGAGGGCATGTCTTCCATGCGATCGATGGGGTGCCCCAACAGCATCTGCGGTTCACCTTCTTTAAGGCCCGGCGACCACAGGTAATCGCCGCCGCCGTCTTTCAATTTGGAAATGGACTCGATCGTGGAGCGTCCCATGATCCAGCGCGCGTTGCGAATGTACGGCGTTTTGAGTGCATAGAACAACGAGCGCAACCCGTCGGCGGTCAACGCGCCGGCGCTGCCGGAATGGATCTGTTCGATCTCGCCGGGGTTGGTCGAACCTGCGGGATAGGTAAGCAGGCCGCGCGGTTTGTCGACTCCGTCGCCATTGATGAACGAAGTATTCTCAGTGGTCGACATTTTGGCAGCAATCTTGCCGCTTAACCATTCCTCGACATTGACGCGCGCGTCGTCCAGCAACTGCTGGGTGGCTTTGGGCATGGCATAGATCTCATGCACCGGGACACGCCGCACACCGATGGTGGGAGATGCGGTCTCGCTGCGCACACCGGTCTCGGCAGTCCAGCCGACCGCGGCTTCGCCGATATCCTCGGGAATTTCCAAAGCATCGGAGCTGATCGTCTCCACTGTAGCGAGGCTGCGCATCGGTGAGGTTTCGGTCACTTTGGTGATGACCTGCCGGGACATCTGGCCGGTCACCCAGTAACCGCCTTGGGGATCGCTGTCCACCGACAGTTGCTTGACTTCGTCCGCGGTCAACGCGTTTTCACCGTGACGCAGATACTTATTGACGATCTGGTTCCGTTCGCCGTCATCAAAACTTTCGACAGGTTTGCCGGTTTCAAACACAGGGCGGTTGAGTTGCGTTTCGAGGTGTTCCAGACGGGATTTGACCTCTGCCAGGTTCTGCACTTCGCGGGCCAGCGCGTCGACTTGTTGGCTGATGAGCGGATCGCGTCGTCCCTGTTCCAGCTCGCGCAGGCGCTGGTCGTTTCTCGTTTTGAATTCAAGAAAGGATTTGTTGATGTCGTTGACAAGCTGCTTAAGGTCCTGCATGCAGAAACTCCTTGTTGGGGTGCGCTGCCTTCTTGGGTGACTTCTAACCGACGCGCAGGTGAGTGAGTAGGGTATGTAATGAATCTTCAAGCGGGGGTGAAGGTTCGACCTTGATCCGCGTCACGCCGGCTTCGGGATTCATTGGAAAGGTGACGAGACTGTATTCCATCAGACGCACTTCTTTCAGCCGGCGAATTTTGAAATCCTCCGGATCGGGTGCGTCACTGAGGGTTTGGAACCCGATGGACAGCCCGGTGCGTCCGCCGACTTGGGTGGCCAGCTTCATCAGGCTGTGGCGTTCCCGGGCGGCCTGCACGTTGAGGTCAAGCTGGCCTCTCACGAACAGGCCGATGCCGTCTTCTCGCGCTTCCAGGTTCCAGCCGATCTGGCGGGCCGGGTTGTGGTGATCAAGGATCGGTATCTTGCCGCCTCCGGTGTCACGCAGCGATTGTTCGAACGCTCCCGGCTCCACCACGTCGTTGCCCAGATCCACGTTACCGAAAACCGCAGCGTATCCCTGGAACTGTCCGTTGTCGGACACGTCGTTCAACTTGAATTCAAATGAATGGTATTCCTTCATCTTTGTTGTTCCTTACTTCCGGGAAAGTTGAGAAAGGTCGTCACCCTCCTTGAGGGCTTCGTAACCGACCAGGGCTCTCTGTTCGTTGAGGGTGAGAAAGCGGCTGTCGTTGACGCGTTTCCATAATGCAGTTTGATCTTCGGACAGGGCTTCGATGGCGTTGCGGTTGTAGTTGAGTGTGAGCCCCTCGCCGAAGCGCGGCGTCAGCCAGGTGTTGAGGGAATCGCGCAGACGGCTCAGTGCCGGCAGCACCACTTCGGTGTACAACGCCTTGCGCGCTTCTTTCCGGTTCTGATACGTGGCGGGTGTGAGGCCGATCAACTCCGGCGGGATATTGTAGATCTGCGCGATCTGCAGAGCGCTGAATTTGAGGCCTGCGATCCAGTCCATGTCTTTAGGCGAGGTGCCGATCTCTTTCCAATCGATGTCCTCTTCCAGCAACAAAGGAGACCGCGCATTGGCGACTCCCTGGACCTGCTCGCGCATCTCGGACTTGAGTCTTCCGTATTGTTCATCGGTCAACCGCTTCTTGGACACGAGCGCTCCGGAAGGCACCGCGGAGTTGCGTAGAAGGGCGGCGTTCCACCGGTCACTGGCGTTGATCTTGTCCACCGGCAACGCCGCCACCTGGATCGGCGACAGTCCGTACCAGTCGTCCAGGGGATGGAACAGTTTGAGGTGCATGACCTGGTCGCGCGAAAACTTCACCGATTGACCCGCGACTTTGTACTCGTAGCCGCGGATGAAGTGGGTGGGATCGGGCAGGATGGTCATGCGGTCGGGTCGCAGAGTATAAAGTTCTGTCGGCGGTTTGGGTTTGCCGCGATCCGAACCGTGGGGCCCGACGGCCTCTAAATAAGCATTGCCGGACAGGTAGAGGCAAGCGGTGAGATGTTCGATCAGCTCGAAGCGCCCCTGAAACGGATTGGGACGGTCGATCAGTTTCAGAAGAGGGTGATCGGTGAGCTCTTCCTGTGCGCCATCTGATTTTGATTTGAACAATTGCCAGGACACGCCGGCGGCGGCCTCGGCAATTTCCCGGATGCAGGCAAAGACGACGCTGTTGGTCATGTAGCCTTCGCGTGCAATCGATTCGTAATTGGGTTTGATGCCGGAACCGTGGGGCAGGGGCATCATCAATGTGAGCGCGCGTGTCGCCGCACTGACTTTGCGTTTGAACCAGTGGGTTAGTTTCATGCAGATCCTTATAGGAGGAGTCGCCTGTATCAGAATGCTGTAGAGCATTCTACAAGGTGGGTATGGAATCAGGTGTGCAAACCGGGAAGGTTTTGTTGCAAAGGAAGTTAGGTGATTTGAAAGAGAGGGAAGCAGGGCGCGCATCCTTTCAACTTGTTGGCAGGCTGCTTTCAGACATATAATCTGATGACAGGTTCCTAACTGAATACCCAATCGCAAGTCTTTGAGTCCTGCAATGAACAAACTCTATGTTCTGATTTTAGTTGTGTGTTGCCTGCTGGGTGTCGGGTGCCGGACTTATGTTTCTCCCTACACTTTTTTCTACACAGATGAAACCGGCGGCCTGGACGTGCGCACTTCGCCCTATTTTGAACAGTCAGACGGATTCCCCATAGTGATCGAAACTTCGTTTGAGAAGGCCTCAGAAGCCGAGGCCAAGTTACTGGAAGACGGGTACATCCGAATCGGTCATTCCTCTTTCAACAAACAAATGCAGCACGAACATGGCGTCACCCTCCAGGCCAAAAAGGTCCATGCCGCGAAAGCTCTCTGGTATACCCGATACACGCACGCGGTGACCGGGTCGCGCAGCGTTCCCCACATCGAATTCAAAACAGACCCTTCCGGCACCATCACCAGAGAAAAGGCGATCTACCGTACGGAAACCTACAAGGACCGATACTTTGATCACGGCGCCACGTATTGGGTCAAATTGAAGGACAACGTGATCCGGCTTGGAGTGGTGGTGAAGGACGTCACCGCCAATCCTATAGGGCGTGATCAGGGGATGCGGATTGATGTGATCCGGAAGAACTCACCGGCATATGAAGCCGGTTTGGAGACAGGAGACCTGCTGCGCCGGGTCGGCGATATCAAGATGAACGACCTGACTGCTTACCGGGAAGCGCTCGAACAATACGCGGGAACGGAAGTACCTGTGGTCGTCATGCGGCAGGGGGAGGAAATCACGAAGGAGGTTACACTCAATCAGGGAACGACCATCAGCGATGAGTACCTCACGATCATCCGCATCCGGTGAATCGATTGAAGGTTTTCTTTGTGAATTAAACTTTAGAAATACTTCCCAAAAATAAGCACACAATAACTGCTTGCCATTATAGTTGCGAGAATTAAAGGCCAAAGCAAAGTTTTTCTTACTAGGGCCTCAAATGCAAGACTCATCCCCCAAATTGTTAAGACTAAACTAACAACTGGAAAGACCAAAAGAACAATCCAAGCGCCACTACGCCCAAAATATAAATCAAAAATGCCCATAACCAGCAACAGAGATCCGATCAACGGTAAAGTGGCGCAACCGATGTAGACTTTCTCCGCCATTTTCATATTATGATCCCGAAAAATCTGACCTCTTTATATTGTTCAGACATGGCTCACCTGTTCTTCCTGAGAGGTCAGGTGTTTGTAGGAGAAAGAGAGCGCGACAATCTCCACAGCCAGCAGGACGAAGCGGAAGAGCATCACAATGAATTCTTCCGCCGAAGTAATCTGTTCTCTTAACAGCAAGGTTTCAGCATAAGTGAAAATGATCGGCGGCATCCCTACCACCAGAGTTAACCGCCAGCCGTTGTCCCTTGTCAAATTCCACGCCCACTTCAGATTGACCTGCCGCTCCAGAGCGGTGGCCGGATACACCACGGTCAGCCGCGAAATAGAATAAATCAAAGGCAGGGACGATAAATAAAATAGAAACCAAATCCGGGGCAAATCGAATTCTTCCAATTGCGTTGCTGAAGTCGGAATAAAAAAATTGGCGACGATAAGATTCAATATCCAAAACGGGACCAGGAACAGGATCATCAGCAAAAGACCCCAGCCATAAAACCGCGTCTCTCTTTGCGTCCATTTCAACAAGCCGTATTGCGGAACACCCTGATCTCCAAGCAGGGCCAGTCGGTGACAGGTCACAGCAAACAAAACGTAAATCGCCATGGAAAAAAATGCCTCGACCCACTGGAGTGGATTGTCATCGGCGAAATTAAATAAATAGGCGACCGCAATCATGATCACTACGGGAACCGCCAGCGCGCGCAGCAGGTGAGCTTTCTTTTCCCAGACAAACTGGAGGGTGTCGCGCAGGATTTCGATGACAGGCAGCGGTGTCGGCATAAAAGTGTCCGCAAAACAATTCAAGATCGCATGACAATCTCACGGTTTTCGAATACCCGATGGATACTCTCAGGTTAAGGCCCGGCCGATGGGGTGGCAATGGAATTTCAAATAGTTAGGACCTGGATCGGGGCTACCGGGGCGGCTCGATAGGGGCTGAAAGCCGCCCCGGTCTTGACATCCTGACGTCTGCCTTTACCCTAATAATACAAGTTTTATCGCATAGTTAGGACTTGCTCACCCCATTTGGGTAGTTAGTTACG
Organism: Nitrospinaceae bacterium; assembly: GCA_028278405.1. Taxonomy (GTDB): domain Bacteria; phylum Nitrospinota; class Nitrospinia; order Nitrospinales; family Nitrospinaceae; genus SZUA-226. Next base: position 100,528 of record JANQEK010000015.1, read on the forward strand.
AGCGCCTTTGCGGCCCATGTCGTCCCTCACTGGTTGAGGGGCGTTTTTTATAATGAGAGCACCAGTTAAAGGAATCAAGCAATGAAGAAGTTACTATTCAGTCTGTTGTTCGTATTGTGTTTTGCCGTTCAGGCGCAAGCGCTTACTACTGCCAAAGGCGGAGTCAACGTCCTCCCCGAACCGTTGCCGGAATCGCCCGGTCAACTCATCTATGAAGAAATGGGATGTCCCATCTGTCACGGCCATCAGGGAGGCGGCGACGGCTTCATGGCGGAAGGATTGGATCCCAAACCGAGAAATTTTACCGACTTCAAGGTCATGAGCCGGTTGTCGGACATGACCATGGCACATTCCATCCGCAACGGTATTCCCGGGACCGGTATGCCGGCGTGGAACCTGACCGATAACCAGATCAACGATGTGATCGCCTACATCAAAACGTTTCTGGCCGACAGCCAGACGACGATCGGTGTGTGTCTCAACGAAAAGCGCGTCGTGGATGTGCGCAATCTCGATCTCGATAAAAACTTCGCGGTAGGAACCGACCAACAGCAGTTTCTGAAAGTCGCCTCCAAAGGCAACCGCGTATTGATCGAACCGAAAGACATCAATGTCATGCGTCATTTCAGAAAGACCCGGAAGAGTCTGGTGCGGACGCATGTCCTGGTCAACGGCGAAGAGGTGGATAGCGATTCCGCGTTGATCGTGGTACGTATCCGCGACTGTATCAAGTAATCAAAGACAAGGAGCGTGACTTCCTTAACGGCAGGACCAACCCCTTCCGTCCGGCTCACTCCGGATGGAAGGGGTTTTTACATTATTCAGGTTGTTCTTTGGCGTATTTTTCCGCTCCCATTTGCCTGAGTTTGTAAATAATCCACACGAGCAGGAAGTAGCCCAGATACTGGGAGATCAGCCCTACCGTAATAAACCACCAATCCGGTGATCCTGGAGGAACCAGCAGGCTGCACGCCAGCAACGCGGGGATAAAAGGAGCCAGCCATAGACCGTCGCCATGCAACAACCCCACGGTGCTATAGCCTCCAAACACTGTTATGGGAACACAGATCAAAGCCCACAGGGCGCTTTTCTTGACGTCACTCATTTTTTGATCCAGATCATAGTGACCTGCTTCTTTCAGCTTTTTCTACTCTCTCAGGTTAAAGCCGGGACGCTTGCGGGGCAAGAGATTTGAATAGGAAATAGCAGACCAAAAGAAGTGCTATGAGGTTCCTGAAGGAATACTTGGAGAAGGAGTGCAAATGTTTACTGAATGGGTTTGGTCTGGCAGGAATATCCACCTTTATATTGAGCTTTATCAGTTAATGTTTGAAAAACCAATTGGGCAATTGGCATTCCTGGTTTTAGGGAAAGAGGGACGGTACCTGCATTGGCCAATTCAAGGACGATCACACCTTTAAATTCCGGGCCTACCTGAGTAGCCGTAGCAATAAAAAGTCCTAACCGGCCAATACTGGATTTACCTTCGACAAAAGCCATTAAATTATTTGGAAACCTAAAGAACTCTAGAGTTGTACCAAGAACAAAATCTCCAGGGTGAATTATAAAATAATCATCAAAGGGGACATATACCTGACTTCTTCCTTTGCTACCAAATGATTCTCTCGCCTCTTTATTGCTTAAGTCAACCTCGCTGACTTTAGATTTTTTTGCGTGTGCAAACCAATTTCCTAAGTGAATATCAAGTGAAGATTCGTTTATGGTTTCAGAGTCTTTTATTATGATATTAGAGTCTCTTATTTTAGAACTCTTTGTTTTAGATATCTGTGGGACAACTGATAACCGGGATTCATTGCCAACCTCTAATTCCATTCTCCCAATAATATGGGAATCATTTAAAGCTCCTTTGATTTCTTTAATATCTTGGATAGACGCTGGCTTAGTTCTGGAAGATGACCCAAGTTCAAATATATCGATATCGTCCTTTGTTTTACTTCTCCTAATTGAAATCAGTTCAATGGCTTTAAAAACCAATCTACAAGTTTTTTGATATTCTTCATAGGCTTTGTCGAAGTCTTTTTCATCCTTTTCCTTTTTATCCCCAATTTTAAGCTGATAAACCCATGCGGCTGTCATTATTTCAGCAAATTCGTTTTGATCCTCGGCTTCAATAAATGGAGGCAAATCGTTATCGAGTAATTTTACTCTTTGAAATAGAGCGCTAGTTACTGCTGTTCTTTTTTGATTGGGTATAATTTGTTGCGCCAGCTCTTGCAATTTATCTATGGAGTCCTCAATTACCCCAATTGCTCTTTTATATAGCTCAATGTCATCTTGGGTGAATTCTTGTTCATCTGGATCTTCTCCAATAATCGACCCCCTACTGGACCAGTCTACTTCAGCCTCTTGAAACCTTTTAGACCATTCATCCAAATATTCCTTTAGCCATAAAACAACACTATCTTCAAAACTGTTTGATTGTTGCCGGCTTTGTAGAATCTGCAATATTGCCTTATTATTTTCTTCCTTTAATAGCTCCTTAAAAACAATTTGCAATCTAAAAGCAATGCCAGGATAACCCGATGGTGTTAGCTTAGATTGTGGCCATTTTGAACTGGTTTTTAAGAATTCGCCCAAACCAATAAAAAATGACAAACCCATTATTCGAATACCAATTAGGTCAGCCAAAATTTCATGAAATGAAAAGTTAATAAGAGAATTGATTTCTTCCCATATCTTATCTAATTCGGAAGGACTAATATTATTTTTGTAAATTTTTTCGATTTCATTCCGATCAATTTGATATAGAGTAAATAATTCTGAATTACTAGGATGTTCTGAGCTGAAATCCAAATAGTGACCCATTTCATGGGCCAATATTGGATACATCAGGATATCTTCCTTGTCTAATCCAGCAAAAGATAAGCCTGCAATAAATTTGGGAGGGCTTGATTCAAATTTGAAGAACTTTGCATTATTGTGAAACTCTTTACATTTCTCTTCGAATTTTGGAGAATTATCTTCCCATAGTTTATTAATCAATTCTTCCTTATTTCCAACATTAAGCTTCCCATTGAAATCTATAGTCGAAAAAGACAACAAATCTTCAATATTAAGGGAGATGGGATCATAAATTAAATTATATTCCCAAGTCGGACTGACTAAGGCAACTATATTACCGTCATTTTTTGAAAAATGATCTTTAGCCATTTCTTGAATGGCTATTTGAATTTCGGGGGGAGTCAGTTGGGGATTACTACCGTGTAAGTATTGATTATAAGAAAATAGTTCTCTTATAATATTTGCCTGATCACGGATTCTTGTTTCTAAATCGTTATCAAACAAGTTGTTATTACGATTCTCCTCGGTCTCTTTTTCAATCTGTTTGGCAATACAATAAAATAAACATGCAGTCGCACAAGCCCCATCAGAAAACTCATCTGGAGTAAATTGATACAATTCTTTTATAAATGCTTTTATTTGGTATCCAACTGCATCGATGGATATTCTTCTAACAGTTTCTTCCATACCTTTTCATAAAAAAAGGACTAGGCGGCGCCTAGTCCTTTATATTCAACACGAATTACTGCTTAACAACTATACTCGGTGATAATATAGATTCATAAGATTCAACATCTCCTATATCAAATAATTGCTTAAAGAATTCTTTAAGATTATTTAAAGTATTCAGCTCAGAAGGGCTTGGAGTAAATGAGGTTCCAAGTTTATTGATTATTAAAGCATATTCATGTAATTGCTTATCAAGTTCCTTTCTATCTTTTGCTAGAGCAGGACTAGAAATTCTAAGGGCATTTGCCGCAATCCTATAATTGGCGATACATGCCATGGGATTTTTGGATTTTGCGTTGGATTTTGCTTTCGCAACCATGTCAAAGAATTCCTTAATATCCATATAAACACTTCGGGGAATATCTTCTTTCTGCATTGTACCTTTATTAATAATCTTTTCTAGAGACTCGGACATTACTAATGCGGGGTACCTCCAATGACTGGCTTTTATGTTTCTAGATTTAACGATCCGAGACATTTTTCTCACCTCTTCGCAAAGTTTATCTATCCTTCTTTTTGAATTCGACTATTTTCCCATCTCTTGACCTCTGAAACTTTTGCCACTCCAAATTAAGCCTCTGACTGTTTTCCGATGCCAATTCCATTTCAAACCATATCTCTATGGCCTTAGAAACTGCCATGTTGTTTTTCATTTTTTTATAACCAGAATATGCTTTTAATAATTCCAGTTGTTCAGAGCTTTCCTCATCGAGAATGATTTGGTAGCGGAGATTTTTTGGTTTCTTAAACCGGGTGGACATTTTTACCCCTTTAAACCAAAAAATGCTAGCTCATTCCCTGGTTCAAATTAATGTTATTATACACCAAAGTACACCATTTTAAACCAAAATGAACATCAATGTAAACCACTATTTATCAATCAGTTATAGTCTTTGTACTCTCGGACCATACGTCGTGTGTTGAGAGATGAGTGAAAACACCATCTCCAGCGCGTCGGGGCCGTCGTCGTGGTCAGCTTTCGGGAAATACCGTAACTGGTCTATCAGCTGTGTCTGGTTGCGGCGGAAGCGGATGATCCCGTTCTTGATATGGGGCTGCATCTTCGAAATACGCAACACTTTATCGCTGTTGGGTCGAATGCCTTCAACGGGCAGGTACAGTCCACGCTTCGCGCTTTCCTTGATCACCCAATCCTTGAACAGTTCCTGAAACTGAATTTCCTCAATCCCCACCAAAGTAAATCTGTATCGCTTATGCAAAGCTAGAAGATCTTCCATGATGGCATCGGGCGGGCGTTTGCGGATATCCGCTTCCAGTACGTCGATACAGCCTTCAGTATCGACTCCCGCGACGACGATGGCCGACGGATCGCCTCCCTGCGACGACTTGCCGAGTGACGGATCGACCGCGCAGTAGATGCCCCGGTAATGCTTCCACTCGATCCGGCGCAGGACGCTCTCTTCGTCTAAAAATGTCAGCCACTCTTCACGGAACAGGCAGTCGTCGGGGTTCACCGGCTCGTTCTGTTTTTCCGAATCGAAGAACGCCGGACCGTCGGACACGCGCATCTTCATCAGGCTGTAATAATCCTCCACCTCCGGCCACAGCACCTCGGTGCCGTCGAGCATCGCCGTTGCATGTTTCTTGAAGAACCGGTCGGCCTGGTTTTCTCTCCCGGCAGTGTACGTGGCTTCCCATCGCTCCCATAAGGAAGAAGTGGACCACGCCTGCACGGCCTGCCACTTGCGCCCAGTCCATCCGGGGCGCTGCAGCAACTGCGCCAGCAGGGAATCGTAATGCAGCAGGGTACCGACGACAACCGTCACCGTACGACGGCTGCCGATTTTCATCAGCGCCTTGAAGAACCATTCGCGGTCCTTCGCCCGCTGTTGCGGAGAGTCGATGTTTTCATCGCCTTCCAGATCGTCACACACGACCAGATCCGGGCGCACGCTGCCATGCCGGGCACCGCGCATCGCTTTGCGTTTGCCCCAGCACTTCAGTTTGGTGTTGTTGCGGGTGATCGCCAGCCCCTGCTTCCAGATCCTCCCTTCGCCGCAGGCTTCCGGGAAATCTTCGAGGAGTCGCTCGTTGGTTTCGAGTTCCGCTTTGATGAATTCGAGGAACTCTGCCGCCTGTTCGGTGGTGTCCGACACCAGCCCGATGAACTTTCGTTTTTCAGAGACAATGCACCACAGGGGAAGGATTAGGGATGCAATCGTCGACTTCGCGTGGCCCCTGGGCGCGGCTTGGGCAATGCGCGCCGACAGGGTACCGTTAACGGGACCGTCAATATTGTGTGCCTGCTCCACCACTTCCTGAAAGAGCCTGTAAAAGGTGAGATGCATTTTTGACGGCGGGGCCGTCAGGTAATGCGGGAAGTAGGTTTTCGCGAAGAACCTTAAATTCTGGAGCGCGCGTTGTTTGCGGTTTTCTTTTTGTTTCGGGGTGCTTTGACCGAAAGGCGTGAGCGCGCGGGCGATGAGTTTGCGGATGTCGTCGTAGCCGCGGGCCAGTTTGGAAATGCTTTTGAATCCTGCCAAAATGTTTTCACCCTGTCGCCGATCTCTTCCAGGTGGTCGCCGATAAACCGAGCCGATGCCTCCTCCCCTTTTTGAAGCAGGAAATTGACCACCCCTCTCAGGGCGTCGATCAGCAATTGCTCGCGGTCGACCGCCTGTTCCTGCATCATGGTTTTCCGGATGTCGAGGATATGGCCGGTGTACATCCCGTGAATCCGGTGAAGCTGGATGTCTTCCGGCGAAACCTTGAGGACCTCCTGGATCGCCTGTTTGGCATCGACCATTTCCTCCATCAACTGCTGAAGGGCGTGACCCGGACCAGCCTCATTCATGGGAAGGGAGTCGGTGAATCGTTTTGCTGAGTTCGTTGATGAGTTTGAAGATGCGCCCGATGGCGCTTTCAGTCTTACCGACTGTGCGGTAGAAACCTTCCTTGGAAACAAACTGTTCGTACAGATACTTCTGATCGACGAGGCGAGAGGCTTCGAGTTTTTCGAGGTCGCGTTCCAGCTTGTCCATGCGCTTTTCCAGCTCCCTGCCCCGCTGATCGATTTTGTGCGTCAGTTCCTTCTTGAGGTCGGTAAAATGCCGGCCGCTTTCGGCAATCAGGCGCTTCATCAACCAGCCAATCACCCACACCCCGATCATCAGTGACAAAGTGATGAAAGGCGTAACTGTCCGAATTATCTCCAGAGTCATTACCGGATCCTTTTCTGTTTTTAGTCCAGGGGTATTAATGGGGTAGTCTGAAAATGAATGACCCAGTTTTGCACAAATTTTGTTCAGTTTTCCGCGGGTGCTGAAATTTTACACACCAACATCCCCATAAAGGATGGATGGGTTATGCGGAAACATTCAGAGGATTGCGAAGTTATAAAATTATTTTAGGGTTCTTATCTCGTTCTCCGATCAAATTTTAGGTGAACCGTTTAAGTTTGAGGCGGGGCGGGACGGACCGGTTCGAACAGTCCGTCCCCTGGGAAGAGCATGGGCCTCTTGCGCACGGAAGCCGGTGGGAAATTAAACTTAAATGCACAGCTAACGAATATTGATTTACAGTTCTTTAATATCGAGGAGTTTCATTGAAACCCTTGAAGCAGATTCCTACCTGAAGGAGTCGCCCGCGCATTGCGGGTTTCTGTTAGTTGCAAAACAACGCAAGGTAGCGATGCGATAAGGTCATAAAATTAAATGCTTTGCTCATTCAAAAAATAAGGTGGTTACAATCCAAAACAAATGAAACCAAATCGGGCAACAAAGTTTAAAACAATTTGGAACATGAAGGTCATGTTATTTCATTACTTAGAACTTTCATGAAATTTTATTTTCTTTTGTAGTTGATTTCGTTCTCACCGTTTTATATATTGCCGTCCTCCTACCTGTTACATTTTATTTTCAAACCAAGTGCTCGGAGACCTTTATGGAGGTTCTTTGGAACAACTGCCTCGAAGAGATAGAGAAGCAAGTTCTTCCTGAAAATTTCAATACGTGGTTTACCCCAACATACGCCTGCTCCAAAGATGATAAAGCCCTGACAATTGCCGTTCCCAACCGTTTTTTTGAAAAATGCCTGACGGAAAATTATCTGGAGTTGATTGAGAACGCACTGGAAACCGTATCGAATAAAAAACTGGAAGTGCGCTTCAGGGTTAACAGCGAACTTAAGGAGAGATCCTCCTCAACGCCGGACACCCATGACCCGCAAAAAACCAGGGATGTACCCCCACCTACCCCGCTATTCAACAACGGGTTCTTAAATCCGAAATACAATTTCGAAAACTTTGTGGTGGGACCCAACAACCAATTTGCCCGGGCTGCAGGCCAGGCGGTGGCCGGAAACCCCGCCCACAACTACAATCCCCTGTTTTTGTACGGCGCGGTGGGGCTGGGCAAAACACACCTCCTGCACGCCATTGGCAACGCCATTGTGAAAGAAAATCCGCAAACCCGGGTCCGTTATATTTCCGCAGAAAGTTTTACGGTGGATTTAATCGAGTCCATCAAAAAAGACCGGATGCAAGGCTTTCGTGAACGCTACCGCCCCCTAGACGTCCTGCTGGTGGATGACATTCAATTCATTGCAGGGAAGGAACGGACGCAGGAGGAGTTTTTCTACACGTTCAACACTCTCTACGAATATCACAAACAGATTGTCATCTCGAGCGATCGTTATCCCAAAGACATGCAAAATATCGAAGAACGGCTGCGGTCACGGTTCGAGAGCGGGTTGATCGCGGACATCATGCCGCCGGACCTGGAAACGAAGATGGCGATCCTATATCAGAAAGCCGAAATCCATCAAAAAACCATCCCCCAGGATGTAGCCATGTTTCTCGCCAACAACATCAAATCCAACATTCGGGAACTGGAAGGTTTGTTGTTGCGGATTATCGCCTATGGATCGTTTACTCGCAGGGAGATCAATCTTGAATTGGCACAGGAAGTTTTGAAAGACTTCACGGTCGACAAAAATCGCCATTTCACCATACCTAACATTCAAAAAACTGTGGCCCAATTTTTCCAATTAAAGGTTACGGATTTGAAGTCCAAAAAGCGCTCCCGTGACATCTCAATTCCGCGTCAGATTGCAATGTATATCTGTCGCGAATTCACCCAGGCATCGCTCCCCGAAATCGGTCGTCAATTTGGCGGCAAGGATCACACCACAGTCATTTTTTCCTACCGCAAGATTTCCAATTTAATCAATGAAAACAATGAGATGGGAAAGAGGGTCCAAGAAATAATCAAATTGATTGAAAATGGATAAACTGTAAAAAAGCTGTGTAAAAACTATGATAAAAACGTCCGATTTAAGGTATAATAATCCCGGCTAAAAACTATCCCCATCCGTCCACGGAGAAAGCCGGAAACCGAGGTTTTTACTCAATTAAATATACCTTTAAAATCGATTGTTTAGCTGGCTTTCCCCCATAAACACAGTCCCTACTATTACTACTAGATTTATACTCTTAAATCTTATTTATTTGGATTAGATGGAAAGCGCTCAAAAAAAAGATTACGACTCCTCGAATATCAAGATTCTGGAAGGTCTGGAAGCCGTCCGGAAACGCCCCGCCATGTACATTGGAGGCACCGGTCAGGACGGTCTTCATCACCTGATCTACGAGCTGGTCGACAACAGCGTGGACGAAGCGATTGCCGGTCATTGTACCGAGATCGAAGTAATCCTTCATATCGATGGCAGTGTGATGGTGTCCGACAACGGTCGTGGGATTCCTGTCGATGTCCACAAGGACCGAAAAATATCCGCCGCTGAGGTGGTCCTGACCGTTCTGCATGCCGGCGGTAAATTCGATAACGACACCTACCAGGTTTCAGCAGGATTACACGGTGTTGGCGTGTCGGTGGTGAACGCCCTGTCTGAAACCCTCGAGTTGGAAATCAAACGTAACGGACAGGTGTATCAGCAAAAATATGAACGGGGAAAACCCACAAAACCACTGGAAGTAGTGGGCAAGACCAACACCACCGGCACCAAGATTCTGATCATGCCGGACGGGGATATTTTTCCGGAACGCAATTTCAGTTTTGATGTGTTGTCCAACCGCCTCCGCGAACTGTCGTTTCTCAACAAGGGCCTCAAGATTCACATCCATGACGAACGCGACGGCCGCAGCCACGATTTTATTTATGAAGGCGGAATTGTTTCGTTTGTCGATCATATCAACAAAAAGAAGAAGGCCATTCATCCGTCTCCCATTTACATCACCAGGGAGAAAAAGGATTTTTTCCTGGATCTGGCCATGCAGTACAACGACAGTTACACCGAGGAAATATTCACGTTCGTCAACAGCGTAAACACCAAAGATGGCGGAACGCATCTCAGCGGTTACCGCTCGGCGTTGACGCGGACGATCAACAGCTATGCCATCCAGAACGGTTATCTGAAAAACCTGAACATCAGCTTGTCCGGCGATGATGTACGCGAAGGTCTGGTTGCCGTGCTGAGCGTCAAAATTCCCGAACCCCAGTTTGAAGGCCAAACCAAAGGCCGGTTGGGCAACAGCGATGTGAAAGGCATGGTCGAGCAAATCGTCAATGAAATGCTGGGCCGAATTTTTGAAGAACAGCCGGCTATCGCGAAAAGCATCGTGGCGAAAGCGATCAGCGCCGCCCAGGCACGGGAAGCAGCGAAAAAAGCCAAAGACCTGGTGCGGCGAAAAAACGCATTGGAGATCAGCTCATTGCCGGGAAAATTAGCGGATTGTTCTGAAAAGGATCCCGCCCTTTCCGAACTGTATATCGTCGAGGGGGATTCGGCGGGCGGGTCGGCCAAACAGGGCCGGAACCGCCAAAACCAGGCGATTCTTCCGCTCAAGGGAAAAATCCTCAACGTGGAAAAAGCGCGGTATGACAAGATGATCGGCAGTGATGAAATCCGCGCGTTGATCACCGCGCTGGGCACGGGGATCGGTAAAACCGATTTCAATATCGATAAACTCCGATACCACAAAGTGATCATCATGACCGACGCCGATGTCGACGGGTCGCACATCCGCACGTTGTTGTTGACGTTTTTCTTTCGTCAAATGCCGGAAGTCATTGAAAGAGGATATTTGTATATCGCCCAGCCTCCCCTGTTCAAAGTTAAAAAGGGCAAGGCGGAAAGTTACGTAAAGGACGAAAAGCGTTTGTCGCAGGTGCTCGTGGAGCAGGGAACGGACAAACAGGAAGTCCTCATTGAAAACAAGGGTCCCGCCATTTCCGGGAAAAAACTGGTGGACTTTGTCAATCACCTGATTCAGTTCCGTGATTACTGCAACACCGTTGCCAAGAACAATATCCCGACCGAGTTGTTGAATGCCCTGGTCAACATGGAGATCAAGCAGGACAACTTCAAAACCCTTGACCAGCTGCTGTCCCTGGTCTCTCGGCTGATGAATCACCTGCTGGCCGATCCCGAAAAGGAAAAATACAGCATCAAGGACAACCTCAAAAATATTCCCCTGGTGCTGAAAAATGGCCAGGAACTGGGAGCTGGCGAAGTCAGCGCGTTCAAAAAATTCGGCGTGGTCATGGAGCCCGAAGGAGACAACACCTATATCGCAAAAACAGATCACGGTCAGGACAAAATAGAGATCAACCCGGTCATCAAGGATATGGAACTGGTGATTGACTATGATCCTGAGAAGGAACGGTACATGTTCACCCTGGCGGGTCACCAGCAGGGCCGTGATTTTCAGGTCAAGTTCAATTCAGAGTTTTTGGGCTCGCCGTTGATTCAAAAGCTGTTCGAGTTGTACCTGCCGATTGCATCCATGGACAATCCTCCGTTCACACTGGTTCACAAGGACGAGTCCGTCAACATCGAGTCCAAGGAAGTGTTGCTCGACGCGATAATGGAGTCCGGCAAATCCGGATTGACCATTCAGCGTTACAAAGGATTGGGGGAGATGGACCCTGGAGAATTGTGGGAAACCACCATGGATCCTGAAACCCGCGTTCTCCTGCAGGTGCGCGCGGACGACATGGTCGAACTGGAGGACCTGTTCTCGACACTGATGGGAGACGCCGTGGAACCCCGGCGCGACTTTATTCAGAAGAATGCGCTCGATGCCAAGAACATCGATATCTAACGAGTTGACTATTGACGGAGGATGACCGTCATAAAGCACAGAGGATTTCTTCTACAACGCCAAAATTAAAACATGCCCGATTCCATAGAGCTGATCAATATCGAAGACGAAATGCGCAGCGCGTATCTCGATTACGCGATGAGCGTCATCATCGGCCGCGCCCTGCCCGATGTGCGCGACGGCCTCAAGCCGGTGCACCGCCGGATTTTGTACGCCATGCACGGGCAGAGCAACGTCTTCAACCGTCCACGCAAAAAATCAGCCGCCATCGTCGGCGAGGTGCTGGGTAAATTCCATCCCCACGGCGACACCGCGGTCTACGACACGCTGGTCCGCATGGCCCAGGATTTCTCGCTGCGCTATCCACTGGTCGACGGCAAAGGCAACTTCGGTTCGGTCGATGGCGACACCGCCGCCGCGATGCGTTACACCGAAGTGCGCATGGCGCAGATCACCCAGAACCTGCTCGAAGACCTGGGCAAGGATACGGTCGGTTTTGCTCCCAACTACGACGAATCCCTGGAAGAACCCACCGTCCTCCCCGCGGCGTTTCCGCAACTGCTGGTCAACGGTTCCTCCGGCATCGCCGTGGGTATGGCGACCAACATTCCCCCGCACAATCTGCAGGAGATTGTAGACGCAGCGGTTCATCTGATTGATCACCCGGACTGCGTGATCGATGATCTCATCAAACTCGTGCCCGGTCCAGATTTTCCGACGCGCGGCCTGGTGTACGGGACTTCGGGACTGCGCGCCGCTTACCACCGGGGGCGCGGACAGATCAAAGTGCGTGCCCGAGTCGAAATGGAAACCAACCCGAAAGGTGATCGGGAATTTATCATCGTGCGTGAACTTCCGTTCCAGGTCAACAAAGCCCGGCTGGTGAAACAGATTGCCCAGATGCACCGCGACAAGAAGTTGGACGGCATCAGTGATCTTCGCGACGAATCCGACCGCGACGGTATCCGCATCGTGATCGAGCTCAAAAAAGGCACCAACTCGCAGGTGATGCTGAACACGCTGTATAAAAACACCCAGATGCAGGAGACCTTCGGCATCATCATGCTGGCCCTGGTGGACCGCCAGCCGAAGGTGCTCAACCTGAAAGAGGTTCTCCAGCAGTTCATTTTATTCCGCAGGGAAATCATCACGCGGCGCACCGAATTCGATCTCAAGAAAGCGCGCGAGAAAGAGCATATCCTGGAAGGGCTCGTTGTCGCCCTCGACAATCTCGACGAAGTCGTGAAACTGATCCGCAACGCCAAAGATCCAAACGAAGCGCGTGACGGGTTGATGGAACAGTTCGGATTGTCCGAGGTTCAGGCGAAAGCCATTCTGGAAATGCGTCTGCAGAGACTCACTGGACTGGAGCGGCAGAAGATCATCGACGACCTGGCGGCGATCCGGAAAGAAATCGCGGAGCTGGAAAACATCCTCGCCAACGAAGATGTCAAAATGAAAATCATCCGCGATGAACTGTCTGAGATCAAGAAAAAGTACGGTGATGATCGCCGGACCGAGATTGTCGAGACAGACGAAGCGGAAATCGACATTGAGGATATGATCGCCGATGAGGATATGGTCGTCACTTATTCACGCGGCGGGTATATCAAGCGCCAGAGCACCGGAAACTACCGCGCCCAACGTCGGGGCGGCAAGGGAATTAAAGGTATGGGTGTGGTGGAAGAGGATGTTGTCCACCAGCTCTTCGTTGCCTCCAGTCTCGACACCCTGCTCATTTTCACCAGTATCGGTAAAGTGCATTGGCTGAAGGTGTATAACATTCCGGAAGCCGGACGCACGGCCAAAGGCAAATCCATCGCCAACCTGCTGGCGCTGAAGCCCAACGAAAAGATCGCGAGCATCCTTCCCGTTAAAACTTTCGAAGAGGACAAGTATGTGTTGTGCGCCACCGAAAAAGGCGTTGTGAAGAAAACGTCGCTGATGGCGTACAGCAAGGCCCGCCAGGGAGGCATCATCGGGTTGACGCTGGATGACGACGACCAGGTGATTTCCGCAAATATCAGCGACGGCAAGCAGGATGTCCTGCTCGCCACGCAAACCGGTATGTCGATCCGGTTCAAGGAGACGGATGTCCGTCCCATCGGCCGTACCGGGCGCGGTGTACAGGGTATCCGGTTCAAAGCTCAGGACCGGGTGGTGGGCGCCGAAATTGTGGAACCGGGCAATACCATCCTTACGGTGACCGAAAACGGTTATGGCAAACGCACCCCGCTCGATGAATACCCGGTGCAGGGTCGTGGCGGCACCGGGGTGATCACCATTCGGTGCAACGAAAAGATCGGACAGGTGGTTGGTATTGAACGGGTGACCGAAGAAGATGAATTGTTGATGGTGACTTCCAAAGGCAACATCATTCGTATGGCGGTCAATGAAATCTCCGTGATCGGACGGAACACCCAGGGGGTTCGCCTCGCGCGCATGGAAGAGGACACCCGTGTGGTCGGCGTCGAAAAGTTCGTCGAATAACTCCTCCTCCCCGGAGGGGGAACTTGTTGACGGTTGACGGCAGGTGTTGATCATGGGGGCACAAATGAATCTCACCTTTCCTTAACGCGCCGAAGGATCACCATGACAAACCTGCGCCTCTCTGTTATTCTGAGACGCTGAAGGTGTAATCAATTAAAAAACTGTGTTTTAGGCCCCTCCAGGATGATGTGTTTCAATCTCCGAACCCGAATCACTTATATCGCCATTTTTTGTATTGTTCTGACTGCGTCTCTTGGTTGCGGGGATTCGCGGGTTGAGAATTTGCTGCTCCGGGCCAATGAAGAGTGGGTCCAGGGGCGCAACCACAGCGCAATCGAATTGTTCAATGCGGTTCTGGAAATATCCCCATCCGGTCCCCACGCCGAGGAATCTCTCTATCGATTGGGGGAGATCTATTATTTCGGGCTGGGAGAAACGGCCAAGGCGATCAGTTATTTTCAGGAAGTGGTCAACATGCGTCCGCGTGGCGAGTTTGCCTATGGAGCGCAAAAATACATCGCGGAAATTGTGGAGCTCAGTTTCAGGGATCTCGATCAGGCGATCATTGAATACCAGAAGCTGATCAATGAATACAAAAAACCCGAAGAGCATCCCGAACAGCAGTTTCGTATCGCCGCCATCTATTTTAAAAAACACAACTACGAACAGGCACTGGTCGAATTCGATATCCTGGTGGAGAGTTACCCCAAAAACCAGTGGTCCGAGGAAGCCTACCTGAGAATCACCGAGATTCTTCACAATATGGAACGCTGCAGCGACGCCCGGGAAAAATATTCCCAGTTCCGGGTGCTTTATCCGAAGAGCACATTTTCCGGAGAAATGGAGTTTGTCATGGCCTCCTGCCTGGAAGAAGAAGGCAAGCTCAAACTGGCTTATAATCGGTTCAAGAAACTGGAGGGGGATTACAAATACCCTGCGCTGTTGAAAATGAAGCTGGAAGGCATCGAAGGACGCATCAAAAAGGGCGGCAAGTCCAGACGTAAAATTCCCAGACGCTACCGAAGAAAAAGTTAATGCTGGATATCAAACTCATCAGAGAGCAGGGCGAAAATATCCAAAGCCAGCTGAACCGGCGAGGTCCCGGTACCGCGCAAGACCTGGACCGGTTGGTCGAGATCGACGCACAGCGCCGGAACGCACAGAACCAATCCCAGACCCTTAAGAATAAAAAGAAAACCATTTCGGCGGAAGTCGGCAAACTCAAAAAGCAGGGACAGAATGCCGATACCCTCATGGCCGAGGTCAAAGCAATCAATGCCGAGATTGATGAATGGGATCGCAAGGCCGACGATCTAGAAACACAAGTTCGTTCCACGCTCCTCAAAATCCCAAACCTGCCCAGCGAAAGTACACCGGAAGGCTCTGACGAATCCCAAAACCAGGAAGTGCGTAAGTGGGGCGACAAGCCGTCATTCGATTTTAAGCCCAAGAACCATCTGGAGCTGGGAGAGACGCTGGGTTTGCTCGATATGAAACGTGCCGCCAAGATTTCCGGCGCGCGGTTTGCCGTGTTCCGGGGTCAGGGTGCTGCGCTGCTGCGCGCGCTCATCCAGTTCATGCTCAATACCCAGACACGCGAGAACGGTTACGAAGAGTTGTACCCGCCGGTGCTGGTCAACGAAGACAGCTTGATGGGAACCGGCCAGCTCCCCAAGTTTGAAGAAGATTTATTCAAACTGCGTGACGATGAGCTGTTTCTCATCCCCACAGCGGAAGTGCCCGTCACCAATTATCACCGCGATGAAATTCTTCCAGAGGAATCGCTGCCCGTAAAGTACGCTGCTTATACGCTGTGCTTCCGGCGTGAAGCCGGTTCTTATGGCAAAGACACACAGGGCATTATCCGCCAACACCAGTTCGACAAAGTAGAGCTGGTCCAGTTTGTTAAACCGGAAGACTCGTATAACGAACTGGAGAAACTGGTCACGCACGCCGAATCGATTCTGCAGAAGTTGAACCTGCATTACCGCGTGGTCAATCTGTGCACCGGCGATCTCGGGTTCTCCGCCGCCAAGACGTACGATCTCGAAGTCTGGCTGCCCAGCCAGAACACCTACCGGGAAATTTCCTCGTGCAGTAATTTTACCGATTACCAGGCGCGCCGCGCGATGATCCGCACCAAAGGCAAAAGCGGCAAACCCGAACTGGTGCACACGCTCAACGGTTCTGGCCTCGCAGCAGGCCGTCTGTTCGTCGCTATCCTCGAAAACTATCAACAGGCTGACGGCACCATCCGTGTCCCTGAACCCCTTCAGCCTTACCTCGACGGCCAAACGGTTCTATCCGGAGCTAAATAAAAATTCAATTGTGCCCAATGACCGTTGTCCGCAGTCAACAAGTTGCCTCCCTCGCTGGAAAGTAAATCTGTCCTCAAAACAATTGATAAACCCCGCCCAACACCTCCAATCCGGCGACTTTCCATCTGTAACTCCTCAATAGTAAATACTTTTTAGGTTTTTCGAAGCTCCCTCCTTATACTGAGAACACGTGACAAAACATAAGGAGGGTTGCAATGCAGAGCCAAAGAACTACGGGTACGCAAACCAAGGAGGAATTTGAAACGCAGATTGCGGAACAATTGGTGAGCGGAAAGAACAGGACGGATGTGGTGCGTGAGTTGGTGCAGTCGGGCATGAGCGAATCGGAAGCCCACCAGGCGGTAGAGCGTCTTTATTTCGAAATGAAGAAAACCGCACAAGAGGAAGAATTTTCCGCGGAGGTGGTGCCATTCGCAATATTGGGAGGATTGATCGCGGCAGTGATCGGCGGTGGCATCTGGGGAGCTATCGCTATCTGGACCGGTTATGAAATCGGGTACGTGGCTTGGGGCGTGGGACTGTTGTGCGGTCTCGGAGTTGTGATGTTGTCCCAGGGTAAGCGCGGTATGCCGTTGCAAATGATTGCCGTTGTGACCAGCGTGCTGGGAATCGTGATTGGCAAATACATTAATTTCTTCGATGTTTTCAAAGGCATGCTGGCGCAGGAAACCGGCACCGAAGCCATCTCCTGGATGTCCATGTTCTCCATGGGAATGATCCAGTTCTTCGTGGCTAATCTCTCGGCCATGGCCGGCGGTTTTGATCTGTTATGGATCGGTCTTGCAGTCTATACGGCCTGGAGCATCCCCAAAGCTTCGGGTATAAAAATCTGAAAATCGTGATATATTGACACCCACAAATCCATGTAATACCCACGGGTTATGGCCAACGGTTGCACAACCGCCTGGCTGATCCCGCGGGTCATGGGTTTCATGCGTCCACAGGGGTCCCAAGCAAGGAGGGATGGCCGAGTGGTTTAAGGCGGCGGTCTTGAAAACCGTTGTACGAAAGTACCGTGGGTTCGAATCCTACTCCCTCCGCCACCCTCTGACGAGGGGAGGAAACTGGTTGACGGTTGATGGCATGTGTTGATCGTTGGGCACAATTGAAACCCTTGGGACGCAATTCAACATTCATTCCACATAGATCAGAACGGAGAGGTGGCCGAGTTGGCTTAAGGCGCACGCCTGCTAAGTGTGTGTAGGCTTATCCCCTACCGAGGGTTCGAATCCCTCCCTCTCCGCCACTCCTTCCCGGAGGGCCAGCGTAACGCTGGACCTAAATTTTAAAACCTTTCAATTGTGCTGAAGACGTTCCGGCAACAGTTAACGGTCAACCCGTTCCCCCTCCGGGAAGGAGGGTTTTTGAATCGCTAATGAAAGATTCGGCAGGAAGTGGATGCCTGTCAGAAACTTTATGGCTTTGGTGCCAAAAAGGAAACACCGCATTATTAATGGATTCCCGATTGTACGGTATTTGGCGTGCCAGAGGTCCAGTCGATCTTTTAATCCAAATCGGCAAGGTTCCAGCAAAAGCGGTTTAGGAGAGCAGCTTTCCAAATGGCGGAAAATCTCTTTAACGCTTCCTCCCCGAATACCCATCCTGAGCATATCTTCCCAACTGGAGTGTTTGAAATTTCTTTTGGAGAAATGTCTGGCATACCAGTGTGCCAGTTTATCCGGAAGATAATTGATCAACGGCAACCCGCCCGTGGTATGAAGTTCAATGGGAAATCCTCTATGCGGAGTCTGGTTTAAAAATAAAATCCCGCCGGGTTGGAGTATCTTCCAAATCTTGGGCAGCAGTCGTTCGCGTTCTTCCGGGAGCAGGTGTTCGTACACACCGCTTAAAACCACGAAGTGTACTTCCCCGGTTTCCGCCGGCAGATCGTCCGGACTCGGGGAGGTCATTAACTTCAAATGATTGTAACCATAAAAGTCAGCCCGGGCCTGAGCCGCTTCCAGCAATCTTTTTTCCAATTCCACTCCAATGATTTTTGTTTCCGGGAACATTCTTGAAAGAATCATTGTAGAAGCCCCATGTCCGCAGCCGAAATCCAACAGGGTTTTGTTCTTAAACTGTTCTTCATCCAGGTAAGCGAGCAGGTCATAGTGAAGGAAGTTTTGAACGTAGTTGGGGGATTCGTCCCGCAGAATCTCATCGCATAAGAACCCGGGGCCGACAACATCTAATATTTTCTGGATCAGATCGATCGGGTAAGAGGTTGTGCAGGTGCGCTGATGGATGTAGAGGTCTTTATCGAGGGCTTCGACAGAAACTTTCCATTGGCCCTGATCCAGGGGAGAGAGATGTATACGGGCATCCCGGTGTCTCAATATTTGGGGTTCAGTCATGAGGGAATTGAGCAATCGAAGGGTCGGATATTTTTTGTTCCTCCTATTATTGAAACGGATAACCGATGCGAAATCAATATCAGGTTCCCGCTTGTTTTTCCCTGTCCGGTAAAAATTCGAGCATCAGTTTCGTGAATTTTTTACGGAAGGGGGCGATCAGGGGAAGACTGGACAGCTCGACCAGTGTTTGAATCAGCTTGACGGTCCGTTCGATCAGCCGATAGGTTTTTCTGGAATGTTCCGAAGTATCATGAATCCAATACAGAATGATTCCCATCTGGTACAGCCACAGATAATCAGCCAATATCAGGTCGACATCCGCCGGGAGTTTGGCGCTGGATCCCGATACCAACTGCCGGAACTGGGCCAGGCTCTTGTCCCGGGTGGGAGAGGATTGCGCGCTGAACGGGGACAACGGATTTTGGGGATCCGAGGCCACCCGGAACAGGACGCCGGAAAACTTTTTAAAGGGTTCCGCCAGGGCGATTTTCTTGTGGACCACTTCGCGCAAACGCTGCTCCAGCCGGGTTTCCCGGCGTAGAATGTCCACACAGGCCTGGGTGTGCTCTTCAAGGACCCCGTCATAGAAAGCCTGGACGATATGCTCCTTGGTTGGGAAATGGTGATAAATAGACGCCGGGGCCACATTCGCCTGCACGGCGATCTGCCGCATGGTGGCTTGATCATAGCCCTTTTCAACGAATAGCAGCAAAGCCGCATCCAGAATTTTCTTGCGAGTGCGGATGGATTTGGGTGTCATTCGGCTTTTAGACATGATATTTCCTCAAATATCGAACATGTTCGATAATATACTGGGTATAGAAGTCCAATGCAATATAAATATCAAACATGTTCGAAAATAGTATAAGCTTATATAAATTAATAGTCTATATAGTGTTTGAGGGCCCTACCAACTCCACCTGATCTCTCCTGTTAAAGTGGAGGGAAATGAGAATTGTGCGCTGGGATTGTCTCCAGTAAGCAGCAGTCAACCTGTTCACCCCCGGGGGAAGAGGGATAACTGTTTGGATTCACAACATCATTGCGAATCCTGCATTTTTTATGGTAATAAAAGTAAGGACATACCTTACCAACGATCAAACCCCATGGAAACCCTATGAAACCAATATGGAAGAAAGTATGGACTCCTGTTTTAGTCCTGATCCTGTTTTTGGGATGTAGTCAGGAAGAGCCTGACCGGGAAATCAAGGACGCGGTGGGTCTGTCGGAAATCGCAAGTACCGATTCCAAACCGAGTGAAGGTTCCCGCACCCAGACCCCGCCTCCCCTGACCGATCAGCAACTGGCCGAGGGATCGGGGAGCGATATCGATGGACATCCCCCGATCACCGAAGACCAGAAAAACGTCCATCGAGAAATAATCATTCCGAAAAGTGTTGAAGGAAAATGGAAAGCGGTTAAAATACTCGTCCGCGACAAATCGGATGAAGAACGCAACACGATGCAAACCGTGGAACTGGGGTCGACGTTTCAACTCGGCGACAGCGGGATCATGGTCAGTGCAGGTGAGTTTTTTCCAAATTTTGTTTTGGATAAAGCCCATTACACGTCGATAGATAATGCACTTGGCAACCCGGCGATTCATCTGGTGATCACGGAAAACGGCAAGGAACTTTACAACGGCTGGACGTTTGCCAAATATCCCGGCTTGTACGCGTTTGAACACAAACGCTACAGTTTACAGTTGATGGATTTTATACCCACCCCCACCAGTTAACTCCTCCCCGGAGGGGGAACTTGTTGCCGGTTAACGGCGGGGAGTAGTTATTGAGCACAATCGATAATTTATTTCTTCTCGTAAAGGGAAGCAAAAATAAAAAAGCGCCCATGGCTCAGTTGGATAGAGCGACGGTTTGCGGAACCGTAGGTCGGAGGTTCGAGTCCTCCTGGGCGCGCCATTTTTTGGAGAGGTGGCCGAGAGGTCGAAGGCGGTTGACTCGAAATCAGCTGTACCCTACGGGTACCGTGGGTTCGAATCCCACCCTCTCCGCCAGCGTAACGCTGGACTTAAATTTGCGAAACGTTGGCGGCATTCGTACTCATGAGGCGCATTTCAGCGCTGCTTTCAAATCGTATATGGAGAGGTGGCCGAGTGGTTGAAGGCGCACGCTTGGAAAGCGTGTGTAGGCTTATACCCTACCGAGGGTTCGAATCCCTCCCTCTCCGCCACTCCTCCTTCCCAGAGGGGGAGCGTGTTGACCGTTGACTGTTAGCGATGATCGTTGGGCACAATTGAATGTTCTAAAATTATCACCGGTCCTTAATGATTTCACATATTTGTTAGAGGTAACATCATGCCGGATCAACAACTTCCCAGCCCTAATTTGACGGTGGCGTGTGATATTCCGGTTCCGGGGATTCCTTCGGCAGCGGAGTGCATGTTCAAAAAGCTGATGGCGCACATTGCCGATTTCGAGCGCAGTCTCATGCCGGATCAGGAAGTCGGCGCGACCATTGTATCGTTCGGAGACAAACCGTTTTATATCGGCGGCATCGGTTACCACGGCAACGACATGATCATTTTTTACGGCACCTCGACCAAGGGTGACCCGATCAAGCTGATGCAGCACGTTACCCAGACCAATGTCATGCTTACCGTCATGGCCAAGCGCAAGGAACATAAAGAGGCGAAACGCATCGGGTTTCGCAGCGAGGATTTGATGAAACTGGGAGCGGAAAGTTCTTCTCTTGGGCCGGACGAAGAAACTCCATAAATTCGCAAGCTTAAATTAATCAGCGGCGATTCGCCGCTTGCCCCGGCCTAGCCGGTGATATACAATCGTCTTCAGAATACGAAATGGCAGTTTTGTTGGGCCTCACGCAACGAGGCCTTGTGAACCCCGTCAGGTCCGGAAGGAAGCAGCGGTAGCAAGAATCCCCGGGTGCTGTGAGATACCCAGCAATTCTGCCTTTGATTTTGACCCCCCAACCCCTTTGTTTCTATGGAGTTCCAGGTATCGGCCCGCAAATGGCGGCCCCAGAAGTTTTCGGAGCTGATCGGACAGGAGCATATCGTCCGCACCCTCCACAACGCCATCGGGATGGATCGCGTCGCCCACGCCTATCTGTTTTCCGGCACCCGTGGCGTCGGCAAAACCACCACCGCCCGACTGCTCGCCAAAGCACTCAACTGCGCCGAAGGCCCGACGCCTGAACCCTGCGACCAGTGTGATTTTTGTAAGGAGATCCGCGATGGCATCAGCGTCGACGTCATGGAAATCGACGGCGCGTCCAACAACGGCATCAACGAAGTCCGCGACCTGATCGACAACATCCAGTACAGTACGTCGGCCTGCCGGTTCAAGGTGTACATCATCGACGAAGTGCACATGCTGTCCAAGCCCGCGTTCAACGCCCTGCTCAAAACGTTGGAGGAACCGCCGCCGCAGGTGGTGTTTATTTTCGCGACGACTGAGTTGATCAAAATTCCGGAAACCATTCTTTCGCGGTGCCAGTGTTTCGAATTCAAGCCGCTCACCCATCAACAGATCATCAATCAGTTAAAAGCCATTTGCGAGAACGACGGCATCCAGATCGATCCGCACAGCCTGGAAGAAATCGCCAAGAACGGCGCCGGCAGTATGCGCGACGCGCAAAGCCTGCTGGACCAGGTCATTGCGTTTTGCGGGAAGGAGATCGATCCCGGCGCGGTGGAATCGGTGCTGGGCATCGTGGGACAAAACGCACTGGCAAGCTTTATTGATGGCGTGATGCAAAAAGATGCCGCGGGATTGCTGCAACAGGTTTCAGAGGTCATCGCGCATGGCAAGGATCTCGGATACTTCTGTCGCGATCTCATTGAATACCTCCGCAACCTGATGTTGGTGAAGGTGGCGGGCGACGCCGAAGCGTTGTTGTCCGGGCAGACCACGCATCTGGATACACTCAAGAAACAGGCTGCCGCGTTTCAACCCGATGAACTCCAGCAGATGTTCCAGATACTGTCGAAAGCCGAGATGGAAATGAAGCGCAGCTCCCTGCCGCAGATTCTGTTTGAGATGGCCGTCTTACGATTAACGGACGTGCGCCCCCTGCAGGAAATCGATGCGTTGATTGATAAGATCAACCGTATGGAGGGTCCGTCCCCGGCGGAAACTAACGCGCCTCTCCCGGCGAGGGGCCACACACAGCCTGTCAGAAAAGCGGCACCGGAACCTGCACAGCCCACGCCGAAACGCGACGAGCCGGTCCAACCGACGGACCCGGCCGTATCTTCACCTGCAACCGAAAATACAACATGGGAAAAAATTCGTTCTGCGGCCGGAGCGATCAAACGTCCGCTCGGAACCTATCTGGACAACTGCCGGTTGACCGCGCTCAACGCACAAGAGATACGACTCAGTTTTATCGATCAATTTACGATGGGACAGATGGAGAAAGAGGAAAACTTGGAAGCGTTGAAGGAAGCGGTGACCGAGGTGTGCGGTACAAAAGAAATGAAAATAATTTTGCAGAGAGGGCAGACTGCACCTGATCCGGCAGGCGAAACCGTGTCGGAACCTAAACCCAAGGCATCAAGCAAAAAAACCTCTGCTTCCGAAGATGAAATTATGAGAGATGCGCTGGATGTTTTCGGTGGCAAAGTTATTGGATGACCCTCTAGCGAGGGAAGAAACTTGTTGGTGATTGACGGCAATGAATATTGGCTGAGCACAACTGGAGTCCAGCCCAACATTTTGTTAGGAGCAAAAAGTAAAAATTATGTTTAAAGGAATGGGCGACATGCTCAAGCAGGCGTCGCAGATGAAAGAGAAGATGGCCGAAATGCAGGAGGAACTGGCCAAGAAGCAGGTCGAAGCGTCTACCGGCGGCGGCATGGTCAAGGTGATCGCCAACGGCAACAACGAAATTCTGCATGTGCACATCGACGAAGAGCTGATCAACATGAAAGACCGCGCCATCCTGGAAGACCTCGTCGCCGGAGCCATAAACGAAGTGCACCGTAAGGTGAAAGACCTGGCGCAGGAAGAGATGACCAAACTCACCGGCGGCCTCAAAATTCCAGGATTGTTTCCATAATTACCGCAGAACTCGACTCGACCAACCTGACTTTTCCCCATAGTGGACCAAACATTTAGAAGTTACTCGCAATGGACACATTGAAAAAATGAAGAGACCTGCCGCGGTTAAAGACCTCATCGAAGAATTGAAACGCCTGCCGGGCATCGGACAGAAGACGGCGGAACGCTTGTCGTTCTATTTAATGCGCGGGGAGAAGACGCAGGTGGAAAAACTGGCGAGCTCGATTCGCAACATCAAGGAGAAAGTCATCCTCTGCTCCAACTGCCACGGCATTACCGAAGTCGATCCCTGCGACATCTGCCAGGATCCGAAACGCGATCATCATCTGATCTGCGTGGTGGAGGAACCGTACGACGTATATGTGATGGAGAACATGGGCGACTACAAAGGCGAGTACCATGTGCTGATGGGCGTGATTTCGCCGCTGGACGGCATCGGGCCGCAGGACCTGACGACCGAGGATTTGAAGGCGAAGATCAGTAAAAACGGCACCCGCGAAGTGATCCTGGCGACCAACCCGGACATGGAAGGAGAATCGACTGCCGTCTACATCGCCCGCATGCTCAAAGGCTCCGGGGTGAAGGTGACACGCATTGCCCGCGGCCTGCCGGTCGGCGGCGATATCGAGTACGCCGATCCCGTGACGCTCAAGAAATCCATGGAAGGCCGCATGGAAATTGATACTTGACCGGGCAAGGCCCGGGGCTGACTTTGGATTGTCCCTGGCGATCAACACAGGCAGTCAACGGTCAACAAGCTCCCCCTCCGGGGAGGAGGTTTTCGCTTGACCGGGGGTGGAATTTTCCTTAAATTAGGGACCCTTGGTCAGACCCACATTTGAACACACATACCATTCCGGAGTGGCGCAATGGTAGCGCAATCGGCTGTTAACCGATGGGTTACAGGTTCGAGTCCTGTCTCCGGAGCCAGATACGACAAACCCGCCATCCCCAAAGGGATGGCGGGTTTTCTCCTTCCCCGGAGGGGGGTGGGGAGGGAGAACTTGTTGTCCGTTGACCGCGGACGACGATCCTTGAGCACAATTGAAGGGTGTAAAAAATTATCAGTGGCGATTCGCCACTATCGGTTGCGGCGTTGCATCCGGCGCTTGTGCATGCGTTTTTTAAATTGCTTGCGTTGTTGTGGCGTTGCGTTCCGCATTTTGTCGCGAAACTTCCGGCGCTGGTCGGGAGACATGTTGCGGAATTTCCGTTTCATCGACTGCCGGCGCTGTTGTTTATTTTTAAGGAATTGTTTTCGTTTTTCCGGCGGCAGGCTTTGCCAGCGTTTTCTAAGTTGCTGTCTTTTCTCCGGCGAAAGGTTCTTGAACCGTTCCCGGGCGCGACGCAGTTGTTTGCGTTGTTGCGGCGGCAGTTTGCTGAAGCGGTTGAATTTTTTGCGGATCTTCTGGCGTTGTTCCGGCGTCATTTTTTTCCAGGTTTTCAGCCGTTGCTTCATATTGCTGCGTTGCTGCGGGGTGAGTTGACCCCAACGCTTGGCGCCTCTTTGCAATCGCGCCCGTCGGTCTGCAGGCAATTGATCCCATTTCCCGGCAAACGGTTTCAGCACCTTTTGTTCGCTCGGACTCAACTGATCCCAGGAGGTTCCCGCGTCCTGTGCCCAGCCGGTGACCGGCAGGCTCATCAGCAGCAAGAGGAATCCTCCAGCGATCGCTAACAATTTATTTTTGTTTTTCATCTTCATACGTTTCTTGTTCCTGATCGGTCAACGCGATTTGTTCCAGCTCTTCCGGATCGATCCACTCCCCGTCGTCCGTTTCCCAATCTCCCAGGAACTCTAAAAGCTCGAGAGAGGGTATCTCTGATTCATCAGACGTCTTCCGCGCCTGTTCCGGTTCCTGCGCCCATGCCGGAGTGCTTAACAACCCCAGCAGAAGTACGGTGCTCCACAAACCTGCTTTACCCGGCGACATCGTTATTTTCCTCGGCCAGCCAGGCATAAAACTCCAGACCATCATAAAACTCCAGATTATCTTCCGCGACCAGCAGGTCGATATCTTCCAGCGGAGGAAGTGTTCCATTGGAGGGTTGCATATAAAATACAAGCCCCAGTACCAAAAGGCACGCCGTGGCCCATCCGGCAACCGGCACGGTAAACCATTCCCGGATGTCGAACCCCTTGCGTTCACCGGCATCCAAGGCCCGGTGACGGATGTGCGTCAGTTTGGACTGCGTGGCCGGGTCCAGATTTTCCGTATCGAGATCCAACGCCTTTTTGACGTTATCAATAAATTGCTGCTCTCTATTCTGATCGGTCATGGCCAATGATCTTCCAATAAATCGCGTAAGTTTTGCAGAGCTCTGGAATAATGTGTTTTCACCGAACCCTCGGAACATTTCATGGCGCGGGCGGTTTCTGCCACGCTCATTTCCTCCCAGGCCCGTAACAGAAACACCTGTTGCTGCCGCCAGGACAATGTTTTAAGAGCGGAATCCAATGCGCTTGCGGAATCTTTGAGAGCCGCCTGCTCGCCGGGAGTTTTGCCTCGGGGGTCGGCCAGGTTCTGGATCGGGTCTTCTTCGTTATCCTCTCCCTGCCACAAATTACGAATTCCGTTCAAACGATCACGGACGGATTTTTTTCGGTGCCAGTCGCGGATACGGTTCTGCACGATCTGAAAGAACAACGGCCGCCATTCGGTATCCGGTTTGGAGGAATAATTTTTGACCAAACTTATCATGGCATCCTGCACGATGTCCAACGCCTCGTCGGTGTTACGTGTGGCCAACTCGGCCATGCGGAAGGCCGGGCGTTCCACAGATGCCAGAAAATCGTCCATGGCCGGGCGTTCCATCCGCATGTGATCTCTGAAAGTGGTTGAACGTTAAAAAAAATCCGGCGAAGGCATCGCGCCTCCGCCGGTTTCAGTTTCCGCTGAACGTTAGCGGCGGTTTGCTCTTCGATTGACCCGATTGGCTTTACGGTCCAGGCGCCGGTCGATGCGGTTGCCCTTGCGGTCCAGCCGTCTCTCGATTCGATTGCCTTTACGATCCATCCGTCTCTCGATGCGATTGCCTTTACGGTCGAGGCGTCTTTCAATCCGGTTGCCTTTGCGGTCCAGATGCCTGGCCAAACCGGGACGGCCATTTTCCAACGCCCGCTGGGCTTTTGCATCCAGCCGGCTATTTATATTAGCACCTCTCTGGTCCAGCCGCTGATTGATGTTGGCGCCTCTCTGATCCAACCGCTGATTTATGTTAGCACCCCTCTGGTCCAGCCGCTGATTGATCACGTCGCCGCGGTGATCCAAGTGGGCTGCGAAGCCCCGTGAAGGACCGTCCGCCAGGGCGGTGGTAGCGGGGATAACGATCAATAGACTGAATACTCCTGAAATCATTTTCTTCAACATGTGCCTCTCCTTTTTAATGCATTTAGCTGCTTTTAATAGTGTAACGGTTTTGTACCCACTATCCAGTAAAACGCGCCGGGGGGAGATCGGTTGACACGGAAACCAAAAATATTTTTAAAGAAGCTAAAATCAATGATTTTAAAACGATTTTCGAGAGGGCAGAGCTACTTTAAAGGCTTGTTTTCCATGAACTGGATCATGCGGGTGACGAGGATGTTGGTGGGGGTGGGAACACCGTGTTTCTGGCCGAGAGCCACAACGGCGCCGTTGAGGGCGTCGATCTCCGTCCGCTTGCCGGAGCGGACATCCTGCAACATGGACGGCTCGTGGTTGTAGGTCGGCGGCAACTGGAGTTTGTAGAATATTTCAATGTAATCCTCGGCCCGTTCACAATGGGTGGAGTAGTCCGCGGCATTCATCACGGCATACACTTCGTGCGCGATGTTTTCCATGAGTTCCCGGGTGTAGGGCGACTCTCCGAGCAAACCATACGGCACATCGAACACGGTGCTGAGTCCGTTAAGCATGCAGTTGTACAGCATCTTCGCCCACAGGTCTTTGCTGACGGTTGGAGTGACTTCGCACGGGATGCCGCCCTTATTAATCGCCGTACTCAGGGACTCGAGACCGGAGATGTCCTTATCAAATAATGAACCCAAATGAATGGCATCGGCATGGACGGTGATATCGACCTGGTGCTTTTGGGGTCGCCGGAACCCGGTAATCACCCGTCCGCTTTTGATCCGGTCCTTCGGAAAATATTCGGCGAAGATTTCTGCATTGCCCCAGCCGTTCTGGCAGAGAACGAGTGTGGCGTTTTTTAGAAAGGGGATAGCTGAAATTTCTTTCGCCGCGGTGCAGGAGTCGAACGATTTCGTGCAGACCAGAATGAAATCATATTCAGTTTCAGGGAGTTCGTCGAGCGATGCATACGCGCCGAACGATTCAGGTGGCGCGGTGAACTCACCGAACAGTCCCGTGCGCGTGAGTCCGTTTTGTTGCAGAGCGGCAACCGTTTCCCCGCGGCCGATCAGGTCGACGTTTTCCCCGTTTTTTAAGAGGCAGGAGGCCAGGCCCAGTCCGACCGCCCCCGCCCCGTAGAGTAGAATATTCATACCGCCATTGTACTCTCGAAGTGCTTTATAATGTATAGATGTTTATCAATATCACAACAGCCCTGTTTTCCGTATGGTTGGCCGCAGCGGGTTCAAGCCTGACCGGTACGGTGGTGGCGGTGCACAATGGCGACACGTTTACGGTGCAGAATGGTTCTTCCTTATATAAGGTACGCTTGTCCGACGTCGATGCTCCGGAGATGAGTCAGGTGTTCGGAAAACAGGCGCGGCAATATACGGAGCAGAGAGTATTGGGTCGTCAGGTTTGGGTGAATGTTTCGATGGTTGACCGGTACGGCCGCCAAATCGGTGAAGTTATTCTCGAAGACGGCTGGGTATTAAACGAAGAGTTGGTCTATGCCGGTCTCGCCTGGTATTACCGTGTGAACCCGGTTCGGAATGCACGCCTTCAGCAATTGGAGCAGTACGCCTTCAGCAAAAAACTCGGTTTATGGGTGGAGAGGGAACCGATCCCACCGTGGGAGTTTCGCCGCGAATCCCGTATTCCCGATTTGCCGACAACCGTTAAACAGGTCGATTACGACCGCATCTTTCATTACGGATTGGTCGGCAACCGCCGCACCAAAACCATCCGCTGGCCCGCCTGCAAAAACTACCGACTCAGCCGACCGCGCAAAGCCCTCATCTTCCACAGCCTCCAGCAGGCGCGCCAGATGGGTTTTAAACCCGCCAGAGATTGTCCGCGATGAATTGGTTTTACTCTTGGGAACATTTCTATATAATTAAACATCTAATTTAAATGACAGGAAGATTGTGATGAGTTTGGCACCTGAATTATTGGCTCCGGCGGGGAGTCCGGAAAAAATGGATTACGCATTCGCCTACGGCGCGGATGCGGTATATGCAGGGATCCCCAAATTTTCCCTGCGTGCGCGGGAGAATCCGTTCAAGGACGCGACGCTGAAAGATGCGATCGACAAGGCGCATCAGCTCGGAAAGAAAATATACATCACCGCCAACATCCTGCCGCCCAACCGCAAAATCGAATCGTTCCAGAAATCGCTGGCGTATTTCGCCGAGGCGAAACCGGATGCCTTCATTATGGCCGATCCGGGAATGATTCAATTTGCATTAAAAGAGTTTCCGGAAACTCCGGTGCACCTGTCGGTGCAGACCAACACGATCAACTGGTCGTCGGTACAGTTCTGGCACGAGCTCGGTGTGCAGCGCATCATCCTGTCGCGCGAGCTGTCGCTGGCGGAAATCGAAGACATTCACCAGCATGTGCCGGAGATGGAACTGGAGTCGTTTGTGCACGGTGCGATCTGTATCGCGTATTCGGGGCGCTGCCTGCTGTCGAATTATTTCAATCATCGCGACGCCAACCAGGGCACCTGCACCAACAGTTGCCGTTGGGAATACGATCTCTTTCATCAGGCAGACGAGACGGCACCCCTGCGCAGCACCCACAATCCGGACCTGATAAAGGGCAACTATTATATAGAAGAGAAACAGCGTCCTGGTGAGCTGATGCCGATCGATGAAGATGAGTATGGCACCTACATCATGAACTCGAAGGATCTGCGCGCTATCGAGTTTCTCCGGCAGTTGCGCGATTCCGGGGTGTGTTCGTTCAAGATCGAAGGCCGTTCCAAGACCATATATTATCTGTCGGTGATCGTTCGTAATTACCGGCGGGCGATCGACGACATGGCCAAGGGAATGAAGTTCGATCCACAACTGATCGAGGAAATCAACAAAACCGCCAATCGGGGTTTCACTTCGGCGTTTCTGATTCCCAACGCCGACCACGAAACCGAACGGTTCGATTCGCCGCAGGAAGACCAGTTGCCGCAGGAGTTTGCCGGACAGGTGAAGGGCGAGCGCGACGGGTGGATGGAAGTCGAAGTCAAAAACCGTATTGAAGTCGGCGACGAGGTGGAATATATTTCACCTAGTGGTCAGCGCTATTTCAAAATTGAAGCCATCGAAAATGAAAAAGGGGAATCCGTTTCCGTGGCGCACGGCGGTAACGGGTGCGTATGGATCCCCTGTCCCGTTCCGGTGGAACCTTTCGCGTTGTTGAGCCGCGTCACCGATCCCAAGTCGGAACGCATCCTATCCGTATAACCATTCGCGCTTTGAATTGGGCGGAGTTAAGTAGCCGATCCTAAAGACGAAAAATACCTCTTGATCAGTTCCTGCGGGAGGGTTACCATTGGAAGGCCTATCCCGTTAAGTGGTTATTTCAGATAAGGTTACTGGAAAGCAGCGGAGAGCGGGATGGGCGGTTTGGATCACTCGGAGTTGTCCCGATTGTTGTTGGTTTTTGAGTTGTCGGCGATCACAATCACCAAGCCGATAATCACGATCAGAGCGAGTACCAGCCACATCTTGATGGTTTCCGGGCGGGAATCGAATATATCGTAACTCATTGTTCCGTCGATAATAAGGGCAAGCACAACCAGGCTTATCAGGACGGCGAATTTTTTCAAGACGCTATTCCTCAGCTTGAGGCTTTACGGAGTTCATAACCCGTAAGGGTTGGCGGCTCTTTTGTTTCCCACAGCCTCAATCTTAATAAATATGTAAGTTATTGATGGGTTTTTGAGACTCAGTATATACTAATTAACCTGTTTGAATATTAACAGGTTGGAGGACTCGGTCAACAGGTTTCAGTCCTCGTTATTTAATCCAACAATTGAATTTCAATTGATATATCGAAAGTGATGGAGCATGGCGATACCTATAGGGCAAGCGTTTAAAGTTGGGTTTTACCTTTTCAAGCAGAAGTTGATGAGACGCAAGAAGTATCCATTGGTGCTGATGCTGGAGCCGTTGTACCGGTGCAATCTGGAATGCATTGGTTGCGGGAAAATTCAAAAGCCCAATGAAATACTTAAAAAATACCTTTCCGTTGAAGACTGTCTGAACGCCGCAGAAGAGTGCGGCGCTCCGATCGTTTCGGTGGCCGGTGGTGAACCGCTGATTCACCCGGATATTGTGGAGATTGTAAAAGGACTGGTTGATCAGGGACGTTACGTTTATTTGTGTACGAACGCATTGCTGCTCGAGAAGTACATCGATCAGATGCCGAAGAGCCAACGTCTGACTTTCTCCATCCATCTGGACGGATTGAAGGAACATCACGATCACATCTGCGCGGAAGAAGGCGTGTTCGACAAAGCCATTGACGCTATCAAACTGGCCAAGCAAAAAGGATTTCGGGTTACGACCAATACTACGTTTTTTGACGGGGTGACGGTTGAAGAAGCTGAGAAGTTTCTCGATTATGTCCAGCCTCTGGATGTAGACGGGATGACGGTAGCCTCTGCTTTTCAATATCCCGATGCGCCGACGCAGGATAACTTTTTCGGACGGCACCGGACCCAGGAATTTTTCAAGGAACTGTTGTCGAAAAACGAAAACGGCCGCTGGAATTTCAACCACTCGCCTTTTTATCTCGAATTCCTGGAGGGCAAGCGCGATTACGATTGCACTCCCTGGGGCAATCCCAGCTACTCGGTGCTGGGATGGCAGAAACCCTGTTACCTGCTGGATGAAGGCTACGCGGAATCGTTCAACGAACTGATGGAAGAAACGGAATGGGGAAAGTACGGCCATCGCAACCATGACAAGTGTAAAGACTGCACGGCCCATTGCGGTTATGAAGCCACGGCGGTGGAGGACTCCACCAGCGGGCTGAAGAATATGGTCTATTCTGCGAAAACGGTTTTGATGTAAACTCCCGATTCCGAACCAGAAGAATCTCATGCCCTTCCCTTAAAACGGGAAGGGCTTTTTTGTAGTCACCTGCGATTTCCACAGAAAACCCGTCCCACGAATTTAATTTAAAATTTATTGCCCCACTTCCAGGTTTTCGGTTAATCTAATATATATTTACATTTCCACAACCTGTACCCCGAATTAATTGAATATTAATAAGTATTTGATATAATTGAGGTAATTTATTTATATCAAATATGAGGAACCCTATGAGCACGCATTCCACGTCATTCAGAACCTGGTCCTTGCTGGCAATTCTGTCCGGCATCCTTTTGCTGTCAGGAGCCTGCGCCACCGTCGACTCAGCTGAAAAGAAACTCATGGCTCAAAAAAAGTACGATGAAGCCAAAAGTCCCGGAAACTCGAAGAAAGAAACATACAAAAAACTTATGGAAGCGATCCGCATGGCTCCAAAAGAACCTCTCTATCGGGTCAGCCTGGGGGATGAATATTTTAAAGACGAGAAGTTTGGCAAGGCTGAAAAAATGTATTTGAGCGCTATTAAAGTAGACCCGGACTACATGATCACCTACCGTATGCTGGGTCGGTTATATATGCAGAAAGGTCAATGGAAAGAGGCTGTTCATTATTTGAGCCGGGCTTTGAATCAACCTAATGTGATCAATCCCGTACAACTCTACAATTGGCTGGCCTACAGTGAATATCGAATGGGGAATCTGAGCGATGCGGAAAAAGCCTGGTTAAGGGCGTTGGATATCAATGACAACGACCGGATTCGCCTGAATTTGGCCTTGATATACAAAGAAGGAAACCGACTGGACCTGGCTCAGGCCTCTCTCCTGAAGGCTCTGGAGATCAATCCTAAACTGTCCAGCGCTCATTTTGCTTTAGGTGAGATTTACTATCAACGCAACAAATTCAGAAAAGCCAGGAAACATTTTGGTGAAGTCATTCAATTGGAGCCCTTAAGTGATCAGGCCAGGGTTTCGCAAGAAATTATAAAAAAGTTGTCCGTATCTAAATAATATGTCCGAAGATTTTGGATCCTATTTAAAACATGAGAGAGAACTGCGTGGGGTTCCTCTCGACGATATCGCTGAGTCCACAAAAATCAGCATCCGCTTTCTTCGGGCTCTTGAGGAAAGCCGATTTGAAGATCTGCCGGGAGAAGTGTTTATTAAAGGTTTTATCCGGTCCTATGGCCAGGCCATAGGTTCGAATGTGGATGAACTGCTGGCGGTCTACCATGAATCCGGCAGCAAACAACAGGCTACGGAACCCTCCGATACAGAGATACCCACTCCCGAGAAAGAAACCACCCGGCCATTCGAATTCCCGACGAAAGCGGTATTAGGTTTTGGGGCCGCTTTATTGATTATTGTGGGCGGCGGTTACTGGATCACCTCTGAAAAAGGTGAACCGGTGGAGGAATCCGAGCAGGCCCGATCCGTTGCGCCGCCGGCCATCGACAATAGCCTGCCAGAGGCTGAAAATGAGACCGAATCCACGGCTTCAGAAGAAGCAGTCACTCCGTCCTCAGAGATAAAAGATCCGATTACCGAACCCAAATCGCCGGATGTCGCGAAGCCTGCAAAACCCCCTGCTCCGGTGAAGCCGGAGGCAGCCACAGCCGAGGGTGAAGGGGCATCGGAGCCGGTTAAAAATACATTTACAGTTCCTGAAAAGATTGATATAATTAAAGACTTTCAGGATCAAACAGTTCCCGAGCCTGTCGATTCTTTGGCAGCTGCGGGAGAACCCTCGTTAACCTTGGAGATCAGGGTGGACGAGAATTCGTGGTTCAACCTGAGGATTGATGATCAACGCGATCAGGATTTTATTTTGCCGCCGGGAGGGTCTAAAACCATCCAGGCGAAAGTCGCGATTGTAATGACCATTGGCAACCGGCGGGCCACCCAGTTGATCTTGAACGGCCAGCAGTTGGATTTACCGGAAAGCCCGGACAACGTGATTCGTAACCTAACCGTTAACGCAGAACAGTTGAATTAACTACTTATGGCTAAAATCGACGCATTTTTCAAATTAATGAATGATCAGGGGGCATCCGACCTCCATCTGGTTTCAGGCTCCCAGCCGATATTGCGTGTTCATGGCGAAATGGAGCGGGTCAAATACAAGTCCATGGAGAATGACGAGCTGAAATCCATTCTTTATGAGATTTGTCCGGAAAATAAAATCAAGGTGTTTGAAGAAACGGGTGACATCGATTTCGGTTACGAGGTACCCAATCTGGCCCGCTATCGGTGCAATTTCTTTCAACAGAAGTGGGGAATCGGTGCGGTTTTCCGCGAAATTCCCAGCGAAATTTTGACTGCGGAACAACTGGGCTTGCCTCCCGTCCTCAACAAATTGGCGATGCTGCACAAGGGCATGATTCTGGTGACGGGACCAACCGGTAGCGGTAAGTCCACCACCTTGGCCGCCATGATTGACTATGTCAACCGCAACAAAAAATCTCATATTCTTACCGTTGAAGACCCGGTCGAATTTGTTCATAAAAGCCAGTCTTGTGTCGTGAATCATCGGGAGGTGGGACTGCACACACAAAGTTTTAAAGCCGCATTGCGCGGAGCTCTGCGTGAAGACCCCGACATCATTCTGGTCGGTGAAATGCGGGATCTGGAAACGATTGAGCTGGCACTGGAAGCGGCCTCCACCGGTCACCTGGTTTTCGGCACGTTGCATACTCAGAGCGCCGCCAAAACTGTGGATCGTGTGATTGACGTGTTTCCTTCGAACCAGCAAGCGCAAATTCGCACCACCCTGTCCGAAAGTTTGAAAGGGGTGGTGGCTCAGAACCTGTTCAAGCGAATCGACAAGAAGGGCCGCATCGCGGTATTGGAAATACTGGTGGTTACTCCGGCAACCTCCAACCTGATTCGTGAAGGGAAAACCTTCCAGATTCCCTCAGTCATTCAAACCGGTAAAAAATACGGTATGCAGTCTTTGGACGACGCCATACTGGAAGCCATGCAAGCCAAAAAAATTAGTCCGGAAGACGCCTATGACAAGGCGATCGTCAAGGAGCGGTTTGTCCAGTTTCTGAAAGAACCGCCGGAATTTTTATAGGCAGACTATGAGAAAAGCGGAAATAGACTACATTTTGACGACTATGCTGGAGGCCTACGGCAACATCTCCGATCTCAACATTACTGTGGGCCAGCCCTTCCAGGTGGAATCCAACGGAACGTTAGTATCCGTCAAAGTGAAACCTCCCGTTACCAAGATAACTCCCTTTCAAGCCGAGGTGATCGCCCTGAATCTGATCAACTCGGACCGGCGGTTGACGGAAATCATTCTCAAGAGCGGTTCCTGTGACTGTTCGTATCATATTCAGGGTAAAGCCCGATTCCGTGTCAACATTTTCTCGCAACGCGGCAACTACAGCATTGTCTTGAGAAAACTGGAAACCCGGATTCCCACGATTGAAGAATTAAAGCTGCCGCCGCAGTTTTCCAAAGCGGCGGAAGAGAAAAACGGATTGATTCTGGTCACAGGCGCCACCGGTAGCGGTAAAACCACCAGCCTGGCGGCTCTGCTCAACAAGATCAATCATGACAAAGCCGTGCATGTCATCACCCTGGAAGATCCGGTGGAATTTGTTCACCCCCATCACAAGGCCACGTTCAACCAGAGGGAGTTGGGAAGTGATTTTGATGCCTTCTCTACAGGACTTCGGGCGGCCTTACGCCAGGCCCCAAAAATTATTCTGGTGGGTGAAATGCGCGATCGGGAGACCGTTGAAATTGCCATGAGCGCCGCCGAAACCGGACACTTGGTTATGAGTACCCTGCACACTGTTGATGCCGGTCAAACCATTAACCGTATCGTCGGTATGTTCAACCAGGAAGAAGAGCAGCAGATTCGCATCCGACTGGCGGACACCTTGCGGTGGGTAATCAGTCAACGGCTGGTGCCCAAGGAAGGCGGCGGACGCGTGGCCTTGCTCGAAATCATGAACAACAATATGCGGGTGAAGGACACGATCTTGAACGGTGAAACCGAAGACAAAACCTTTTATGACATTGTTAAAGACGGCGATGCGTATGGTATGTGGACCTTCGATCAGCACATCATCAAGTTGTACACACAAGGTCTGATTTCCGAACAAACCGGTAAAGGTTACGCAACCCGTAAAGCGATCGTGGCCCGCGGTATCGATAGTGTCAAGGCCAGCAAGGGCGAGAAAACCACGGATATCGAAGATCTTTCCATGGACGAAGAATATTCGAGGGGTATCGCCGGGAGCGTTAAAACTAAAAAAAGGAAACGGGCCTGATCAAACCCGTCTATTGGAGATATTGGCATGCAGGTAGAATGTTCCGGTTGCGCCAAAGAAATCAGCATCCCTGATAATAAAATTCCACAAAACCAGGCGTTTAGTCTGACTTGTCCCGATTGCAAAACCAAGATGCGGGTGGATCAGCATTTAAAGCCTTCGTCATCGGATGCCACGGGATCCCTGGATGCCGCTTCCCTGGTGGTCGACGAAGAATTCGATGACGATGAAGAGGTTGAAATATACGACGAGCACGACAAGATCGCCCTTATTCTGGATCGACAGAATGATGATCTGTGGGACGCTACCCTGACTGACTTGGAATACAAACTTCAAAGAGCCAAATCACCCGAACATGCGGTCCATAAACTGAGATTCAATCAGTACCACGTGGTTGTATTTCATGAAAAATACGGTGATGTTTCTTTAAAGACCAGCCCTCTCTATGAATACATCAGAGATATGCCCATGCACAGCCGACGCAAGACATTTATTGCTTTGGTAGGAGATCACTTCAAAACATTGGATAATATGGAAGCCTTGGCCTACAGCGTCAACCTGGTCATCAATCAAAAAGATATGGGCCAATTGGAAACTATTTTGAAAAAGTCCATTGGAGATAACGATACATTTTATAAAGTTTATAGAGAAACTATGACCGCTCTTGGCAAACTTTAACTTATGTCATTCCAAGAAACTCCGAATATTCAAAGGTACGCCGATGGTGACATCATTGTTTCAGAGGGTATCGTCAGTAATAATGCCTATATCATCTTTGAGGGAAAAGTAAACGTCACTAAGAAGGTGGACAAAAAAAGTATCCTGATCAACACCTTGAGGAAAGGCGAAGTTTTTGGAGAAATGGGAATGATTTCCCAATCGGTCAGGAGCGCCAGCGTGGTGGCAGTGGGCAACGTTACCATTGGCGTGATTGAACGCGAACAATTTGAATCGATTATATCCGGGCTTCCGGATGATGTCGGAGCCATTGTCAAGGCCCTGGTCGACCGGTTGCGGTATACCAGCGATCAATTATCCAAAATAGGTCTCGAGTTGGAAAAAACGCGGAGTATTATTTCTTCCTTTTCATCACAACACTAGGTTTAGGAATCGAATAAGATATGCCGACATACAAATACAAGACAACGATAAAAGGACAAGTTCAATCCGGCGAGATTGAAGCTGAAAGCGAACAGGGCGCAATTGCGAAGTTGAAGCAGAGAAATATCTCTGTTACCAGCGTCAAGAAGAAATTCGAAAGCGATTTCCTCAGCAATAAGAAGCCGATTACCGAACGGGACATTGTAATTTTTACCCGGCAGTTTTCCACCATGGTGGACGCGGGCCTTCCCCTGGTGCAATGCCTGGAGATTCTCGGAAAGCAGGCGGACAACCCGTCCTTTGGCGAAGTCATCATGAAGATCAAGGCCGATATCGAATCCGGAAGCAACCTTTCCGATGCTATGAGAAAGCATCCGAAAGTGTTCAATTCCCTCTATTCCAACCTGGTGGAAGCCGGAGAAGCCGGTGGTATTCTGGACACCATTCTGGGACGGCTGGCAAATTATATTGAAAAAGCCCTGGCTCTGAAAAAGAAAGTTAAATCGGCTATGGTCTACCCCTCGGCCATTATCACGGTTGCTTTTGTGGTCGTGGCGTTTCTTATGGTTTTCGTTATTCCCACTTTCGCCACCATGTTTTCAGGGGGAGGAGCGGAGTTGCCCGGACCTACCGCATTGGTAATGGGTGTCAGTGATTTCTTCAGAAACCAATGGTACTACATCATCGGCGGGCCGATTCTGTTTTTCATTATATTCAAAAAAGTATATTCCACGGAGCGGGGAAATATTGAGATCGATCGAATTTTCCTGAAACTTCCTGTCATGGGAATACTGATACGAAAAGTGTCGACGGCCAAGTTTTCCCGAACACTGGGAACCCTGCTCGCCAGCGGCGTTCCATTGATTGAGGGGATGGACATCTGTGCACGGACGGCGGGAAATAAGATCGTTGAATTGGCTATTTTAAATGCGATTGAAGCAATCAAAGAAGGTGAAACTGTGGCCGCCCCTCTGGCCCGCGAAAACGTTTTCCCACCTATGGTTATCCAGATGATTGATGTTGGTGAATCAGCCGGTGCCCTGGATGCCATGCTGGCTAAAATCGCTGATTTTTATGATGAAGAGGTCGATACAGCCGTTGAAGGCTTGACCGCGTTGCTCGAACCCGCACTCATGGTTTTTCTGGGCATCGTTGTTGGCTTCATCGTCGTGGCGATGTATCTTCCCATCTTCAAAATGGGCGAAACCGTTTAGCGCTTCCCTATCCGAATTGGAAAGACTACCGACGACGCCTGGCCCGGTTTCCGCCGGGTAACGCCTATGGACCCAAT
This sequence comes from Nitrospinaceae bacterium, assembly GCA_028278405.1. GTDB lineage: Bacteria > Nitrospinota > Nitrospinia > Nitrospinales > Nitrospinaceae > SZUA-226. The sequence continues at coordinate 139,250 of JANQEK010000015.1, forward strand.
ACGGGAAAACCCGGATAAAGAACTTCTCCTTCGGGTAAAAACGATCATGGTGTTGAGGATCGTTTTTCTGACCGGGTTTGTTTTACTCGTCATAGCTTTTGAGCGCAACTCTCTCCAGAAAACCCCCATTGTTCCACTGAGCGCAGTCCTTTGCGCCGCTTATTTTCTTGCACTGACCAGCGCGCTTTTCCTGCGCATAAGAATGAACCTGCTGTCCGTTGCCTGGTTCCAGGTGTTGGGGGATCTCTGCGTGGTCGGTGGCATTATCTTCACAACCGGCGGGGTGGAAAGCCCTCTTTCATTTTTGTTCCTGTTTGTCATCGTTGGCTCCAGCGTCATGCTCCCCAGGGCGGCGTGTTATCTCACCGCATCCGGGGCCAGTATCATTTACGGCCTGCTGGTCGACCTGGAATATTTCAGGGTGATCCAACCGATTTATTTTTTCCCGAAATCTTCCGTGTCATTTCAGGGAGCCTATCTGTTTTATACGATTGCCATCAATATCGCCTCCTTCTTCTCCGTTGCGTATCTGGGCAGTATTCTTAACAATCGCTTGAAACTTATTAAGGATGAACTTCAGACAAAGAACATTGACTTCAAAAAACTGCAGGAGTTTCACCGCAATGTGGTCCAGAACATGGACAATGGATTGATGACTACCGATCTGGAAGGACGCGTTACTTCCGTCAATACCGCCTGCGCCAATATCACGGGATACTCCTTGAATGAATGTATCGGTAAACCCTGTCATGAACTGTTGCCGATGGAGGAACTGGAGCGGCTCTTTACTTACAAAGGCGAGAGTATTCCCATGCCTCATCATATGGAAGGAGAATGCGTCCGGCGGGATGACGAGATATTGATCATCTCTCTCAAGATCAGTTACCTGTTAAGCCAGGAGGCGGATCCCAAAAAGAATCTGGAACAGCAAGTGGAAGGCTATATTTGCGTGTTCGAAGACCGGACCGAGATCCACAAAATGGAAGAGAAAATGAAACAGTCGGAGCAATTGGCGGCTGTGGGAAAATTTTCCGCCGGTCTGGCTCATGAAATCCGCAATCCTTTGGCTTCCCTCAGCGGTTCCATTCAGGTGTTGAAAGAGACCCTGGAAACCGATGAACAACAGCAACGATTGATGAATATCGTCCTCAAGGAGACCGAGCGGGTAAATGAGATCGTCTCGGATTTCCTGTCCTATTCGCAACCGAGAAAAAGCAAGACCACGGTCATTGATTTAACGCAGTTGTTGCAAGATATCGTCATCCTCATGAAAAACAGTAATGAATATGATCCGAGCATCAATATCCAGCTGGTGGCTCCCGCGGACCATGTCATTATTCAGAGTGAGGAATCCCAGATCAAACAAATGGTTTGGAACCTGTGTATTAACGGCATCCAGGCCATGGATAAGTCGGGCAACCTGACCATGACCATTAAAAAAGTGAAGGGATACAAGCACAAAAATTTTGAAACGCAACGGCGGGGTGTGGTGATTATCGTGGAAGACCAGGGACGGGGTATTCCGTTTGAAGAACAGGAAACCATTTTCGATCCTTTTTTCACCACTCGTGAAGAAGGCGTGGGACTGGGATTGCCGACCGTCAAACAGATTGTGGAACGGTTTGCCGGGTATATCGGAGTGGAAAGCGAACCGGGCCGCGGCACCTGTTTCGATGTGTTTCTACCTCAGGAGCGTTCCCTGCTCAGCAACCGCAATCCCGATTCCGTCAACGAAGGCACCTCTTCCGCAACTCCCGAAAAATAATTTTTCTTCGCTTTCTTTCCTGTTACAATCTTGTCCCGATTTGATCCATCCCTTACCGGTGTTTGATACCCATGAAACTGGTTGACTCCGCAAAACTATTTATGGTCTGTGCGCTTTGCATCCTGCATTGGAGCTGTGCCGGGACCACTCGTACCGGACCACCACCGGAGGACATGGTGCGTATTCCTGCGGGCCCTTTTCTGATGGGCGCGGTGATTGAAAACGAACACGAATGGGGCGACACCGACGAAGAGCCGGTACACGAAGTCACACTCAGCGAATATTTTATTGACCGCTACGAAGTAACTGCACAGGATTTCTCGAAATTCTTAAATGCGCATCCGGATGAAGCGGAGCGTTATATCGAGATGGGAACCGCCGTAACGATCGAGAAAGCGGATGGCCGGTACCGCCCGCGGCCGGGACTGGAGAAACACCCCGCTAACCGGGTGTCCTGGTATGGCGCCGACGCGTATTGCCGTTCGCTGGGTAAGCGCCTGCCCACCGAAGCGGAATGGGAAAAAGCCGCGCGCGGGACCGATGAACGGATCTTCCCCTGGGGCAACCGGTTTCCCCACAACGATTTCGTTACCTTTCGCCGGAAATTCGCTCAATACGGATTTGACGCCATGAAACCGGTCGACACCCTGCCCGAAGGGAAATCTCCTTACGGCGTGCACCACATGGCGGGCAATGTGTGGGAATGGGTGGCGGACTGGTATGAAGACAGTTACTACGAATACTCCCCGGACAAAGACCCGCAAGGACCGGAAACGGGAATCAGTAAAGTCCTGCGCGGAGGGAACTGGTACTACAAAGCCTACTACATGCGCACCACCTACCGCTTCAACGAACATCCCGATGTGTTCAAAGTCTGGCAGGGATTTCGTTGCGCCCAATAAAAAAACCCGGACCCTGGGGCCCGGGTTTTTCGTGGAGAAGGTTAACGGTTAACGCGTCAGGTTCACCGTTTCCGTAAGCAAATCATCCGTCGTGCTGATGATTCGTGCGCTGGCCTGGAAGGCCTGCTGCGTTTTGATCAATTGCACGAACTCTTCCGCCAGGTCGACGTTCGATAATTCCAACGTGTTGCCCAGAACGGAACCGAAGGCTCCGGTTTCCGGCAGGGAGATGACCGGTTGACCGGACAAACGCGATTCAGCGAACAGGTTTTGCCCGAGACGCGTCAAACCGGTCGGTGACAGAAAGTCGGCCAGACCCAGCTGGAACAACGGTTGCGATTGTCCGTTGTCGAACAATCCCGCTACCGTACCGTCGAAATCCACACCAACCCCGATCAATATACCGGAAGCAAATCCGTCCTGGATGACCGAATTGTTACTCGAAGCTGCGGCAAAGGCGGTCATATCGCCATTGCTCGCGGCGGCCGCATCGGCCAGATCCCAGGTAACCACTTGAGCTGCAGCAGCGGGTGGTGAAGACGCGGAATAATCGAGGGTGATCGCAACATCCGCCAGGGCGCCACCGTTAATTCCTGTCAGTTGACCCGTTGTGTCAAAGTTCAAGGTGACGTCAAACGCTGGCGGGACCGCGGCCCCGGTCACCGTTCCGATCTGGGATGTAAAATTGACGCCCCAGTCGTTGCCTGCAGCCGCAATCTTCGTGAATTGGACATTCAAAATATCCTGCGAACCCACCGAATTGAAAATCTGAATCGGCGAATTAAAGGTAAATCCGGTGGCTGCAGACCCGTCCAGTTGTGCGCCGAGGGTAAATATCGACGTCGCCTGCGGCTGGGATTGAACACCGGTCAGACTGACGTCCGATAATGTGGTTCCCACCGTACCGCCGGTGATTTGGAATCCTTGCAGGATCTCACCCGTGAGGGTTTCCACCAATCCGTTTTCATTCACGCGGAATTGTCCGGCGCGGGTGTAAAAGTTACCCGTGCCATCGTTGACGATGAAGAATCCATTACCGTCGATGGCGAGGTCCAAAGCGCTGGTTGAGTTTTCGAACGCTCCCTGCTCAAACGATTGCAGAGAACCCAGCAACTGAGCACCCTTACCGACCTGAGAAGTCAGCGTGCCGCCGGCCAGCGAAGTACTGAACAAGTCTCCAAATACCGCCTTACTGCTTTTGAAACCCGTAGTGTTCACATTGGAAATATTATCCCCAATGATATTCAGTGCCCGGGAATTGGAAAGCACTCCCGAAACGCCCGTTGTTAGTGTTCCTATAAGTGACATAACCGTTCTCCTGCTTCTTAGTTGATGGATACTCTCGTTATTTCTGCAGCGGGCAGTTTCTCGCCGTTGACCACGGCGAATGCCTCGTTATCTTCAAACAATACGTCCGTTACCAAACCGGTGGTGAAGGTCTCGGCGGTAACGAGTTTACCTGAGGAATCCGTCGCCTTGATTTTGAACGTGTAGATTCCGGAAGCGACGGGTTTCCCTTGATCGTCGAGTCCATTCCAAATGGCCAGATTGCTGCCCTTCGCACCCGGACCGTTGATTGTGTTCACCAATGCTCCGGTTGCGTCAAAAATCTCAATTTTGGTTGTGGTCGCCTCGGCGCCGAGTGAATAGGCCAGGTTCGCGGTTTCCCCTTGAGTGTAGTCAACCGAGTTTCCAGGAATGTCGACATTCTTGCCGATGAGGCTGATCATCGAGGAATTACCCATGGCCTGTTGCGCCTTAACCAGGTCTTCCAGCGTTGCGTTGACGTTGGTCATCTGTTCCAAAGCGCTGAACTGGGCCAACTGCGCGCTGAACTCACGGCTGTCCATGGGATTCAATGGATCCTGCGCACTGAGCTGCGCCACCAGTAACTGGAGAAAATCCTCCTTGCCCAGCGGCTGTTGCGCGCTGGCCGGCGTGGTCGTTGTGGTTGATCCCGCACTGGGTATAAGTCCTTCGATCATGGGCCTTGCCTCCTGCTAAAACTTCGTTGTCCCCAATCCCCTCAGGCGAAAATGCTGATGGATTGGTTTTCATTCAAAAATATGGGCCGGTGGTGAGTCATGATTTCTTCCGCCGATTCCGGAATCATCGACTCTTCCCGTCCCAGTTGTCCCAAATAATCCAAAGCGGATTTGTGTCCCTCCGCCGAGTGGCTGGCGTTACCGCCTACCAGCACGTTGAAGCTGTCAATTTTCACGCCCTGATGCGTGATGGAATCTTTCAGCTGCGACAAATTGTTCTCAATCACCGATTTCACAATATTGTTTTCAGCAACGATCGTGGCCCGCACGGTTTCTCCGCTGGTCGAAACATTCATGCGGACCGTCCCAAGAGAGGGTGGATCCAGCTTGATCTGTACTTCCCTGTGATTGCCGAATCCCCGTAGAGTAAATTTTTCGATGATTTGTGCTGTGATCGGTTTGTCCATCGATGCCCGCCCGTTGTAGGTTTCCGTCACTGCCGGTTTGACAAACTCCACACCCTTGGCTGCCGCGTCAGCTACTGCCGCAGGGGTTTGTGCGCCCTCTGCCAGAATGCCCGGTTGTCCGGGTGCGGCTTGATTCAGTAGCGGAGATACAGATGGTTTGGCGATCAACGGATTGGTCTGCACGTTGCCGGTCTTATCCGGCGCAATCAGAGACGCCAGTGTGTCCAACCGCTCTGTGCCCAGCCCCGTTGCAGTGCGCGGGCCCTCGGAAGACTGTTTGGCGGAACCGCCGGTGTCACCGGAAAAGTTTTGCGGGTTTCCGGAGCTGCCGGAGTTATCAGAATTAATTTTTGGGGCGATCGCATCTGCTGCCGTTTTCGTTAGTTGCGTTGGGTTATCTGTCGTGAGTGGCGCGCTGTTGCCTCCCCGTATCTGTTGAATCACCTGTTGCGCTTCTTCCTGTGTCAATCCGGCCCTTACCAGGAGGTTGATCGCCTGCTGTTCCGACGGGTTCAAACGATTCGCTGTCGCTCCAGAAACAATTTCCGAAGTCGAAGCCTGAACCACCGGGTTGGATGCCTGAAGCAAACCACGCAGGGCGTTGAGAATATTTTGAATTCCTGCCGTATCTCCACTATTCAGTGCTTTGACCAATTGGTTGATGGTTTCCGAATCGAGATTCAAACCTGCCAGCAGTTCCCTGAGTGTGTCGATCGTCGGTGCTCCCTCCGCATTCAAACCCGTATTAAGAAGGCCTTCCAGGGCATCTACCGGATTCAACTCCGATGCCAATTGTTCCAGCGGCAATGCGAAAGGGTTCACCCTTGTTTTCGAAACGGGTTCATCCGATTGGGAACGCGCATCATGTACGGGAGACGTGACCGGTTGTTTGCGATCCGGAGTTATCGGACGAGAGTCGTTGTGCCGGTTCTCCGCATGCGGCGGAGGTGTCGTTTCGTCTTTTGCAACTGGTGTTTGAGGTGCCGTGGGCTCCGGACGTTCCTTCGGTTCAAACGTCTTCGATGGAGCGGGACGAGCCTCATCTCTATGAAATTCGGTCCGGTTTTGCAGAAGATGATCAAACCGTTCACCGGCATCCTGCTCCAGATAAGACATCTGGAATGAAGGCTCCGGTTTGACCGGATTTTCCAGAATTGAATTGAGAATGTTGGCTTCGTTAAACACCGAGTGATTCCCTGAAATTGATAAAAAAGCACAACTCGCCTAATGAGCCTACTTATTGGGAGCAAGCCCTGTGCCAAAACCGGTGACACGGTCGAAGCATTTGATTTAGTGAGTGTTAAGTCTAAATCCGTGATTACGGGCTATGGGGATTCATCAGGCAAGAACTGCCCATCGGGAAAAAACTGCTGCGTGCTGGAAGAGGTTCAACTGAAAGGAGTTTCCGTTGGGAACAGGGGTTGCGGTGTCAGGAAGCGGAACAACTGGGCAATGATTTGTCTGGCTTCGTGGACGTCGGGGTGAGTGAGGACTTCAGATTTTAAATTTTCCTCGAACAGATTTTTAAAGTAGGCCTGAGCAGATTGTTGATCCGCCTCGGTGGGAGACTGCTCAGGCAATTGAGCCAGAGTTCCCACATCCAACCAGAATCCGGCGCACTTGGCGCACTGGTCGACTTCGTAATTGAATTTCCGGCTGAAACAGTGCCGATATAATAAGGTATGTATGCAATGGGGGCAGGGATGTTGAATATCCCGGAACACGTGGACCCCTTCCGCGCGTTCCACGTGGAGCAGTTCAACGCCAGCCCCCGTGTTCCGGTCCTCCAGTTTTTTGATCTCGCTCCACTCGAACCAGAGACCGCCGCAACTGCCGACACAGGCATGGGTTCTGACACCAGTGATTTGCACGGTCTGAAGTTCATTATTACATGCTGGGCAATTCATAGAATAAAAACATCCAATGGCGTCCGATTGTCGCCGGCTGCCATTAACGGTTAGCCAGTGCCCTCCCCCGGCAGGGGGGACAGTTCATGGAGTTATTATATTATGGAAAAAACCCTGTGGTTTTGATTTGATCGGTTTTCTGTTAAAAAGTAGACCTGTCATGGAAACTCCAAAATCAAAACAGTTCAAGATTTATCTGCCGCTTGCCATTTTGATCCTGCTATACCTGATCACGCGCCTGTACGGGTTGGCGGCTTTGCCCATGAGTTCCGAAGAAGCCACGTGGATTCACTGGGCACAGATCGTCGCTCAATACCCCAGCGAATGGTTGATCGCCAGTGACAACGGCGAACAACCCCTGTTTACATGGTTGAATGCCGTTACCCTGAACATTTTTCCCGATCCCCTGGCTGCGGGGAGATGGGTTTCTGTGCTGGCCGGCCTGGCCTCGTTAACGGGCCTGTATTTTATTGGTCAGGATTTGGTCAACCGAACCGTTGGGTTATTGGCCAGCCTCATTTATATTATTTTTCCTTACGCATTTTTTTGTGATCGGCTGGCGCTCCCGGACGGGTTGGCGTTCGCAGGAATCATCTGGGCGCTCCGCTGGTCTCTGCATATTGCAAAGGAAACGCGACCCCAGGAAAAGGCATTTAAGACTTTGGGAGTTTTGATGTGCGCGGCTTGTTTGGCAGACCTGATTGCCGGGTTAGCGTTTCCTGTTTTGCTCGCCGTGTTTTACATTTGGCGGGTTCACAAGCGGCCGGAGTTCTGGAAGCAGTTCGGGATGAGCGTTGGCATCGTGTTGGTCGTCAACCTGCCGATATTGATAAACGCGTCATCCTATGAAACCAATGCAGTTCGTTACGAAAAAGGAGTGAGTTCCGGAGTCGGTCTCCGGCAAGCGGCAAAGTTTCTGGAGAAGGAAGCCGAGGCGTTTCGTAAGAAAACCGGCGTTCCGCTTCCGGTATTGTTACCCATGAGCCCGGGTAATCCGGCGGAGGGCATTACCGTATTTTTGTGGAAAAATCCGGACGTTCGTTTCGTGCCGGCTTTCTGGTGGCCCCGGTCCCCGAAGCTGATACCGACCGGCCTGCGTTTCTCGCACCGCCCCTCGATTTATCAAACCTCTCCGGTGAAGCGGCGTGAAACGTCGCTATTGAATTACGCTCATTTTATATTCCCTGGGGGCGGGTACTCCCAGCAAAAGCTTCTACAGGAAAACCCACGTTTTGAAATAGCATGGAGTTCTCAAAAGCTGGGCAAAAGAAGGTCTATTATTATTCTTAAAAATCGCCCCCACAAATGATCTTGCTGGGGCGACTCGAAACCGTCTATTTTTTGGGATGCTCCAGTTAGCCTTTAGAATACGGGGTTTTTCAAGGGGTTGAAAAGCCGTAACAGTTTCTGGACAAACTCCTTTGACAAACACCCATGCATCCCTTAAATTAAATTTATACCCTCGTTAAGTCCTTTTATTAAGAGAAGTTGGAAAAATACAGCCCCTATGCCTCTTGAAACCGATTATATAAATCCCGATGTCATTTTGACTACCCGCGTGACCTCTGAATTTAATGACCAGGTCAAATACGTCAAATGCGGAGCGTTGCTTCTCCTCACTATTGAAATTTGTTTTTTTGGAATTGGTCCCGCTTTCGGGTGGATTCTCCTGACTCTGGGAGCATGGTGGGGGGCGTTGTGGTACTTGAAGCGAAGGCCGACCATAATCATGGAAGGCAGGACTCGAAAAATTCATCTGTCCGGAATCACCAAATTTGGCAGATCCCAGACCCTTCCTTACAACCTGGTCGAAAAAGTTACGGTAATGGAAGATATATTGGGTCGAGCCAGAGGCCAGTATGTCCCTCAGTTGGTTTTGAAAGGTTTTAAGGGCGGTGGAAAAAAACTGATCATCAATTGTTTTCCGGTGGAAGATATTATTCAGGCACACTATACGGCCCAGTTGTTGGCCAATTTTTGCCGGGTGGATGCATTCGATTATAAAGGAAACCAGCTTCCCATATTATCCACCCATATCCCAACCCGTTTCCGGGCGACCAAGAGTGAAACAATCAAGTCCGTTGCCCCCTCGTTAAAGAAACCAAAAACCCAGCAAAAGGGAGCAAGTTCCCCCAAGGCCGCCTCTTAGCACAACCGCGATTTATTCGATTCCAGTTTTTCCAATCGATTTAAACAATTTGTGAGGATGTGTCATCGGGACCGGAGCTTAGAAGCCGCATCGCCTGATCCACCTGTGCGTGCCGGCCGAACAAAATCAGCACATCATCTGTCTCAATTTGAAAATCTCCTGAAGGATTGGGTTGTGCATGGTTGTCGCGGACAACGGCGATCAATGTGGCGCCGGTTTTCTGGGTCAGGCTGAGGCTATCCAGTTGTTTGCCGTTGGACCACGAATCTTCCAAGACCTGAAAAGATTGGCTGAGCGACGCTGTTAGGTAAGTGGAAAAATTTTGCATGCTCTCCATGTTGAGTGACAACCCCCGAAACATTCCGTAACCTTCCAACCTTACCAATTCCACCTGCTGTTCGATGATGTTGTTGGGCATGCGAAATTCTCTCAATACGCGTGAAAATATTTCAATAGAAGTTTCAAACTCTTCAGGGATGACCTGATCCGCTCCCGATTTTTTCAACTCGTCCACTTGCGATGAAAAACGGGTCTTCACCATGATGAAGATATCCGGATTGAGGGATCGCGCCAACCGGACCGACTGACCGGTGGCCTGGTGATCGGGAATGGAGAACACGATGATTCTGGCCTGTGCGATTCCAGCCCGCGCCAAGGTATCCCGGTGGCTGGCGTCTCCATACAGGACGGGCACTTCTTCCGCCAACGCATGTTTGATCAACTCGCCATCCAACTCCAACACAATGAAGGGAATGTGCGTTTCCTTAAGGACTCTGGAAAGATTTCTGCCCACGACGTCATAACCTGCGATGATGACGTGCCCTTTGAGCTCTTCACTTTGTTGTTCCGGAAGTTCTTCCGGTCCTCTGCCCGTGGTCCATTTGGAAAAAAGAAAATGAGATGCTGGAGAAGAAATCTGGATTAATAAAGGAGCGACCAACATGGTCAACACGGCTACACTCAGGAATAATTGATAATTCCCTGATGAGAGCAGTCCCTGTGTCAATGCCAGTCCTGCGAGGATAAGAGAAAATTCTCCGACCTGCGCCAACCGTACTCCGACGATGAAAGATATTCTTGCAGGATTCCCCATAACTGCGGAAGCTAAAAATCCCGAGATCGTTTTCAAAAAAATAACACTGAAAGTCAGCGAAAGGATCAAGGTGATGTGATCGATAAAATTTCCGACGTTCAGCAACATCCCGATGGAAATAAAAAAGATGCTGCTGAAGTAATCACGCAACGGCAGGATGTCGAGAATAATCTGGTGGCTGTACTCGGACTCGGAAATGATCAATCCGGCGATAAAGGCGCCCATGGCCAGCGACAATCCCAATGAATGCGATACCCAACCGGTTCCCAGGATGATTAGAATAACCAAAAGCGTCAGGTGTTCTTTACTTCCCATGCGTGCAACTGTGCTGAGAAATCGTGGAACCAGAAGACGTGACAGAAAAAAGATTCCCGCCACCGCAGCGATCGCTTTGCCAAAAGCCACCGCGAAATCTATTCCGGATGCTTCCCCACTGTGAGCCAGCAAGGGGATCATCAGCATCAAAGGAACGACACACAGATCTTGAAAGAGAAGGATACCCACCGAGGTGCGTCCGTGAAGGGTATCCAGTTCGGCTTGATCGGTAATCATCTTTAGAACAATAGCGGTACTGCTGAGCGCAATGATCATCGCCAACGCCAGACTGACTGATCCCGAATCTCCGAAGTAATACGTTTGAATAAAATACCAGGCTGTAATCGTCAGGCCCATTTGCAGGACACCGGCCCCCGTAATCGATGCCATATTTTTAAGCAGATGGGAAATTGAAAACTCGAGTCCGATAATAAACAACAAGAGGATCACCCCTATTTCAGCAAGGTTTTCTACCGAAGCAGGGTTGCCAATGAGTCCCAGTCCATGAGGTCCGATCAGGATGCCTGCGATCAAAAATCCCATGATGGACGGCAGGCGAATTCGGTGGAAAAGCACGTTGATCGGCAAAGAAACCAACAAAAGAAGCGCTAAATCTTGTATAATTTGCGGCATTTCTAACAGAACCTCGGGGGAAAGTGAATTCGGTCCATTGTCTTTTCAATGGGCGGCCGATGCTTTTGGCGCATTCATTATACTCTTGGCGGGTTTCAGGACGAGTAGAAAAAGGGGGAACTTATGGAAAATGATGTCCTTGCTCTCGAACAGAGTGGAGACGTGTTGTTTATGATGTTGGGGGCAGCCATGGTGTTTGCCATGCATGGCGGTTTTGCCTTCCTTGAGGTGGGCACGGTACGAAAAAAAAATCAAGTCAACGCTCTGGTGAAAATCATTGTCGACTTTGCGATCAGCACTGTTATTTATTTTACCATCGGCTATGCCGTTGCTTACGGAATTTACTTTTATCAACCCGCAGGAATTCTTGCCGGCGATAAACAGGGTTACGAGCTGGTCCATTTCTTTTTTCTCCTGACATTTGCCGCGGCAATTCCCGCGATTATCTCCGGCGGTATTGCAGAGCGCGCTAAATTCTGGACACAGGCAGTGGCGGCCGCGATTTTCGTGGCGGTAGTCTATTCCTTCTTCGAGGGAATGGTCTGGGGACAAATCACATTTCTGGGCCAGAGTGGTTCCTGGCTGGAAAAAGTTGCCGGCGCTCCCTTTCACGATTTTGCCGGATCGGTCGTCGTGCATTCCATGGGCGGATGGCTGGCATTGGTTGGCGTTGTTGTTTTAGGACCCCGCATCGGTCGTTGGGATTCTCAGGGCAGAAGCCGTCCCATTCCGGTCAGTAACATCCCTTTCCTCGCGTTGGGCGCGTGGATGTTGTGCATCGGCTGGTTCGGATTCAATGTCATGTCTGCGGCTACCATCAAGGGTATCTCCGGACTGGTCGCGATGAATTCCCTGTTTGCCATGGCGGGTGGAATTTTGTTTGCCCTCGTTGTATCCAGGAACGATCCGGGTTTTATCCATAACGGTGCATTGGCTGGACTGGTGGCTATCTGCGCCGGTTCCGACCAGGTGCATCCCATCGGTGCTTTTTTTATCGGCGGCATTGCGGGGATTATTTTTGTTTACGGATTTACCTGGGAGCAGGAGAAACTGAAGATCGACGACGTGCTCGGTGTTTGGCCTTTGCATGGAATCTGCGGAACCTGGGGTGGCATCGCTTGCGGTATTTTCGGACTCAAGTCCTTCGGCGGGATAGGCGACGTCACCTTTATGGCGCAATTGATCGGTTCGTTGGCCGCTGTTGTTGTGGCTCTGGTGGCCGGGTTTGTTGTCTACAAAGCTCTGGACAGCATGTTTGGCATCCGGCTGGAAAAAGACGATGAGTTACAGGGATCCGATTTAACCGTGCATAAAATCGATTCGACTCCGGAGGAAGGTACCACCCGATTTTAGTTCGATGGCAACAACCGAGCCTGTCATTCCCCCTTGGCAGTCTCGGTGCATTCGAATTCGGTTTCTGAAATCCATTGGACTGCGAGATTGTCCGGCAGTTTGGTTTTCCGGTCGATAACAGCGGTCTTCAAGTTGTCACTGGAAAGATTGGTGGCCAGTGAAAAATCCGCGCCGGCCAGATTGGCCTGGGCGAGGCGGGTTTCCGCCAGATCAGAACCCCGGACGTTGGCGCCGCTCAAATTCGCTTCCGTCAAGTCCGCCCCCTTGAAATACACCCGATTGAGTATCGAGTCTGAGAAATTTGCCCCTTTGAGATTCGCGTCCCGAAAATCGCACCCGCTCAGATTGCATCCGCTGACGTCTGTATTTTCCAGCTTGGCTCCCGAAAAATTGGCTTTGCTGAGATGGGATTTGGGGATACGGGCGCCGGACAGATCAGACTCCTTCAAAATCGCTCCCCGCAAATCACTCTTGTTGAGATTCACATTTCTAAGGTCGCAGCCTTTTAACTGGGCTTGGTTGAGTTCCGCACGGTTGAGATTCGAATCGTGAAAATCGGCTTTCAGGACAACCGCCTCGTTGAACCAGGAACTGCTGAGGTCCGTACCGCTCAGGTCGGAGCCGCTGAGATTGGTTTTGGTGAAGTTGGCGCGAATCAGTTGCGCTGATTTGAAATTGGCACCCACCAGAAAACTGCCGGTAAAATCCGCCCCATTCAACCCGGCTTCTTCGAAGTTTGCTTTCTTGAGGTTGCATTTCTGGAATTGCGCTTCTTTAAGAACCCCCTGGCTCAGGTCGATGCCTTCCAGATCCGCCTGGCTCAGTTTGGCTCGTTCCAGCCGGTTTTTTTGAGATTCGATTTTCTGTTTGTCCAGTTTTCTGATTTTCGCCACAAAAGTTTCCCCGCTAAAAGGGAAGAGGAGTTGCGGGTGGCCACAACTCCTCCGAAAATTCTTTGGAGCGCATCGACGGTGAGGGCTCAAATCTCAGACACACTCGTATCATTTGGACCGCGGAGGAAGCTTTTGCAAGCTCCCCCCACGGGTAGTGGTGCCGAAGGTCGGAGTCGAACCGACACGAGGTTGCCCTCACTGGATTTTGAATCCAGCGCGTCTACCAATTCCACCACTTCGGCCTGGTTCGGAAAAAGTTATCACACCCCGATAAAAAGGACAACGGGGAAAGCCTCTGAACGGTTTTTTAGTGGAAATCCTGAATTTTTGGAGGTGGTTGCGATTTCTGTTGTTTCTGAAAGCGGCGGGCGGCCGTCAGTAATTGCCGGGCATTGTCGTTCTCCGGGTCGATTTCGAGCAGGCGGTTGATGTAGGTGATGGCTTGATCATATTGTTTAAACAACATACTGGAACTGACCAGATTGTTCAGGGCGTCCACGTATTGATTGTCCAGTTGATAGGCTTTTTGGAACGAAGCGTCTGCAAAATAAAAAGAATTCAGGCCCCAGAACACCATACCCATTTCGTTATGTGCCACCGGTTGATCCGGATTGATCTGGAGACTGCCGCGATAATATTTCAAGGCTTTTCGCAATTGTTTCGATTTGCGATACGCCTGCGCCAGTGTTAAATGCCAAAGGGCCGACCCGGGAACTTCAGAGACCGCTTTTTCAAGATAGGGCACCGCTTTTTTGGGTCGTTCCAACTTCAAATAAGAGTATCCGGTTAAAAAATTCAGCGGCGGGACCTTGATACCCTGTTTATTCAATTCGTTGAACCGCTCAAGGGCTTTAGTATATTCATTTCTCTTGATATGAATTTCGCCAAGATCAATATTTGCGCGGACGTGTTTCGAATCGAGTTCGAGGGTCGTTGCCAGTTCTTTCTCCGCCCGGTCGGTTAATCCATCGTCCAGGTAAGCTCTTCCCAAGTTGTAATGGACCCGTGCTTTGTGTGGAGAAGTCGTAGCGGTTTCCTCCCAAAGAGTCACCGCTGACCGGTAGTCCTGACCCCGGCTGAAGGTAAGAATCATAAAAAGCGCCGGCACCCCTACCCGCAACCATCCAGCGATGGGGTGGCGGATCGCCAGTTCCACCAGGCCGATCGCCAAAATCAGGTGGACTCCCAAACCCGGCAGGTAAAACCGGGGCTCGGACACCACCGGATCATCCATTCCTAATGAGTAAAAACTGATGAATATCAAGAGAGTCCAGAGGAAAGCCCATTGCACCAATCCGGATCGGGTGATCCGCGTCAGCGCAAACAACCCTGCAATGGCAACCAGGGAAAACATCCAGGTCCAATCCCCGATTCCACTCACCAGGGAGAAATCGGGGTCCAGATTCAAATGCATGGGAAACAGGGTTTTGGGGAGGTAGTAAAAAATAAATGCTTTAACCTGAGTTAAGAAATACAAAGTCGACAAGTTGCCGGAACTTCTCGAATGTCCAGCCAACAGTTCGGCAGACGGTGTGGTGAGCTGGTAAATCAGATAAATGATCCAGGGAATCAGGGCCAGCGCAAATATTTCCATTTCCATCTTTTCAGTAGACGCCATATAGAATCGATAGAAAATCCATCCCATGAACGGCAAGGTAACCATCACCGGGTCACAAGTGGCTCCTGCCGTAAAACAGGCCATGACCATCAGAAGATCGATCGAGGCCTTGGCTTTTTTGGGGTCCTCTTTAAAAATTCTTAAGAAACGGGCCAGGAATCCAAACGTCAGCAAATAGAACAGGCTTGCGAAAAGTATGGGACGAGAAGAAACGAGTATGACGGCCTGGGAGTTCAGGGGATGGAGCAGATGGATTCCGGAAGCGACCCAGGGAATCCAGTTTAAATATCGGGAGTTCTTCTGCTCGAAAAAGATCAACCACTCTTGGGTCACCCAGAAAAAAGCCAGCCCCACCCCCAAGTGAATCAACAGATTCACCAGATGATAGCCCCAGGGCGCGGTATGCCCCACCCAATAATTGATTGCAAAGGTAAGCTTGGGAAGCGAACCGTTAAAAATCTGGTCGACACGGACAATGTCATTGATCCGCGAAATATCCTGAATGACCGGATCTTCCAGTAGGGTTTGAACCTCTGAAGCCAGAAAGGGCGATTGCAGGGTTGCCGCATAGGCCAGAAATCCTATTGTCAATAAGCCCAGGACCGCACGGGTGGTTTTCTTAAATGGGGAGTTTTTCATATTTTGCGATTTATTAGCATTTCTCAAATACCCCAATTGAGGGCATATTAACGTTTAAGAATTTTTGATATTTTGCTCCAAAAATATTAAAAAATGTTTACAATGATTAATTAGGTATAAAAATTTTATAAATAGGAAATTTATTTGCTCGAACCCTATACGCTCTTGCCAGCTAAATCACCGTTTTATAAATAAATTAGGCAATATCTACGGGTAGATATAAATTTCCAATCTGTATTCTTTTTTAACAAAAATTTTATCTTTTAAGGGCTCCGTTCCAATCCGCATCGAATTATGAAACAAATTAACGAGTATGCCAACATACTGACTCTGAGAAAGATTTCATCGCTGTTTAAGTCCACCTTCCGGAACGTGGATGAATTGTTGAATATTGTTCTGGAAACCGCCCAGGTTACCGTCGGGGCACAATATGCTTCGTTGCTGATGTTGGATGAAAAAACCAACAAACTGCAGTTTTACCAAGCCTCGGGTGAAGAAACCGGACAGTTGAAACTGGTGGAAATTCCTCAGGGTGTCGGTCTC
Organism: Nitrospinaceae bacterium; assembly: GCA_028278405.1. Taxonomy (GTDB): domain Bacteria; phylum Nitrospinota; class Nitrospinia; order Nitrospinales; family Nitrospinaceae; genus SZUA-226. Next base: position 155,512 of record JANQEK010000015.1, read on the forward strand.
GCAGGTATCGTGGCCGAAACCGGCGAAGCCATTGTATCCAATGATGTGCAAAACGACAAACGCTGGTTGAGCGAAGTCAGTGAAATGGCAGAGATTGAAGTCAAAGCGATTGCTTGTCTTCCTCTGTCTCTGAACGGGGTGGTTATCGGTGTGGTTCAGTTCCTGGACAAGCAGGATGCCAGCATCTATTCCGAAAGTGATATGGAAATCCTGAGCCGCTTTGCCAGGATCATGGCGATGTTTTTCGAGGTGACCCGTAGCAATGAGATCCTGGGAGAAGAGTTTGGCCGGCTCCAGGAGAAATACCGGCAACGCTATACAATCGTGGGAGAGAGTCCACAAATTCGCAAGTGCATCACCCAGGCTGAAAAGGTTTCCAACTCTAAAGCGTCCGTTCTGATCACTGGAGAAAGCGGTACGGGGAAGGAATTGTTTGCCCACCTGATTCATGACCGCAGTCTGCGCCAGACCAAACCTTTTGTGTCCATCAGTTGCGGCGCCTTACCGGCCTCGATTCTGGAACGCGAATTGTTCGGGCATGAAAAAGGAGCCTTTACCGGGGCGGACAGCCGGAAAATCGGCCTGTTTGAAGCTGCCGACGGCGGCACTTTGTTTCTCGACGAGATTGGTGAAATGCCGCTCGATATGCAAGTCAAGCTGCTTCGGGTGATCCAGGAAGAATCCTTTATACGTCTGGGCGGCACCGCACCCACCGAGGTGGATGTTCGAATCATTTCAGCCACCAACCAGGACTTGGAAAAAATGGTGGGAGAGGGCACGTTCCGTCAGGATTTGTTTTACCGTATCAACGTCATCAATCTCCATTTGCCTTCACTCAGGGAACGCAAGGAAGATATTCCGGATCTGGTTAACTTCTTCATCAAGAAACATACCCCTGAAGGACAGAAACCTAAAAAAGCTCAAAAAGGGTTGATCTCGTTTCTTGAAGGTTATGGCTGGCCGGGGAATATCCGCCAATTGGAAAATGCCCTTGAGCGTGCCATTGTTCTGGAAGAAGGAGAGGAGTTGACTCCGGATGCCTTTGCCATCGAGTCCACCCAGTCTCCCATCGAAATCAATGTGGGTTCCACCTTGAAGGAAGCCAGCGACTCTTTCAGAAAATCTTTTATTTTCAATACCCTTCAATCGACCAAAGGGAACCGGACGCAGGCCGCAAAGATTTTAGAAGTCCAAAGATCCTATCTTTCCCGGTTGATCAAGGAACTGGGGATCAGCTGAAAAAGTGTCTCCTTAATCCAACATGGACAGTAACCAAGACAGGGTGCCGGTATGAAACTGAGCCATCCACAGGACCTGATCAGCGCAAATGATGAATCCATTTTCTCATTGCCGAAAATATACTTCGAACTCCAGGAAGCTCTGAAAGACCCCGACAAAACGTTTCAGGAGCTGGGCGAAATCATCGCATTCGATCCGGCTCTCTCCGCGCGTCTGCTGAAAATCGTCAACAGTCCGTTTTACGGGTTTCCCTCCCGGATCGAAACCATTTCCCACGCCATTTCAATCATTGGCATGCATCAGCTCACCGATCTGGCTCTGGCAACCATGGCGATTCATCAATTCCGCGGTATCCCCAACAACCTGTTCAATATGGAAAAATTCTGGCGGCACAGTATCGCCTGTGGTGTGGCGGCCCGGTCGATTGCCGACTTTCGAAACGAGAAAAATACTGAGCGGTTCTATCTGGCGGGCATCCTCCACGACATCGGGCGGTTGGTGATTTTCAAAAATGAACCGGCCATGGCCCGGGACACCTTTTACCGGAGCAAAGAAAGAAAAGAAAACATTTACCTGTCTGAACAGAAGTTGATGGGTTTCGATCATGCTGATGTCGGCCGGGAGCTGTTGAAGACCTGGCAACTGCCGCCGCGTTTGGTGGAGGCGGTGGGGGGTCACCATCAACCTCAAAACGTAAAAACCTTTCCTATCGATGCGGCCATTATCCACACCTCCGATTACATTGTTCATGTTCTGGGCATGGGAAGCGACGCCGAGTTCAGCGAGCCGCAGCTTTTTCCCAAAAGCTGGGAGATCATCGGGCTCAGCCCGGACGATTTTGAATTTATGAAGAGCAAGGTGCAGCAGCAGTACGAAGGGATTGTCAGCCTGTTTTTTGACGCTTCCTGAAGACCCACAGTTTTAATTCTCTCCCCTATTTCAAAAACTTGCGGATCAAATTGCATTCCCGATTCCGGGTTTTTCGAATCCCTGTTTCCGAAAAAACAATCGATTCTGACTTCCCCTCTCACATTTATTGCCGGTTCTGGTAAGATGGGGCCGCTGGAGCAAACCCAATTGACTTTTAAAAGAAGAATGGTGGAGCGATGGATGTGATGACTTTGATCGACGGTAAAAAAGTTTCGGCGGAAATCAAAGAGCAGGTCGCCGAAGAAGTTGGAAAACTGAAACAGCAGACGGGTAAAGTTCCCGGACTGGCAGTCGTGCTGGTGGGGGAGGACCCCGCTTCCGCGGTATACGTCAAAAACAAAAATAAAACCTGCGAAAAAATGGGATTTCAAAATTTATCCCACACTCTTTCGGCCGATACCAAAGAAACCGAACTGCTGAAATTGATCGAACAATTGAACGCCAACCCGGAAGTGAATGGGATTCTCGTACAACTGCCGCTTCCGGATCATATCAATGAACAGAAAGTGCTGGAAGCGATCGATCCGAAAAAAGACGTCGACGGTTTTCATCCGGTCAACGTCGGTTATCTCACCAGCGGCGGCGATGCGCTCGCGCCCTGCACGCCGGCGGGTATTATCGAGATGCTGGACTTTTACAATATCGATATCGAAGGCAAAAGTGCAGTGATTATTGGGCGCAGCAATATCGTCGGCAAACCCATGGCGTCTTTGCTGCTGAAACGCAATGCCACCGTTACCATCTGCCATTCGCGTACCCGCGATCTACCCGCCGTGGCGCGGTCAGCAGATATTCTCGTCGCGGCTATCGGGAGGGCCCGTTTCGTCACTGCCGATATGGTGGGGGAAGGCGCAACGGTTATCGACGTCGGCATCAACCGGGTCGATGGCAAATTGGTCGGGGATGTTGATTTTGACGCGGTGGCGGAGAAGGCTGCCTATATCACACCCGTGCCCGGCGGCGTCGGACCCATGACGATCGCCATGCTGATGAAAAATACTTTAAGCGCCTTCAAAAAAGCTAACAACCTTTAAACGTATGCTTCGCAATTTATGACCCAGGCCCAACCCAAATCCGTAGGACACATTCCAGAAGAACAACCGCACGTCTATACCGTCAGCGAGATCACGCGTGACGTACGGGCGATCCTCGAAGCGGCGTTTGAAAATGCGTGGATCGAAGGCGAGATTTCCAATTTCCGCACTGCAGCTTCCGGTCACGCCTATTTCGTGTTGAAAGATGATAAAGCCCAGATCAAATGTGTCCTGTTTCGTGGACATCGGGCGGGAATGAAATTCACGCCGGAGGATGGCGATCAGGTGCTGTTGTTCGGGCGGGTTACGGTATACGAGGCGCGCGGCGATTACCAGGTTATCGTCGAAGCCATGGAACCCAAGGGCCTCGGCGCATTGCAAAAGGCGTTCGAACAGCTCAAGGAAAAACTGGCGAAAGAGGGTCTGTTCGACGAGGCGCGTAAACAATCGCTCCCGGAAATCCCGTGGAAGATCGGCATCGTGACCTCCCCCACTGGCGCTGCGATCCGGGACATGCTTCATGTCATTCAACGACGGAATCCGAAGACCTCGGTACTGCTCTATCCCGCAAAAGTGCAGGGCGAGGGATCGGCAGAGGAAATTGCCCGGGGAATCAAGGAACTGAATAAGCGGAAAGATATCGACGTCCTCATCGTCGGACGCGGCGGCGGGTCTATCGAGGACCTGTGGGCCTTCAATGAAGAAGCCGTCGCCCGTGCCATCGCGCAATCCAAGATTCCCGTGGTGTCCGCTGTCGGCCATGAAATTGATTTCACCATCGCCGATTTTGTCGCCGACCTGCGTGCGCCGACACCCTCCGCAGCGGCAGAGCTGGTGGTACCGAAGCTGAATGACATCGTGCAGGATCTGCAATATCTCACCAATCAGATGATCGAACGGATGATAGAGGATATTGAAGATTACCGGGAGCGGTTGCGGTATCTGATCGATCGACGGTTTTTCCGGGAACCGCGCCAGATTCTGGAAACGCCGGCACAACGTCTCGACGAAATAATGCAGAGGCTGTTGCGGGGTCTCGATCAGTGGGTGATGGTCAAACGCGGCAACCTGAAACAAACCGTTCATCGCCTGTTTCGAGCCTCCCCCGGCGGTAAATTAAAAATTCTGTCGGAACGGCAAAACGATTTGATTGCACGTCTGGTGCGTCGGATGGAATCACAGATCCGGCTTCGAAAAGAGAAACTGGCAGGCACGGCAAAAAGTCTGGATGCCCTGAGTCCTCTCAACGTATTGCACCGGGGTTATAGTATTACCACTTCAAAAAAGACCGGCAAGGCGGTTACTTCCGGCAAACAGGTGAATAAAGGCGACACTGTGCGTATCCGTCTGGCTAAAGGCCAGCTGGACGCTACGGTGGATGAAACGATAGAATAGGGAGCAGGAGAATCAATATGGCTGAAATAAAATTTGAAAAGGCGATGAACCGTCTCGAACATATCGTCGAGGAATTGGAAAAGGGTGAGCTGGACATCGACAAATCCCTGGAGATTTTTGAGGAGGGGATCAAGATGTCACGCGTCTGTTCCAAAAAACTGAACGAAGCGGAACAGAAAATCGAAAAGCTCACCAAAAATCAGAAGGGCGAGTTGGTCGCGGAACTGTTTCCCGTCGATGCGGACGAGGGTGATCCGGATGACGACGACTAAAAAAATTCGTCTCGACCAGTTGCTGGTAAAAAAAAACTGGTCACATCGCGGGAACGCGCTCAAAGCCTGATTTTGGCAGGCAAAGTTCGTATCGATGATGAACCGGCGGACAAACCGGGCCGCATGGTGGCGGAGAATGTCGATGTTTCGGTGTCGGAAGATCCTAATCCCTACGTCAGCCGCGGCGGCTTGAAGCTGGCGCAGGCGCTGAAGGAATTCGACATTGATCCGACAGGGAAATCAGCCGTAGATATCGGCGCATCCACCGGCGGATTCACCGATTGTTTGTTGCAGAAGGGAGCGGCCAAAGTATTCGCCGTCGATGTCGGGTACGGTCAGCTCGACTGGAAACTGCAATCGGACGATCGCGTGATGATGATCGATCGCACCAACGCCCGCCAGTTATCGTTGGACGAGGTGGGCGGTGATCCGCTGGACCTGGCCGTGATTGATGTCGCGTTTATTTCCCTCAAGCTGATCCTTCCTGCTGTGTTTAAAATATTAAAACCGGAGGGTCAGTGGATTGCGCTCGTCAAACCGCAGTTTGAAGTCGGCAAGGATGAAGTCGAGAACCAGGGCGTCATCACTGACCCCAACAAACATGTGAATGTGTTGCTGGAGTTAAAGAAATTTATCGAAGCGTCGGACTGGTGTCTGGCACAGGTCTGCCGTTCCCCCATCAAGGGACAAAAGGGCAACCAGGAGTATCTCATTCACGGTGTGCAACAGAGCACAGGAAGCGTGGTGGACGAAATCCGCATTCGGGAGACGGTGGGCGTATGATTTTAAGCGGTGACGACATTCACAAGGCGTTGGCGGAGGGCCGGATGATCGTCGAACCCGCCCCCGGTAAAGACCAGATCGATACCACTTCCATCGACCTTCATATGGGCGAGCCACTATGGATCTGGGATCCCGAGTTCACCCGCCCGGAGAACGAGCCGTTCAAAATCAACCTGGATGAATACGATTACCGGGAATTTTCCAAACTGCATCAGGTGGAAGTCAGCAAGGAACCGTCGGGTAAATACCTTCTGGAGCCCAACCGGGTTTATCTCGGTTCGACATTTGAGAAGGTGCAATTCCCCGCAGGGTCCAAACTCGCCGGGCGGGTCGAAGGAAAAAGCAGTCTGGCGCGATTGGGACTGGTGGTACACATGACGGCGCCGATGATCCATTGCGGCACGGGATTGGGCATTATTACGCTGGAGATGTTCAACCACGGCCCTTTTTCGATTGAAGTGACACCCGGACAAACGCGCATCTGTCAGCTGATGCTGGAAGAGGTTTCCAGTGAACCTGAAGAGCGCACCGACCGGACCTTTTCCCAGCAGGAAGACGCGCAGGGATAGGTCGATGTTACTGGCGGACGGCGTATAAAATAAAAGTGGTCAACAAATCCGGATCGAAATGAGCTTTCAAATCCTTGTTCATGTACATCAAGGCTTGTTTGGCGGACATGACTTCACGGTAGGATCGTCTGCAGGTCAGGGCGTTAAAGACATCGGCGATTTTGCAGATCCGCGCAGCGTCACTGATGCTCTTTCCCGATATCTTCGCGGGGTAACCGGTTCCGTCGAAGTTTTCGTGATGTTCGGCGGCCATGCGAAGGACGGTTCCGGAATAACGCTTCAGCTCGTTCAGCTTTTTTTTACCAAAAGCCGGATGCTGCCGGATAAATTGCCGCTCCTGCTCTGACAGCTCGCCTTTTTTAAACAGCACTTCTTCGGGGATGAATTTTTTGCCGATATCCGCCAACATGCCGCCCCGGACGATTTCTTCACGGCTTTTAAGGTCCATTCCCAGTTCCCGCGCCAGGCACAGGCAGTACAATCCCACGTTGACGCAGTGGGTGTGAATCGAGTTTTCTTTCCGAGTGATTGTGAACAACTCGAAAAACGGAGGGTTTTCCTGCTCGACCGATTCCGCCAGCACTTCCGGGATTTCATCCAGCAGCTCCAGAAACGTGTCCGAAGCGGAGATTTCCAGATAATCCTGGAGAATGCGCGTGGCCACGGGGTACACCATACGAAAGACTTCCCACGCAGAAAGATTTTCTTCCGCAAGTTCCAACAGCAGGTGCTTTAAAATATTGAATTGGTAATATTTGTAAAGATCGGATTCGTTGATATAGAAATCTACATTTTCCCTTTCAAAGAGTGAATCCAGGCGGGAATCATCCTGAGGATCGAATTCAGCAAATTTGATAAATTGTTTGTCTTCACCGGTGGGAGCTTTATAGAAAATGTCAAAGCCTTCCTTCCACTCTCTTTCGAAAAAGCTGCGAGTGATTTGTTTGAATTCCGTTGCTTCGGAATCAGTCATGGGCTTTCCCAGCTTGACATTTCAGGAAAAATCAAATTTTAAACTTTTCTGAGCATACTGTACACCATAGACTGGATCGCAGCCCCTCAAATCTTATTATCGGAAGTTATTTCAATAAACCTTGGAAAATTGTTCACTCCCAATCGCGTTTTCGGGAGAGATGGGTTACAATTCGGATTCCTTGAGGGGCCGCCGCCCGGCCCGAACATTTAATTTTTGAAGGATCGATGGCATGTATAAAGTGGTGCTGATGCGGCATGGACAAAGTATCTGGAATCTTGAAAACCGTTTCACCGGCTGGACGGATGTGGATCTCACCGATCAGGGCCGCAACGAAGCGCAGGCAGGGGCCAAAGCGATCCTGGACGCCGGGCTGACCTTTGACGTGGCTTACACCTCGGTTCTGAAACGCGCTATTAGAACCTTGTGGATCACTCTCGATGCCATGGACCTCATGTGGATACCCGTTTACCGGTCATGGCGGTTGAACGAACGGCACTACGGTAATCTGCAGGGACTCAACAAAACGGAAACCGCGGAGCAGCACGGTGCCGATCAGGTGAAAATCTGGCGGCGCAGTTACGATATTCCCCCGCCTCCCCTGCCCGACGGTGACGATCGCCTGCCGCACAACGATCCACGTTATGCAGACGTCGATCCGAAGGACCTTCCGCACACCGAATCGCTCAAGGAAACGGTCGCGCGCTTTCTGCCCTACTGGTCCGACACCATCGTACCGGCCATCAAATCGGGCCAGAAAGTACTGATCTGCGCCCATGGCAACAGCCTGCGTGCGCTGGTCATGCACCTCGACAACATCAGCGAAAAAGATATCACCGAACTCAATATTCCCACCGGCATCCCGCTCGTTTACGAGCTGGACAAAGATTTAAAACCCATCAAACACTACTACCTTGGCGACGAGGAAGCGGCAAAAAAAGCCGCCGAAGCCGTCGCCCAACAGGCCCAGGGTAAGTAGGCATTTAATTTTTAGCCGGGGTTGTTTTCTTAGAGAGATCTAAGTTCTTTATTTTAAATCCAATTTAACTGTGTTTCCCCAATAAGTGAAGGTAGCCAATCCTAGACTCATATGTTCTATATATTCGTTCGTTGCAGTGGAAATTTTAACGTATCCTGACCCTGGAGCTATAAAGAATAAGTAAATTCCACTTACCGTTGGAATGAGTTGTTTGTCTTCCCGGCTAGCCCAAAAGTAATCTTTTCCTCGTTTAGTGATAAGTACTCGGCTTTTATTTTTCTGTTGGTTTGTAAGATGCGTCTCCTTGTTTACATCAAGCCCCGATACTATCATTTTTGTTGGAATTCCCTCGAAGATGATCTCTGATTCTTGTGCATGCGATTTGCTTGGATGCATGAGAGATATATAAATAACAAAAACAATTAAAATTTTGGGCATGACTGCCTCCAAGGGTGGGTTAGTATGTTGAAAACATACCAAATTATTGACATTTTCGGCAAGCTGAAATAAAGTGCGGGAGTAAAAGTACCAGTTATATTATGCATAATGAGGTCACCCCGTACTTAGGGAAAGGATATGGGTCGTATACTAATTTCAATGTTGCTCATATTGAGTTTGAGTTGGTCGGCGATGGCAAATGAACAATTTGCTTTAGAATGTGTTTATTTATACGAACAAGATTTAAAGGGCGATTCCACCTTTGCTCCAGGTGCCACCACTTATGTTTTTGAAGAGAACAAAAATAAACTAGAACTAGTGAGTATTTCTGGTATTGATTGTAAAGAAATTACTAAAAATCAAGTTACGGAATCTGAAATTTCAATAGAATGCATAACAACGCTCAGTGATGAGAAAATAATTGCAAGTTCAATTTCGATTCATAGATTTTCTGGTAATTATAGTGAAACAATAGGAACTTTTGAGGAGGGCGGACAAATAAAAGAGGGCGTGGCGCATTCAGGAATATGTCAAAAGAAAACAAAGATGTTTTAAAGTGGAAAAATCATGATCTTCTCACTCCTTACAGATGCCCGAAATGCTTTGACAGTATAAAGCTCAAAACCCAGATTCTTCGTCACTCTGTTCCTCAGAATGACAAATCGAATATTGAAATTGTCATCCTGAACGAAGTGAAGGATCTGGGTTTTCTTATTGCGTGAGAGAGATCAATTACTTAATCATCTCCCGGGCGTGCTTGAGTGTGGTTTCGGTGATTTTTTCGCCGCCGGACATGCGGGCGATTTCTTCCACGCGGTGTTCGTAATCCATCTCGATGATGGTGGAACGGGTGCGCTTGCCGGAAACCGTTTTATGCACCCGATAATGGGAATCAGCCATACCGGCGATCTGCGGCAGGTGGGTGATACAGAAGATTTGTTTATGTTGTGAGATTTTTTTTAGTTTATTGCCGACCTTTTCCGCAACGCCGCCGCTGATGCCGCTGTCCACTTCATCGAACACCATCACCGGCACCGGATCCTGATCGTTCAGAATGGATTTGAGCGCCAGCATGACGCGGGAGATTTCGCCGCCGGACGCGATCTTGGCCAGCGGTCGCAGCTCTTCTCCCGGATTCGGTGAAAATAAAAATTCGATTTCGCCGATGCCGTTAGCATGGGTCCTGGTTTTTTTGTTTTTGTAAGTGGTGAAGCCTTCTGGGTCGGGTTCGTACTCAAAACGCATTCCGAACTGAACGTGCTTCATACTCAGGTCCCGAAGCTCTTTTTCCACATCCTTTTTCAATTTCTCCGCCGCCTGTTCCCGTTTTTTTGCGAGATCGACGGCAAGCTTGGCTAATTCTTTCTGCCGGGTTTCGATTTCGGCCTTCAACGCATCCATGGATTCCTCACCCAGGGACAGGGCTTCCAGTTCACTGCCGATGGTCTCCCTGTATTCGAGGATGGTGGCGATGTCGTTGCCGTATTTGCGTTTCAAACCGTTGATCTCCGCCAGGCGGTCTTCGATCTCCTCCAGCCGCGCCGGGTTGAATTCGATCGTCCTCTGGTAATCGCGCAATTCTTCGGCCAGTTCCTGCGCCTCCAGATAGGCGGTTTGCCCGCGCTGTGCCTGGGTTTCCAGAGCGGGGTCGATTTCCGGCAGGCCCTGCAGTTCGCGGTCCACCCGGCCCAGCAACTCCAGCGCCGACCCGTCGGTATCCGCCAGCAGGTCTAACGCGTTTTGCACGGACTGATGCAGTTTTTCAGCGTGGTTCAATTTGTTTTTTTCATTTTTCAATTCATCGTCTTCCCCGACCGACAAACCAGCCTGATCGATCTCGCCGATCTGGAAATTGAGCAGGTCCTGCCGTTGCAGGCGTTCGCCCTGGTTGGTCTGCATCTGCGCGAGGGTTTGAACCGTTTTCTGGTAAGCGGTGTGCTGCTCCGCGAACGCATCACGGTCGGTCAGCAATTTCCCGTAATGATCCAGAAGATCGACATGGGTCTCCGGATGCAGCAGGGATTGATGATCGTGCTGGCCGTGGATGTCGATCAAGCGATCGCCGATTTTTGACAGCGCGGCTACGGTGAGGTTGCTGTTGTTGAGGTATGTCCGGTTTTTATCGCTGTTGGAAATGATACGTTTGATGATCACTTGGCCGGCTTCCACCTCGATACCGAGATCCGCGATCAGTGAAAGCGTCTTGGAGTCGTCGAGTTTCAGGCAGGCTTCGACGGTGGCGGTGGATGCGCCGGAACGGATGGTATCGGTATCCGCGCGTCCCCCCAGAATCAGGTTGAGCGCATCGATGATGATGGATTTGCCTGCGCCGGTTTCACCGGTCAATACGTTGAGACCGGAATGAAACTCAATAGCCAGGTTTTCGATGATGGCGAAATTTGTGATGCGGATTTCCTGAAGCATGCGGCCTCAGTGCAGGTTGCGTTCGATAGCTTTCTTCAATTTTTGAAATTCGATCCGGTAGGTCTTGAGGTCCGGATCATCATTCACATGCGAGGCAATGTCCATCGCTTTTTGAAGCTCGGAGCGGGCCAACAGGTATTGCTGATTTTCAAAATACGACTCGGCGAGAAAAAAATGATTCTCCCAGTATCGGGGTCCATAATCCACGGCTTTTTGCAAATGGTCAATGGATTTTTTGAGGTCGCCGCCGAGAACCCCCGGCAACTTGAAATACAATCGCCCCAGAGCGCGGTGGGGTCCGCCGCGGTCGAGCGACGGATCGATTTTAGCTGCGGCTTCCATGTTTTCCCGGACCGGCCCGATGATTTTCAGACTGCCCCAGATGCCATTCAATTCGCCCAGTCTTCCGAGGCACAATCCTTTGAAAAAATACCCGACACCGGAACGGGCATCGTTGAGAATCGCCATTTGTGAATGATCGATGCAGGAATTCAGGTATCGAATTTGCTGTTTGGGCAGCAGTCGCGCCAGTTTGTAGTGGATGTTCGCGATTTCACAATGATCGCCGCTGGCGGTTGATGCGGAATGAAGCAGTTCGTCTTTCAAATCGCGTTCTCTTTGTTTCAGAGATTCAAGCGAAGAGGTCCCCGTATACAAATGGCATGCGGGCGATTCGTTTTTCCTGGCAGCGGCCGGCGCGCCCAACGCCAACACCAGAATCACTGCTCCGGAAATCCCGGCGATCCATGACAATCGGCATCCAAGTTTGGGAGTCGTTCTGTTCATGATTTAAGTTATACTGGAAGACCTGCAACACCCGAAGGAGCTGGAAGTCCGGCTGTCTTTTGATGGGTCAATGTATCATATCTCAGTCATGAAACGTCCCAAAACCTTACATTTTCTGGCTTTTGTCACCCTGATTGGGCTGACCGGGTTTGTTCCAGATTCTTCCCGAGCGGACACCCCGAAATCCACTGTGCAGCAATTGTTGGAGTCCATCAAACAGATGAATCACAAAAAGCCTTTGACCCCGGAGCAGCAACAATCTAATGAAAATATTTCCCGTCAGGCGCTGGTTCATTTGAATGTGCTCCAGGTCAGCCGGAAAACCCTTGGCAAGTACTGGAAAAAACGGAGTAAACAGGAACAGGAATCGTTTGTGCAACTGCTGGGAGACCTGTTCCGGTATGTGGCCTTTCCCAATTCCTCCAAGTTCTTCGGCGAGATGAACCTGGTTTATGCCCCTACGGAGAACGAGGGCAAGAAAGCCACCGTGCCTCTCACCGTCCAGCATCCGGATGAAGGAGAAGTGGGCATCGATTTCGTGCTGGAGCAAAACTCCACCCGCTGGAAAGTGGTGGACGTGATCCTCGACGGAGTGAGCATGCGCAACAACCTGCGTCTCCAGTTTTACAAGGTCATCAAGAAAAACGACTATCCCGAACTGGTCCGGCGCATGCAAAAGAAACTCAAAAAAGCTAAAAGTAACTAATGCTGGCCCCGCAGAAAATTCTTTCCTATTCCCACTGCCCTTCATGCGGTATGATGCCGAAATAACCCTTTTTTAACTGGAAATGAATAAAGCACCCAAAAAAATAGGGATGGTCAGCCTGGGCTGTCCGAAAAACCTGGTCGACTCCGAAGCCCTGCTTGGCGACCTGGGAGTGTCGGGCTATGAAATGACACCGGATGAATCGGAAGCGGATGTCATTATCGTCAACACCTGCGGATTCCTGCAATCGGCGGTCAAGGAATCGATCGACACCATTCTGGAAATGGCCGGACACAAAACCGGCGGTCGATGCGAACAATTGATCGTCACCGGTTGCCTGGCGGAACGGCATCCCGAAGATCTTCTGAAAGAGATTCCGGAAGTCGATCATCTGCTCGGCACCAAGCAGTATCCGATGTTGAAACACCTTTTGAATGGCAACGGGCGCTCCCAGCAACGCAACCACACGCATGAACCGGCACAGTATTTTGATACGCCCGGCAATCGCGTATTGACCACGCCGTTTTACTCCGCGTATGTCAAAATTGCCGAAGGCTGTTCGAACCAGTGCGCGTTCTGTATCATTCCGAAACTGCGCGGCCCGATTCAGAGCCGTCCGGTGGAGTCGATTGTTGATGAAGTGAAGCAACTCGCGGTGCGTGGTGTTCGGGAATTCAATCTCGTATCGCAGGACACCACACTCTATGGTTACGATCTCGGCATGAAACACGGCCTCATTCGCTTGCTGGAATTAATGGCGGAGATTGAGGGGGTTGACTGGATACGCCTGTTCTACAATTATCCAACTGTTTTGACCACGGAACTTATGGATGCCGTACAGCGCATCGATAAAGTGTGCAAGTATATCGACGTCCCCTTACAACATTCTCACGATTTCATGTTAAAGCATATGAAACGACAAGAGACGGAACTCGGAGTGCGGCAGATGATCGACGAGTTGCATCAGCGTATCCCCGATGTTGCCCTGCGTACTACGTTCATCACCGGATTTCCCGGTGAGACGGAGAAACACTTTCAACACATGCTCGATTTTATGAACGAGGTTGAGTTCGATCACGTCGGCGTGTTTGCTTATTCCGACGAACCGGGAACAACGGCGTTTGACTATGACAACAAAGTGGAACGGGAAATTTGTGAGTCGCGGCGCGATCAGTTGATGGCCGCGCAAAGAGAAATCGTCCTCCGCAAAAATAAGGAACGCATCGGTCAAACACATCCGGTTCTGGTGGAGGGATTGGACGATGAAGGATTGCTCATGCTGGGACGTCTGCCGTTTCAAGGCCCGGAGGTCGATGGTCAGGTGATTCTCGAGCAATGCGATTCCGAACCGGGAGCTATTGTTCCCGTGCGTATCACCGGCGCGCTGGAATACGATCTCGTTGCCACCCCTGTCGAAGCGTAATACAGAAGAAACACGTTATGGCAAAAATAAAAGGCACCATTGGAATATTAACGGGGGGCGGCGACGTTCCGGGACTCAACCCGGCGATCCGCGCCATCACCGTGCGTGCGTTGCGCGAGGGCTACCGTGTTCTGGGCATCCGCAAGGGATGGGAGGGGATGATCCGCATCGACCGCGACCGTCCGGCGGAAGAGCAGGACTACTGCCAGGTGTTGACTGCGCAGATGGTCAACAAGGTCGGACGTTCCGGCGGCACCTTCCTGCACACCTCACGCACTCAACCCTCCAAGGTAAAAAAGAAAAGCGTTCCGTCTCCATTGCAAAACAAGTATGCGCAGGAGGTCAACGACCTGACGCCGGAAGTGATTCAGAACCTGAATCATCTGGGCATCGATCACCTGATTCCCATCGGCGGTGACGATACGTTGAGTTACGCGTTGCATCTTCATAACGAAGGATTTCCTGTAGTGGCGATTCCAAAGACGATGGACAACGATGTGGCTGGCACTGATTACTGCCTCGGGTTCAGCACCTGTGTCACGCGTACCATTGAGTTGGCCAACCAGTTGCGCACCTCGGCGGGATCACACGAACGGTTTCTGGTGATCGAAGTGTTCGGACGTTATGCCGGGTTCAGTGCACTGGTTCCCGCTATGGCCGGGGCCAGCAACCGGTGTATCATTCCCGAACATCCGTTCGACATGGAGCGATTGGCCGAAATCCTGTCGGAAGACCGCCGAAGGAATCCCAGCAAGTATTCCATCGTCATCGTTTCTGAAGGCGCCATGTTTGCCGACGGTGGGATGGTATTCGAAGGCGAGGAAGCCGATGCGTATGGACACAAAAAACTCGGCGGTATCGGCGATCAGGTGTCTGCGCGCCTCAAAGAGTTGTCACCGCAGTACAATAACGGCGAGGAGGTCGGCATCATCAGCCAGAAACTGGGATATCTTGTTCGGTCCGGGCATCCCGACGCGATCGATTCCATCGTGCCCGTAGCCTACGGCAACATGGCGCTCAACCTGTTGCTGGAAGGCAAGAACGGCCGGCTGGTTGCTCTGCGCGACGGCAACTACAAAGATGTTGAATTAAAGGAAGTCGCTTCCCAGAAAAAGCGGGTGAATTTGAAGAAGCATTACAATACCGACCGCCTGCGACCTGAATTCCGTAATTTCGAAAACAAACCTCTATTCATCATGTCCTGCGACGACTAGCCCGGACATGCCGGACCAGCCTTTGCCGCACGATTCGGAAAGATTATTCTCCATTCATTGTCGCTTCGATCCAGGGAATGAAGCGCGAAACCCGGGCGTACACGCCATATAACTCCGGACGTGCGCAGCCTCTGCCCCAACTGACGACGCCGGCCTGCTTCCACTTGCCGTTTGCATCCTCGACCATCAACGGTCCTCCGCTGTCGCCCTGGCAGGAATCCTGACCGCCTTCCGGTCTTCCAGCGCACAACATGTTTTTGCTGATCTGGCCTGGATATGAGTTTCCGCATTTCGCGTTGCTGACGATGGGCACGGAAACCTGCTGGAGCTTGTCGGATGAACTCCCTCCTTCCTGAAGGTGCCCCCAACCGATGATGGTGGAGGAATCTCCCGGTTGTGCGTTGGTGTCCTGCCGGTCAATCAAACCTACCGATTCAGGTAACGTGAACCCTGACTGGGGCTCCAATTCCACTAGTGCAAAATCGGAATCATTGGTCTGCGGGTTATAGTTGCAGTGGTTGATCACCTTCTTGATATTGAAGACCCGGCCTTCATTGGTGCTGAGATTGTGTCTTCCGATGATGACATGATCGCTCAAACGCACTTTGCAATGCGCGGCGGTCAATACCCAATGGTCTCCCACCAGAGAGCCTCCGCAAAATGAAAACAAGCTGCCATCTCCCCGGGTGAAGGCAATGGACGCGGCCCAGGGCCATCTGCCTACAGGAGCGGTATTCCCGCCAACGATTTTGGGTTGGATGGATTCGTTACGCGTCGTGTCCATGGGCGACATACCCCCGTTATCGTCGAGGCTTCGATCTTTACAGGCGTTGATCACATCCACCTCATGATCGATTTCCGGAGCCGGAGGTTCGGGTGCAACCGGTGGCACAGGTGTTGGATCAGGTTCGGGAGTGGGTTCTGGAGTCGGGGTGTCCATGGGAGGCACGGGTGTCGGTTGCTCCACAACTTCACCGTCGCTGCTACAGGAAGCCGTGTTGAATACCCAAAAGAAAACGGCCAAGAGCATTAATTTTTGAGACCATTGTTTGGATTGCATTAGCCCTCCTTCATATGCATTATGGAAAAACCACATTAGATTAATTATGCCATAAAATATCGGATATCTATAAAAAGTGCTCTCAGCGTACAGATACTCAATTAAGGGGGTTTCTGCAAGCCTGTGCTGCCAGAATTACACGATGTTGATTCCATAGCGCTTGTTTCACCCTGGGGGTTGTGGTAAGCTATCGCCACAGCTCTGTATTGTATCTAAAATAATATAAAGCTCTATTTTTCAATTATTTAACTCACACGCTTCTGGACTGAAACAGGGGTGACCGCAAGGTTTCTGTGCCGGGACGAAGGGAGCGGTGGACTCAACCCAATTCTTTTAAGGAGAACGCATGTCAGAAATTACCATGAATCAACTGTTGGAGGCCGGGGTGCACTTTGGTCATCAGACCACGCGCTGGAATCCGAAAATGAAGAAGTACATTTACGGAGCGCGCAATGGCATCCATATCGTCAACCTCCAGAAAACGTTGACTCATTTCAAGGAAGCCGAAAAGTTTTTAATGAATATGGCGCAGCAGGGCAAAAAGATTTTGTTTGTTGCGACCAAAAAGCAGGCTCAGGACCTGATTGCCGAGCAGGCGGAACGGGCCGGGATGTACTACATCAATCAACGCTGGCTGGGTGGCACGCTCACCAACTTCGCCACCATTCGAAAAAGTATCCAGCGTCTGCTTGAACTGGAACGGTTGGAAGAAGAGACTCAGTTCGAACAGTTGCACAAGAAAGAAGCCCAGGAGAAGCGCAAGGAAATCGCCAAACTCAACAAATTCCTCAAAGGCATCAAGAACATGAAAGAGCACCCGGACGTCATGTTTGTGGTGGACACCCGTAAGGAACGCATTGCCATGGCGGAAGCGATCAAGCTGGGTATTAAAGTGGTAGCGATTGTAGACACCAACTGTGATCCGGACGGAATCGATTATGTGATTCCCGGGAATGATGACGCGATTCGATCGATAGATTTGTTTGCCAGCCGTATTGCGGATATCTGTATCGAAGGCCAGGAAGTTTATAAGGCTGTCCAGAAAGAAAAACAGGAAGCGGCCGCCAAGGAAGCTGCGGCCAAAGAAAAAGAAGCGGCAGCTGCCAAGGAAGCCGCGGCTAAGAAAGCCGCCGCTGCCGCCAAAAAGTCTTCTAAGGCAGAACCGAAAAAGGCTGCCGCCAAGAAGGCTGAAAGCCCGCCCGCTGCTGAGGAAACCGAAAACCCGGCCGCCGTCAAGGAAGAAGCCAAGGCCGACTCGGATTCGGATTCCAATGAAAGCGCTGAAGAAAAACCGGTTTCCGCCTGAGGGAACGATGGGGTCATTCCCGGGTTCGCGCCAGGGGGAAATCCTTATTTCACAATTAATGTTATTGAGCGGTAGAGGGTTCCGATAATCAGATTATCGGTCACCCCGGATCACCGGATCTGAACCCACGGTCCAACGGATGAGTGCGGGGCAGAGGCCGCCGCCGATTGAATAAATCTTTTGTAAAAATAGACATAGGAGAATTTGGAGAATGGAAGTAACAGCGGATATGGTCAAAACGCTTCGTCAGCAGTCCGGAGCGGGGATTATGGAATGTAAAAACGCGCTCAAGGAAACCCAGGGCGATATTGAAGAGGCGATTACCTTTCTGCGTAAGAAAGGCATGGCGAAAGCCGATAAAAAAGGCGACCGGACGACTGGAGACGGTTCGATCGGCGCCTATATTCATGCAGGCAACAAGATCGGTGTGCTGGTCAACCTCCAGTGTGAAACCGACTTCGTCGCCAACACGGATGATTTTAAGGATCTGTTGAAAGATATTGCCATGCACATTGCCGCCACCAAACCGCGGTTTATTTCGCGTGACGACGTGACGCAGGAAGTGTTGGATCAGGAGCGGGAAATTTTCGCCCATCAGGCACGCGAATCTGGCAAGCCGGAGAACATTATCGACAAGATCGTCGACGGCAAAATGTCGAAGTTCTATGAGGAGAATTGTCTGCTCGATCAGGCGTTCATTAAAGATGGCGATTTGACTATTCAGGAATTGATCAAACAGAGGATTGCCAAGCTGGGAGAAAATATCACGGTCGGGGATTTTACCCGTTTTGAAATCAACAAATAAACCACAAGGGAGCTTCTTTGGACAAGCCCATTTACAAACGGGTTCTACTCAAACTCGGTGGGGAAAGCCTGGCGGCTGAAAACGGCGGGTTCGGCATCGACCAATCGGCGCTCAACGACATTGCTGCGGAAGTGGCGGAAGCCAAGAACATGGGCGTGGAGATTGCCATCGTCATCGGCGGCGGCAACATCCTGCGCGGCGCTACCGCCAGTAGTCTGGGAATGGAACGCGTGACCGCCGATTATATGGGTATGCTGGCTACAGTGATCAACAGCCTGGCTCTGCAAAACGCTTTGGAGAGCAACGGTGTCCCGACACGGGTGTTGACGGCTCTGGAGATTCGGCAGGTGGCCGAACCTTATGTCCGGCGGCGGGCGATCCGGCATCTGGAAAAAGGCCGCGTGGTGATTTTCGCCGCAGGTACCGGCAACCCTTACTTCACGACAGACACGGCGGCTTCCCTGCGCGCCATTGAAATTGAAGCCCAGGTTATTTTCAAGGCCACTAAAGTCGATGGTGTGTACTCCGCCGATCCGATGAAAGATGCCGAGGCGACCAAATTTACCGAGTTGTCTTACATTGAGCTACTGAACAAAGGGCTCAAAGTAATGGACTCCACTTCCGTGTCCCTGTGTATGGATAATAAGCTGCCGATGGTTATTTTCAACGTACAACAGAAAGACAGTATCAAGCGGGTGCTTTTGGGAGAAAAAATAGGAACCACTGTTGGGTCAAATTGATATGGAAATTCAAATAAAAGATTCGGAACATAAAATGAAAGCTTCCATCGATCACCTGCACACGGAGTTGGGCAAGGTGAGAACCGGCCGCGCTTCGGTCGCCCTGGTGGAGGACATCAAGGTTGATTATTACGGCAACCCAACTCCGCTGGCACAAGCCGCGACCTTGGGAGTACCGGACAGCAAAACCATTTCCATCGCTCCCTGGGACGCGACAATGTTGCCGGTGATCGAAAAAGCGATTCAAGGCTCGGATCTGGGATTGACTCCTTCCAACGATGGTAAGGTCATCCGCCTGACCATTCCCCCGCTGACCACCGAACGGCGGCAACAACTCACCAAGGTGGTCAAGAAGTATGGCGAAGATTGTAAAATCGCCATCCGCAATATCCGGCGCGAATTTAACGATAAACTCAAGGCCATGGAAAAGGAACATTCCATTTCTAAGGATGAGGAGCGCAAGGGTCACGACGAAATCCAGAAAACCACCGACAAGTATGTGGCCGAGGTGGATAAGATCGTTCAGGGCAAGGAAAAAGATGTCCTGGAAGGTTGATGGATGCCTTATAATATTGATAAGCTGAAATGAAGGCCTTGCCCCGCTTGGCCGGACTCTGTTTTGCTGAATCGATCCAAGACCATGGAGATTCCCCTTGCCTGACCCTGCCTTAATGAACCAAATTGATCTCAAGCGTCTGCCGCGCCATATCGCCATTATCATGGACGGCAACGGTCGCTGGGCCAAAAAGAATATGCTTCCGCGCGTGGAAGGTCACCGCCGGGGCGTCAAAACCGTCGACAAAATCGTTACTTTGTGCGCTGAAATGCACATCGAGGCGTTGACCCTGTATTCTTTCTCCGACGAAAACTGGAACCGCCCTCGTTCCGAAGTCGACGCGCTCATGAAAATTCTGGACCGGTACCTGAACAAGGAATTGGAACGGATGAAACGGGAGAATATCCGGTTCAACACCATCGGGCGCATTTATGAACTACCACCGGCCATTCAAGAACTGATCCATCACGCGGAAGACTACACCCGAAGCAACGATGGTTTGACACTGACCCTGGCCCTCAGTTATGGAGGGCGTCAGGAAATCGTTGATGCGGTTAAAAAAATTGCCAGGCAGGTGAAGGAAGGAAGCCTGCCTATCGAGGATATCGATTTCCCCGTTCTGGAAAGCAGTTTGTACACGCACGATCTTCCGGAGCCGGACCTGCTGATCCGCACCAGCGGCGAAAAACGAATCAGCAATTTTCTCCTGTATCAAATGGCCTACACCGAATTGCATTACACCCAGGTGTTGTGGCCGCAGTTCACGGAAGACGATCTGCTTAAAGCCATCATCGATTTCCAGGGCCGGGAACGGCGGTTCGGAATGATCGGCGACCAGATCGTTAAAGCCTGACGTTACTCCTAGCACATACCCTTTACATTGCCATGTATGTATTGAAACCGGAGAGCACCGAGTGAAGCGCGTATTGAGTGGACTGGTTCTGATTCCTATTGTCCTGGGCATTGTTCAGTACGGCTCACCACTGTTGTTTGTGGCGCTCGTTACCACCGCCGTATTGGTGGGATGGTTTGAATACGTTCGGTTGATCGGCCACATGGGAACCCGGATCAATCCCGTAATCGGCGGGATACTGTGCCTGCTGCTTGTTTATTGTTTTTATCGCAACGATTTTTATCTGATCTGGCTTGCGGCGTGCCTTATCTCGTTATTCATCACCTGGTATGCTTCCGGGTCTGCATTGGAGGATGCGGTTAATCAGGTTGCTTATTCATTTCTAGGTATCGTTTATGTTTCCGGGTTGATGAGTTACTTTATTCTTCTGCGCGGAATGGAGCATGGCAATCATATTCTCTTCTACCTCTTTATGGTGATCTGGTCGGGCGATACGGCCGCTTACTTTATCGGGAAAACTATTGGGAAAACGCCGCTTGCACCCAGGATCAGTCCCGGCAAAACCCTTGAAGGTTCGGCAGCAGGACTGGTCGGAAGCGTGGCCGGAGGAGTCGCCGCGCAACTGCTGTTTTTTGAGACTCTTCCGCTAAACCATTGTTTGATTGTGGCCTTATTATGCGGTACCATGGGTCAAATAGGAGATCTTGCCGAGTCCCTCTTCAAGCGCCGGGCCGGAGTTAAAGATTCCGGATCATTGATCCCCGGTCATGGAGGAGTTCTGGACCGGCTGGACAGCCTGATGTTTGCCGGCCCCGCATTTTATATTTACCATGCAATGTTTTTGTGAGCGACTGAGGGTTTTTTAAGATTTTTGTAAGATTGTGGCTTATCCTGTTGGCGAATAGTAGCGAACCTAATGACAGCGGGCACTTATGAAAAAAATTTCCATCCTCGGATCAACCGGATCCATTGGCGTCAATACACTGGATGTTGTAGACCGCAACCCTGGAAAGTTTGAAATCTGGGGCCTCGCCGCCGGCAACAATATTGAATTACTTGCGCAGCAAACCCGAAAATTCAAACCCAAAATAATTTCTCTGCAAGACCCATCGCGTCTGGGAGAATTGCGTGCTTTGCTCGGCGATCACAAAGTGGAAATCGTTGCCGGTGAATCAGGCGCGACTCAGGTTGCCACGCTTCCGGAAATCGATCTCGTCGTTTCAGGCATGGTCGGGTGTGCTGGCTTGGTACCTACGCACGCCGCAGTAAGTGCCGGGAAAACCCTGGCGCTGGCCAACAAGGAAACCCTGGTGGTCGCCGGTGAACTGGTCCTGAAGGCGGCACAAGGCAAGAGCGACATCATTCCCGTCGACAGCGAGCACAGCGCGATTCTGCAGGCCTTGAACGGTGAAAACCGGGATCGGGTCAAACGCATCATCCTGACCGCATCAGGCGGACCGTTCCGAACCTATTCACTGACGCAGATGGAACATGTGACGGTTAAGGACGCGCTCAATCATCCCAACTGGGACATGGGTAACAAGATCACCATCGACTCCGCCACCATGATGAACAAGGGACTGGAGTATATCGAAGCCAAGTGGCTGTTCGGACTGGAAACGCAGGTGGACATTATCGTGCATGCACAAAGCATCGTGCATTCGATGATCGAATTTGTGGACACCTCAATCATTGCGCAACTCGGAATTCCCGACATGCGCGTACCCATCGCCTACGCGTTGTCGTATCCGGACCGGATCGACTGTACCCTGGCCTCTCTCGATTTGTCGGCGTTGTCGAAACTCACGTTTGAACCGCCGGATTACACGCGTTTCCCCTGTCTCCAGCTGGCGAAGGATGCAATGGAAATCGGCCAGACCATGCCCGCCGTGCTCAACGGCGCCAACGAGATCGCCGTACAGGCCTTTCTGGATGAGCAGATCCCCTACAAGGATATCCCCGAGATCATCCGCATGGCCATGCACAATCACGACACCCGGCCGATCACCTGTATCGAAGATGTCCTGGAAGCGGACCGGTGGGCCCGCGAAGAAACCCGCAAACTGATAACAGTTACCCTTTAGATTGATCGGCATCACCCTCCGGCAGCTTCTGTATGATGCTGCCGTGGAAGAACCTCACTAATGACCACTTTCAGAATCGGTAATGGATACGATGTGCACCGCCTGGTTGAAGGCCGCAAGCTGATCCTCGGCGGTGTGAACATCCCGCACGATAAAGGACTCGACGGTCATAGCGATGCGGATGCGTTGTGCCATGCGATTTGTGACGCGTTGTTGGGAGCGGTCGGAGCGGGGGATATCGGTCATCACTTCCCGGATACCGATCCGCAATGGAAGGGTATCTCAAGTCTTCTGCTGCTGGAAAAGGTCGGGCAAGTGGTGAAAGAGCAGGGGTATCAGGTGAGTAATACCGATGCCACCATCGTTGCGCAGAATCCAAAACTCGCGCCTCACTTGGACAAGATGAAACAGAACATCTCTAAAGCGCTGGCCATCGGCCCCGCACAGGTGAACGTTAAAGCCACCACCACCGAAAAACTCGGCTTCCCCGGCCGCGAAGAGGGCATCGCCGTCGATGCTGTTGCGTTAGTGGAGAAGATGTAATTTCAAAACTGCGCCCGGAGAATCACATTTGCCGTTAACCGTCAGCAAGCTCCCTCTCCGGGGAGGAGGGCTAGAGGCCGCCCGGAATGTGGTCGTCGTCCTTGCGTTCGATTTTTGAAAGCCGTTCTTCCGTGGTTTTTTTAACCGAGTCGAGTGTGCGGTCCATTTCCTTCATTTTGTCCACCATCCACATCAATTCATCCATCGTGAACTTGCCTTCGGATTTAACTTTGGTCTTTAAAACATCATAAGTCAGTCCCATGGGACACCTCCATTCATACAGCCCGCCGCACCCGAGAGGGTGTGCCGCCAGAGCCTTTCAAGCATGTCCCCCCCCAGCATTTATGTACTATATAAATATGGCTCCTGATTGCTCCAAGCGCTTGTTTCTTTTAAGGTTTTATAGGCTTGGGGCCTCCAGCAAGGCGTATTTCAATGGCTATCGGAATATACCAAAAATGCAGAAAAATAATCTCCTCCGATAATTTTGCCCGTTTCAGGCCTCTTCCCAACTCTCTCTTTTTGTGCTAAATTCTCTAATTCCGAAGTTTTGGCTTCGCCTGGTTTTTCAACACCAACCCATCCAGGGTTTGAATCCAATACATCCCCGACACTCGTTATTGATGGATTGCATCTATGCGGCCTGAGGACCGTATTGTCATTACAGGAATCGGCCTGACAGCGCCCAACGGCAACTCGCTGAAGGAATTCCGCAAGAGTCTGCTCGAGGGACGTTCCGGCGTCACCCGCTTTGAGACCCGTTTCATGGGCGAAGTGCTGGCCGGGGTGTGCGATTTCGACGAACTCAAATATCAAAAAAAGAAAAGTCTCCGGCGCGGTACCCGCGCGGGTTCGATCGCCATCTACTGTTCGCAGGAAGCCGTGGCGGATTCCGGAATCGCCTTCGACACGGTCGACAAATCCCGTGTCGGCGTCTATCTCGGTACCACCGAGCACGGCAATGTGGAGACGGAGAACGAAGTTCACGCCATCAGCAAATACGACTACGATACCAAGTACTGGTCGCATCACCACAACCCGCGGACCGTGGCCAACAACCCGGCGGGTGAAGTGACACTCAACATGGGCATCACCGGACCGCACTATGCTATCGGGGCGGCCTGTGCGGCAGGCAACCTGGGCATCATCCAGGGGGCGCAGATGCTGCGGTTGGGCGAGGCGGATCTGGCTCTGGCCGGTGGCGTTTCCGAAAGCATTCACACCTTCGGCATTTTCGCCAGTTTCAAGAGCGAGGGAGCATTGGCTGAGCACTCGGACCCCGTCAAGGCAAGCCGTCCGTTCGACAAGAACCGCAACGGTATTGTGTGTTCCGAAGGTGGATGTGTCTACACCCTCGAGCGCCTGTCGGATGCGGAGGCCCGGGGCGCAAAAATTTATGGGGAAATCATAGGGCATGCCAGCAACTCGGACGCCTTTGACTATATCCTCCCGGAGCCGGGCAGGCAGGCTGAATGCATGCGGCTGGCGCTGGACCGCGCCGGCTTGAAACCGGAGGATATCGATATTCTCAATACCCATGCCACCGCCACCCAGCTGGGTGATATCCAGGAAAGCAAGGCGGTGCGCGACGTATTCGGCATGGAGGGCCGCACACGAATCAATAATACAAAGAGTTATCTGGGGCATACCATGGGGGCGGCAGGGGCGCTGGAGTTGACCGGAAATCTGCCGGCTTTCGAGGACGGCTATGTTCACCCGACCATCAACCTTGACGAAATCGACCCGGAATGCCAGCTCAAAAACCTGGTGGCGAACACGCCGGAGCTGCTGGATAACGTGAGTATTATCATGAACAATTCGTTCGGAATGTTCGGCATCAATTCCGTCTTGATTGTCCGTAAATACCAAAAATAGTCTTGAAATTCAGGTAGTTTTGGCCTACCATCAAACTTTAGGAGAACGCGCCGAATGACCAGGGAACAAGTTCGACAAGCCATCCTCAATATCATCTCCGACATTGCTCCGGATGAAGATTTAGGTTCCATCAAAGACGAAGAAAAACTGAGAGACCAGTTTGATCTGGACTCGATGGATTTCCTCGATATCGTGATGGAACTGCGTAAACGCTTCAATCTGGAAGTGCCTGAAAAGGATTACCAGGAACTGGTGTCAATGGCGAGCAGTGTCGAGTATCTGTTCCCGCGCCTGAAAGACGACGAATTGGTCAGTTGAAGCCGTTTCGGGATTTTTCCCGGCCTTCCCTGCGATACCGACCCCCTACCGCTCACGCGGTTTACTTGATTCCCAGCCTCAATTACAATCAAGACCATGAACTATGACGCCATCATAATTGGCTCCGGTCTGTCCGGATTAGCCGCGGGTATTCGTTTGGCGATGTTCGAAAAAAAGGTTTTGATCGTCGAAAAACATGTCGAAGTCGGCGGCCTCAATTCTTTTTATACCCGCAAACATCGCACATTCGACGTGGGCCTGCACGCGATGACCAATTACACGCCGAAGGGCGTGCGCACGTCTCCGCTCGGCAAACTGCTTAAGCAATTGCGTTTCAAGCACGATGAGTTTCGCCTGTGTCCTCAGGAAATGTCTGAGATACGTTTTCCCGACAAATCACTCCGGTTCACCAACGAATTCGAATTTCTGGAGCAGGAAATCGCCGAACAGTTTCCATCTCAAGCGGACGGATTTCAGAAGCTGCTCACCCATATCCGCGAGTTCAACGAGTTGGATCTGGACGACAGCAAACGCATTTCCTCCCGCGAGGTGTTGGAATCTTGCCTGACCGACCCCGTCCTGGTTGACATGCTGTATTGCCCGATCATGTACTACGGGAACGCGGCGGAAGGCGATATGGATTTCTACCAGTTCGTGATCATGTTCAAGAGTATATTCATGGAAGGGTTCGCGAAACCTGTCGGCGGCATGCCTTACATCCTGAAACTGATGGTCGACAAGTACAAGAGCCTCGGCGGTGAATTGCGTATGGGGGCGGGAGTGCAAAGCATCGCGCACAAAGACGGCGAATTGGAATCCCTTCAACTCGAGAATGGTGAAACACTGAAGGCGGACAAGGTCATTTCTTCCGCCGGGATTGTCGAAACCCTGAGATTATGCCGCCCGCAAATTGGAGGAGAAACCGAACTGGAAATCGGCCGGATGTCGTTTATCGAGTCGATCTTTGTGCTGGACCGTATGCCGAAAGAGGTGGGGTATGACAAGAGCATCGTGTTTTACAGCACTGAGCCTCACTTCAAGTATCGCGTTCCCGGGGGATTGACCGATGTCACCAGCGGCGTTTTATGCTGCCCCAACAATTTTCAGTATCCGGAAGCCCCGTCCGAAGGGGTGATCCGCCTCACCAATCAGGCCAATTTCAGCCTTTGGGACCAGATGGCCCGCTCCGACTACCGGGCGGCCAAGAAGGAATACCGGGAACGGGGGGTGAATGCGTTGTTGACTTATTTCCCCGATTTCAGCGATCATATTATATATATTGACTCTTTTACGCCCAAGACCATATTCAAATATACCGGCCACCTCAATGGGGCTGTGTATGGTTCCCCTACCAAAATAAAAAGTGGGCGGACCCCCGTAAAAAACTTATTTATTTGTGGGACAGATCAGGGATTTTTGGGTATCATTGGGGCGACATTGAGCGGAATTTCAATGGCTAACCTGCATATTCTACAAGCGGAAGCCAAATCGGAATATGGGAGAATTTAATGGCTAAAGACTGGCTGAAGGGCATCAAGTCGGCTTACGATACGATTATTATCGGCAGTGGTTTGGCAGGCTTGACGGCTGCCAACAAACTGGCAAAACTGGGACACAAGGTCCTGATTCTTGAGCATCACTACAATTTGGGGGGACTGGCCACCTGGTTCAAGCGCAAGGGCGGCCATATTCTGGATATTTCCCTCCACGGTTTCCCCACCGGGATGATCAAGACCTGCCGCAAATACTGGACCAAGGAAATCGCCGATTCTATCGTCCGTCTCAAAAACATCCGCTTCGACAACCCGCAATTCTCCTTCTGGACCAACTTTGATAAAAACGATTTCACCCGCTTGATGAAAGACCGGTTTGGAATCGTCAAGGAAACCATCGACGAATTCTTCAAAACCGTACGGGCCATGAATTTTTATGACGACCTGTCCATGACGACCCGCGAACTGTTCGAAAAGTTTTTTCCCGGCCGGACCGATGTCCATCGCCTGCTCATGGAGCCCATCACCTACGCCAACGGCTCCACTCTCGATGATCCGGCGATCACCTATGGCATTGTGTTTGCCAATTTCATGGACAAGGGAGTATATACCTTTAGAGGCGGTACCAACGAGCTGATCAAAAAAATGAAGAAGGAGTTGCTGAAAAACGGCGTCGATATCCGCACCCATTGCATGGTCGACCGCGTCGTGGTGGATGAAGGCAAAACGGTGAAAGGGGTGGAGGTCCATGGACGGATGATTCCAGCCAAAACCGTTCTTGCCAACTCGAATATTTTAAGCACGATCCACAAACTGATCGGAGACGAGCATTTCTCACCGGAATTCCTCAAGGCAGTTAAAAAAGTCCGGTTGAATGACAGTAGTTGTCAGGTTTATATCGGTATCAAAAAAGGCGAAAAGATTGATAACGTCGGGGATCTGTTGTTCACTTCCCAGGAAAAGGAATTCAGTTCGGAATCTCTCCTGGAACCGGAGACTTCCAGCAGGACGTTCAGCTTTTATTATCCGGAAACCCGGCCGGGCTTGAACATGTATTCGATCGTAGCGTCGACCAACGCGCGGTTCAAGGACTGGGCTCATTTGACCCGTGAAGAATATGAAAAGAAAAAGAAACGCCTGATCGACCGGACGCTGGATGCCCTGGAAAAATATGTTCCCGATGTGCGCGCAAAAATTGATCACCTGGAAGCCTCCACTCCGATGACCTTCAAACGCTATACCGCACATCCCGGCGGTGTATCTTTCGGGACCAAGTTTGAGGGGCTTGCTATCAGTAAGGACCTTCCCAAGCAGATTGCCGGACTGTTTCATGCCGGTTCGGTGGGGATTATCATGTCCGGCTGGTTGGGTGCGGCGAATTACGGAGTGATTGTTTCCAACGAAGTGGATAAATTTTTGCACTCCGTGTGTGAGCCCGAACCCGAACTGGAAACCGTTACGGCATAGTTTCTTCCCGCGGAGCGTTCATCCAACACTTTAGTTGTTTGTTTTATCTTTCCTTCTTCTGACCAACCCATCTATTGTGAATTTTGATTTTAAAGATCAAACGGTGATTGTAACCGGTGGCACGCGCGGAATCGGTCGTGGAGTGGCCGAAGCCTTTCTCGCCGCAGGAGCGCAGGTGATTGCCACTTACCGGTCCAACACCTCTGCCGCGCAGGAATTTCAAAAGGCCAACGCCGCCTGCAAGGACCGGCTCCATCTCAAGCAATTCGACGTTTCCGAGCCCAACCAGGTCGTTGAGTTTTTCAAGGACGTGGAGGAAAATTTCAAACAGTTCGAGGTTCTGGTGAACAATTCTGGAATACGTCGCGACTCCATAGTGGGAATGATGCCGGCAGAGGATTGGGATGAAGTCATCCATACCAACCTGTCCGGAACCTATCATATGAGCAAATTGGCGGTACAACAATTGATGCGGCGCAAGTATGGGAGAATTATCAACATCACCTCTCCTATCGGGCGGTACGGTTTTGCCGGGCAGGCCAATTACGCTGCTAGCAAGGCGGGGCAGGAGGCGTTTACCCGGTCCCTGTCCAAGGAAGTGGCCAGCCGGAATATCACAGTGAATTGTGTCTCCCCCGGATTCATTGATACTGATTTCATCGCCGATCTACCTGAAGACCAGAAGAAAAAATACCTGGGCCAGGTTCCTGTGAAGCGCTTTGGGACGGTGGAAGAAGTGGCGCGTGCGGTGTTGTTCCTGGCGGACCGCGACTCGGCTTATATTAACGGAACGGTTTTGGAAATCACAGGTGGTTTATGACACAGGATACTATTCTGAATACCATTCCTCATCGTCCTCCGTTTCTGTTTGTCGACGAAATTGTTGAGCAAACGGAGGATCACATCGTGACCCGCAAGCGCGTCGGTCCAGAGGAACCGTTTTTCAAGGGACACTATCCCGATTACCCGATCATGCCCGGCGTGTTGATCTGTGAATGCGTGTTCCAGTCCGGCGCCTTATTGATGTCGAAAAAATTCCCGACCCCCGATGGGAAGGTTCCTGTTATGTCGAGGATTCAAAACGTCAAGTTTAAGAATCCCGTTTATCCCGGTAGTGTGTTGGAAATCCGTGCGGACTATGTGGAGAACGTTGGACCTGCGCATTATATGAAAGGCAAAGTACAGGTAGAGGGTCAAACCGCGGTGACAGTGGAATTCACCGTCATGCTCATGGAGGAAAAACTGTGAGCTTTCTCGGCCTTGAAAACAAGACCATTCTGGTAACGGGCGTCGCCAACAAAAAAAGTGTTGCGTACCATATCGGCAAAACCCTCGAAGCCGAAAACGCCAACGTTCTTTACAGTGTTCGATCCGAGAAGCGCAAAGCCAGCGTCGTCAAGATCATCGATCCGGCGCGAACTTTTGTCTGCGATGTGGAGAAGGACAAAGATATCGCCCGTCTGAAAAAGGAGATATCTAAGAAGACCGACGTTTTACATGGTTTGGTACATTCCATTGCGTTTGCCAATTTTTCTGAAGGATTGAAACCGTTTCACGAAACGTCGAAGAAGGATTTTCTGCAGTGCGTGGATATTTCCTGCTATTCGCTGACCAATTTGGCAAATGCGTTTAAAGACTTGTTCGATCCCGATGCTTCGGTGGTGACGATCTCCATTTCGACGACACGCATGGCGGCGGAGAATTACGGTTTCATGGGCCCTGCCAAGGCCGCTCTCGATTCATCGCTGTGTTTTCTCGCCAAATCATTCAGCGCGTTTTCCAAAGTGCGCTTCAATTCCGTCAATGCCGGATTGTTGAAATCCTCCGCCTCGGCGGGTATCCCCGGTTACATCGATTCCTACCTGCATGCCGAACAATCGACCCTGCGTAAGCAGGCGCTGACCACTCAGGAAGTCGCCAATGCCGCTGTATTTTTGCTGAGCGAACGGTCCAGCGGCATCAACGCCCAGGGCATCGTCCTCGACGCCGGCATGTCGACCAACTACTTCGACAAAGACATCGTCAAGAAAGCTCAGAGACCCGATTAAGATTAGTTGTCTGAATCCGGGAATAGTTTTTGCTGACGGTTATGCGGATTGCGGAAGTGCTCTGTGGTAAGAGACGGGCCGCCGCTGTCAAAACCGTTACGTTTGCGGGCTTGTTGAAACAAATCCTGGATTTGCCGTGCGTACACACCTTCTCCCCTCATGCGTGATCCAAACCGGGAATCGTTCAATTCTCCTCCACGGATTTCCCGCAGACGGTTTAACACTTTGTTCGCCTGAGTGGGAGTGTGGGTTTCCAGCCACTGAGTGAATAGAGCTTTCACACCATACGGCAGCCGCAGAATAACATTGCCCGCGAATCGGGCTCCAGCACTTGCAGCTTTCTGTAACAGATGCGGAATCTCATGATCGTTGAGCCCTGGAATGATCGGAGCGGTCATCACCCCAACCGGAATACCGGCCTGGGATAACGTGCGAATAGCCTCCAGTCGTTTCTCCGGAAGAGGAGCGCGGGGTTCCAATTTACGCGACAGGTGATTGTCCAGAGTGATGATGGACAGGTAGACGGCGGCGCAGTCCCACTGAGCCAACTCCGCTAGCACATCCACATCGCGGGTGACCAGATGGTTTTTGGTAACGATAGCCACAGGATTGCGAAAACGCAAAGCCGTCTCCAGGCAACGCCGGGTCAGTTTCAGTTGGCGTTCAATGGGCTGATAGCAGTCGGTCACACCCGAGAAGGCGATGACCTGGGGGTTCCATTTTTTTGAAGCCAACTCTTTCTCCAGGAGTTCTGGAGCTTTTTCTTTGACCAGTATTTTGGTTTCGAAGTCGATTCCGGCCGACAACTCAAAATATTCGTGAGTGGGTCGGGCATAGCAATAAGCGCATCCGTGCTCGCAACCGCGATAGGGATTGAGGCTCACATTAAGCGGAATGTCAGGACTGTCATTGGTGGAAAGGATCGAGCGGGAGGTATCCTTCAGAAAAATCGTTTGCGGTGCGGGACCTTCGGGATTGTCCAGCCAGTCTTCCTGTGTCGAGCGTTCAATGGGTTTAAAGCGGTTGGCAGGATTTAAAGAGGCTCCACGGCCGTGAACGGGTTTTAATGCATTTGAGTTCTCCGTAGACATAAAACCTGGCAAGCATTTGAGTCAAACTTTATCTGAGGGCGACAGCGATCATTGAAGGCGGTTCCAGTTCCACTCCCTGCCCAGGGCTCAGAACTGTTGGAGGAAGCGCAGATCGTTTTCGAAGAATAAGCGGATATCGTTGATGCCGTATTTGAGCATGGCGATGCGTTCGATTCCCATCCCGAAGGCAAACCCCGTCCATTTTTCCGGATCGTATTTAACGGCTTTGAACACCGCCGGGTCCACCATGCCGGCGCCGAGAATTTCCAGCCAGCCCGTTTGCGAACAGACCCGACATCCTTTCCCCGAGCAGATGACACACTGGATATCCACTTCCGCGCTGGGGCAGGTGAACGGGAAGAAACTGGGGCGGAATCGTACCTGGGTTTTCTCGCCGAAGATCTGGTGCACAAAGATGTTCATCACTCCCTTGAGATCGCTGAACGTTACCTTTTCGTCCACCATCAGGCCTTCGATCTGGTGAAACATGGGAGTGTGGGATACATCCGAATCACAGCGGTACACTTTACCCGGCGCAATGATACGCAGCGGCGGTTGTTGTTTTTCCATCACATGAATCTGCACTGGAGAAGTGTGGGTGCGCAATACTTTTTCACCGCCAATATAGAATGTATCCTGCATGTCCCGCGCCGGGTGATCTTTGGGAATGTTGAGGGCTTCAAAGTTGTAGTAATCGGATTCCACTTCCGGTCCTTCCGCCACCTGGAATCCCAGGCTGACGAAAATAGCGATGAGTTCTTCCATGACCTGGGTGATGGGGTGGAGCGAGCCGCGGGCTTCCTTGCGGCCGGGCAGGGTGGTGTCGAACGAGCGGTCGCCTCCTTCCGAGGAAGCGCCTTTCAGTTTTTCGGTTTTTTCTTTGACCTCGTTTTCGATCCAGTTTTTGAGCTCGTTGATATGGCGGCCCACTTCCCTTTTCTGCTCGGAAGAAAGTTCGCGCATATCCTTCATCACCTGCGTCACCAGGCCTTTTTTCCCCAGGAAATCCGTACGCAGTTGACGCAGTTCTTCTCCCACTCCGACCTCGGAGATGCGGTTTTTGAAATCGTCTTTATATTGTTTGATTTTTTCGATCATATGCAGGGGAAAATAAAATGCGACTCAAACAAAAAAAGCCTGATCCCCGGGGGAATCAAGCTGATTAAAGTTTCCGGAAAGAATCGGGGCGGCACGCCGGCTGGAGCATCCCCATGGTCAATTGCTCAACTGAGCCCGGGCCGTCTCCATCAAGGCATTGAAGGATTCCTCGTTGTGGATGGCCATATCGGAAAGGACTTTACGGTCGAGTTCGACATTGGCTTTTTTCAGGCCGTGCATGAACTGACTGTAGGTCATTCCGCCAGCCCGGACGGCGGCGTTGATGCGTGCAATCCACAGTCGCCGGAAATCTCTTTTGCGCGCGCGCCGGTCTCGATACGCATAGGAAAGGGCGTGTTCTACCGATTCCCGTGCCTTGCGGTATGCGCGGCTGCGGACGCTGCGGAACCCTTTGGCCATACGGAGAACTTTTTTTCTTCTCTTTCTGGATATGGTTCCATTCACTGCTCTGGACATTACTTTCTCCTATCAATAAGGCAACAGCGCCTGGGCGCGTTTGGCGTCCCCGGCTGTGAGAACACTGCTTCGCCTCAAATTCCGTTTGCGTTTGGTTGTTTTACTGGTCAGGATGTGGCTGGTAAAAGCGGAGTTTCGCTTGATTTTACCCGTGGCCGTTTTTCGAAAACGCTTGGCCGCACCCCTGTTGGTTTTCATCTTGGGCATTTTAAACTCTCCAATGGAAGCCCATTATCCTGTCTTAGTTGATTCCCGACGGACCCGGACGCCAATTTTCATATTAGGGATTAAAAAATCTCCAGTGGAAACCGGATATCCTACCTCAAGACCGATCCGGAGTCAACTCTCTGATTTCCGGGGAATTCAGCTGTCTTTCTTTTTTCCCTTGGGGACCAGGATCATGGTCAGAGTCCGGCCTTCCTGTTTGGCGGTTTGCTCAATGACCCCATAATCTTCCATGGCTTCGGCGACGCGCTGCAGCACTTTTTCGCCGCCTTCCCGGTGGACAATTTCGCGGCCTTTGAAAAATATCACTACTTTGGCTTTGTCACCGGCCTCCAGAAACCGTTGCACGTGTTTGACTTTGAAATCAAAGTCATGCTGATCGGTATTGGGTCGGAACTTGACTTCCTTGAGGTGGATAATCTTTTGGTTTTTCTTGGCTTCGTGGGCCCGCTTGTTGGCCTTGTATTTGTGTTTCCCCCAATCCATGACCCGGCATACCGGTGGGTTGGCATTGGGTGAAACTTCGACCAGATCCAAATCCTGTTCCTGGGCTAATGCAATGGCTTCGCGGGTGGGGAAGGTTCCCATCTGTTCCCCGTCCGTGCCAATCACGGAGACTTCCTTGACACGGATCATCTGGTTCACTCTTTGCTTCTTAATACAATCTTCTCCTTGTTAGAGGTTACTCGGTGTCTACTGCTTTGGTTTCGATCAATACATTCAATTCTTTGAGGAAATCCTCCACCGGCATGACCCGGGTTTCCTTGGATTTCCGTTTCCTTACCGCCACGGTTTTGCCCTGAACTTCCTGATCGCCCAGAACCAGCATGTAAGGGATTTTTTGAAGTTGTGCTTCCCTTATCTTGAACCCAATTTTCTCATTTCGCAAGTCTTTTTCAACACGTATGCCCTCCTCCTCCAGATGTGAAGCCACCTGCTCGGCATAAGCATTCTGGCTGTCGGTGATGGGCAGCAGGATCACCTGCACCGGCGCCAGCCACGCCGGAAAGGCCCCGGCGTAATGTTCGATCAAACACCCGAAAAACCGCTCCAGGGAGCCCATAAGCGCACGGTGAATCATGATTGGACGATGCTTGTTGCCGTCTTCTCCGACGTACGTCATTTCAAACCGTTCCGGCAGATTGAAATCGACTTGAATGGTTGACACCTGCCAGAAGCGGTTGAGGCTGTCCTTGATCTTGATGTCGATTTTGGGGCCGTAAA
This sequence comes from Nitrospinaceae bacterium, assembly GCA_028278405.1. GTDB lineage: Bacteria > Nitrospinota > Nitrospinia > Nitrospinales > Nitrospinaceae > SZUA-226. The sequence continues at coordinate 189,940 of JANQEK010000015.1, forward strand.
ACACGCCCTCGCCAGGATCTTCTTCATAAGGCAGTTCCGACTTCTTGAGGGCCGCCTCTAGGGCGGAGGTCGCAGTTTCCCAATCCGCGTCGGAACCCACGGATTTTTCCGGGCGGGTGCTCAGGAACACCTTGTATTCCCAGAACCCGAACGATCTTAGAATAAACAGCACGAATTTGAGGACCGTGGCGACCTCGTCCTCCAACTGATCCTGGCGGCAGAACAGATGGGCGTCATCCTGGGTAAAACCACGCACCCGCAGAAGTCCGTGCATGACGCCGGACCGCTCATAGCGGTACACCGTTCCCAACTCCGCCCAGCGCAGAGGCAGGTCGCGGTAACTGCGCAGTCCCGTTTTGTAAATCTGGATGTGGAACGGGCAGTTCATCGGTTTCATGACGTACTCTTTGCCTTCGATGTCCATCGGCGAAAAAATATTCTCTTTATAAAATTCCATGTGCCCACTGATTTTCCAGAGATCGGTCTTGGCGGCATGCGGCGTGTACACCAGTTCGTAGCCGTTGTTGTAATGCTCCTGCTTCCAGAACTCTTCCATCAGGAAGCGGATGCGCGCACCCTTGGGATGCCAGAGGATCATTCCCGGCCCGATATCTTCTGACATGGAGTACAGGTCCAACTCCTTGCCGAGCTTACGATGATCGCGTTTTTTGGCTTCCTCCAAACGGTTGAGGTATGCCTTCAGTTCCTTTTTGTCGTGCCAAGCGGTTCCGTAGATTCGCTGGAGTACGGGATTGCGTTCGTCTCCGCGCCAGTAAGAAGCAGATGCGTGCAGCAGTTTGAACACCTTGAGGTCTTTCGTGTTCTCGACATGAGGACCACGGCACAGATCGGTAAATTCCCCTTGCGAATAAGCCGAAATAATTTCTCCCTCAGCGAAGTCTTCGATAATCTCAACTTTGAAATTTTCACCCATCGCGTCGAACATGGTTTTGGCGGCCTCGGGCGATAGTTCGACCCGTTGGATTTCCAAACCTTCTTTGGCGATCTGGTGCATTCGGTGCTCGATTTTTTCCAAATCTTCCGGTTTGAACGGTTCTTCCCGGTAAAAGTCGTAGAAAAACCCGTCTTCGATCACCGGACCGATGGTGATCTTGGTTTCCGGATACAGTTGCTTCACGGCCTGCGCCATCAAATGAGCGGTGCTGTGACGAAGCGTATCGAGATCGTACTTTTTTTGATTCGGGTTGCTCATAAAATAAAAAACGCCTCTGTACCGAAACCGAATGAACGGCCCGTTGAAATTGTTTTATGGATTTGGAATGGATCCGTGAAGGACAGCGAAAACCATAGGCGCGGGCGGTTTCGAACCGCCGACCCCTTGCATGTCAAGCAAGTACTCTACCCCTGAGCTACGCGCCTGTAAATCCAAAAACTGGATGCGGATGAACCGGTATTCTAAAACCTGCCGTCATTTTGTCAAGGCCGAATTCCCGCAACCGGAAGGTATAAAAACCCTTAAAAAACAGCATGTTGAACTATTTGCAGGGAAAAGTCAATACGAACTGCGGAGAAACACAGTGGATTCATCTCCAAGGGTCTGTCGAGTGAAGAATAACTGATGGATATGGAGGTGAGGATTAAGAACGGGTGTGCAATTTGGCGTTGACCATGTAGTTTTCCAGTTCATCGATCACGGTGTCGACTTTGCCGGTGTCCCGTCCCAGCTTGGCCTGGATGCTGCGGCTGTTTTTGTAATGGTCGAGGGCCAGTTTCACATCGCCCTGCTTGTCATAAACGGTGGCTAGGTAAAACCAATGATCCCCTGCTTCTTTACTGTTCTTGCCGACGTACTGGGTGGAATGGTCCAGCGCCTTTTTTAGATAATCGATGGCTTTGGCGTATTTGAACTGCTTGAAATAGATGTTCCCCATACTCGCGTATACGGTGCCGACAGCCGGTTGGGTATTGCCGGGCGGCTCGGCGTTGACATCCAGAAACTCCTGGTAATATTCCAGCGCCTTGGCAGTGTTGCCCTGTTGTTCAGCTTCTTTCGCTTTGGCCAGCAAATTTTCGGAGACCTTGGCCTGGCGTGCCTGTTGCGCCTCCTCGGGAAGGTATTTGATGTAGCCGTAAACTCCGGCAGCCGTGAGAACCAGAACGGCGGTAATGATCAAAATGATTTTGCTTTTCTTTTTCCCGGTCATGGCATTCCTCAGCCTCATTGAAAATGGGGAATTGTTGTTAATCCATTAAATTTAAGTGTAAAGGTAACAGATAGAAAATTTAAGTAAATTTAAATGGGATGCTTCTAAGAGGCGGGTTTTCAATGAAAAATATCCAGGGATTTGTCGAAAGAAGAAGGTGAATGCAATAAAAAACCCCTCCCTGAAAAGGGAGGGGTTTTAAATTTCCTGTGGGCGTTACGCGAATTAAACTTTTTGGTAGATTTCGGCGCCCCTGTCCTTAAAGGTCTGGGACATTTCGGCCATGCCTTTGTCGAGAGCTTCTTTCTCGTCGACGCCTTGTTGCTCGGCGTAGTCGCGCACGTCCTGGGTGATTTTCATCGAACAGAACTGCGGTCCGCACATGGAACAGAAATGCGCCACCTTGGCGCCTTCTGCCGGTAAGGTCGCGTCATGAAACTTCAACGCGGTCTCCGGATCGAGTGACAGGTTAAACTGATCCTCCCAACGGAACTCGAAGCGTGCCTTACTGAGCGCATCATCTCTAACCCGCGCGCCGGGGTGACCCTTGGCGAGGTCCGCCGCGTGCGCTGAGATTTTGTAGGTGATAACACCCTGCTTGACGTCTTCGCGGTCGGGCAGTCCGAGATGTTCCTTCGGGGTGACGTAGCATAGCATGGCGCATCCGTACCAGCCGATCATGGCGGCACCGATACCGCTGGTGAAATGGTCATACCCGGGTGCGATGTCGGTAGTCAGCGGCCCCAGCGTATAGAACGGCGCCTCATCACATTCCTTCAACTGCTTCTCCATGTTCTCCTTGATCATATGCATCGGCACATGACCCGGTCCTTCGATCATGGTCTGCACTTCGTGCTTCATGGCGATCTTGGTCAGCTCGCCCAGCGTTTCCAATTCGCCGAACTGCGCGGCGTCGTTGGCGTCGGCCAGGGAACCGGGGCGCAGTCCGTCGCCCAGTGAAAAGCTGATGTCATACGCTTTCATGATTTCGCAGATTTCCTCGAAGTGTGTGTAGAGAAAATTTTCTTTATGGTGCGCAAGACACCACTTGGCCATGATGGCCCCACCGCGTGAGACGATACCGGTCATGCGTTTCGCCGTCATCGGTACATAGCGCAACAGCACGCCGGCATGGATGGTGTAGTAGTCGACGCCCTGCTCCGCCTGTTCGATCAGCGTGTCGCGGTAGATTTCCCAGGTCAACTCTTCCGGTTTGCCGTCGACTTTTTCGAGGGCCTGGTAAATCGGCACGGTGCCGATGGGTACAGCGGAGTTGCGGATGATCCACTCGCGTGTTTCGTGGATGTTCTTACCGGTGGACAGGTCCATGACCGTGTCCGATCCCCAGCGCGTCGCCCATACCATTTTTTCGACTTCCTCTTCGATGGAGGAGGAAATGGCCGAGTTGCCGATGTTGGCATTGATCTTGACCAGGAAATTACGGCCGATGATCATCGGTTCCGTTTCCGGGTGGTTGATGTTGGCCGGGATAATAGCCCGTCCGCGTGCCACTTCGTCGCGTACGAATTCCGGGGTGATCTCGTTCGGTAGATTGGCGCCGAAAGAGTTACCTTTCAGCCGGGCTTCGCGCTCGGCATCTTCCATCAACGTCAGCCGCTTCTGGTTTTCACGGATGGCGATGTACTCCATCTCCGGGGTGATAATGCCCTGCTTCGCATAATACAGTTGCGAAACGTTGCATCCCGGTTTTGCGCGGTAGATAGCGCGGCCGGAACGGTTGAAGCGCTCGATGTCCTGCATCTGGTCTTCGCTTTTGTAACCGTTGTCCTCCGGGCGTTCGGTCCGGCCGGCATAGGCTTCGACATCGCCGCGCGCCAGAATCCATTGTTGTCGAATCGGGGTCAAACCTTTACGAACGTCGATTTCCACTTCCGGGTCGGTGTAGGGACCGGAGGTGTCGTAGACCAGTACCGGTTCGTTGGTTTCTTCGATGGGTTCACTGCCGGCGGAATTCTGGATGATGGTCGGCGCCAGTTTGATTTCGCGGAACGGTACACGGATCTCTGGATGGATTTTTCCACCCACGTAGACTTTTTTCGAGTTGGGTGAAATCGGATCGCGTGACAGTTCGATTGTATGATCAGAGGACGACCCCGAAGGGCGTTTCGGCATATTCATGGAGTTTCTCCTGTTGAAGCATTTATATATCGCAAAGTTTCTTGTTCGATATCGGGACTATTCCAAATTCCGCGGATCAGGCTGACCCCGAAGGCGCCGTGTTTCCGAACGGTTGAGATACGGGATAAATCGATGCCCCCCAACGCCAGCACCGGAATATCAAGGCCGGCGCAGACCTGTTGCAATGTTTCAAGACCCTGGGGAGAACCGTACTGCTGTTTGGAAGGCGTGTCATACACCGGGCTGAAGGTAACAAAATCGGCTCCCTGATGTTGCGCGCGCATGGCACCTTCCAACGAATGCGTTGATTTGCCAATCAACAAATCCGGGTATTGCTTTCTAACTTTTCGGACGGCGGTACTGGATTCTGTCAGGTGAACGCCGTCGGCGCCGATGTTGTGTGCCAAATCGGCGCGGTGATTAATGAACATCAATGCATTATATTTCCGTGTCAGTTGCAAAACCTCTTTTGCCAGAGAGAGCAATGCGTTTTCCTGCAAGTCCTTTTCACGCAACTGGAGAGCCCGCACCCCACCCTTAAGCGCCGCCTCAATGGCTGTCAGAAATTGGTCCTCCGACACAAGCGTCCGGTCGGTGATCAGATACAACCTTAATGCCTCGAGGCGTTCTTGTTTTTGGGCGGCGGTTGGATCAGATGTCATTTCCAGTACGGTATTGGTCATGCAGCGAATCCGTTTCGCATGGGGTTTAAACGTCGATCAGGCCGTCGATAGGACTGCTGGCTGTGGCGTACAGTTTTTTTGGAATCCTTCCCGCTTCATAAGCCAGACGCCCGCTTTGTACCGCCAGTTTCATCGCCTGCGCCATTTTCAGGGGATCTTTCGCTCCGGCGATGGCGGTATTCATCAGCAGTCCGGAAACGCCCAGTTCCATGGCGCGGCCCGCATCGGAGGCCGTACCCACTCCGGCGTCGACGATGACCGGAACATTGACCGCCTCGAGAATTAATTTGATGTTGTATGGATTGCGGATGCCGAGTCCGGACCCGATGGGTGCGGCCAGCGGCATGACGGCGGAACAGCCGATGTCCTCCAGCTTTTTGCACAGCACCACGTCATCGGAGCAATACGGAAGCACGTGAAATCCGTCTTTGACGAGAAGCTCGGAGGCCTCCAGCGTGGCTTCGTTGTCCGGGAACAGGGTTTTCTCATCGCCGATCACTTCAACTTTGACAAAGTTTCCGAGACCTGCTTCGCGCGCCAACTGGGCAGTCATCACCGTTTCCTTGACGCTGTAGCATCCGGCGGTATTGGGAAGAAGCGTGTATTTTTCGGGATCGATGAAGTTGAGAATTGAATCCTTGGTTTTGTCCAGTTCGATCCGGCGGACCGCCACGGTGATCATTTCCGCACCGGAGATTTCCAGAGCCTGACGGTTCTGTTCGAACGAAGCATATTTGCCCGTGCCGATAATCAGCCGGGAGTTGAACACTTTATCGGCAATTTTCAGTTTGTTTTCCGTTTCTACAGCGGTTTCCATTGCTTACCTTAAAAATAATTGAATAATCAGCCGCCCCCGACGGCATGTACGATTTCCACCTTGTCTCCTTCGTGGAGCGGGGTCTGGTCATAACTGGAACGGGGCACCACCTGGAAATTGAGGGCTACAGCGATATGGGAGCCTGTAATATCCAGCTCCTTCAGCATCTGAGAGACAGTGGCGCTGGATTGCAGATGCTTTTCTTGGCCGTTGATGACGAGTTGCATATCAAACCCAGGCCGGACGGCCCTACAAAATAAAAAAAGCTGTAATCCAGGAAAGGATTACAGCCGATTTATAATGAAACATTATAAATTAACTTCCCTTCGCTGGTATTAACCAGATCAGGTTCAAAGGGTTGTCCGGGTTGGACTCTCAGTTTGAAACACCCCTAGTTCCCACTCAATTTCAGGGGTCAGGTTACTTGAATTAAAAAACAAGTCAAGAGATATTGACCTTGAAATAAAATCAGTTATTCTAATTGTATGAAACTATTTGAGAGTAAACACCTTATCGCCCTAATGGGGGTTTTGGCGCTGGTTGTTTCCGGTTGTGCTTCCGGAGGGGGCAAACCGACGGCTCAGCAGTTTAAAGCTCCCGAAACCGTCGAGGCCAAGACGGACAAAACTCTGTTTTCCAAAGCTTTAGAAGCTCAAAACAAAGGACAGTTTGAATCCGCGGCCAAGCTGTGGCAATCCTTTTTATCCAAGTATCCCGATTCTTTTGAAGGGCACAACAACCTGGGGTTGGTGTACTACACTCAGGACATGCTGTCACAAGCTTTGAGTGAATTCGAGACCGCCTATCGGTTGAACCCGGACGACGGGAAAATCCGAAAAAACCTGGCGCGGGCATTGCGGTTCAAAGCCAGCATGCTCCATGAGAACCGGGAGTACTTCCCGACTCTGGAAATTCTTGCCCGATTAGAACTGATTGTTGAGCCGGAAGAAAGACAAGAGATCATGTTCAAGCAGGAGCAGGTGGAGGATCAGATTTTCCTGCAAGTGATCAAGGCGGATAACTCAGAGGCGTACCAGGATTTTGTCAACCGTTTCCCGGATGGATTGAACGCGGTACGCGCCCGCGAATATCTGGAAAAGAATCCGCATGCAAACAAAAAAGCTTCGAAGCCCAAGAGGAAGAAGATAACTTCAAACGTAAAGAGCTGGATTTCCTCCGGTCAGCCGGAAGACTCCTGGGCATCTGCGGAACAACCGCCTGATTATAGTTCCTCCCGTCCCGCGGCGGTTTATACTCCTCCTGCATCCGGAGGCAGCAAAAAAACCGGAGATTTTTTTGGTTCCGATTCCGCCGCGGTTGAAAAAACTGCTGAAGATAGTTTGGACGCTCCCCAGTCAGTCGATCCCGTTGCCGCAATTCCATTTGAAGAATTTGAGAAACCTGAAAGGGCAGACTCCGCTGAGGCCATGAGTCCACCGGAGAGTAAAGAAAGCAGCAGGGTCGCAAGCGAGTCCGATCCCATGCACGAAGATGCGGGTGAAGCGACAGCCAGCCTGGACACTTTGCCCGATTTAACACCGATCCCGGCATCTGAATTGCCCGCTGAAGTGGAAACTCCTCCAGCAGAGGAAGAAGTTGCGGCGGGAGAGATAGAGATGCAGCCCGAGGCACAGGAAGCAGATACAGAGGCACAGGAAACAGATACAGTTGAAACGGCTTCGACTGAAGAGACGGTAGAGCAGGCCGAAAGCGTAGAGCTCCCGCAGGAGGAACCCCAGGTCGAAGAGGTTGTCGAGCAAGCCAGTGAAGAAAGCTTACAGGAAGCAGCTCAACCGGAAATGGCCCAGACTGAAACCGCGGCACCTGAAACGGTTGAGTCGGAAAGCGAAAGAATTGCACGCATCGTAGCGGAAGAAATTGCCAAAGCTGAGGAAAGCGCGCCATCCGAACAAACCCAGACTGAAGCTCCGCCGGAAGAACCTCAGGTCGAAGAAGCTGTCGAGCAAGCCAGTGAAGAAAGTTCGCAAGAAGAATCTATGGAAGTGGCCAGCATCGCTCCGGAAACAGAAGAACCGGTAGCACAGGAGGATGCAGCTCCCGTTGAAAGTACTGCGGTCGAGGAGCCGACCTCTGAGGAACCAACCTCTGATGCAGAGGAAAAGGAAACAGTGGATCAGGAAACCGTGTCCGAAACCGTGGCGGCCCTGATGCCTACTCCTCCGCAGCCGGAGGCAATGGAAGCGGCCGAGGAACCCGAAAAATCCACAGACTCGATGGTAGTCGTTCAAATAAGGGCGGGATCGACTTTGAATGTGCGGGCTGAACCTTCCACGCAGGGAAAAATTTTAGGCTACCTTGAAAATGGCGACATGATGCCTTTCAGGAGTGAGTCCGGGGATTGGTACCAAATCGAAATTGAAGAGGGATTGTCCGGCTGGATCAGCAAGAAATTTTCAACCGTCCAGGAGCAACCCCAGGTCGCTTCTGTGCCAGAGCCTTCTGAGCCGGTTGCGGAAGAAGGAACATCGAGCGAGTTGACTCCTGTCGGGGCCGAACCTCAGCAACCTCAACCCAAAGATGCCATGGTCATCGTTACGGTGAGCGAAGACGCGACTTTGAACGTACGTTCCCTTCCCTCTTCCAGTGGAGCCATAGTGGACATGTTGTTCCAGGGAGACAAACTGCCATTGATAAAGGAAGAGAACGGGTGGTATCAGGTCCAGTTTGAAGACGAAACCACTGGCTGGATCAGCAAACAGTTTTCCGTCATCGAGGGCAGCGTCGCGAAAACGTCATTGCCGCCTGCTCCTCAGGAACCAAAGAAGGATTCACCGGAACAGAGTCAAAGGTCGAATGATATGGTCACTACCGTGGTCGTGATCAAGGTACCGGAAGGATCCACCTTAAACGTACGTTCCTCCCCCTCGTCGGAGAGTAAGATTTTAGGCATTTTGAAAAGAGGAGAAATGCGGCCGCTGCTGGAGGAAGAGAGCGAGTGGTATCAAGTCGAACTTCAGGATGGCCAATCCGGATGGATCAGCAAACAGTTTTCCGGCAAGATGGACGTGGATTCGTCCTTTGTTCAAAGTCCCTAGAAAAAATCTGTTCAGTCAACCGATCCTGTTTCTGAGGATCAGCACCCTTTCCCCCTTGTTAAAAATTTTCCTTTTTAAATTTGAAATCTGATACAACAACAGCATTTCTGCATTTTTCGAAGGAATAACCGATGCAAGCTGTGATTCTGCTGGCTGGATACGGTTCGCGTCTGAAGCGCGACGATATTCCGCACAAATGCCTTTTGCCTTTTGGCGACGAAACTCTGTTGTCCCGTCACCTCAGCGTGTTGGAGTCGCTTGGGATGGAGCGGGCCGTATTGGTTGTGGGGCATAATAAAGAGGCGGTGAAAAACTATGCTCAAGGTTTGAATCTCACCCTGCCGATCGAGTTTGTGGAGAACGACCGGTATGAAACTACAGGAAATACACTTTCTCTGGTGATGGGATTGAGAAACCGAGAAGGAGAATTCCTGGTGATGGATGGCGACGTGCTTTATCCACGGGCGGTTTTGAAGGATTATGTCCGGCAATCGCAACCTTCCTCGTTTGCCATAACTCCCGTGGACATCGACGATACCGAAGCGACCAAGGTACTGTTGCGGGACGATCAAACCATTGCATCATTTGTGACCAAGCGGGATGTGACGAACGAAGAAAAGTCAAAGTTTCACATGGCGGGCGAGGCGATCGGATTCTTCATGTTGACCCAGGCGACGGCTCGCAACCTGGTGGCGCTTTATGACAGGGAGGAAGCCCGCTTCATTCAGGCGCTCTGGGAGATCATCTTCAATGAAATCACCCCCCACAATGAAATTCGTCCCTACGCTATCGCCGGCGGGGGATGCATAGAAATAGATACACAGCAAGATTACGAGGAAGCCCTCCGCATGTACCCCTTCAAAGATGAAAATCATTGAAAAATCGATTATTAGAGTAGTTCCGCGCCCGCCACTATCTTTGTAATTACCTGATAAATGGACAATTAAAGGATTAAGGAGCCATGATTTTCGGTATTCCAGATTTTATCTTATAAAAAATTATAAAAAAAGAAACATAAAAAATTTTATTTTAATAAAATTAATACACTAAATTGATATATAAGATTTTATATACATTTACTCATCAACATTAACGTTTTCTAATCACCGATTTCCCATATATTACTTAATATTACGGTTTTTTATTTTTGTCTGAATTATTTGGCATGACGCTTGCTTTGTTAATAAGGATTTTCGAGTTTTTCTCTATAACCCCTTGAAAGTGTATGGAGTGAATAGGAATGGAAGCATTGCAGGCATTGGGAAGTCAACTTCATTTTTCTCTGACTGTGAGTCAAATGATTATCAGCTCCGGCATTCTGGCTCTGGGAGCTATCTGGGGCCGTATGAAGATAGGGGCGTTTCTTTCGCTGGGGACTTTTGCTTACTGGGAATATGCCGCCAACAAGGCGATATTGTTTCAGATGGCGATCACCAACACCTACGGAATTTTTATGACCATGTTTTTGGGTCTGCTTTTGGGGTTCGTGATGGTGTATGCCTGGGTCTTGCCCCCTTCCAGATGACGCCCGGTTTGTTTTCGGGGAGATGTAAATTAACGTGTTTGACGTAACAAATTGCGCCGTCACCATTGACATGGTTGTTATCGCTTTAGGCTTACTCGGACTGTGTGTTATCTGGTCGCGTTATCAAGTGGCCTTGTTTGTTGTTTATTTATCTTCCATGTACTGGGTTTATACCTTGTACCAATCGGACCTCCTCCAATTAATGGGCCACAACGCCTTTTACTGGTCGGGGGCCGCCGCGATTGCGCTCGGCAGTATTTTATTGGCAATCATCAACCTCATGCCGGGAAGACATTGATTTTCCGGTATTACCTCCTCCTCTCCAAGTGCCATCATCAGGCACCGGGGCCGCAAGGCCCCGGTGTTGGCAATTCGCTGACTGAATCCTCACCTGGATATTCGGATTATTCTGTTAAAATACGTTTCATGTTGAACAACTATAAAGCCGTATTTTTTGATGTCGGCGGAACTTTGCTCCGCGTGCATCCTTCTGTGGGCGATGTGTATGCCACCCACGCCCGGGACTACGGGTTCACCGGAAGTGCGGACGATCTCAACCGGGAGTTTCGCGAGGAGTGGTCCAATATGGGAGGTATGGAATCTCTCGGTCAGCAAAAGGGCGTCGAAGTTGAGCGTGCGTTCTGGAAGGAACTGGTGCGCCGGGTGTTCGATTCGCACGGCGGTCTGGATGACTTCGACCGTTATTTCGATCACATCTACGACGTATTTCGCAGTAAGGAAAGCTGGCGGGTGTTCGAGGATGTCACCGAATCGGGTCTCCTTGATCAATTGAAAAACAGGGGGGTTGTGCTGGGTGTGGTTTCCAACTGGGATTCACGCTTGCCGGAAATTCTCAAGAATACCGGCCTCGCACCGTACTTCAATTTTATTCTGGCTTCCACCGTCGTCGGTTCCGCCAAACCGGATGCCGCCATTTTCAAAGAGGCGCTGCAGCGCGCAGGAGTCTCTCCGGAGCAAGCCTGCCATATTGGCGACGAACCGGCCGCCGATATCGAAGGCGCACGTAATGCAGGTATCCATTCCATCCTGATCGATCGCAAAGGACACCACAATGGTGAGACCGTCACCAAGGTGGAGTCCTTTCACGAACTGCTGGGTGCATAGCTCGTTTAGCTGAGGTCCATGGACCCCTGGAACTTAGGCACTGCGCTTATTTGAAAACAGCTGACGGATCCTGACTTTTTAAAGGATTTTCCCTCAGATCGATGCAGCGTACCCGCAGGTGAGACTTCGGACCGAGATTGATGATGACAGCAATCTCATCCAACGAAACATCCTCTCTGCCCCGCAGCCGGGCGACATGAATCGTGGCGGGCAGATCGAACGCTCTCTTCTCTCCAGCTTGCATGATCTCACTCACATATACTTTGTGGCCGAGAACCACTTTGAGATCGGCTTCTTCCTTGCCAATGTTATCGATGAAGAAATCATTGGCGCACCTTTCGGCTTCTCCCGGTGCAATGATCCGGATTTTTTCCACCTTGGTACCCATTTTACCTGCCCAGATGTTTGTGGAAATACCAACGGTCATCAGCAGGATCAGAATAAATAGGAGTGAATATTTTATTTTCATAGGATTGCCTCCAGTTATGGGCAGCACGTAGCACCCATGGTTGGGCCCGGAAGGCAGAATAGAAATTAGAAACCCGCTCACTTCCGGGTCTTTTGGGACTGCTATTCCCTAAATATGGTCCCGATTTTTCATTTGGCAACAGGTCACAGCTATCCATATGAATTTAAAAGCCGAAATTCCCATTAAGACGTTGTCTAAATGTGACCTTCCTCCAAATCTCTGAGATCGGCCCAGGTGATGACATCGGTGCGAGTGGGATCGATCTGGTTTCTTTGTTCCAGGAATTCAGCCAGGGTTTCGGCGTCCGGTTTTCTGTCCAGAATTTTGCTGTTCAAAAGATCCCTTTCTTTTTTACTTCGAAAGCAACCGGTTTCTTCGGCCCATTCGGCTATTTGTGCGTTGTCGTTCGTTTCTGCCAGATCCGCGAAATCCTCCGGGGTTGTTGCCAGAAAGTTCAACACCTGCCGATCGAGCAGGCAGGGGTAGATATATTCCCCCAGCGTTTCATTCCTGAGGGCCCGCGCTTTATCGATCATGCGCGGCAGATGCGCAATGCCCGCCAACGTGTCTTTCGAACTCCGGGGGACGTCAATGTTTAAATCCGGAGCTGTCATTTTTTTTGTCATCGTCATGGTTTGTCTCCTTTCTTTTATTAGCAATTAGCATTATCGGTCAGGTTGCGAGAAGAAAGTCGCTGATCCGTTTTGCGATTTCTTCAGGCGCATCCTCAGGGCTGTAATGACCAACGCCTTCCAGATGATGCACAGTGCCGTTCGGGAACGCTTCGCTGAACAACGGAAGGAAGTATTCCGGTTGCAGAGTTCTGTCTGCCATTCCCCAGATAGCCAATGCCGGCTTGCGGGAAATTATTTTCGTCGTAGGAGCGTCCACCGTCTCGAAGCGATGCATTCCTTCCGCATATCCCTTGGCCCAGCCAATCGCGCCCAGGCAATCTTCAGGAGTTTTGAACGGAGCGCGATAGGCGTGTAGCCAGGTATCCGTTATTCTTTCATGGCGTTCGAAGCCGTTTAACTTGAGCGTGCTTAAGATGTTGTAATCGAGTTGACCGAGAATCTGTTCGAGAGTGCCTTCTGCATTTGCCTTGGCGATCCAGCTGAACCACGGCGCAGCGGCTGCGTTTTTTGTGAGAGCGTCACCGAGACCCGGCTGGTTCAGCGGTGTGGGGCCGTTGGTACTGATGATTCGCTTGATGCGGTCTGGATGCCGAATGGCCAGGCCCATACCCGCCGGCCCGCCAAAATCATGCATGACGAGAGTGATGTCTCTCAGGTCAAGATCCAATACGAATTGTTCCAGGTTATCGATATGGTCTTGAAGAAAATAGCTTCTGTCCCGGGGAGTTTCGCTCTTGCCGAAGCCCATCTGATCAGGGACGACTATTCTGTATCGTGGTGAAAAAACCTTAATAAGATCTCGGAACAAGTATCCCCAGGTGGGTTCGCCATGAAGGGCCAGAAGAGTTTCGCCTTGACCCTCGTCTACATAGTGCATGCGAAATCCCGGAGCTTCCGTATACCGGGCTTTAAAAGGCCACGTTCCGTCGAAAGTCTCCATTGCCGATACGATTGATTCTTTTTCCAGTGATATTGTTTTCATGATTTTCATCCTTCCTCAATCAATAGGTGTGAAACACCTTGGAAGTGATTGTCCATTCGCCGTTTTCCTTTAACAGTGTGAACTGATCGGTGAAACGGTGACCGAGCCAGTCTGAGATTTCGACACGTGCGGTGGCAATGGTTTCCGCGATATCAATGCTGGCAATTCTGGCATCCAGATTCGGGGCAGGCGGATTTTCGGTGACCCAGTCAAGCAGGATCTGGATCGGTCCTGCAAGCAGATTGCCGCTAATATACCCGTGGATCGTGGCGTTTTTACGAAACGCGCGTTTCATAATCGCCGCATCGCCCCTGCGTCCGCCTTCCGTATAAATCTCGATTACAGATGCAATCGCTCCACTATTTTTTTGGTCGTCCGCAGATTTTTGCTGTGCAAGGTTCTGCGTGACGTCATCGATAACAGTCATGATATTTCTCCTGCTTTGTTTTAAGTTGAATGAACATTTAAGTTGCGTAGATTTTTGTTTTCGGTTTCCAGCTCCGCGATGCGATTCATGAGCTCCTGCTGGGAATCTTTGATTTCATCCTCCGTGTACCGGGGGGTGATGTGCTGCGGGCAGTTCCAATCGAACGCCTGCACTTTGAATACGATGATCCGCTCCACCTTCGCTTCGTAGTCCGGAAGAATCACTTGTTCTGCCAATTCGGGATGCTCGGCCGGGTCCAGAATTTCCGCTTCCGCCCAGATTTTTAATCGTTGTTTCTTGGGATAGTCCATCAGAAATAAAACAGTTTTTTTAGTGGCGTTGAAATTGCCAGTGCTGATGTATTGACCGTTGCCGCGAAAATCGGCAAAAGCCAATGTGTTGTCGCCGACCACTTTCAGGAAACCTTTAGGGCCTCCTCTGAATTGCATATACGGCCAGCCGTTTTCACCCACAGATGCCAAATAGAAACTGTCTCGGTTTTTAATGTATCCCTGCTCCTGCCAAGTGAGTTGGTTGCGAAACTTTCCTCCCTGCTCCATCCTTTGGTAAGCGGTTCGCGACCCATATTTTTCCTGTAGCGCTTTAACACTGTCGGTGAAAGCGAGTTCTGTGAAATTATCCGTCATGGTGTCCTCCCAGTATTTTCCTTTGTTCGGTTAGTATTTTTAAGAAAAAGGGAAGGGGCATCTTCGATGAGATGCCCCCTCTTTTCTAATAAATATGAATATTAAAGATCAGCGGGATTTTTATCCTTGATCTTCGTCCATTGGTTTTCTGCTTTAACAATGTTTCCGGAAACATCTTTGTTCCAGATTCCCTGAATCTTGTTATCAAGATTGAGGTAAAGTTTGCCGTCTACGATTTTCCAGACGTCGGGATCGCCCACAAACTTTTTACCCACTGCGACTCCATAGGCGCAGTAACCACCATAAGCGGGCAGGTATTTGTGGGGGTCATTTGCAAACTTTTCCTGGTTTTCTTTGTTTACAAATAAATAAGTAATGCCGTGGTGCTCAACAACGTGGTTGCCATTCCCTCGCAAAGGTTTTGCGTTGGTGCGATAAGATACGAGGTCATACCCCTGGACGCCGACAACACTGTTAGCGATACCCAGGTTATGCTTTTGGCTGATCATGCTTCCTTCCTTTTTCATCATTTTGTTTTGTCCTGCGCAGGCCGCTCCTGCCGTCAAAATGATAAACAAGGAAAAGACAGCAAATAAATGGGAACTTCCCTTAAATAATGATTTCATGACTGACTCCTTTTATATTTAAAATTGTATAGGTTGATTTGCGAAATTTATGTCACGCTAAAAACTGATTCCTTACAAATTGATCAAATAAATTTTTACTTATAAATCGTGATTCGTTAATTCGCGAAAACACTCAAGCCTGCATGATTAACCCTCACAACAACGATGCCCTCGCGAATCCTGCCTTTCGTAATGCGTTTACTTCATCAGATGACTTTTAGAAAGTCATTACGGTGTAGCCTTCGGACTGAAGTCTTTGCAGACTCGCCATACCGCCGGTGTTGGGAACGGGATTGTCTTTGACAAGATCACAACCCGACTTTTCAGCATCCTCCGTAGCGCCGAATGCGTCAGCACATCCGCAGGAAACTCCGGCAATTTTGTCCTTCACAGCTTCAAACAATTCGTGTGCCGGGTTTTTGGATCGGGACAGTTCAGCAGGCCAGCGTGTGCCGGTTCCCTGAAACAGAATCGTCACGTCGTCACCGTTTTGTTTGAAGTCGTAGGCGGAAGCCAGTCCATTGAACGCCCGGCCGAAAGCCTCTTCACCACCATTTTTTGGATCCGAAAGAATAATGATTGCAGTTTTCATGATTTATTACTCCTTTTGGTTTTAGGTTTAGGTTTTGTTGAATCTGTTGTTAATAGTTCCGGTAAGTTTTGGAGGACACGAATGAACGGCTGGGTTTCGCCCGTAGCTCGCGCCATGACCAGCGCTCCCTGGATACGAATCAGCGCTTCTTCCGCTCGCAGTTTGGCTGTAGCCGGACTCAACCCAGATTCGCGAGCGACGCTTACGAGTGCGCCGAGCCAGGCTGTGAACGACCGATCGATGTGTTGGCGAATGGCAACATCCTCGTCGCCCAGCGACAGAGAATCGAGAAGACATGAATGAAGGCCACCGCCATAAAAATCACTGAGGCGATTGGCCATCTCCCGAACACGATTGGAAGGTTCCCCGGGCTCGGTCAGAGGTGCGAGAATATGGGAAACAAACCATTCATCCGCGCGCCGGAGTACGGCTTCCGCCATTTCCTTCTTACCACCCGGAAAGCGGTGGTAGAGGCTGGCGCGTTTGAGTCCGGTGGCTTCCGAAATGCGGCTGAGGCTGGCGCCTTCATAACCGTACAATCGGAAAACTTCCGTGAGCCGGTCCAACAGGTAATCTTCATCGATTTTCTTAACAGGCATATGGCACTCCTCCTTAACTCAGTTTGTGAACTCGGCTGCTACTTTACCGAACGTTCGGTAAAGAGTCAAGGGTTTTTTCAGAGTTTCTCCAAAAAATTTAACCTTCCAAGAGAAGCTGATAAATCGTTTAAAAACAATGATTAAAAAAAGGAGGGGCTTTAAATAAAGTATTTCCGTTGGTTTGGGCCTCCTATTTTGAATACTTCTCCGTAATGTCCAGGATCTTATCGGGATCAATAGATCCATAGGTGTCTTCCCCGATAATCGCCATGGGCGCGGCGGCGCAGTTCCCAAGGCAAGAGGCGCATTCCAATGTGAACAGTTTGCTCGGATCGGTTTCTCCATTACCCATATGATATTTTTCTTTGAGTTTTTCGGCGATGATCGGAGCTCCCTTGACGAAGCAGGCGGTTCCATAGCAGAGCCTGAAAATGTGTTTCCCGGGTTCTGTCATCCGGAATTGAGGATAAAAGGAAATCACTCCGTAAATCTCCGCACGGGTAACGTTCATTTCCTTGATGACTACTTCGATCACTTCATTCGGTAACCAACGAAATTCCTTCTGAATCTTCGACAGAACGGGAATCAAATGTCGTTTCGATTTATCCGGAAAACTGCCGATGATTTTGTAAACCATGTCCAGATCAATCGCGGATTCGGTGGTTTTCCGTTCTGCTTCTTCAAGGATTGCTCGATCCATTTCGATTCTCCTTTAAGCCCGGCCATGGACAAAACCGCCGTCCACCGGAAGAATGACGCCGGTCGTGAAACCTGCCGTAGCCAGATGAATCACCGCTTCGGTGGTTTCGTTTACTTCGCCGACCCGATTCATCAGAGCCACACCGCCGAATGCATCGACATCGGCCCCGCCGTAAATGGGAGTCCGGATGACACCCGGTGCGACTGCGTTGACGCGGATGTTGTCCGCTGCCAGTTCGCTGGCGAGACTGGTGGTCAGGGCATGTACCCCGCCCTTGGTGATGAGGGCGGCGCTTGCCGGCAAGCCGGCCATCGAATGCATGATAAGAACGGTACCGATGTTGACGATACTGCCGCCGCCTTGTCGTTTCATTTGGCGCACGGCTGCCTGGGTGACGAAGTACGTTCCCTTCAGGTTGATACGGATATAATTGTCGATATCCTCTTCACTGTTTTCCAAAAAAGGTTTGAGGCCGAAAATACCGGCGTTGTTGACCAGCACGTCGACACTGCCGAAACGTTCGACTGCAGTCTCAACCATCTTTTCGCCGGTATGCTTGTCGCTAATGTCACCCGGTATCTGTGCGATCTGGTTGGCGTGACCCAGTGTTTTGGCCGCCGCAGCAAGCTTGTCACTATGACGGGAATTCATAACGACATTGGCGCCTCTTTCCAGAAAGCCCTTGGCAACGTCGAGACCGATACCGCTCGAAGCACCGGTAATCAACACGGTTTGAGTTTTGTTGGACATTTTATTTCTCCTTTAGATTGAAAATATTTTCGACTAAAGATTGTTTTCGATGATGCGGGCGATTTCCTCTTTCGGTTTCACGCCCACGATTTGTTGTACGAGTTTCCCTTCTTTAAACAGCAGAAGAGCGGGAATACCACGAATGCCATACTTGTGAGTGGTCATCGGGTTGGCATCCACATCAAGCTTTGCCACTAAAACCCGATCGCTGTATTCCTCGGCCAGCGCGTCCACAGTGGGAACCATCATGTGACAGGGCTGACACCAGTCCGCCCAGAAATCGACCAGCGCGGTTTGTTTGGACTCGATCACAGATGTTGCAAAACTGTCGTCGTCCAGATGAACCACTTCATTGTTTACTGCCACGTTTTCCTGATTCATTGTTTATTCCTTTCAATTTTCTAAAACGCCCCCCACAAAAAGAGGGGGCCCGTTATTGTTCAGAAGGTCAGTACGTTGTAGCCCTGTTCCTGCAGCTTGCTCAGGCTGGGCAATCCGGTGGTTTTGGGAACGGAATTATCCTTGATCAGATCGTAACCCGTGGTGTCGGCGCCGAATACTTCCGCACACGCGCAGGACACGCCCTGGATTTTGTCGGATACCGCTTCAAACAGTTCGTGAGCGGGATGATCTTCCTTTTGCAAAACTTCCGGCCAGCGGGTGCCGGCGCCCTGAAAAAGAATGGATACTTCCTTGCCGGCATTCTTGAAATCGTAAGCCGACGCCAGTCCGTTGAACACGCGTCCCAGTGATTCATCAGAATCGTTTTTGGGATCAGATAAAATAACGATTGCAGTTTTCATTTTTAAAGTTCCTTTCTTGTGAGTTAAGCTGAGTGAAAATATTGAACACTACTTGTTAAGAAGCCGTGGCTACAGTTTCCTGTTGTGAAATGGCCCCCACGGCTTCCTCCGTGGACCAAACGGTATTTGCCAGAAAACGAAAATTGGTCACAGCTGAGTCATAGCCGTTACCTTCCGGAACTTTGGCGGCAGCGGTGGCATCTTTCACCACAGCCACTTCAAAGCCCTGCTCCAGCAGTTCCCGAAGATGGCTTTCGACACAGAGGTTGGCCGACATTCCCGCCAGAACGACTTTGTCGATTCCGCGTTTTCTCAATTGAAGAACCAGGTCGTTGGTTTCCGGTCCGTATACTTTGTGAGGACTGACCACGACGGTGTTTTCATCTTCGATGTAGGGCTTGTAACGCTCCAGCCAGTCGGGACCGGACCCTATGAAGTTTTCAAGATTCAGAGGACCCTTGCGGTCGAACATTTTGATGTCATGCATCAGTTTTTCCAGCGCGCCCTCGAATTTCCAACCGTGATCGGTGGGGTAGTAATAATGAGGGGAGATGAAAAGCGGGATGTCGTTCTCTCTTGCGGCGATCATCAACGCTTCAATATTCGAGACTGTGTTGTTTTCTTCCACACTCTCGCCGACCACACCCCAAGTCACGCCTTGCGGACTCAGGAAATCGTTTTGCGGATCGGTGATGACCAGTGCCGTGTTGCCTGCTTCGATTTGCATACCGGGATTAGGAAGTGCCATGATGATTCTCCTTATAAAGTTTTAAAAGTTTGTCCTAAGGGAAGTAGGGTTAAATATTTTTTGAAACATTGATCTGTATAGAGCAGGTCCCGTGCCAAAATTTAAAATTGGAATTAAGTCATTACTTTTTATATAGTTATGGAATTTCAGAGGCCATATAGATTGTGACGAAATTTCGTAAATAGCGAAATTTAGTGGCTAAATTACGAGATTTGGGATAAATTGAGGGCATGAAAACGGATTCCGAAAACAAAACCCGGGGGAAACCGGCGGATCAGGCATTGGAGGGGGTCCGCCACCTGAACAAGCTGATTCTGGAGTCGGCGGGGGAAGGTGTGTACGGACTGGATACCGAAGGCAAGACCACTTTTGTGAACCCCGCCGCGGAAAAAATGACCGGGTACACTGCCAAGGAGATGATTGGAAACTGTCAGCACCAGTTGACCCACCATTCGAAGCCCGACGGATCGCACTACTCAAATATCGAATGTCCAATTTATGCGGCGGTCAAGGACGGCAAGGTCCATACGGTTTCCGATGAGGTGTTCTGGCGGAAGGATGGCACCTCGTTTCCAGTGGAATATGTCAGTACACCCATCTGGGAAAATCTGAAATTGCGCGGTGCGGTGGTGGTGTTCAAGGACATCAGTGAACGCAAACAGGCGGAGGAGGAAATCCAACGCCTGCGCCGTCAACTGGAACTGGAAAACGCCTACCTCAATGAAGAGGTTCTGGAAGCCAAAGCCTACGGAGAAATTGTCGGCAGCAGTCCGGCATTGGAAGGCATCATCAGGCAAATCGATATGGTGGGGCCCACCGACGCCAGTGTGCTGATTACCGGCGAGTCGGGTACCGGCAAGGAGCTGGTGGCGCGGGAGATTCACAATCGCAGCACCCGCAAACAACGCACCATGATCAAGGTCAATTGCGCTTCCATCCCCAAGGAGTTGTACGAAAGCGAGTTCTTCGGTCATGTCAAAGGCGCGTTCACCGGAGCGGTCAAAGACCGGGCGGGACGCTTTCAACTGGCCGATGGCGGAACGCTGTTCCTGGACGAAATTGGAGAGGTGCCTCTGGATCTTCAGAGCAAATTACTGCGTGTGTTACAAGAGGGTACGTATGAGCGCATCGGCGATGAACAAACCCGCAAGACGGATGTGCGCATCATTGCCGCCACCAACCGCAATTTAAAGGAGGAGGTACTGGCTAAACGTTTTCGTGAAGATCTGTTTTATCGTCTTAATGTATTCCCGATTGAAGTGCCGCCCCTGCGCGATCGCAAAGATGACATCCCCAGTCTGGCCAATCGTTTTCTCAATCAGGCGGCCAGCAAGTTGAACCTGCCGCTTCCCCAGTTCACAAAAGCCAACATGGTCGAACTACAGAACTATGACTGGCCCGGTAATGTGCGGGAATTGCAGAACGTCATCGAGCGTGCCGTCATCACAGCGCGTTCCGGCAAACTGGTGTTTCACCTGGCACAGGATACGAAAAGCAATGGCAGACGTGGGAAGGAAGAACGGCGGCGCGCATCCGATACCGAACAACCCGTCCTGACAGAAGAGGAAATGAAGCTGCGCGACCGGGAGAACATATTAAACGCCCTCAATCAATCCAGCTGGAAGATTACCGGTGCCGACGGAGCGGCAGAGCTGTTGGCCATGAAACCCACCACCCTGCATTCCAAGATCAAAAAACTCGGCCTCAAAAAACCGGACTAGATAGATCGATTAATTGGTTTCCTTAATTGTCTGTACTCCCATCCCAGCGTCAGGTAGAAGGGGATATATTCAAACCAGGGGATCCAGGGGGTGTACTGGTTGATGTCCTGGTAGTCGAAGTAGAAATCGAGATAGTACAGGCCGACCAGTCCAGTCAATAAAATGCCCGCGCGCCAGGGAAAGATGCACAGGAAGGGTACGATCCAGCACAGGTACCAGGGATTCTGCACCGGGCTCAACAGAAAGACGAGCGTCATAATGATAAACAACGGTTCCAGAACCGCTTTGGGTTCCGGGTTCTCCGATTCTTTTCTCCAGAACAATAGATAGAGCAGGGCTACTCCGAGCAGACACGTCACAGTGATTTTAGCCAGCAAGGATGGCAGGTCGTAGGAAAAAGGGACGGGTCCGTTCAATTCCACAAACAATCCGAAGAACCAGACGAGTATGGCGAAAATGCTGTCGTTCTGTTGCCAGCGGGTGGCGTAAGCCTGCAAACCGGAAAAGTTTTGCGAGCCGATCTCGAGAAACGGCGAATAGAAAAAAACGACAAGGCCACCAAACAACACAACACTCAATCCGCATCGCAACCACTGGTTTTCTATTTTGGAATTGCCTGCCCATTGTTGTTTGAGAATGAGCGGTAGCAAAATGGCGGGATACAGTTTACCCACCACGCTGAACGCCAGGAACGCGTTGGCGGAGAAGAACCGCCGCTGGACCACGCAGTACAATGTTCCGCACAGCATGGCGATACCGATGATATCGAGATGCGTCGAGTTAAACGTTTCCTTTATTATGAGCGGGCACCAGAAATACACCATGGCCCAGAGACGATTGATGCCCAGTGCCTGCAGTGTCAGGACGATGAACATCAACGCGACCCCGTCGAACGCCAGAAACAAAAGCCGCAGGGTGAGAATGCTGTCCGGTTGGATCTGGTGCGCCACACGAAATATCATCTGCGCCAGCGGCGGATAGATAGTCGCTACGCCGGGGTGGTTGATGCGTTCCTGAAAGACCAGGCTCTCGGGACTTTCCCATTTCAGATCGTAGAGCAGCGACAGTTCGGCCTGACTTTGGGTATCGTACCGCTGTTCAAACGCCTCCGGGTCCTGGATAAGCATTTCTTTGAAGCTTGAGACTTCCGCCGGCGCAAACTTGTAGGGATTGATGTCGTGAGCGAATACTTTGCCGTCCCATAGATAACGGTAGACATCATCTTCCTGAATCTGTTGCGCAGGCATGAGGGCGGCGCGGCACAGCAAACCGAGAACAATCAGAGTCCACAACAGGCGGGAGTTATCTGTTGTGTGTTTCCAGATGATCCACACAGCTCCCGCGTAACTGATGAACAGGCTGAAATAGATCGCAAGGTAAATCAGGATCGGGCGATCGCGGTAACCTTCCCCCCAATTGAACTGGAAGGAGATATGCCACATCGCCAGATAGAGAACGGCGCTGAGGATACCGAGCAGGATCAGAAGGATTCGTGGTCGCATAAGACGAAAAGTGTTCCCAAGTTTGTTTCCATTGTAATATCGGAATCTATCCAATTGGAGTTATAAATACAAAAACAAGCACTTATTTAACATGCTGATTCCGAGAGAGAAATAGGACTATGAAAAGCATGAAAATCTTTCTAAAATGATAGTATTAGCAATTTATGTGAATAAATCGGGGTCACTCATTTGGAACATCAGAAGAAATCCTTTGGCTGGAGTTCGATGAGCGAAGTCTTGGCCGAATCGGTCAAATCATTGCCCGAAACCCCTGATTCGGAGTTGGATCGCATCAATCTGATCTGGGGCCTGGTGGTCGGGGAAGAAATCGGCTGCCGGTCACGGGTCACTGAAATTGCGCAAGATACCCTTTTTGTAGAGGTTAAAGGGCCGGAATGGGTGCCGGTACTGCGCAGCCTGGAGTGGAAAATCCTGGCGAAAATGAATAAAATGCTTGATTCTAAAGGCTTTATGGAGATAATGGTTAGGCAAGCTGAGGGCATCCCCATAAATTCCAGTAAACCTTTAAAAATCTCGACGCCATCGAGTCATAATCAATCTATGGATAAGCAAACTGTTGAGAAACACTTGAAGTCGATACCGGATCGCGAGTTGCGGGAACGTCTTGCCCGTCTGGGTGGCAAACTCCGCTTTGTCAGTCTGGCGTGGGTGAGCGTTTTTGTTCTTGCCAACTGTGCGACGGCGCCCTCTTCTTCTACTTCTACGCATACCCAGGCCATACCGGTGAATGTGAGTGATGAACGGCCTTCAATGACTCTCGGCTCGTCCAAGACATCCTACGCGGTCAAGCGGATACAGACGCTCCAGAAAAAATATCCCAAAAAGAATTATCGGGACCCGCGCGCGTATTTTCATTATTTGAAAGCGTACAAGTACGAACGGGAAGGAGACTTTGACGAAGCCGCACGGCGTTACGCTCTTGTCGTTCAGTTTGATCCGACCCGTGAAAATCTACACACGCATCTGGTCAGCCTGTATTTGCGAACGGGTCAATTTGAGCGGGCATTGGAAGCCGGAGAAAACGCAATCAGCCGTTTTCCGAACAACGTTCGGGTGCGTATGATCATGGGTGATATTTTATCCAGTCAAGGCAAGTATCAAGAGGCATCGGATCATTATAAAAAGGTCATGGAAGTCGAACCGACCAATGCACGGGCTTATTTGCTTGCGGGGTATAATCAGCGTGCATTAAAGCAATATGAAAATGCGCGTGAACTGTTTCATCGGGCCACTCTGGTAGAGCCGGCCAATCCTCTGGGGTATCACTATCTGGGATCGGCCCTGGCACGTACCGGGGAGATGGAAAGTGCAGAGGAAAAATTCAAAAAGTCCCTGACCCTGCGACCCAGTTTTATCGAGGCCCGTGAGAACCTGGCCAGCGTGCTGGAACTTCAGAAAAAATATCCGGAGGCCATGGAGCAGTACAAGATTATTTTGAAGTTGAAGCCGGACGATAAAAAAATCAATGAACATATAAAACGGTTCAGCTTTCTTGATGACGCTCAATCGTCTGACAACGTTCAAATGCCGGAAGTGCCCCCTTTCAAACCGGGTGAGGCCAACATCCATACTCAGATCGGCATCATTTTTTATGAGCAGGCGGTATACCTTGAGGCGGTGGATGAGTTTCGGCTGGCCCTCGCCAATGAAGAAGACAGGGAGTTGCGCCTCGTCATCGCAAAAATATATGAATTGTTCGGAAGGATGGACAAAGCTATTACCGAAGTGGAAGCTTATCGAAAGGACGGTCCTGATGGAGAATCGGTCGACGTCCTGTTGAATCTGGCCCGGCTCTACGGCCTCAACAAGGAAATGAAAAAATCGATCAACCTCCTGAAAAAAGCAGCCGTCATGGATCCTAATAATGACCGGTTGTACCATGCGCTGGCGCTGGCCCACATGTCGCTGAATGAAAATGCAGAGGCCTACAAGAATATCAACAAGGCCATCGAGTTGAACAATAAAAAGGATACCTATTACTTTGAGCAGGGCGCTCTGCTTGAGCGGTTGGGGGAATTCGACAAAGCCATAGACAGTATGAAGCAAACCCTGGAGATCAACCCGCATCATTCCAACGCGCACAACTTCATCGGGTACATTTACGCAACCAAGGGAAAAGACCTCGACAAAGCTCTCAGTCACCTGGAGCAGGCACTGGATATTCAGCCTCGCAACGGTTATTTTCTGGACAGTCTGGGATGGATTTATCACAAAAAAGGCGAGCCGCAGCAAGCCTTGACGCACATTAAAAAAGCCATGGTCTACGCTCAACCCGATCCGGTGCTTTACGACCATTTGGGAGACGTTTATTTTTCCATGGAAAACGTCACGGAAGCCCGCAAAGCCTGGAAGACCAGCTTGGCGCTGACTCTGAAAAAACTGGAAGACCCGTCTGGAGAGATTCCCGACCCGGACAAACTCCGGGAGAAAATCCGCAAGGCCGATCAATTGATGTTGCAAAGTTTTTGATTCCTCCCCCTCGTTCCAATTACTTTGATGAAACGAAAACTTAAACTTCCAGTCCTGCTGTATCTTTTAGCGGCTGTACTGACAGCGTGTGAAACCCTCCCTCCTGCCAAGCCGATTGAACCTCCCGCACAATTCCTTACTCTTGATGAGATTTCGCAGCAATTAGCAGCCCGGCAGGAGGAAATCCGCAACGTCAAATCGATGGTCAAGTCTGCAATCCAGACCCGCGAGAATAATCACAATCTCAAGCAAGTGTTGTTGATTGATGGGGAATCGTCGCTGCGTCTGGATACCTTGAATCTGTTCAATCAGCCCATCGGCGTATTGATTACCGATCGAACACAAATCCTTCTGTATGACACCAAAAGCAACAAACTGTACCGGAACCGGGAGGTGTGGGATATCATGATCCAAACGTTTGGAACGGTTTTCGATTTTCGAGAATATATCAGCGTGTTTTCGGGAAAGATTCCACGACTCGCTGCGCTCAACCTGACCGGCGTCAGTTGGAATCCTGAGACCGGAAACTATCAGATTGCCGCTGTGGATTCCGAGCACCACAACCGGATGGAGATTGAAGTAAATCCCCAAACGGTACTTCCTGTTCGTCTCATTAAGTGGCAGGATGGAAAGCAGATTTACACGGTGCAATGGGAAGATTACCAAACAACGGGGGGCCTTCTGTTTCCCCATACCATAACGGTGCAACGGTCACTGTTGGAAGATGAAGTGGTTATGAAATTCAACAACCCCCTGGTCAATCAAGGGGTGCCGGATGATGCCTTTCAACTGAATGTGCCCTAGCATCCCTGAGCCTTCTCGATTTATGAAACTGGTTTTTAAAACTCCCGCAAAAATCAATCTTGGACTCTTCATTCTCGGCAAACGCCCTGATGGATACCACGACCTGGAAACACTTTTCCAAATGGTCAGCCTGTACGACACGGTTGAATTGGAATCCCGGGAGAACAAAATCGAACTGGTATGCGACGATCCGAAAGTGCCAACCGATGAGAGTAATCTAATGATACGAGCCGCCCGTCGATTGCAGGAAGCCGTTCCGGGGAAGAAAGGACTGGGGTGCCGGATGGTTCTGAAAAAGAAAATACCCATGGGAGCCGGATTAGGCGGGGGGAGCGGCAACGCGGCCGGTGTCCTGATCGGATTGAACCGTCTCTGGGATCTCAATCTCCAATCCGACGAGCTTTTAGAAATAGGCGCTCAATTGGGCTCAGATATACCCTTCTTCCTGTGTGCCCCTTCCGCTTTGGGCGAGGGTCGCGGGGAACGGTTGACGCCTTTGCAACCGCCTAAAAAATTTCACGTTATACTGGTTTTTCCCAGGGTCTCCATGTCCACGGCGGAGGCTTATCAGGCTCTGAATTTCAGTTTGACAAAAAACGCAAAAAATATTAATATTTTGCGCGAATTTTTCTCCCAGTCGAATATTGCAAGTTTGGGTGCGCATTTGCACAATGATCTGGAACCTGTTGTTATTAAAAGGCTTCCAGTGATCGCCAGCATCAAGCAGAAGTTGGATTCTCTGAATGCCGATGGGGTGTTGCTTTCTGGAAGTGGTTCTGCCGTATTTGGTATTTTTGAGAGTTCACAAAAGGCCGAAAAGGCCTATGCCCGATGTTGTGAGGAGGATTGGGATACGTTTTTAACCGAGACCGTATCTAGTTTTTCCGAGTTTATGCCGGAAGATCTCCTAAATTATCCATGAAATCGGGCCCCCGCGCATTGGGGCACAAGGTGTCATGATATTCTAATTCACACAAGCCTGCCCCAATTCTCTAAGCACTCGTCTGTCGGTAGCAACGATTACAATCGCTTTTAGAAAACATCCGTTTTATGATGGGTTTTCAGGAAAACAGCAACGACTTTTTCTTGAACTACGGGGCAGTAAAAAAATTTAAATCTATAAAATAAGAGTTAGATTACTGGGGCGTCGTCAAGTGGCTAAGACACAGGATTTTGATTCCTGCATTCGGAGGTTCGAGTCCTCCCGCCCCAGCCATTTCTTCATTCATTCAGGGAAAG
>JANQEK010000004.1 GCA_028278405.1 Nitrospinaceae bacterium
GACTGCTCTTCTCCATCCACCGTCACCGTCCAACCCGGAAAATAAGAGTCCAGCAACACCAGGAACCCGTTACCCTCCTGAACAGTTTTCACCGTGACATGGTTGGGCCGGTAGGTCACCTCTTCCACCGTTCCCTGAAAATGGGGAGAAGGTGTAAAATCCACCGACTCGCTCAATAACACCGCCGATAACGGATCGAAGGAGGAGTCATAATAAGTACTCAACAAATGATTTTCTTTGACAACTCTCATAGCGGGGACCATGAAAGCGCGAGGTAAGGTGTTGTTCAATATTTTTAACCGGTCTGGGAGAATGATCGGGCGGCCTTTGGAAAACATCGTGGGGCGGTCACCATCAATCCAATATTTTACATTACTTTTTCCCAGGATTTGGATCCTTTGAGCCGGGGAGGATTTCTGAAGCCAATCATTCCAAATCTTGGGATTCTTTAACTCCAAACCGATACCCAAAATACCATTGGGATATTCCACACCCACACTCATTCCATAATAAGGATAAAGGTGTTCCCGGGCGGCGTAGTATCCCCCCTCAACATGGGGTTCGTTGGGAAATCCTTTAAACATTGGAGTGTTTATCTTGCCCGTATAAACTCGAAAGGGTTCTTTCCCGCTTTTAATTTGTGACAACAACCGGGGCGATGTTTGATAAAAATCGTCGCCCACGGTCGGCATCACCTTGTACCCATGCGTCGCCAGGTCAACACCCAGCAACAGTAGAACCGAGACATAAAATAAAGTCGCTTTCAGTTTTCCAAGATAAAACAGGATATATACGAAACCAAAAGCAATGAGAATAGCAATGGACAATATCGTGTTTTTTTCAGGTTGAAAAAACTTAATGACAGCAACCGATCCGATAGCAAGAATCAAGGGCAGTAAAATCGAATGCAGTTTTATTTCCTGTTGCTGAGTCGACACGACCAATCGATCCAGGACAAGGCCCGACAAAAATACTAGGGCGAATGCAGAAAGATTAAAGAATTTTTCAGGGAAGCGGAATAAATCCATCAAGGGCATCCATGAATAGACCCACTTGTATACCGGATTGTGGGCTCCGGACGCCAAAAAAACACCGATCAAAAAAACCCATAACCAAAATTGAACGGCTTTTTGCCGACGGAAATTAAGAGCCACCATTAAAAGCAAAAAAGAGATCAGGCCCATGTAAATACTTATGAAGAACGTGGTGATCCTCCCTTGAGCCCCACTACCGGAAAAGTACGCATCAAAATTCTTGGGCAGGATAAGTTCACTTAAATGCTTAAAGGCCATGGATCGATAGGAATGAGCTTCAAAAGACAATCCCCCTTCTCTTAAAGAATACTCAACCAACTTGTATGTGGGCAGCAATTGCAGGGCCGATGTCCCCAATGCCAGGATCACCATAACCGCCAGCGCACCGACTCGGCTGTATAAAGATAACGAAGGTTTTTCTTTCGGAATTAAAATCAAGGAATAAGCCAGAAGCAATAGCACGGTTAGAATGCACAACTCCGAGCTGGCCGCCAGAATCTGACATACCTGGGCGAAGGTTGCCGCAACAAAATACCGCTCTTTTTTTTCAACAATAAATTTTTGAAAAAGAAGGAAAATCAAAGGTAACCAGACCACCCCCAAAAACCAATTGCTGAGCATGGTGGACGCCAGGAAAAAACCGCTCAACAAAGCTGTCAACGCCGAGCACAATGCTGCTTGCTCGGTGAGCTTCCAGCTTCTAACCAGATAATAAGTGGATACGGTCAAAACAATAAAGTGAAACACGTAAAATAAATTCAGGGCAAGTGTGGTGCTTGGCAGAAAAAAGATAATGCTGGGCGGGTAAAAAACTCCCGTATGAAAGGCCGCCATAAAAGGAGCCCCTGAATCAATCGATGGAGTCCAAAAAGGGAGTGCGCCCGACTGAAATGTCTGGGCAAGGAATGATTTGATAGGATAAGTTATAAAAGCAAAATCGCTATAATACAGACCCCTTCCAAAAAGAAGAGGACTTAAAAAGACAATCAAACAAAGCAGCAGTATAGAAACGGCCCGGCAATCGCCTGATCCAACCTGATTCAATTTATCGAAATTGATCTTCAGAAAACCACTTTTCATTCAAGCAACTCATTCAGGACAAAATCAGCGGCCCCATAATTTTGCGAATATGAAGTTTCAGCTTCTTGGGTGGGATATCCAATAAAAACCAGGCGGCACGACAAATATCCCTTTAAATATTGTAACGAATAAAAAAATAAAAAGGATTTTTTCGATTGTCCGTCAGCTAATGATGGTAATTAACTGGATTGTCATCTGGCACGCTCATTTCCATTCGATTCCTGCCTGAAGGACACGAGTTCACGGATGTTGAAGATGTGATTTTGAGCTTTTAAGAAAGCGGCTTGCGAGGCTGAATTCATTTTTAAATCCCTCAGGGTTTTAGCTATTTCCAGATGCACTCTGAAGGACCCCGGGTTCAACGTCTCCGCCTTATGAAAGGAGTCCAACGCCGCTTGAAATTTCCCCTGCGCTCTCTGAAGCAGGCCGCTTCCCAACGACGCTTCAAAGCTCTCCGGCGCTTTTTCGTTGATGCGTTCCAACATGATTTGAGCCTGTCCCAAGCGACGGTCAGCAATCAAACTGTCCAGATACTGAAACATCCATTGCGGATTATCCTTTTGCCCCAGAAATCCGCCTATGGTCGTGAGCACTTCCCTTTCCAATTCAAATCTTCCCGTATCATGAAAATATACTCTCGTTGAATAAATCCAGGCCTTTGGATTATTGAGCCAGTCCAAATCACGGCCGCTGTTTGGTCTGGAAAGCTCAGTTTCCAGCAAACGTTTGAACTCCTCCCAGGAATCTTTATGTGAAGATCCTCTGTCCGGAGCAGAAGAAGGGGGAGAACCATACCTCAATAAAATGTTTCGATACGGTTTCCAGCGGGAAGTGAAATCGGTCTGATCATACATTGTTGAGTTCTGCTCCATGACCACAGGAGTTTTTGTTGAGTTGCTCTCAATAAAATCCTGGGCATATTTCGATATCCCTTGGAGAGAATTAAAATCGTGTTTGTCCTTTTCGGGTAAATAAAGGTTCGGATATCTTTTGGATGTGAGCATTCCCGTGCGGTGCGGTGAAATAAGGTCCCAAACCGTCACTGCGGTCACGTCATCCCTGAGGCGACGCACGTCCTGATTATAGTTGTAGAAGAACCAGGATAGACCACTGACAAACACTGCCTGGTCGGGTAGAGTCAGATACACTTGACGAGTCAGCGTTTCTGAAAGATGGTTCCATGAGTGATCCACCCGCGAATAATTTTTGTCTATCATCATCCAAGGAATAATCAGGGCAACAATCACAAAAGCCATTCTTCCCCAGCGGATACCCAGTGGGCCGGGTTTATGGAGAAGAGTCGTTTCGAGGGACTCAGAGTTATCCGACTGGGGTTTCCACCACCGGGTAAATACCAGGGTGTAAACAGCCAGCGCCGTTAGCATGGACACAATGATATAAGAGGGCAGGAATGCCTCTCCCCGCCAAGAGGTAAAAAATGTAACGTTTATTCCCACCATTACCGCGCAAAACAAAAAAAACGGCAGATTCTTTCTAAAACAAATCACCGCACCCGCCAGGAACCCGATTACTGATACCAGGGAAAGATTGTGGTAAACATCCTTCAAAAATATGGTGCACACATGCCTGACATTGAAAGACAGATTCGAAATCCAAGTCGTCACCGATTCCCATATTTCCACTAAGGCGCTTGTCGCAACGGTGGATGTGGGAGCCTGGTGCAAAATATTGAAGTGTGTTCGAGAATCCTTCCGATCTGTGATTTGAAATAGAAATCCCTGCAAAGTCTCCGGGTTTCCCCAATCAAAAGTAGGTTCGGTTAATGAGCGAATCGGCAGATACATGTAGACCGAGAAGCCCCAGACAAAAAACAAGGCGCATAAGGAAAGATGTCTCCACCGATTATGACGGCACCAGAAAAAGAACAGAATCAAAATGGCAGGGAGGTAAAAAGCCACCGTTCCATGGTTCCCGGCACTTAAACCATAAATCAGCGCCGCCGCGTACAGATAACGAACATCCTCCAACTCCTTCCATTTCAACAATCCTAAAATCACCAACACGGTAAACAGAGTGTGCAGGGTATACACTTCCGCCAGCATGGTGTTTCCCCAGAAGGGCATGCAAAACGCCATGAAGCCGACCGGAAGAAGCGCAGCCCACGAATGCGACTCCGAATGTTCCGGTCCTGTCAATACTCTCAAAAATGTAACTGAAACCAGATACAGCGCCCCTAAAGTCAGACACGCCATCAGGCTGGAAAAGAGATTAATCTTGAAAGGGATGGCACCCATTGGGAAAAAAGTCACTGCCTTGGCCATCAAGTTGTAAATGGGAAATCCGGCCGGATGGCTGATACCCAGCGAAAAAGCGGTGCTGGTAAACTCTGGAGTATCTCTATAAAAAACCGTTGGGGAAATAGTCGCTAAATAAATGAACCAGGCAAGGAATAATAAACAAAAGATGGGAATATTTTTAGAATAGGCAGGACTTTCAGAACACATTCAGTGAGCTCAAAAAAGAAACTCTTCCCGCCCATTGGGCGGGAAGAGTATCATTAACGATCACTACTAAACTCCAAACAACCTGCTCTCAATTAGTTGAGCGGTGTAATCGCGCCCAGCGAGTTGAGGCTGAAAGAACGCGTGGAGTTGGTATTTCCGCCATTACCAGTGAAGCTGGTTTCGGTACCTGACGCAGCAACACTTACGTCCGTAGACTGAATGTAACCATAAGTCGTCAGAGTATATTGGGCAGCGTCACAAGTAGACTGAGATCCTGAGTCCGCCCAATAAGCCTTACAAGCCAGATAAACGTTATGCAGGTTGGCTTTAGCGTCAGAATCGTAGGCGCGTGATTTATACTGGTTGAACTGCGGAATAGCGATGGCCGCCAAAATACCAATGATGGCGATAACGATCAGCAGCTCGATCAAGGTAAAACCTTTTTCATTTCTAAATTTAGACATGCTATTTACTCCTCCTAAAGACATCAATAATGTTTTCTTAAAACCAAAATCTCTTGGGACACTTCCCAAATTCCATTCTCATATTCGGTTTTGTCTTATAAGTTGCAATACCGATGCCATAAGCTCCCGGCATCTCAAAAAAAATATTTTTCTTTAATTTTCATATAGTTACGACCACCCGGTTTGATTTCTCTCAAGGTACGAATCCCGGTAAACTCGTAAAATAGACAAATTATGTCACTCCTAAGGACAAAAATTGCGAAACCCTATTTAGTCTAAGGAGTTACCCGGAACCATCCAGTTCATTCTGCGAGCCGCCTGACAGCGGAAGCCAGCCAAATTCCTTTACTCAGTTTTTTGAGTTAGTCGAAATTTGCTAGGAATATAAATCAAGGGGAGAGTCGAACTCCCTATCTTGGAATGACAATCTGATTTGCTGAAAATCGAGAATATTATATCTGAGAAAACCATAAACTGAACAAACTTTTACTAACCAGAAGGATGTTACTACAACCTGTTAGTTCAACCTATTAATAGTTCCTGCCTGGTCAATAGTATAGGAATTGGTGCTATTCGTGTTGCGAGCTTCAGCGACAAAAGCCCAATCCACTCCCGAGGCATTTACACTGACATCACTTGATTGAATGTAGCCGTAGGTTGTTGAAGCCCAATACGTCGAAGTGCAATCCGCACTGGAACCCGAATCTCCCCAATACGCTTTACATGCAATATAAATATTGTGCAGATTCGCCTTGGCATCAGAGTCGTAGCCGCGTTCCTTGTACTGATTGAATTGAGGAATAGCTATTGCTGCTAAAATCCCAATAATAGCGATCACAATCAATAATTCAATCAGGGTAAATCCACCTTGAGCACCGGCGGATTTTTCATTGAGACTTTTCAACTTACTTAGTACCTTCATTACCTCTCTCCTCATCTTCTCCTCAAAATTGACTCCTCACCCGTCTTAGGATGCAAGAGAAATGCCAACTTTGCCATAGTCTTCAGTATAAGGATTAAGCTACAGCATATCAATAGGTTATAAAACAATTTCTCATTACCCTAATTCCGGTACAGCGCCAGGGCCTCCGTCACACGGTATAAACTGACAAAAATGGTAACTGTGACAAGGTTGATGGCCTAAAATTGTTTTGATTCCATTCTATTTCAAGGTAAGGTTTACGGAATGAAAAGAATTGATAATGAAAAACCCTAAAACAAATAAAACAGGTATTTTAGGAGGAACCTTTGATCCGGTCACTTTAGGGCACCTGGGCTTGGCGCGGGGTATTCAGGAAACGATGAATCTGGATCGGATATGGTTTATTCCCGCCTGGCAGTCCCCCCACAAACAGGATCAACCCGTCACCGATGCCAACCACCGGACGAATATGCTGAAAGAAGCCCTGGCCCCGTTTCCGGATTTCGAGATTTCGACGATCGAACTTGATAAAAAAGAAATCTCCTACACCATTCATACTCTGACCGCACTTCAAAGCCAACACCCGGACACCGAATGGTATTTGATTTTAGGAATGGACACTTTTCGGGACTTTGCAACCTGGAAAAAGGCCCGGGAAATTTTAGAAAAAACTCATCTGGTGGTCTCCACCCGACCGGGTTACCCAAACGACCTCGTCCCAAAAATCCTGCACACCCTGGCAGACGACCTCCCCGTTGCCTATCAGTTGCAACAACAAACCAATGGGGTACAGACCTATTTATGTCAGGAAACCGGGAAGACTCTCGTTTTTTGCAACATCGAACCGCTCGACATCTCTTCCAGTGAAATTCGGGAAAGGCTAAAGAGCGGTTTATCAGTCAAAAAGATGTTGCCACCCGAAGTTGAACGGTATATCATGACCCATCATTTATACCAAGCAAATCCCCGACCGCAACCTGAATGAAAGCACCCTTAAGCAAGCTGCAACAATTGGTGGTGGATGCCGCTACTGAAAAGAAAGCCTCCGACATCATCATTCTTGACTTGAGAACCCGAACCGACTTGACGGATTATTTTATGATTTGCAGCGGTCGGTCCAAGGTGCAAGTCCAGGCAATTGCAGACAATATTCTGGAACGTTCTTATCAAAGCTCCTTCAAGGTATTTACCGTGGAAGGACATTCCACCGGTAACTGGGTCATTCTGGATATGGGAGATTTGATGGCTCATGTATTTCATCAGGAAACAAGAAGTCATTACGATTTGGAACGACTGTGGGGAGATGTTCCCGTTATCGCTGAAATGAGTGGTTCATAAAATGTGGAGAATTCTAAAACATGAAGTACAAAAGTCTTCCGGAAATGAAATCCAAGTTGCAGGACATCCGTTCCCGATTACTGGGCGGAATCGAAAAAACTCTCAAAACGAGCCAGGATGAAGAGTTCACCCAGCTCGTTCCCGATACTACAGACGACGCATCCCGCTCCTTTTCACGCCAAATGCTACTCAACCTTGGGGAGCAGGATCGTGAAAGATTGATTCAGGTGGAGGAAGCTCTCTACCAAATGGAAAACGGCGGTTATGGAATGTGCAAATTATGCGAGAAATCCATTCCCGAAGCCCGGCTCAAGGTGGTCCCTTTTGCTCAGTATTGCGTTTCCTGCCTGAATGAAATCGAGCAGGACCAAAAAAATAACGGGCATAACGGATCGGACCAATTCGAGGCTTTTTAAGTTCGCTTTGCCAGTCCATGCGTCGACCAAATCCCACCTGAAAGCCAAAATTGGGTATACTGTTATAAATCCATTTGTTTAGAGGCCGCCGCCACGTGTCGTTACGATTGATCACTACTTTCGCATTTTTCACGCTCCTGACTTTGTATTTCACATTTCTCAATCCGGGAGATGTTGAAATCCATCTGACGCGGAACATCT
The DNA here is from genome assembly GCA_028278405.1 of Nitrospinaceae bacterium. GTDB lineage: Bacteria > Nitrospinota > Nitrospinia > Nitrospinales > Nitrospinaceae > SZUA-226. Next base: position 7,921 of record JANQEK010000004.1, read on the forward strand.
CTTTTCCCCTACCCATACCGGTGTTCCTGCTGCTTGCTGTCTTGATCGGAATACTGCTGACTTCTATCTTTACGGGTTACAGCCAAATCAAAGACGGTTTCAAGCGGTTTCTGAAAACCCGCTCCCTGGAAAGCAAAACCCGTCGTCAGAAGCAACATGAAAAACTGTATCAAAAAGCTGAAAACGCCATGAAGGGCGGGCATCGGGACAAGGCGCTTTCACTATTCAGGAAAATATTAAATGGAAATCCAACGCATATTGCTTCTCTAATTCAAGCGGGCAACTTATATAGAGAAATGGGGAAAACCGTTCAGGCCCTCGAGGCACACCAAGCCGCGGTCGATGGCGACCCGGACAACATCCAGGCGCTCCAGTGTTTGGCAGAAGATTTTATCTCTGCAGGACAATTAAACAAAGCCATCGATGCTCTGAAACAAGCCCGCCATTTGGAGCCCGATTCCCTGCTGACCCTTCGCAGATTGAGAGAAGCTTACCGGAAGCAGAAATCCTGGAATCTGGTTCTTGAAATTCAGAAATCCATACTTTCGCATGTCTCGAGTACCGTTGAGCTTGAACAGGAAAAAGAATATTCCAGTCAAATAGCCTACCTTCGAGGATGCGAGTTGATCGATCAACAGATGGTCGAACCGGCCATATCGGAGTTAAAGCGATCCATCAAAGAAAATCCAAAAGCACTTCCCCCTTATGTGAAGTTGGGAGACCTGTACCGGCAAAACGGAAATCTGAAAGCAGCGATCAAAATCTGGAAATCCGGTTTTGAAATCACTGGATCCCACATCTGCCTGCTTCGTCTGCGTGCAGCTTATGAACAATCAGAACAACCGGACAAGGTGATCAAACTGTATCAGGAAGCCGTAGCTGCTTCTCAGAACTCGAAAAAGGAGACGTTGGTCCTCACTCTGGCCGGCTTGTATCTCGACCAGGGTAAAATGGAAGAAGCCATGCAAACCTTATGGAGTATTTCATCTCCTTCCATTCCGGCGCACCTTCTGCTCATCAAGGCGCATCAGGAAAAAAATGAACCCAAAAAGGCCGATCAAGTTATACACGCCGCCTTGAAAAAACTGACCGCTTCCATTTCCAAGTTCGTTTGTCGGCAATGCAATAGGGAATTTGACCAGTGGTCCGGAATATGTCCAGAATGTCAGACGTGGGACAGCCTCGATCCCGCCATACAACATACCCTCTAATTTAAAAGGACGCGGGTAAAACAAGGTGCAATAAACGCTTCCCGGGAAGGCACAGCCGTGCCGACCCGATTTGCGTCATGATGGATATGCGGGGAAACCTTAAGGATTCATCAGATTGGCATCCAGCAATTTGGTGCCATTGAGATAGGTCTTGGCTGAAAGCAAGCGGTTATTGTTCAACTGAAAGTAGAGTCCTCGCTGAGGGTACCGCATGACCTGTGCCGTTAACGAAGCGGGCAGACCGTATTCCCCGATCAGCATTTCATACTTGACCCCGAGCTTGATTGCGTTTTCGGATTTGAACGATCCCTTAAAAGTGGGCCCCACTTCGATCCCTTCAATTTTAGATCCCTTCGACATGGCTCGTACCACCAAACCGTGCCGGGCATAGTTAATCTCGATGCTGTCGCGATCCCTCGACGTTCCACGCACCACTTTGATGTTGTCGGGAATACCAAGCAACACGATGGTATCTTTCAAAGGCATTCCGGGCTTCAGGTTCTCACCGATCACAATTTGACCCGGAGTCAGGGTCTTATCCCCCGGTACCGTCGATTTTTCCTGGGCAATAGCCATGCTAGCCATCATGCTGATTAACAAGACCCAAAACATCGTTTTTCCGGTTCTCACAATGTTCTCCTTTGGATTGAATGGAAACAGGTAACCCAACCCCCGAAAGCTCATGACCTCGGACCCGGGTTGCATAACTTTTTAGGTTTCAATGTATTAAATTCAGTATAAGGGATTTGGGATGGATTGGTAGGACTTTTTGTACTTTTAACCTTAATAATTCAAAGACTTCTGAGGTTTCACCGCCTCCCGAGAGGGCTCTGAATCAGGGTTCGAGAGGAGGCATATTCCGTCTGCGGTCGCGCTTTTTCCGGGTTTTATCGCGCTCAAACTCCCGCCAGCGCCGGGGATCTTCCCGTAGCTGCAGCAGGGTATCCTCGGGTTCCTCCTCCAGCCATAAGTCCTCTAAAACAGAGCCTTTTTTCGCTGTTTTCGAGGACTCCTTCGGCAGGTATTTACGGCGCTCCTCGGCCTCTTTCTGGGTCAGTCCCAGCTCCATATCCAGCAGATCCTTGCCCACGGATCCCTTTTTTCTGCGAGCCAGGGCCTCGCCCCGGAGTTTGATTTCCTTACTATTGACCAGTTTCGACTGCCAATCCTGAGGAATGCCGGATAACCCGTATACCGCTCCGGACCAGCAACCCACCAGAGCTCCCAGCTTGTCCGCTTCCCGCCCGAGATTCAATGTTCCAGTCAATACGCTCGCAAAGTCCTGACTCGGCGTCAACAACCGCACCAGCGCCAACGGCAGAAGAGTCAACGCATGCCCCTGTGTCGCATGCATGATTTTCGTTCCGATATATGATGACGCATTGTCACATATCCAGGCGGGTAGTTTTTCTATCTGTCCCTGTGAATATTGATCGGCCAAACCGTACAACGTCCGGCTCATTGCCTCTGTATTTTTTTCTGCCAGTGTGTAGCGATCGGGATAATGTTCTCGATACCAGGTTTCGGCTGTCTTACAGAATTCCGCCGCTTCTTTCAAGAACGAGGCACCATCCGATAGTCCCTCTTCATTGAGCAGACGCACGGTGATCCATCCCGTCACCGCCGCGCCGACTACTTCCCAGGGGTGGCGGCTCAACAGCAACGCCGTTTCAATACAGTACTGCATCAACGTCTTCGAGGGTCGTTGTTGATACAAAGCCAGTGGCACAGCCATTGAAAAATAACAGGCGAAGGCCGAAGCCTGATCCGCCTGCAACGGCTCAGGCCGGTTGGGAAGATCTGAAACACTTTTATAAAAACAGCCTTCAGGACGACGGAACACACCGAAATAGTTTTCCGGTCCATGGGCACTCAACCGCACCAGTAAATCGGACAAATCCTCGCCGTTTGGTTTTTTTGTTTTCAGGAGAGAGTCGCACATCGCCAGGGCGCGTTGCGTCTGCACACCGTACAAACCCGCCATGCGGTACTGCTTGATGCCCTTGCCGATGAACGGTCGTACGTCATGATACTTGTCGACCTGTTTGAAATACTGCTTCACGGTCTCCGGCTTGAGGCCTTTTACTGACTGCCCCAGCGCATCGCCAATGGCCATACCCACCCAACTGCCCAAGATTTTGTCATGCAAATCACTCATATTTCTGGGAAGGTATCACGAAGTAAACCCCCATTGCTACAACCCCTTTATATGCCTTATCCTGATTACAGATCATTTAATATTTGAATCAAAGGTTTGCGACAATGAAAGATGAAATAAAGGAAAGTTTTTGGCAATTCTTCCTTATTGATTTCATATTACTGTTTGCTCTTTTAGCTGGATTGATTGTTATTTATGGAACAAGGAAAGACTGGAAGATCTTCGTCAACCCTTCTGAGGATTTCTGGTGGATGTGGTCAAATCACTGGGTTCGAGAATCTCTTGGCGAAGAAACATTAAAATCTTTATGTTATTTTTTCGGTCTGATGATGTCAGCCAATGCTTCCTGGATGCTAGTTGCCTCACTGTTGCCCAAACTTAAACTTTATTTTGGGTAATCCTCTTATAGATAGACCTTCTCTATTTCACAGAAATAAGAACAGAAGGGGTACTCTGGCGTGCGGTGAAGAGTGTGGCGGGATGATCGCCCATGACCCGGCGGGCGGAGTCCATGGCAATTTCCGGATGGTTGTTGGATTCGCTGAGGTGCATCAACACCACGATCTTGAGGGAATCGTGTTTCACCTGCCGTAATAAATCCCCACAGGCGGCGTTCGACAAATGCCCGACATCGCTCTGGATCCTTTGCTTGAGCGGCCAGGGATAATGCCCATCCACCAGCATGCGCTCGTCGTGATTCGATTCCACCAAAAGTGTGTCGCAGTCCTGTAATTTTTGCACGATGCGAGAGGTGATGCGTCCCAAATCGGTGATATGTCCGAGTTTTTTCGATCCACAACGAACCACGTAAGCAACCGATTCCGCCGCATCGTGCGGGGTGGCGAAGGACTCCACCGTCAAGTCCCCTACATTGGCTTCGTCTTCCTGTTGAATCGTCCTCCAGTCGACGTCGGGATGGATGTGACGACGCATCGCTTCGCGTGTGCCGCGTGTGCCGTAAACCGGAGTTCCATGTTTTTTGGTGAGGGCGCCGGCACCACTGATGTGGTCGGAATGCTCGTGTGTGAGAAACAGGGCGGATACATCCTGCGGTTCACGCCGGATATGTTCCAGTCTTTTTTTGAGAACGCGAGGCCCAATACCAATGTCGATCAGGATGCGAGCCTGCTCACTTTCGATATAGACGGCGTTGCCCTTGCTGCCGCTGGCGAGTATGGAAAATTGAAAAATGGTCCTCCCCTTCCATTTTGAATTGTCGAGGTAACGTCAGTGTTCGATTTGCGCTTTCTGCAGTTTTCCGCTGTAATCGACGTAGACCGATTTCCATTCGGAGAAAATTTCGAGCGCCGCGGTTCCCGCTTCGCGGTGGCCATTACCGGTGCCTTTGGTTCCGCCAAACGGAAGTTGGATTTCCGCGCCGATGGTTGACGCGTTGATGTAAGTAATCCCGGTGTCGAGAGTTTCGATGGCTTTAAAGGCCCGGTTGACGTCGCGCGTGTAAATGGCGGACGACAATCCGAATTTGGAATCGTTGACGATCTCTACCGCCTGTTCGAGGCCGTTGCAGGGAATGAGTCCGACCACCGGGCCGAAAATCTCCTCCTGCGCGATACGCATTTTAGGCGCCACATCGCCAAAGATGGTGGGCTGGTAAAACGAACCGCTTTTGCAGTCTTTTCCAGAGGCGAATTTGCCACCGGTCAACAGTTTCGCGCCTTCGTTTTTTCCGATCTGAACGTAGTTATCCACTTTGGTGCGCTGAGTTTCATTGATGAGCGGACCGACATCGGTTTTGGCTTTCAGCCCATCGCCCAGCTTTAAAGCTTTCGTGCGTGTAACCAGCATATCGGTGAATTTTTTGGCAACTTTTTTATGGACAATAACTCGGCTGCAGGCCGTGCACCGCTGGCCGGTGGTTCCAAAGGCACCAAAGAGGACCCCTTCAACTGCCAGATCGAGATCGGCGTCATCCATCACAATAATTGCATTTTTACCGCCCATTTCCAACGAATACTGTTTCATGTTTCCCGCACAGGAAGACGCGATGACCGCTCCGGTATCGGTCGACCCGGTGAAGGAAACCAGATTGACCTTGTCATGTTCTGTCATAGGTGTTCCCACATCGGAACCGGAACCGGTGACCAGATTCAAGACTCCAGGAGGCAATCCGGCCTGTTCGAAAATTTTGACGAAGTTGAATACGGATAACGGCGTATCCGTTGCCGGTTTGATGACTACGGTGTTGCCGCAAACCAGTGCCGGCACCAGTTTCCAGGACGGGATGGCAATGGGAAAGTTCCATGGAGTGATGGCGGAAACAATACCAACCGGCATACGCACCGACATGCAAAATTTATTTTTAAGCTCGGAAGGAACCGTTTCACCGAGCAGTCGACGGCCTTCCCCGGCAGTGTAGTAGGTGAGATCGATCGCTTCCTGCACATCGCCTCGTGTTTCGCCGATGACTTTCCCCATTTCACGGGTCATGTCCTGGGCCAGCGTTTCTTTTTGCTGCAGGAGCAGTTCGGCAACCTTGAACAGGATTTCCCCGCGCTTGGGGGCGGGTGTGGCGCGCCATTTCGGGAGCGCTTCTTCGGCCGCCGCGATCGCTTCGTCGACATCTTTCTTATTGGATTTTTGGAAACGCCCCAGGACCTCGTTATGATTGGCGGGATTGATATTCTCAAACGTCCCGCCGCTGGTCGAGGCCTTCCATTTGCCGTTAATGTAGTTTTTGAATACTTTTGCCATGGGACACCTCCGAGCATTCAGGTGTTAACCAGATTTTGATGGAGATGAAGGATCCGACGCATTCCAAAGCGAGCGGAAAAACCTTCAAGGCCGTTGAGACGGGAACACTCAAACGGGAAGTGATTTCACATTCGAATATAGCAAAAGGCGAAGGGAAGTCAAGATGTAGTCAGAGAGCGGAAGGGATCTTAAAATTATGCCAACAGGACCTTCTGGATATCCGCTTCAGCCACGCGGTCAACAATCTCCACGCGGCCGATGTCTTTGACCAAAATGAAGCGAATGTTCTTATCGTGTGCTTTTTTGTCCCGGTACATAGTTTGAATGTACTCCTCGACAGAAAATTCCGGGAGTTGTGAAGGCAAACCATATTGCTTCACAAGCGACTCAATCCGCTGAACCGCTTCCTGGGAGCATTGACCGAGCTGGCAGGACAGCTTGGCGGCATAGACCATGCCGATAGCAATGGCTTCGCCATGCTTGAACCGGGAGTAATCAGTCAACGCCTCGATGGCATGTCCGATAGTATGGCCGAAATTCAAGACCATCCGGTAGTTGCTTTCCCGCTCGTCCCGCTCCACCACTTTGGCTTTGATTGCACAGGATGTCTCGATGATATGCGCCAGACATTCGGTGTCCTGCGCCAGGATTTTCTCGGAATTCTTTTCAAGAAAAGCGAACAGCTTGGGATCTTCGATGACGCCGTATTTGATGATTTCGGCCATACCGGCCCGGAATTCATCAGGAGGCAGGGAATGCAGGCTGTCGAGATCGATCACCACCAACTGAGGCTGATAGAATGCACCGATCAGATTTTTCCCTTTGGGATGATTAACGGCAGTTTTCCCTCCCACACTGCTGTCCACCTGCGACAGCAGTGTAGTGGGAACCTGGATATAAGGTACCCCTCTCAAAAATGTGGCGGCGATGAAACCGGTCAGGTCGCCGATAACTCCGCCTCCTAGTGCCACCAGAAGTGTATTGCGGTCGTATTGCTTTTCGATCAGATGATCGTATACCGTTTGGGCATCCTGTAGAGTTTTATGGGTTTCTCCTTCCGGGATTTCCACGCATTCTATTGCCAACTCCGCGCTTTCAAGACCCTTGGACAGAGATTTTCCATAGAGTTGGCTAACAACGGGGTTCGTGACAACCAGAGCCCGGCGGGTGCGTTTCGGGTTAACAAGATGGTCGCCCACGCGGGGAAGGAGGTTCCGGCCGATCAGGATGTCGTAGCTCCTGTCGGCCAGATCAATCCTCAGCTTCTTCATCGTTTGGTGAAGGACGTTTCGCTCCGCACGATGGTTGGAGTGACGAAAATCAGCAATTCAGAAATATCGTCGTCCTCGGCCCTGTTTCTGAACAGGTATCCGACAAAGGGGATATCAGAAAAGAAGGGCACATTGGTACGGTTCTCTGACGTCGTCTTTTGATAAAGTCCGCCCAGTACCGTGGTGGCCCCATTGAACACCAGCACTTCTGTAAAGGCTTCCTTGGTATTGATCGAAGGAATCCCGTCAACCGTTCTGGCAAAGTCAGCTGTGTTCTGGGTAGCCGAAATCTTCATATAGATATTTTCGTCTGCCGTAATATGAGGCGTAACCTTGAGTTCCAGACTCGCATCGACAAACTGAACTTTGGTTCCCTCGTTGGCCGAGGAAGTCTGTACCGGAAACCGCGAACCACTCTGAATTCTGGCTTCGATGTTGTCCAGAGTCGTTACTTTAGGTGTCGAAATGGTCCGGGATTTACCTTGGGCTTCCAAAGCTTCCAACTGGATATCCAAAGCGTGGTCTCCATTCAATGTCGAAAGGAGCACACCAAACTGACCCGCAGGTGCGCTGGGAATACCCAAGTCTACAATAAATCCGGGATCGAGACCATTGGCCGCGATATCCGCATCATCCTGAAATCGGGTCGGACGGTCACCACCCGATCGGATCAAAGCCGGGAAGCCGTCTGTTTTACCAAAATCAACTCTCTCGGTAAACGCACCCCAGGAAATTCCCAATTCCTGCTGGAAGTTTCTAGTCACTTCGATGATTCTGGACTCGATCATCACCTGAGGTGTTTTCACATCCAGAGTTTTGATCACAGAAATCATCTCATCTACTTTTTCAGGAATATCCGTCAAAATCAGAGTATTGGTGCGGGTATCTGCGGTAATACTTCCCCGTTGACTTTTCAATCCTCCCAAGTTTTGAACCATATCCGCGATAATGGCGTAGTTGATTCGGATCATCTCTGTAACCAGAGGTTCCGCCACTTGAGCAGCCAACAGAGTGGCATTGGGGACAACACGAATGATATTGCCCTCGCAGATCCTGCCCAAAGCGTTGTTTTCCAGAATCAATTCAAACGCCTTGTTCCAGGGAACATCTATAAGGCGAATATTAACGGTTCCTGAAACATCCGGAGACAGCACAAGATTGAATCCGCTGACTTCAGCAATAATACGAAAGATATTTTTAATGTTGGCGTTTTGAAAATCCATTGAGAGGCTATCCCGCTCACCGCTCAAAATCTGGAAACAGGAGTCGTTCCGGTCATCTTGAGGTTCGTCCTCCTTGGGAGCCGCTTCGGGTGCGGCCGACGCGACCACCTCAGGTTCTGAAGCGGGCTCGGCAGGTTCCTCGGATGTTTCCGGCGCTGCAGCTTCCACTGCCGGAACTTCGGTATCTTTCAATCGAATATCCATCACATAAGAACTGGGACGAAGAATTTCATAAGAAGCGGCTTTCGTGAGGCCGATTTCCAGACGCAGAACTTTTGCTTCTTCAAAATACAGAGGTCGAATAGTATTGACGACTCCCTGGTTCACTTCCAAAACCCCGGTTAATTCACCTTTTTCCATATTTGGAAAATCGAGAACCAGGCGAAGCGGGTCGACCAGTTTGAAGGCGGTATACTCTAAAGCCTGGGAAGAACGCAATTTGATGGAAACCTCATTGTCTTCCTCGGCTGTTTGCAAATCGACAATTTTTGAAAGTGCTCCTCCGGCTTCAGCATCCCCCGAGGCTTGAGCCATGAGCATTCTTTCGGCTTTAGTGCCTTTTGCCGGTTTGATTTCGATCGATTTCCTGGCGACCGGCTTTTTGGCGGACACCAATTTTCCGATCTCCTTCGAACCGGTTTCCGCTTGGGCAACAGGAGTGTGCGCAAGAGTCAAACCCGCTCCAAGGGATATGGCAATCAAACCCAACATGAATTGATTTTTAATTTTTATATTCACAATACGTCCTCACTTCTTTTCATCTGGTTGGGGGAATTCAATAAATTCGGTACGGGTGACAACGGAACCATCAAAACTCCGAAGTTGTTCCAAGACAACCACTCTTTCCTCATCAATGGATTGGACCACTCCGAAGTTTGGCCCTACAAAGGAACCGACTCGGATGGTGTGGCCTTTGTTATCCGACGTTTCGATCAGGCCTACGGTTGCCTTTTCATCCCAAATCACTCCTGCAAAGGTCAATTCATTCAATTTAGATTGCAATGGCGTTTGAAGCAGCAGCTCCGTCTCTTCCCTGGCCTTGGCGATTAACTTTTTATACTGAGCGATTTCTTCCTGAACCTCAGACGGTTTCATTCCGCTCAATCCTTGTTTGTTTTTAAACAAGGCACCATAGTATTCCAGATCCGAGTACAACCGGGGATTAAGCTCTTTGATTCTGCGGTACAGTTCCAAAGGTATTGCCGGCAAGCCTCCCAGCTGAGCATCGAAATCCTTGGGGTCGGTTTTCTTTGCCGTGTCTCCAGCCTTATCCTTGCCTTTACCCTTAGATTTCTTCTTGCGTTTTTTACGCTTATCCTTATCGAGAGTGATGAGAGGGTCAAAAGGATCACGGTTGTCCGAAAACAGATGCCGGAGTCCTGGCGCAAACACCACTCGGGTGGTTTGGATAGTCTCGTGCTGTGATTTAACCACCTTCAGAATAACTTCCATGTGTCTCAAGGCTTTCCGGTTAATGGTAGCGAACCCGGCCAGATTTCCCTCGCGATCCACTTTTCGGAACCATTTACCTGCAGACGATTCATAAAACTGGATCAGTTTGCTTAACTCACGATTGGAAAGCGAGCGATAGTTGTACATGTATTTAAGCAACATCAGGGACCGAAGCTGTTCACGCAGATTAGACCTGAGACGGTTGATAAAGGTCTCTGCATGAGGCGCGCTAAATTCCGCATTGACTGGATTTGTCAGCCGAAGCACGGTGGCCTGCAGATCAATCATCTCATCCGTCAGCCCCATTGCTGTTTCCAGTTGATCAAGCAGACGGATCCGGTTTTTCTTGGGAGGCTTTTCGATGATCTTTTGCAGATACCTTTGATAAGTTCTCTGGCTCGCTCTCAATGATTTAACATTTAGATTGACCACCTTTCGCCCAACGGACGACCGGAAAAACCGTATACTCCGGGTTACGTATGTCCCGTTATAGTTACTCGTGATTTTTCTTAACTTTTGCTTGTAGAAGTTGTTCGCCTTGAATGTTCCCTTATAAATATCGTTGATCAATGCAATATGCTCAGAGGACATCCCCAAATACTGCAAAACCTTGGGGCGGGTCAAAATGGATGATTTCACCCTTCTCCTGGAAAGAAAGTTTCTTTCCTTGTTGAACCCACTGACGTTATAAAGCTGTCGGGACAGGCTTTTTCTGGTTTTCGAACTGCTTTTAGCAATCGCCTGTCCGCTGCCGAACCAGGAAACGGCAATCCAAACCGCAACCATAAAGGCGGCCATCAAGCTTTTTTTACTGTCCATCCGCTGATTCAAAAGTTGCATGATCGTTAGTTTCATAACTTTTACTTAACTTTCTCAGAACCTTCGATATACGCAAAGGTGTTCGCTGTAATTTTAGTTTGCAGAGCTTTTACATTTTCCCTCTTCTTTTCACCGTCTTCATCGGTGACGATCCTGACCGCCGGCTGCATGTCCATTTTAAAATTTTCCACTTTAACAACCCGCAGCAAATTCTGAAGCGAATCGAAAAATCCCGCTGTCTTATGATAATTTCCGACAATAGTTACCGACACAGGAATAGATTTGTAAAAGCCTTCTTTCTTGGCCGGTTTCATTTTAAAGGAGACAATATCCACACCCAGGAAATCCCCTATGTTCGAAATTTTGTGAATCAGGTGTGGAATTTCTTCCGCCAGAGGCAGTTGTCTTTTTTTCTCTCCCAGAGTTCCAAAGAGCGCTGCCACCTGCTTGGTGATTCTTTCCTTTTTCGCACCCTCTGCCAAATACAGTTCAAGCTTTTTTTCTGTCTCTGCTAATTTTTTATCAAGCTTGGCTTTTTCTTCCGCATTGGGACTGAACACCATAAAATACATGGTGCCGCAAATAACCGCCACGATACCCACAAATATCCCGAAGTAATGCGCAGGCTTAAAGTTAGCCAGGGTCTCGTAGGGTATTTTGTCAAATATCTTATTCAGGTTCATACATCCAGCCTCATGCCGCGGGTTTCGTTTTAATGAAGTGACAGTAAATTTCGAACTTCTGTACCGGTTGCTTGTCCATCCATTGCCTTTTCGACATATTGAGGACCACCGCATCGATATAGGGAATGGATCTCAATTGTTCCAGGAAATGAACGATTGACTGATCACCCATACCCACTCCCTTTAATTCAACAAACTTGTCTTTGGGCCCTTTCTTGTTTCTATTATTCTGGCCCTTTTTGTCGTAGGAGATAAACAAAAATGGGACTTTTTTACCTTGGATCTCCTTCATAGTCATCTGCTTGATCGACGTCAACCAAACGCCCTCCGGAACCGCCTCACCCATATCTTCCAAAAACTCAGTTGTCCGGGCCTGGTCCGACCGCAACTTGTCGATGCCTGTAATGATTTTCGTGTATTGGCCCTGCTGTTTTTTCAGCTGCTGGACCGCATTGTAATCCGGAGTCGCAGCCGCAACCTTTGCCTGGACTTCGGACAATTCACCTTCAATAGTCCAGATCCACATTTTTTGAAGCATCCAGGTTCCACAACATATGAGAAGAACAACCAGACTGGCTGCTGCCACCATGGCAAGCTTTTTCTGTATGCCGACATCCCGGACAATTCTTTTATAATCGTATAAATTGATCGTAATCATATATAGTCAAACCTTCTTGTTGCGAGACCGATAGCCACCGTAGCCATTGGAGCCATTTGGCTTAAACTTTGTGTATCGAATTTTCTTGCTCCCAATCGAACTGCTTCCAGCGGATTGAAGATTTCCACGGAAACCCCAAGCCGGTCTGCCAGAAATCCGTCCACACCAGGAATCATTGCCCCACCTCCGCAGAGAAAAGCCTGTTCCACCTGACTGTTGGATGTGGTACTGAAAAATTCAAATGACTTGTGAAGTTCTTCCAAAATGGGTTCAAAGGATTCAATAATGAATTCAACGACCTCCTCCTTATCCGCCCCTTCGGGAATGGCGCCGACCTTAATGTTCTCCGATTCCCTGTATTCCAATTCATACTTGTCCATCAGTTTGTTAGTGCAGGCGTCCTGCCCCTCAGGAATATCCCGGGTGTAAGAGGTCACGCCATCCATCAGAATATTGAGATGGGTGAAAGCACCGCCCAGATCGATAATGGCGACAGAACCCATATCCTGAAGATTTCTGGAAATACTGATGGCATTCACCATGGCAAAAACATCCAGATCAATAATGACCGGTTTGAGTCCGGCCGCAGTCAACACGTTGGAACGGCTATCAATGATTTCATTCTGCACCGCCACCAGAAGAATTTCTTGTTTCTCTTCTTCTTCCTCAAATTCATGCTCTTCGAGAGCGGGCGTCCCTTCCAAAACCTGGAAGTCAATTCGAACGTCATCGATATCAAAAGGAATGTACTGCTCCGCTTCTTGCGGAATAAATTCTTCCAGTTCCTCATGTGACATCACGGGAACTTTGATTTTTTTGATCATGACCGCCTCGCCTGCGACCGAAGCCACGGCATAAGGAGTATCTACATTCTCCGCTTTGACCAGACGAGCCAGGGCATCTGCTACATGATCCTCATCCTGAACCACCCCGTCGATGACCGATTCGGATTCCAGGGGCATCACTCCAAAATTCGATAACTCATATTTTCCCGGTGTCCCCATCAAACGGCCCACTTTGATGGAATTGGACCCGATATCCACGGCGAGAAGAGGCATTTTGGCTGAAAGAAACATCAATTTGCTCCTAAATTCTTCTTACGTTCATTCTTTGAATCCGAAACTTCCATTTTCAAGGCTCCGTTCTGGAAACCCTCAAGGAACTTTTATTCCTTGGTTAAAGCAATGGATTGTTTTCCCACATCTACCAAATCTGTCTTGATCGTCTGGATGCTTTACTGGCCAAGTAAATAATCCGCAGGGATCAAGTTCAAACTGAGCGGGATTGACTCCTCCAAGAAAACCCCAAACCTTGATTTCTACTTACTTTTTCCCCTGCCTTTTTTCTTTTTAGTCCCAGCACTCGATTCGTCCAAAAATATCTTGGACCGGTCACCCAACTTGTACCCCAAGGCTAAAATTATCTTGCGCTTGGTGTCCAAACGACAATCGTTCCCCTTCTCGATCCGGTCGATGGTCTGCACGGTGACGCTGGCCTTACGGGCCAGTTCCGCCTTGCTCATCATCTTGGATTCGCGAATTGTGCGAACATTGTTGAATTGGGACACTCGACTCCCCTCCAAAATTCAATGGGATGTGTTGCCTAATTTTCTCTAACTAACTGTTTTTGTTACTGGATATTTTCAATATAAGGGAACTCATATTAAGAGTCAATAACATTTTCAAATTTAATCATATGCGATGTTAAAGCCATCAAATTAGCAGTAAATTTATATAAATTTAGGTGAATCATATTAAATATGCGATTCCCGTTTCAGCCCTGTTTTATGCGGGGAAACGCAGGTTCGGGAGGAAAAAAATCCAAAAAATTATTCTCTCGCTTTGTCCCAAAATTTGCTTCTGTTGAGGCGCAAATTCGACCACTTTTTTCAATCATTTATAAACCCAATCCGACCCTATAATTCCCGGTTGGATAATCCGGAAACTTTGGTAAAATCTTTACTCTATGAAACAGGCTTATATGGAAACCTTCGGCTGCCAGATGAATGTGGCGGATACCGATCGCATGGAGCTGCTATTGTTCCAGTCGGGATACCTGCGTACCCCGCATGTGGAGGACGCCGACTTGGTTCTCGTAAATACTTGTTCTATAAGGGATAAAGCAGAGCAGAAGGTGTTTTCCCTGTTTGGAGGCCTGAAGCCCTTAAAACAGTCCAATCCCGATCTCATCCTGGGAGTTGCCGGCTGCCTGGCCCAACAGGAACAGACGGCTTTAATCAACCGCATTCCCTTTCTGGATTTTGTTGTCGGGCCCGACGCCGTCGAATCCATCCAGCACATTGTCCAGCGCGTGAATCAAGGAGAGGGGCCGGTAATATGGACTGAATTCGATTCTCACAAAAACTATTCCATACCCGAGCAACCGCTGATCAAAAATCCCGGTCCCAGCGCCTTTGTGAACATCATCAAAGGGTGCGACAAGTTTTGTAGTTTCTGCGTGGTTCCTTATACCCGCGGACGGGAAAAGTCGCGGGAGGCCGAAGAAATCTATGCGGAAATCCGGCAACTGGTAGATAAGGGCGCGAAGGAGATCATTCTTCTCGGTCAGAATGTCAACGCCTACGGTAAGCGCGGCTTGCAACAACCTTTGGCCTTTCATGAACTATTGTATGGGGTTTCAGAAATTGAAGGGGTTGAACGGCTGCGTTTCACTACCAGTCATCCGATGGATTTCACGCCCGAGTTGATCCAGGCCTATTGCGACATCGATATTCTTATGAATCACCTGCACCTGCCGGTTCAGTGCGGAAACAACCGTATCCTGGAATTAATGCGCCGCAGTCATACGATTGAATGGTACATGGACCTGATCGAGCAACTGAAAAGCAAAGTGCCGGATATTGCTTTATCCACGGATATCATTGTCGGCTTTCCCGGAGAAACGCGTGAAGAGTTTGAAGAAACTCTGAACTTGATGGAGCAAGTCAAGTTCAGCAGCAGTTATATGTTTGCCTACAGTCCAAGACCCAACACCCCGGCCCTGGAAATGGCGGATGATATTCCATACGAGGAAAAACAGGATCGCCTACAGCAAATCATTCAGCTTCAAAACCGTCTCACTAAGGAAAACGGTCAGGCGTTTATTGGCAAGGAGGTCGAGGTGCTGATTGAAAGCACGACATCCCGGAAAGGCATGTCGTTCAAAGGTCGGAACCCTCATTATTGGTCTGTGATGTTTAAAGGGGGGGAGGATCGCCTCAAGCCGGGAGATGTCGCCCGTGTCCGGGTGGAGGAAACCAGTGGACATGTGTTGAGGGGAAGTTGGGCGGCGAATCGCCGCCGCTCCGCACGGGGCGAACTTTAAAACCCTGGGATGCGAAGATAACGTTTCATTCGAGGGAATCAGACCCTGCAAGATTGCCACTAGGCGCTAGCCTGGCGGGTCAGTAAACTCCCAACCGATAAAATATAGTCTCTTCCAGATAATCCAGATTGGGCTGCACCATCTGCAGAGCCAGGCGAAGATCGTGGATGGTTTTGAGATCAGGGGGCTCGGGGCGATTCGAAAGATGGTTCAGACCTTCCAGACAAAAACCATCCAAGTCCGCCATGTGTTCCAGCACTTCTTCGGGTAAGTCTTCCAGGCGCACTTCCTGGGCTTCAATGTATCTCAGCATCTCGATCAGGCGTAATTTCATGTAAACGATTTTGTTGCGCAACTGGGATATCAGCCTGGGCTCCGGACCTCTCAATTCATCGCAGATAAGATCCAGCAGTTTGCGCAGCATCCGATAAAACGCCTGGTGTTGTTTCTGGTCATAAAAACAATCCTTTTTAGCACCGAATAAAAGATCGAACACCGACTCCAGATTGAATTCCTCCGTTCCCATCATGGAATAGAGAATGGCCTTGAATTCTTTTTCAGAGAAGGCCAGTCCCATGTCTTCAAAAATTTCCTGGAGTGACCCGGTCCGTCCTTCCGGAGTATGATGCACCGTTTCCAGGGCATAGGACTTAATCGGAGAATCCCCGTCCATTGCCAAATAAACACCGGCATCTTCATTACGCATCACGGCAATTCTTTGCATTGACTCCACGAATCCGGTTAGCGAAAACGCGGCAATTTGCATTAACCCGGAATCCAGATTGAACAGTCCCTGCAGTAATTGCTTCTCCAAAGACAAAGCCGTCGCCTCTGCCCCGCCCATTCCCACGATCAACTCATCTTCAAGGGCAACCTGCAGGGATCGGGTTCGCAGCCGATTGGCGCTCCACAGAGAAGCCGGGTACGCATCAACGGAAAAAATTCCCTGGTAGTAGTCCACTAACCGAACCCGCAGCCGGTCTTCCGGATGAAATTCCAACTGGGCCAGCAGGTCACGGATATCCCAGACAGTCAGATTCAAAGTGCTTTTCCCGGGCATCCACTGGTTGACCTTGATTTGATAAGGAAAATGTTTTTCATGGGAGTACTGGTAATGATTGATGACCTCTTCAATAAAAAAGGATTGCCTCTTTTTGGGAATTTCGCGGCCGTGCGGATCCAAAAAAGTCAATTCCTCTTCTTCCAGATCCGGAGAAATAAAAGGCACGAGATGGTGACCGGGAATCATCTGCCGATGTTGCAACTCCGCCTTTCCTAATTGAATCTCCAGCGGTATATGTCCGATACGATCCAGCACGGCCTGATACGGTATGAAATTTTCACCGCCTGCCTCGATCACATGGGAATGGTTCGTCAATGTTTGCTTCAGATGATCCAGTGTTGCCGGCGCAATACGGCGGCGCCAATGGCTTTGAATGGATTCGATATATTCATCCACTGAAAAGGGTTCACGGGATTCCCGAATCAGGTTTTCAGCCAGAGTTTGCAGTGTCAATTTAGAGGGCATGCGGAAGGTTAACTCGGGTAAGATTAAAGGATATAGATACGGAAAAAAGGGAACCGATATTCCCTGTGCCAGGTGGGTTTAACAGTGCGCCTGGAATCAGGCGCCGAACTCTATCCGCCCGAATCTTAACATAAACTGTTGCACGCGCAAGCCTTTATTCGCTTCATTTAGAATTTATGTTGGAAGCCAGGAAAGGGGGTTGATTTTGCCACGCCAGATCGGTAAATTCATGGTACTCGATACCTAAAAAATTTGTCGCATGTACAGGGAGTTTTTTAATGGACCATTCACACAATATTGAAATCACCTATCGCAAAATCTTCGGGCGTTTGAATACCCGCAAAAAATTCGCCATTCAATCAATTGAAGGCAGCAAAATCACCATTGAGCAGGATGAGGAAATCTGCGGCCAGAAAGAGCCGCGGAAATTTGAATTCAACAGCGAAAAAGAGTTGGAACAGTTTGTCACGCAGGAAAATCAGATTGAGCGGGATATCAATTCACAGTTATCCGGCGACAGTATGCCGTATCGTTAATTTCCCCGATAACTGCTTAGGCGAATTTTTTGAGGACCAGGGCCGAGTTTTTGGACCCGAATGAAATGCAGTTGCTGATCGCCACCTGAACCGACCGGTCCCGGCTTTCATTGGCAATGTAATCCATGTCGCAATCCGGATCCGGATTTTCCAGATTGATGGTCGGCGACAACACCCCGTCCCGCAGAGAAAGCGACGTCACCATCGCTCCCAACGCTCCCGAAGCACCTTGGGGATGACCCACCATGGATTTGGTGGAACTCACCGGTACCTTCATGGCATAACCATTCAAAGCTCCCTTGACCGCTAATGTTTCTATCCGGTCGTTGATGACCGTGGAAGTGCCGTGGAAATTGATGTACTCCACTTCATCTTCGTTAATGCGTGCGTCCCTCATAGCCAACTGCAGCGCACGCGTGGATTGCCGACCATCCGGCATAATCGCCACCCGGTGATACGCGTCACAGGTTGTGCCGTAACCCAGGACCTCTGCATAGATCGGTGCGTTCCGTTTTTTGGCGTGCTCCAGTTCTTCCATCACCAGCATCCAGCTACCCTCGGCGAGCACAAACCCTTCGCGGTCGCGATTGAAAGGACGCGAACCGCGCGCGGGCTCATCGTTGAAATGCACCGGATTGGCCTTCATGCGCTGAAACCCCGTCATCATGGCCGGAGTCACACAGGCTTCAACCCCACCGGTCAACATCCAATCCTCCTGACCGGAACGAATGGCATTGAAGGCATAACCCATCGCGTCGGTCGAGCTGGTGCATCCGTTGGAGATCACATGACTGCGGCCCTGGAGTCCGAAGAACATGGAAATTTCGCTCGATAACATGCCCACCAGAGAATTGGAAATGGCATAGGGACTGATCTTGTGCATTTCCTGGGAATAATAGTGAGCAAACTGCTTTTCAGAAAAATCGAAGCCGGAACCCCCGGTACCCACCAGGACCCCCAGGCTTTCAAAATCCTCTTCGTCGAATTCATCGAAATCGATTCCGGCATCCTCCAAAGCTTCCTTGGCAGCAGCCACACCCATAGGAACGGCTCGTGGGAGTTTTTTCAGATCTGCCTGAGAATAATGCTCACCCGGATCAAAATCCTGCACTTCTCCCGCGATCTGACAATCCAGACCGGAAGGATCAAAACTGCTGATACGGTTGATGCCGCTGACTCCGTTACAGGTATTTTCCCAAAACTGACTTTTGCCGGTTCCGTTGGGGCTGACCACCCCCAATCCGGTGAAAACAACTCGTCTTGACGTCATGTCTTATTCCTAAAATCCTTTCTTCCTCGTGTCATTTTGTAGATTTTATCACACCGGTTTTACACCGGACAAAACAAATTCCAAGGGATCAGGAAAGTCTCAAAAAGGTCTTTGCGCTGAGGCCGGCTAACGATTTGAAATATCCCGGATTGATGCTACCCTGTTCCGGTTGAATATGGGTTCCACATAGCTTTCCGGAGTTCTTCTTTTGAATCACCCGACTTCTATTCCTGAATTGACCGGCCAAATGCTGATGGCTGGATTCGAAGGCACCACCGTTACCCCGGAAACTGAGGATTTGATTTGTAACCATCATGTCGGTGGGTTGATTCTGTTCAGCCGTAATTATGAAAACCCGAAGCAGTTGCACACGCTGATTGGGGATCTTCAAAATATCGCATCGTCCACATCCACCGGTCTGCCCTTGTTCATTTCAGTTGATCAGGAAGGCGGCCGGGTGGCCCGGTTAACAGAGCCCTTCACCAAGTACCCGCCGTTGTGCTGCCTGGGTCATGCACAATCGGAATCTCTGGCCTACCGGTTCGGGCAATCGTTGGCGTCAGAACTTGCTGATGTAGGAATCAACATGGATTATGCACCCGTGCTCGATGTCCATACCAATCCGGAAAATCCGATCATCGGCGACCGCGCCATTGCTTCCGACCCGGAAATGGTAGCGAGACTGGCTAATTCGTTTATCAAGGGATTCAAAGACAAAGGCATGATCCCTGTGGGAAAGCATTTCCCTGGTCATGGTGATACCCATTTGGATTCGCATTTGGATTTACCCAAAGTCGAACGGGACGCTGCAACTCTGGAAGCAGTGGAACTGGTTCCTTTCCGGGAAACCATCGCCCAGGGCCTAGATGTGATCATGACCGCGCATGTGATCTACACCGCCTGGGACCCGGAAAATACCGCTACTTTTTCAAAAACAATTCTACAGGATATTTTGAGACAGAAGCTGGGGTTCCAGGGAATCATCATGTCCGACGATCTGGAAATGAAAGCTGTGGAAAATTATTTTCCTTTCAACGACTTTCCCCGGATGGGCATTGAAGCGGGATTGGACATGTTTTTGATCTGCAATAGCGTTGAAAAAGTCAAAACATTGCATGATTGTTTGATTCAAGAAGTGGAAAGCGGAGTTATACCCAAGGCCCCCATTCAACAATCGGTGAAACGCATTCTCAAATTAAAAGAGAAACTCATTCCCACTCCCTCCACTCCCCCCGACCCGGAACACTGGCAGAAAACCCATGCGCCCCTCGCCGGCGAAATGCAATCCCATATACCGGGCTGATCGGTACAGAAAATATTGAGGAACCATCGCATAGAATCCCCATAAAAAATTCTCTCTCTCGAAAAGCAATATCCCTGTTAACCCAAATTCGATTAACCCAAAAAATTTGAAATGCCCCCGGGTAGTTATAGTTATAAATTCCGGTCTGGATTAACAAAACAATCAAAATCCTGGCTCTCCAGAGATACAATTGGATGATATGCCGTTTGCCGGGGAATTTTGCATAGTTAAAGCTCATGACAACCGGAATTAACTCAAATTTAGTAAATGAATCGCGTCCATGAACACACAAAAAATACCCAAAATTGAGTATTCGAATCCACGATTTTTTTACATTTCATGATTTCGGAAAACCAATTTTTGAGTTTCGTTTATTAGGGGACAACGAACTTCCTGTGGCCTGAATCCCTTTTTTTTTCAGAGGTTTGGAGGATTTTTAAGTTGACATGGACACCCAAAAAAATTAAAGTGTGGGCTCTCTTCAAAGGTCAAGAGTCGACATCGTTTAATTGACCTGGCATTTCCTGTAGGGCCATCGACTCAAATAGCTTTAATTTCGAAATACCAAATATTTACCCCTTTTAGGGTAAAAATGGCTTTTGAATCTTTTATTGGCGGACCGAACAATGCAAGACAAAAAAGGAGGGGCGGCAAAAAACCTGGGGACTCGCCTCAGGCAATGGAGAAAAACCCTGCCGCTCAAATCGTTTGAACTGGCCAAGTTGATTAAAATCTCACAAGGCTCTTTATCAGACATTGAAAACAATAAATCCCTGCCTTCGGCAGATACTATCGCGAAGTTATACCTTCACTCCGACTTGAACATTATCTGGCTGTTGCTGGGCAAAGGCCCAATGACACGCAAACGCTCTGAGGCATCGGACTTGGACGAGGGGGCTCTGGTTCAGGAATCCGTCCAGGATTATGGGGACGATCAGAAACTTAGAGAAGTGATTGAGAAAGCGGTACGGATTTACCGCCGAGGTAATCAGGAAAAAAGAGCACACCTGATCGGCTTTCTCAACGGTGCTGATCCGGGGGACAATTAATACTTCCGGTCCTGCTAGTAGCGTCTCTTTACAATTGCTACCGCTTTTTTATTTCCAAGCCGGCTTGTAACTGCCGACTTTGACCCGGCTCCAGCCGTACTCTCCAGCTACCTGCGATGCAGGAACCTTGATAAACGCTCTCGAAACCCTCTTCAGATTGTGAAACCGTTTCCACCGGAAAACGCCATAGCTCGACAGAAGGACTGTATTTCAGTTGCAATTCAAACCCGAAGAACTCATCTCTCATACCCAGGGTGTGAATATCAGACAATACTCCCTTACTAGCCATTCTTGAGTCTTCCAGACGACCTTCGGGTAAAACATAGGTCCGGTCAAGCGCATCCCCCGCCAGCAGGGTAAAGTTGTGCTCGACCATCCAAATGAAATCCAACGAGTCTTCTCCATTATTCTGGAGACTGTACTCCACTTCCAGAGCAGCTTTTCGTGGATCACAGGTATAAGTCTTCTCTACGAGAAGACATTTGTTGTGGGAATGATTACTGGTATTTTCTCCCTTCAGACGCAACACGAAGGGAGCTTGGGAATCCACGGGATCTTCTCCCCGTTCCCACAAATAGGGCTGGCTCTCAAATGAGACAAGCTCCTCATATTGATTGGTCGTTAACTGTTCGAAAGTGGTCCCGGGCGCCAGACAACGGTCCATAAAGGAATATCGCTCCCAACGGTCGTAGATCAATTTTTTCTGGAGTCCTTTTTCCTTGAAGCGCACCCGATCGTGGATTGAGTGGGGTTGACTGCCCTCGTGCGTATCATTTTCATGCGCTTCCAGAATGTCTTGATGGTACACCTCGGGTCGGCGACGCAGAACATTGCTCAAATTGAAACAAGCCAGACGGAAATCGAGTTCCAACAAGACTCCTCCTCGAGACGGTGCAATAAATGCATTCATCTCCGGGTTGCTGACAATCACCTCATCACATCCGTCCCGGTTGAAGTCAACCACGTCCACACTCAATCCCCGGTCTGTCCCGAACAGAAGTTCGTCGGCACTGTTTTCCGCAGCAATCAGTTGAGTGTACAACGCATGGCGGAGGTAGTTCAGATACAACCCGCCGAACAGGCCGTGCCAGTAGGCACAATTGCACTGGCTCCGGTACAGGGCACGCAGAGCGCCGCTGGACTCCTGATGCCCGGGAGGCAGCTGCTTCACTTTTTTACCGGCATACAGCATGCGCTTGTGCAGGTGGTTGCTCTCTTCATACTTGGTAAAAAAGTTGTCCCATTGCCCTCCCCGCAAAAATACGCTGGTCAATGCTTCATCGACGGCTACGGTTTTCAATTCCTTTTGGAGTTTCTGAAAACGCATGCCCGCCTCGTAAGGCAGGGACCACTCCATCATTTCCTCATACGAAGCCATAGGCAGGTACACTCGTCCCGCAGGCGGATGCGTGGCCAGATACTCGGCAAAAGTCGCTGTTTCCAGCCAATCCGATTGCCCCTCCAAAGCAGTAAAAAAATTGTAAAGATACTTTTCCTTATAGACCCATTGATGCGTTTCCGGCCAGCCTCCGAATTTTTCACCGTCATCGGCATACGTCACCGCATCAAATCTCCATTCTTCCCGATAACGACGCAAATGGTCGAGGGTTACTTCCGGCAATTCAAACGGAATGGAATAGCGCAGGGTTTTACTGATAGGGAAAACGCCTACCGAGAACCCCTCAGTTTCCGTCAGGTAATATCCATGCATTTTCTCTTCTGTCAGGCCGGCATAATAAAAATGCGTATCGTCCACAATGGTGTAACGGATACCCGCCTGCGCGATGATTTTCGGCAGATGGGGCGACCAGATGCGCTCTGTCAACCAGAGTCCTTGCGGCCTGCAACCGAATTCCGATTCGAGAAACGCGTTCATCATCCGAATCTGCCCGACCGCATCTTCCTCCGGCAGGCTGGACAGAATCGGTTCGTAAAACCCTCCGCTGAGAAGTTCCAATTGACCGTTCTGCACCAGGCCGCGAATCACTTCCAGATACTCCGGCCGGTGCGCCTGCAGCCATTCCAGCAGGCACCCGCTGAAATGAGCCGTGGTTTTCAGATTGGGGAATTGTTGCAGGACTTCAAAATACGGTTGGTAGCATTGACCATATAATTCTTCAAACACATGGTCGAAGTTTCCCAGGGGTTGGTGATTGTGAATACCAAAGAGAAATTTTAATTTTTTCATAATGCTGCAACGGCAGGGAAAACACAGGAGCGGGTATACGAAGAAAGCCTGTTTATCCTTCGTTTTCCACCGGGACGGGATCCTCGAACGCTCGCAGGGTGTAGAGCTTGTAATACAGACCCTCCCGGGCAATCAATTCCTTATGGTTTCCGGTTTCTACGACCTTCCCTTTGTCGAGTACGATGATCCGGTCCGCATTATGAACCGTGCTCAACCGGTGCGCGATGATGAGCGTGGTGCGCCCCTTCATCAGATTTTCCAGCGCATCCTGAATCAGCGTCTCGGATTGATTGTCCAGGGAAGAAGTCGCCTCGTCCAGAATCAGGATTTTCGGATTTTTCAGCAAGGCACGTGCGATAGCGATTCTCTGTCGTTCACCGCCAGACAGCTTGACACCCTTCTCTCCCACCACGGTGTCGTAACCCTGAGCCAGGTTATGGATAAAATCATAGGCATTCGCGAAACGGGCGGCCTGGTCCAGCTCTTCATCGGTGGCATCCAGTTTGCCGTACAGGATGTTTTCCCGGATGGTCCCGCCGAACAGTAACGTCTCCTGCGGCACCAGAGCCACATGATTCAAAAACGTCTTGAGCTCGGTTTCACGGATATCATGTCCGTCGACGCGAATCGCCCCGGAATCCACATCGAAAAACCGGTGTACGAGTTGGATCACCGTGGACTTGCCCGCGCCGCTGGGCCCGACCAGTGCCACCTGCTCTCCCGGCGGAACCTGGAAAGAGACTTCTTTCAATACTGGCTTTTCTTTTTTGTAGCCAAAGGAAACCCGATCGAATTCGATACCGCCTTGAACCTTGTCGAACACCACAGGATTTTCCGGATCTACGATCAAGGGACGGGTTTCCAGTATTTCGTAAACACGGCGAATAGCTCCCAGTGCTTCCTGCACCTGCGTGTAGAGACGCACAAAGGTTCCTATCGGTCCCGCAATGATAATTGCATACAGAAAAAATGCCGCCAGTTCACCCGGTGTGGTGACTCCGGCCATGACCTGCCGTCCGCCATACCAGATCAACAGTGCGGAAACCAGAAAAGTCAGAAACAGAACAAAGGGGCCGAAGAAAGCGGAAACTTTTACTTTTTTCACTTCGGCATCGAATGCGCTTTCAATCCCTTCCTCAAACCGTTTTTTTTCGTACTCCTCCCGGTTGTAGGATTTGACCACCTTGATGGAAGAGAACACTTCCTCCAACACCACCATGGTGCGGGCCAACTGGTCCTGCACCTGTCCCGCCAGAACTCGCAGGCGTTTGCCGAAAATACGGGCGAACAGCATCAGCGGCGGCAGAACGATCAGAATCAGGCCCGATAATTTCCAGTTGAGATAAAAGACGATGGCCAGCCCGCCGATCAATGTAATGGTTTGGCGCAGCACTGCTACCGGAATGGACACCAGCGCTTTTTGAATCACCGAGATATCATTACTCATCCGGGAGATGATTTCTCCCACACGACGCTCCTGAAAAAACCGCAGGGACAAGCTTTGGATGTGATTGAACAGATCCATGCGGAAATCAGCGGTCATGCGATTGCCCACAAACCCAAGGATATAATTCTGGGTAATGCCGAACACCATCTGAAACGCGATCACCCCGATAATGTCCAGCGTCAGGCTGTTGAGCGCCGCTGCATTCTTTTCCACGACGACTACGTTGATCATGTTCCGCACAATCAAGGGAAGTACCAGCGTGATGACCGAAGTCACGACGAGACACAAAAAGGCGAAGACGATGCCTTTGCTATACGGTTTGGCGTACCGCAGTATTTTTGAAAAATCTTTCATAAAAAAATTTTGAGCGAAAAGTCGCTCTATCCGGTAATCGATTCCATAAACCGGTCGCGAATTTCCTCGGGCGTATGGGTCACCCGGCCTTGAGAGGAATCGAACCCCGGCTCGACCTTGATGAGCAGAAAAACCGGTCCCTCAGCCTGATACAATTTCTCATAAGCGGGCTGAACTTCTTCCGGTCGGGTCACACGCATCACCTGCTTGTATCCCGCGCTGAGCGCCACCTCCTCCAGTCGAATTTCATGCGACAGGGTTCGCTGGCTTCCAGTCGATTCGTACACTTCGTTGTCGATTACAATATGCATCAGGTTTTTCGGTGCACAGGAAGCAATCATCGCCAGGGTACCCATCGACATCAATACATTGCCGTCGCCGTCCAGAATCAGCGTTTTCCGGTCCGATTGCGCCAGCGCCACCCCCAACCCGATAGACGACGCGAGCCCCATCGATCCGATCATATAAAAATTTTCCTTGCGGTCGGTCACGTTGAAAAACTCACGGCTGATGAAGCCATTGGCCAGTACCGTCGGTTCATTCTTCATCAAGGGCGCCAGCTTGCGAAACGCTTCAATGCCTTTCATCGAACATTCCTTTCTTGACCAACAATGTGTAGGGGACCTTTTCGTTCCTAATTTTTTTGAGGGCGGCATCCAGCACCTGTTGCAAATTATTTTCTTCCAATACCGAGTGCTCCATACCCGACGTCTCAAGCAACTGTTCGTTGATATCGCCCATGATAATATGCTCCGGAGCATCTTTGCCGCCGCAGCCCCGCCAGCTCATGATGACCAGCACCGGAATTTTATAAATGAGATTGAGAGAAGTGAATGCGTTGAGACTGTAACCGAATCCCGAATTCTGCATCAGCAGGACCGGTTGCCTTCCGCCCATGTAAGCCCCGGCGCACAACCCCACTCCGGCGTCTTCGCGCACGGAAGGAATGTACCCGATTTCCCGATCGGCTTCGAGTTCGGCGATCAGACCGGACAACAGCGAGCAGGGAACTCCGGTGAAAAAATCAAAACCGTTTTCCCGTAATTTATCGACAAAGCTTTTTGATGAAAGCATTCGAATATGAAATATGAAGTGCTTGACTCACGTGCCGTTCCGACCGGCCGCCGCGACTCAACAGCGTCCGATCACCATTTATCGAGCAGGCGTTCGCCGCCGTACGTTGTCTGTAGTTTATGTACCAGCTTGATGTATTCCTTGATCCCCTCAGTCCCCTGGAATTTAACTCCCAGATCTTTGGCTGCCTGGTTGGACATCGGCACTCCCTCTTCTCCCTTGATTCCCTCGATTTCGCCGAATGAATCGATGAGGTCGACAATCATCTTTCCGAGATCCAGATTGTGTATATGGCCGTCAACCAAATGATAGGTTTTCCCCGAACAGTCCGGGTTGCCGATCACTTTCTCCAGCGCCTGTGTGACTGAATCAATGGAAACGTATTTCGTGCTTCCCTTCAGATCTACATTGTAATTGGTCGCCAGGTAATCAATCGTGTTAAACCATTCCGATTTGTCGATTTGCGGTTTCACGCCGTAGATGGTCACCGGACGCAGAATCGTCACATTGAATGCACGGCTCCGCTGATAAAAGGAACAGAATGATTCGATCGAAGACTTGATCGCACCATACAAACTGCCCGGTATCACGGGATGTGTTTCATCGAGCGGATGTTCGGCGTCGACGGTTGGCAGTATCTGACCGAATACGGTACAGGCACTCATGAACACCACTTGTTGGACCCGCGCCTTACGTGCCGCTTCGAGCAAATCAAATGAACCGTTCACATTGACTTTGACCAGCTCATCCGCCGTTTGTACGGGACCGGGATAATGTGCCAGATGAACCAGGACATCCATGCCATCGACCAGTTTGGCCAGTGATTCCTTGTCCTCCAACCCGCCGATCACATAGTCCACATCTTCAAAGGCTTTAAGATGATCGACCACGCTTCCTTCGCGAATCAGGGCGCGCACATTGGGTTGTCCGCCTTCCCTGTTTTCTTCACACAGTTTCTTGATCAAATGGGACCCGACCATGCCGGTGATCCCGGTAATCGCCACATTCATTCCAACCTCCAAATACTTTATTATCAAGCAGTTATATCTGCTTTGATGAAAGATTCCAGCCCATAAAAACCCCGGCCCAGGCGAGCCCCCATACGACGGAGCACATCCACAGGCCGGACTGGTGCCACACTAAAATTGAATGGGTCAATTATGATTGCAGGCCATGGCGAAGTCAACCGATTTTCCCTTCAAACAGAGGGAATTAGCGGTTTACGAGGCGTGCGTTTGGACGGCCGCCTGGGCGGCGGAAAGCAGTGCGGTGGGAACACGGTAGGGAGAGCAACTCACATAGTCCAGCCCCAACTGATGAAAAAACTCGATGGAAGCCGGGTCACCGCCGTGCTCTCCGCAAACTCCGAGGTGAAGTTTTTTATTGGCGGCGCGTCCCTTCTCAATGGCCAAGGCGACCAGCGACCCCACACCTTTCTGATCGACACTGACAAACGGATCCACCGCCAGTACTCCATTCTCCAGATAATAGGAAAGGAACGTACCCGCGTCATCCCGACTCAGGCCCAAAGTCGTTTGCGTCAAATCGTTGGTGCCAAAGGAAAAGAAATCAGCTTCCTGGGCGATTTCATCAGCGGTGACAGCGGCGCGCGGCAGTTCAATCATGGTGCCGACCTTGTAGTCCAGCTTCACTCCCGACTTGCTGATCACTTCCTCAGCAATCGCGTCAATACTCTCCCGGACCACTCTGAATTCATTGACATGATTCACCAGCGGAATCATGATCTCCGGCATCACCTTGCTTCCCTTTTTGACCAGTTTGCAGGCCGCCTCAATGATGGCACGCACCTGCATTTGATAAATTTCGGGAAACACGATACCTAACCGGCATCCGCGCAGTCCCAGCATCGGATTCTGTTCTTTCATCGAATCGATTTTTTTTGTCAATTTGGTAGCGGGAATACGCATCTGCTTGGCCATGGCTTTGATTTCTGCCGGGGAGCCGGGGAGAAATTCATGCAGAGGTGGGTCCAGCAATCGAATCGTTACCGGCAAACCGTCCATCACCTTAAATATTTGAACGAAATCGGAACGCTGAATCGGTAGAAGTTTTTTGATGACCTCTTCCCGCGCCTTTTCCTTATCCGCGATGATCATTTTGCGCACCAGAAGAATGCGCTCTTCGTCGAAGAACATATGCTCGGTACGGCATAAGCCGATGCCCTGCGCGCCGAATTCCCGCGCTACCAACGCATCATGCGGCGTGTCCGCGTTGGCTCGCACATTGAGCCCGCGCATCTTGTCCACCCATCCCATCAACTGCCGGAAATAACTGGTCACCCGTGGCTGGGTCAACGGGATCTGCCCCAGCATCACCTGCCCTGTGCTCCCGTCGAGAGTAAGCGGGTCGAGTTCTTTTAGAACGGCACCATTGAGCAGAGCTTTTTTCTTACGCGGCTCTACCTGCAGTTCGCCCAATCCTGAAACGCAGGGTTTGCCCATGGCGCGGGCGACCACTGCCGCATGCGAAGTCATGCCGCCCTTGGCCGTTAAAATCCCCTGCGCGACACTCATACCATGAATATCTTCCGGGGACGTTTCCATCCGCACCAGAATGACACGCTCCTTTTTTTTCGAAAGCTCCATCGCCCGCTCGGGGGTGAACACCACTCTGCCGGTTGCCGCTCCCGGCGAGGCACCCAATCCTTTACCGAGAATCTTCTTCTTCACTCCAGGATCCACCATGGGATGAAAGATCTGATCCACCTGCGTTGCGGGTACACGCAGGATGGCTTCCTGCTTGCTGATCAATCCCTCGTTCACCATATCCACAGCCACCCGGATTGCGGCAGCGGCTGTGCGCTTGCCCGCCCGCGTCTGGAGCATATACAACTGATTCTCCTGCACGGTGAACTCGATATCCTGCATATCCTTGTAGTGGCTCTCCAGTTTCTTGTAAACACTGGTCAACGTTTCGTATACCTCCGGCATGTCTTTTTCCAACTGGTCGATGGGACTGGGTGTGCGGATGCCGGCCACCACGTCCTCACCCTGGGCGTTGATCATGTATTCCCCATAAAACTTCTTTTCCCCGGTCGCCGGATTCCGTGTGAACGCCACACCGGTCGCGGAACTCGGCCCCATATTACCGAACACCATCGACTGCACATTGACCGCCGTACCCCAGTCGTCAGGGATTCTATTCAAACGCCGATACGTAATCGCCCGGTCCGTATTCCACGAATTGAACACCGCCTCCACAGCCAGCTTTAACTGATCCATCGGTTTGTCGGGAAATGGTTTGCCGGTTTTGCGTTTGACCAGGGCCTTGAAATCCTTGATCACCATTTTCAAATCGCCGACTCCCAGTTCGGTGTCGAATTCGAATTTCTGTTTGGTCTTCCGGCGGTGCAGGATGGCCTCGAAATATTCGCCGTCAATACCCAACACCACATTGCCGAACATGGCAATAAACCGGCGGTAACAGTCATAGGCAAACCGGCCGTTCCCGGTTTTCCCGGAGAGGGCCTTGAGCGTATCCGGATTGAGGCCGAGATTGAGGACCGTATCCATCATCCCCGGCATGGACGCGCGCGATCCAGACCGCACGGACACCAACAGAGGCTCTTCTTTGCCGCCGAATTCCTTGCCCATTACCTTTTCCAGGGTTTTCAGGTTGTCCAGGACTTCATTCCACAGCGCCGGGGGGAGTTTTTTCTTTTTTTTAAAGTAATAGGTGCAAGCTTCGGTGGTGATGGTGAAGCCGGGGGGAACATTGATGCCGAGATTGGCCATCTCAGCCAGATTGGCGCCCTTGCCGCCCAGCAACTCGCGCATTTCCGCTTTGCCTTCGGTCTGGTCGGCGCCAAAAAAGTAAACGTACTTACTGGTCATTTCCGGTTTTCACGGGGGACGTTTGTATTTGGATATCGGCAAATAGTAACATTAAAGATGCTGGAAGCGGAGCAAGGAATCATTTTTTTTCACTTTTTTTCAGTACGATCTTCGAAAAATCGGCCAACGGAGAAAACAGGCCGGCAATCGACTTGAGCAGGGCCATCCGATTGGCCTTGAGCGCCGGGTCATCCACGTTGACCATCACATGATCAAAAAAATCATCCACTTCGCTCTTGATCACGGCAATCTTCTCCAGGGCTGATGAGTATTCCCCCGCCTGCGTGTGCCTCTCCACCGTCGACTTGATTCCGGCAAACTTTCTGAACAACGCTAATTCCGCTTCCTCTTTCAGAAGATCCTGATTCACATTTCCGGACATGTCGCCTTCGATGATACGGTCCACACGCTTGAAGGCGGTGGCCAGGTCTTCAAAGTACGACTGCCGTTTCAATTCGGACAGGGCTTTGGCTTTTGCCTCCGCACTTTTAAACGAAGCGATATGAGTGGCCAGCACGGCGTCGATCACGTCGTATTCATACCCTTCCCCTGCCAGCATCGATTTAAATCGCTGGTTGAACAACGCCTTGCAATGGGAAGAAATCTCTTCTTCAGTAAGCTTTGCTTTTTCACTCAGGGTCTGGATTCCCTGATCGATCAACCATTCGAGATCGAGGCTGAAATTGTACTCGCTCAATATCTGCATGATGCCCAGGGCATGACGCCGCAAGGCGTACGGGTCTTCGGACCCGGAGGGGATCAATCCGACGCCGATACAGCCGACGATGGTGTCCAGTTTGTCTGCCACCGCCACCACGGCGCCAATCTGGGTGGAGGGAACGGCATCTCCTGCAAAGGCCGGCCGGTAATGTTCCTTGATGGCCTGTGCCACTTCCGGGCTCTCGCCGCTGTGCTCGGCGTAATAGCCACCCATGATGCCCTGCAATTCCGGGAATTCGAACACCATCAGCGTGACCAGATCGGCCTTCGACAACAATGCGGCGCGCCGGACGGTTTCTTCCTCCTGCGGACACACCCTTCGCGACACCTTTACGGCAAGCGATACAACACGCAAAAGTTTCTCATACAACGTTCCGAGATCTTTCTGGAACACTACGCCGTTGAGATCGTCGACAAAATCCCCCAGTTTGCGTTTGCGGTCTTCGTCATAAAAGAAACGGGCATCCTCCAAACGCGCCTTTAGTACGCGCTGGTTGCCGCGGGGGATATCCTGGCCCCTCGCCTTCATGTTACTGATGGTAATGAAATACGGCAGAAGCTTGTCGCCCCGCCACACGGGGAAGTATTTCTGGTGCACCTTCATGGTGATAACCAGTAATTCCTTGGGGAGCTCCAGATAAGCTTTATCGAATTCACCCCGCACCGCCACCGGAAATTCGACGAGATGAGTCACCGTGTCGAGCAATTCAGTGTCTTCCTTTACCTTACCGCGCACCTCTTTTGCGATGGCCTTGACCTGGTCCCGGATTGATTCCCTGCGCTCTTCGGGATCGACCATGACCTTGTGCTTTTTGCATTCCCTGATGTAGCTTTTAAAACTATCGAATTTGAATTTTTGCGGGCTGAGGAAGCGATGCCCCTGAGAGGTGTTGCCAGCCTTTATGCCTTCGAATTCGAATTTCAGTTTTTTGCCGTCGAACAGGGCTGCGACCCAGTGAACCGGTCGCGCGAACGGGACCTTGCGCGATCCCCAGCGCATTTTCTTGGGGAAGGTGATATCGGCGATCCATTGCGAAAGGTACTCATTTAATATATCTACGGTTGGGCGTCCTTTAATTGCTGACTGTGCACTTACCACGATTCCTTTGGGTGTTTCAGCAGTAGTCAATAACTCGACCTCAATCCCCTTACCTTTGGCAAAACCAATAGCCGCTTTTGTGGGGTTGCCATCAGAGTCAAATGCTATATTGACATTGGGGCCTAGATAGGTCTCGACCACATCCTGTTGGCGTTTGTCGACATCCGGAACATGCACGACCAGGCGCCGCGGCGTGCCCATCACCTGCGGCGTGCCCGCATTCACCCGGCCTTTTTCGAAAAACTCTGCGAGCCTGCGCCTCATGTCCTCCAGCGCCGGTTCAATATACCCGGCAGGGATTTCTTCTGTACCGATTTCTATCAATAAATCCGGCATTAAGTGGTCCTTTTAGAGTCAACCAATAACGCCGGGTATTTATCAGACATAGGAGACAAAGTCAACGGCGGGTCATATCGGTGCCTTTATCAATAAAAAAGACGCCTTGGTTCCCATTAAAGAGAAACCGGAGGCGCCTTATAAAATGCAAAATATCTGTCAAGTCAGAACATGTAGCGTATACCCACATTTAAGTCGTGGATCAGAACATTTTCTTCAAATTCAAATGTTCCCAGGAAACGGTATCCCGCCGTCAGGGCAAAATTGGAATCGATCGCATACCCGACACCCAGCATGAACTGATAAGCCACATTGGTGTTGCCACCGGTAACCCTGAAAAAAGGGCCGTTGCCTTCCAGATCAGAATCAATAATTCCCAATCCCGCACCCACAAAGGGAGTCCAATCGGAATTCGACCTTTCAAAATCGTAATACCCGTTGGCCATAAAGCTTAATACGGAAATATCGCCGTTGCCGGGACCGGTAAACCCGGGGATACCCAACTCATCGATATCAGCCGATCGATATCCGATTTCACCTTCCACCCGGAATTGACCCACATCCATTCCTAATGCGAACAAGAAACCGTATCCGGGATCGAAATCGGCGGTAACTCCAGAATCGTCAATTTCCATCAAATTGTTCAATCCCGCACTGGCTGCAAAGTAAATTTTCTGTCCCGCCGCCTGGGCCGAACCGGCCATGAACATCACAGCAATAACCACTGCCATCATAAAACGATTCATCGTCACCCTCCTGTTATGATTGGAACTTGCGGTTTCAATCACGCACTATAGGATTATTGCCTTTAGGGGTCAAATTTTTTGTCATTCTGAGCTTACTCTAGAAATCAAATACTTTGAAATTCGCCTCCTTGCGGAACAAGGCTGCCTTTGATACCTTGAAACAACTCGATCCCAACTGAAGGCAACATCATGCTGACGGATGAAGAAGCGTTTGAGCAATATGGCGAAGAGCCTCTTTACTTCTCTCACTATTACAATTTTGTATTTATTTATAAGAGTAAAGAACTGGACAACGGCAATCGCATCTATCTGCAGTTGGGCGGGAATATGGAAAAGGTGTCGGCCATGTCGGTGGACGTCGAAGAGTATCTGACACTCAACGAGAATGCTGAGCGCGAATTCGCCTACATCAAAAACGCTGACAACCAAGTCATCTGGAAGCACGGCGAAAAAAAATAATCTAAAAGGATCGTTCTCCTTTCTATGCTTAAACTTATTTGACTGCAGCGGAACTAATCAGTTCCCATATTTTATTTCCCACACCACTTAACGTGGGACCGATGATGGCTCCAAAAAGGGCGACGATCCCCAAAAGGAGTTTGGGATTCCCCTTTTTTTCATCTTTCTTGGAACCTCGCATTTGCTCCAAACGGCTTTTATATGCTGTCTGGTATTCATCCAGAGCGTCTTTTTCCAAGTCACCGGCATCGATATCGGAGATAGTTGATTGAATATCCTCGATCTCTTTATCAATCTTATCAAGATACTCCACATGCTGTATTCTCGGATCCTGCTCACGGCACTTTTCATAAGCCGGTCTCAAAGTTTCCAATTCTCCCGGCAGATTCCCGGTGCGTGCTTGTTCGAAGTCAGCTGCCAGCATTAACCCGGGATATTCCTTAAAAAAATTCTGGAGTTCTAAATCAATCTTGTCTTGAATCTCTGAGAACTTTGTCTGTTTAGTGGCCAGAGGATCCGGGAAGTGGAGCACATCAAGAATGTTTTCAATTTTGCCTGACTGACTGTCAGCCAATGTTTGTAGCAAAGCTTTTCTTCTTTGAACGCCCACGACATATGGAAGAATATAAGCCAAGACCAACAACGCAACCAATGCAATGACCACAATCCAGGAAAGGGTCATAGGAATCTGGCCAAGCCCAACATCCTGATCCATCTTGGCCAATCCAAACGCCCATAAAATAACTGAAGCGATTAGTCCATAGCTGACAAAATCGCTTATTTTGTTGACCAGAACACGGGAACGGGATTCCTCATTCAAACTGGCTGAAATCAAAATTAATGCCGCAGGTATTATTTGCATGACCATTCCGGACATCAACATGATCAGGGTGGCACGGAATATTCCCAACGTTGCCGCAGAGGAGGGGACATCATTGCTGAAATATATCCAACCGGCCGCAATGGGATATAGAAGAAAAACGATTCCCAGGATAATCTGTACTAAAGGAAACCAGGTATGCCGCAAAGGGATTTGCATACCATCCCATAAAATCTGGGCCCCCCAACTGGTTTTTGGACTCCCCAGTACCGCCCACAAAATACTGGAAACAAAAAACCCCAATACTCCGCCCGCTATCAACAGGCCATAAAACATAAAATCGTAATATCGGGTCAGTAACCAAACAGATAGAAAAATAAAAAAAACACCGTATATACTTACGAACAAACTGAAAAAGAATATGTTCTTTTGCTCGTAAACGACTTTTATAGTCTTCTGGGTTAACTTGTTGCTGAAATAAATAAAAAGGGCGTAAAAGATCAAAAAAACAATATATATGCAGATTTTTATAAAGAGAGCCATATTTTCCTCCAACAAATTGTTTTCTTTGTCAGAAACCCTTTGCTAGCTGAACTCTTTTCATGCTCAATTGTCGATTGCGGAAAATAAACATCTCAATCTGACTGTTCGGACATCCAAAACATATGCCAAACTTGGAAGTTTGTCAAATTCCCACAACGACGGACAATAAATAAAATGAAAGGATTGCCCTCCCTTCTATAAAAGGGGTATATTGTAAAACCATGAAAAATTACGATGTCATAGTCATAGGAGCCGGGCATGCCGGGTGCGAGGCAGCGCTGGCGTCAGCGCGGATGGGATGCGCCACGCTGTTGCTAACGCTCGATTTGGACAAGATTGCCCTGATGCCCTGCAATCCCGCTATTGGCGGGGTCGCCAAGGGCCACATGGTTTACGAGATCGACGCTCTCGGCGGGCAAATGGCGCACGTCATCGACCGCACCGGCATTCAGTTTCGCATGCTCAACGCGTCCAAGGGACCTGCCGTACAGGGCAACCGCGCTCAGGCGGACAAACACCAGTACAAAACCGAAATGCGCCGCGTGCTGGAAGCGCGGGGTAACCTCACTATTGCCAGAGAAGAAGCTGAAGGACTGATCGTTGAAGGTGGAGCAATCCGTGGACTCCGCACGGCACAGGGCAACGAATATTCGGCAGGCGCGGTGGTCATCACTACCGGAACCTTTCTGCGCGGTCTCGTGCACGTCGGTATGAACAGTCATCCCGCCGGACGCGTCGGGGAAAAACCCTCGAACAAACTTTCAGAATCGTTTCTGGCCTGCGGTTTTGAAGTGGCGCGATTGAAGACAGGCACTCCTCCGCGGTTGCTGCGCGACACAATCGACTTTTCAAAATGCACCGTTCAGGACGGCGACGCCGACCCGAAACCGTTTTCGTTCCAGACTGTATCGGTCGACCAGCGCCCGAAAGTTCCGTGCCACCTGACTTACACCAACGAAAATACGGCCCGGATCATCAAAGACAACATGCACTTGTCGCCGTTGTACAGCGGAATGATCGAGGGCGTGGGACCGCGTTACTGTCCGTCGATCGAAGACAAGGTGGTGAAGTTTCCCGACAAAAACACACATCACATCTTCCTCGAACCGGAAGGGCTGGACACCGACTGGATTTATCCCAACGGCATTTCCACCAGCCTGGCGGAGGAAGTACAGATCCAGGTGGTGCGCTCGATCCCCGGACTGGAAGACGCCGAAATCGTAAGACCCGGTTATGCGGTGGAATACGACTTCATCCCGCCGACGCAATTGAAGGCGACACTGGAAACCAAGCGCGTGCGCGGTTTGTTTCATGCCGGACAGCTCAACGGCACGTCCGGCTACGAAGAAGCGGCGGCGCAGGGACTCATGGCCGGTATCAATGCAGCGTTGCAGGCGCAGAAGCGTGACCCGTTTGTACTGACGCGCATGGACGCGTATATCGGCGTGTTGATCGACGACCTCGTCACCCAGGGCACGAAAGAACCGTACCGCATGTTCACTTCACGCGCAGAATACCGTTTGCTGCTCAGGCAGGACAACGCCGATTTGCGCCTCATGGGTAAGGGTTTTGATCTCGGTTTGATTCCTAAAGATGTTTATCAGGCATCGTTGGACAAACACAAAGCCGTGGAACAGGAAGTGGATCGTCTCAACCGCACGACGGTGGTGCCCAACAAGCCGACTCTCGCGCAGTTGTCGCAGATCGGCATCTCCGATCTCAAAGGTCCGACCACGCTGGGCGGTCTGTTGCGGCGTCCGGAGATTCGCTACCCGCAGCTGATCGATGTATTCAACGGTGCCTCCGTTTCCAAAGCGGTGGCCGAACTGGTGGAGACGCAGGTGAAATATGAAACGTTCATCGAGCGGCAGAACCAGATGGTCGCCAAACAAAAGAAACTGGAGAACTACGTCATTCCGGTGGACATGGATTATGGCAGCGTTTCCGGCTTGTCCAACGAAGAAGTACAGAAGCTGGAGGAAATCCGCCCGGCGACTCTGGGCCAGGCCCTGCGCATATCCGGGGTGACTCCGGCGGCCGTCGGTATCCTTATGCTCCTCCTGGAACGTCGTCCCACAGCGCCAGCGGCTTGACCTTCCCTCATGCACACCGATTCCGTTCAATGGATCCTTGAAGTCAACAAGAGCGACATTGCTTATATCGTGGGGTTGTTTGAAGCTTACGACGACTTCGCGGTGGTGCGCACGCTTGATCCGGGGCGAGGTCATATCGAACTCATGATGTCTCCGGACTACGTTGACGAAGTGGCACAACTGGTAGAACGTCTGGCAGGAGAAGTTTCTCTGCGCATCCTCAAGCAATGAAGAAATATTTTCAGAATTGGACTAACGAATAAATCGGCAGGTTTTTCAATTTTTCACGGCCGTTGAGAAAACCGAGTTCGATAATGAAAGCCGCTT
This sequence comes from Nitrospinaceae bacterium, assembly GCA_028278405.1. Taxonomy (GTDB): domain Bacteria; phylum Nitrospinota; class Nitrospinia; order Nitrospinales; family Nitrospinaceae; genus SZUA-226. Next base: position 45,178 of record JANQEK010000004.1, read on the forward strand.
CGATGATCTCCGCTTTGAAATTTTCGCGGACCAGATCGACGGTTGCCGCCATGGTCCCGCCGGTAGCGAGCACGTCATCGATCACCACCACACGTTCGCCTTCCTTCAAAGCGTCCTGATGAATCTCGACCGTATCGGTACCATATTCCAGGTCGTAGGTCTGCTGAAAGGTTTTGTACGGAAGCTTGCCCGGTTTGCGCACCATGACGCATCCCGCACCCAATGCATAAGCGAGAGTTGCGGCGAAAATGAAACCGCGCGCCTCGATGCCCACCACACGATCGATCTTCTTCCCGGTATACCGTTCCTTCAAGTGGTCCACTGCAGTGGCGAACTGTACGGGATCGCCTAACAGCGGCGTGATGTCTTTGAAGATGATCCCTTCCTTGGGAAAGTCAGGGATGTCCCGGATGATCTTTTTCAGCGCTTCCATCGCTATTCCTTTCAAAGGATTCAGTTGTATCAACAGTTGTTTAAGAAGTGTCCGGCTTAAAGGCGGAAGAATATCATCTTTTGAGGTACAGGAGGGGATTTTTAGGATGGGTATCGTTGCGGACTTCGAAATGGACATGCGGTCCGGTAGCCCGTCCAGTTTTGCCGACCCGCGCGATCATCTGCCCGCGCTTCACCTTGCTCCCTTTTTTAACGAGGTTGCGCGAATTATGGGCGTATACCGTGGTCAGGTTGCCGGGATGCTTAATAATGATCATCAGGCCGTATCCCGTGGGACCCCAGCCGCTGAACTCGACTTTTCCCTCATTGGCGGCCCGGATCGGGGTTCCCCGGCGCGCGCCGATGTCGATCCCATGATGGTTTTTGCCGTTACGCGTGCCGAATCGCGATGTCAGCACCCCACCCCGCACCGGCCACAGCAGTCTTCTTTTGGCGGCCATTTTTTTCTTTTTGGCGACTCCTTTGCCTTTGGCTACGAATTTCTTTTTTTTGGGAAGAGAATGTTTGGCCACACCGGGGACTGTCGGTGCCACGTACACCACCCGGTCGGCGTTGGGAATCCAGAGGTGGTGGCCGACATCCAGTTCTGACGGGTCCTGGATTCCGTTGATTTCCTGCAGCTCCTTCGCACTGAGGCCGTAGGCTTTGGCGATGGAATATAAAGTCTGCCCTTTCTGGACGGGGTGATAGATACCCTCCGAATTGTGGTGATAGTAATCCAACGACTCGTAATAGGGCACACCACCGCAATTGGCGAGGGTCAAACCCAGGGCCAGGCACAGGGAAAAACGCACCAGAAGCTGTCGGAGGGAGATCATGGCAGGTTAACATTAAGTTATTGTTAATAAATAGCTTATGATATTCAAAAGCGTCGTGTCAAGGCGATTCACGGCTTTACATGGTCTGCAACATCCTGTATAAACCGGGATTATCGCGATGCCGCTTTACCGCCGTTCCAAGCTGCCCTGGAACCGGGGAAGAAAGATAATCCATATACCAACCCGAGAATTCATGTGACTCGCCTGATCCTGATTGGTTTCATCACTTCGGCCCTGTTTGGAACCGCTACCGGATGCGGTCCCAGCGCCAAGGACCCGCAACCTTTCGGCATTCCCTCCGCATACAAGGTCGGCAAAAAACCCGCCACGCTGGTCGCTCACGACATGAACAACGACGACTTTCCGGACCTTCTGGTCCCGAATACGGACGACCACACGCTGATGTTTTTCGAAGGCAACGGTGACGGCACGTTCAAGGAACCGTTCGTGATGAACACCGGCAGGGAGCCGGTTGCTCTGGCCGTAGCGGATTTCAACGGCGACCGCATTGCTGATGCCGCGATTTGCAATTACGGCGACGGCAACTTCTCGGTTATCCTCGGACAGAAAGACGGCGTGTTCAAGATGCTCGATCCGGTCAAAACCGGCAAGCTTCCGATCGCCGTAACCACCGGTGATTTCAACAACGACCGCAAGGCGGATCTGGCTGTGACGTTGCGGTTTGACAAGTTGATTATTTTTCTCGGGAACGGCGACGGCACCTTCAAACCGGCGGAAGCCTACCATGCCCCCGGAACACCGGCGCGGCTGGTCTCGGGCGATTACAACGGCGACAACAACCAGGACCTCGCTATCACCTTCAATGCCATGAAGATGAACTTTATCCGCATCTACTTTGGCAACGGTGACGGTACCTTCCAGGTCCCCAAAAAAGTGTTCGGCGGCAAGCAGGCGAGTTTTATCACCCAGAGCGACATGAACGGCGACAACCATCTGGATTTGATCATCTCCAGCGCGACGGCGGACAGCCTCACCATTTTTCTGGGAGACGGCAAAGGCGGATTCAAAAGACAACAGGACTTTGCCGCGGAAAAGGGGCCGGGCTATATTGTGCCGGGGGAGTTTACCGGAGATAAGGTGCCGGATTTGATCGTCGGCAACGTGCGCGATGGTGATATCTCGCTACTGCAGGGTCGGGGCGACGGGTCGTTCATCTTTCCGCACTTCAATTATCCGGTGGGACGCCAACCACGCTCCATCGCCGGCGCCGACTTCAACAAGGACGGATTGAAGGATCTCGCAGTGCTGCTTTACGATTCCGCCACCCTTCAAATCTTCATGCGCAAAATCGACAATCCGCGAATTGAATCCTAAATTATTCAAAAAAATATCCATCAAAGATGGATATATAAACACTAGCAAACTACAGCTTTTTCTGTTGCTATTTAATTGAGTTTTTTAACTTAATAATTTCTGAAACAATTCTTGGGCCGCCCATCATTCTTTCAGCAAATTGCTTTTCTCTTTTTTCCTTTTCCGCAACGGTAGGAACAGGATGGTCAAGAAGGTTACGGGCATTTCGAAAAGAATGAAGATCTACCTTAAATGCTTCCGTAATCGTGGGTCTTCCTGTATGTTGATTTTTTGAGGCCAAAGCATTGATTTTCCCAGACCAATCAATTTTATTATTCTCTACATTTGATAAAACTAAGTTACATCGACCCTTTTTAATAGCTTTAATTAAAAGATTGTGAGTGAGTCCTTCTGCTAATTCACACATATCTCGAAGCGCATCATGCCTCTCACCACCATTAAATTTTTCAATAAGAGAAGTTACCTGGTGCTTTTTATTTCCATAATTTAAGGTGGGATCTGGAGTCACACATAATGCTGGATTATTAGATTTCAACATAAAATCTAAATTTTCTGAATCATGATTGACTAATATTAAACCAATATTATTTTTTTTTAGTTTCTGCAACATTGCAGAAGGAATAGCCTGGCCTTCCTTAACAGCAATATGAAATTCACAATAAATTCTCCGTGCGCCTAACCAATTTTTGAATAGAATAATTCTATTATCTAAATCAGGCTCTGCTAACACTTCTATCAAGTAAGCGAATTTACGTTTCCAGCAGATCAAGGTAGTTACAAATTCAGCTTCATGATGAATTTCAGTTTCACATTTAACATCAAAACGACGCTTGCTATAATATTTTGCAACGATTTCGGCAGTGGATTGGGCTTCCTCCGGTGTAAATTCGTATGGCATTTTTTAACGACCGAGAATCCTATTAATTTCTTCAGACAATCCTCTAAGGCTTTTTTTCAGTTCTGGGGGAAGTTCTTCCGAACTCTTAATTGCCCGCATTAGTTTGATGAGCCCATCAATCTTACTATTAAGATCACGAGCTTGATAACTATTGGAGACAGTGTCCTCGTAGGCCTCGCTAATCTTATAGCTTTTATTAGTGATTAACTCCTCAATAACAGGCTTGACCACTTCTTTATCTACCCCAGCCCGTTCACCACGGGCAATTTTGCTAACTTCCCTAAATTTCACAACATTATCGACTGTTCCTGACTTATACTTTTGCACCATCGAATCTAAATATTGTCGATGAGATATCTTATTAAAAATCTCTGGAATATATCTTTGGATAGCATTTTGAGATTTAATTATTTCGATAAAAAGATCCGCCTTAACTTTCTGTTGGTCTCTTGGTTTCTTAGCTTCCTCCATCAGCATTTTTTGATATTTTTTTGGCAGCCTTAAAAGATCCTGTGCGCGCTTAACAGTCGAAAGCGGAACACCAGTAACTCCGGCTAAATCATTGGGCCCATGAGGCTTTTTCTTTTGTTTAAGTAACTCCCTTATCTCCTCAAGCTTATACGCCATAGGCATAATGTCCCAATCCACACGTACGTTATGGATATTAAACATCATTAGTAAATTATTTAGTGGGCTTGGCTTCGGCAAAATAATAGCTGGCATTGTTTTTAAATTGAGTTTTTTTGCACAACGCCATCGTCTTTCTCCGTCAACAAGAGTAAACCTACTCCCATTTTTGTACAAAGTGATTGGAACTTGAATTCCTACGTTTTCAATCGAAGTTAATAGCTCCAATAACTCCTTTTCTCGAAAAATCATTCGGGGATTATCTTTATTTCTTGAAATTTTTTGCGGAGAGATATATTCCAAGTTTTCGGTTCTAGCCACCATGCTACCTCTATATTTTTTTAGGTATAAATTACTAATTCTTTACAAGATCCTCTATACAAAGAATTACCAGCAATAACACTATGCCTATTAACTCTCTTAATGAAAAAGTTATTTTTATATAGTTTACGAATTAATAAATTGTTTGCATTTGTGCATAAGATTTTTACTCCCCTCTTCTTAGCAGCCAATAAGCATTCACTTAATCGAATTTGATCCTCCCACTGAAAGAGCCTATCATTATATTTTATAAATCCATTGTCATCATGCTTAACTGTATAGGGAGGATCAACAAACAAAAAATCATCTTTCTCAGCTTTTTGAACTATTATTTCAAAATCCGAAACTAAGAGTTTTGCTCCTTTAAGCAATCTTGAAATTTTTCCAAAATCATCTGTATTCAAGATCACATTTGTTTTTGTTCCAATCGGCACATTAAAAACCCCTTCCCTATTTACTCTATATAGACCATTCCAACATGTTCGATTCAAATAAATAAACCTTGCTGCACCTTTTTTTAATTCATCAAAATTTCTTGAACGAATCTTGTAGTAATAATCCTCGCTGTGATCTTTATGATATTTTTTTAAAATATTCCATACCGATTCCCAATCAGTTTTAATACCACGATATGTATCGATTAAATCGCGATTAATATCTGAAAGGATAGCTTTTTGGGGTTGAAGATGAAAAAATACTGCTCCGCTTCCTAAGAAAGGTTCAATATAGCGGTTAAAGTTTTTTGGAAACAACTCTGGATACTGTGTAATAAGCCATCTTTTTCCGCCAGCCCATTTTAAAAACGGAACAACTTTGTCTTTGGTAATATGATAATTATTTTTTCGAGGCATAAATAAATTTCAATTAAGAATAACTAATTGTTACAGATACTTAAAAGGCTCGACCTATACTTTAGAAAAATAATAAATTCGACTGATTATATATGAAAAATTTGACATACCAATTTTTTAAATTAGCGTAGCTTCAATAAGAATACTCCCCAAAAAGCTACAACAGAAATGGGAGTATTATTGTAAGTACTGAAATATTAAAGGGGAAAAGGAAAGAGGCAAAATAGCTAAACTTCTCTACGATGTTTTGATGAAGCCTTAAACTCCCTCAAAATAGCAGCGAGTGAGCCGTTTTTACCCTCCAGTGAGTTTCGGGGCGTCGTAGGAAGGCAGGCGGTTGTAGAGGATCATCTGTGTTTCGGTGTCGAGGCGGCCGTGGTCCTTGAGATTATAGTAACGCTGGAACTTGGCCACAGCATCGGTTGTGCGGCGCCCAAACTTGGAGTCGGTGGTTCCTTCATAAAAACCCAGAAGGTTCAACTGCTGTTGCAGCCACTTGGCGGGGTTGCCTCGATCACCGGTTTTCATACTTGCAGGTAATTGTTCAAAGTTTTTCCAGGGTACCCAGGCCTTACGGCTCCACAACGATTCAAACAGAGACAGCGACATTTCAAATGTCTCGCTGGATTGGAAGATTCCCACATTGCCCTTGAGTCCCACCAGCGCCAGGTAACGTGCGCCCTTGCCTTCCGGAAGGTTGAGTTCCACCAGGGCCGGATAATTGAGCGTGGTCAACCGGTTCAGGTTGCCGTTCGATTCGTAGACGGAAATCCCGTAATCCGCTTTCAAAATTTTCTGCGCTTTAGGCGTAAAGGTGACCGTTTCTTTCTTGAACGCACGCCATTTTTTCAGAACCTGACGGGCAGCTTCGATTTTACTTTCACCGGTTGTTAATTTGGACAATTCTTCGACCAATTCTTTTTCCCGAGAAAGCTGCACCAGAGCTTGCGATGTTTCTGGAGCAGGCTCAGCCGGTGACGGTGTGCTGCCTACGGCGGCCAAGGTACGGGTTTGCGGTGACGCCTGGGGCACCAGTTGTCCCGGCCGGGTCAGATCCATCGGGGTCCGTTCGATCATTTGTGTGAGGTTGTCCTGGGGCGGGGGTACCGGATCGGGCCAGGGGTACTGGGTTTTAAAATAGAATCCGATCGCCGCCAACCCACCGATGACCAGTAACGCGGGGGCCAACTTGCGGAACCAGTTTTTTCCGGGAAGTTTTGGCTGGATGTCTTCCAGCCTCTCCACTGCCATATCGATCACGATGCGGTCGATTTTTTTTACACCCTGCAAATGCGCTTCTGCCAGTGCCTGGTCGGCCAGGCGGTTGATCAACCGGGGGAGTCCGCCGGATGCGCGGAACACAGCATCAGCCGCCTGACGGCTGAAGGCGACCTTGCCCTTGCCGCCTGCAACATGTAAACGGTGCTGGATATAACCATGCGTTTCTTCAACATTCAACGGCTCCAGTTCCCACTGGGCACCCGTGCGCTGCCGAAGCGATGCCATGGAGGGCCGGTTCAGGATTTTGTTCAACTCCGGCTGACCCACCAGAATGATCTGGAGCAGTTTATCTTTTTCAGTTTCGAGGTTGGACAGAATGCGCAACTCTTCCAGTATCCCGGGGCTGAGGTCCTGCGCTTCATCCACCACCACGACGACACGCCGTCCCTCTTGATTCTTACTGATGAGAAACTTCCTGAGTTGGAACAACAGTTCCTTTTTATTGGCGCTGTGCGCCGGAAGGTTAAACTCGGCGTTGATGAATTGCAGCAGCTCCACCACGCTTTCGCAGGGATGAACCAGATAGGCAAAATCGATACTCGAATTCAACTCCTTTAAAAAACTGCGGCAGAGAGTGGTTTTACCGGTTCCTGTTGCACCTGTGATTTTGACGATTCCTTTATCGCCCTGAAGAGCAAGCACACACTGAGCCAGCATTTCCTTGTTGCGGGAGCTCAGGTAAAAGTATTCCGGGTTGGGGATGAGCTCAAACGGCTTGGCGCTCAATCCAAAGAAGTCCATATACGTCCGGATCAATTTGCGCTTGGCGATCATTCCCTCGACCTCGCCCACTGCACGCGGAGGAGCCGGAGTCTTTTCTGATAAATCCGTATCCTTGTCAAAGAGCATCCGCGCATTGTATTCCCTGCGCTTGGCCTCATCCGAAAGCAGGTCGTATGCCTCCTGGACCTGTTCGATCTGCTCGGTCAGCGACCCCTTCAGAGGACCCGGCTTGGGGCGCTCCTGGGGATGATCGAAATAACGTATCCAGTTCAAATAGGATTCTTTGACTTTGCGTGGCGAAGCCTGGGGTGAAATACCCAGAGCCTTGTAGTAATCGGTGTGTTTGACGGGGGACACAGGACGTTCTCCAGAAATTCATGGACCCATTCCAATAAAAGGGCGGTTTTTAGCCGCCGTAACAATATACAAATTCTGGAAGGGGCTGTAAACAAAAAATGAAGAATAAGTCCTTAAAAAACAATGATATGGATAAGCGCCGATAAAGCTTAGGGGGTTGACCATGGAAAGCGGATCGGGTTAGGGTGTGGCCCAGAATTCATACCCATTGGATCCGATCATCATGACCTCAAATACCCCGCGGCAAACCAAATGTCCCATTTGCAATAAACCGGCACTTAAAAAGGACAATGCTTTTTTCCCGTTCTGCTCCGAGCGGTGCCGATTGGTTGATCTTGGGAAATGGCTTGATGGAGATTACGCCGTGCCCGGCAGTGATTCTCCTTCATCACCCGACTCCCCTGACGGGGAGGGGTAACTTGCGAAACGCTAGGGCTTGATGTAGAGGTAGCCCTGTTCCTGAAGGTCGGCAATACGTTTGACGGCAACCGGGTGCTCGGTAGGTTGAAATCCCGGCGTTAATTTGTCCAAGGGACGCTTGAATAGTTTCATGGACACCTGGCACATTTCCGGTTTGACGCCTATATCCAGAATCTTTTTCAGTTTAGCTTTGAGGACGGGATCAACGGTTTCCCGGTCAAACAACATCAAGGCCGGTCCGTGCACCACCACTTTGACATCGATTTTGTCCATCCCGCCTTCCGCCTCGATGTGCTTGTTGATCAGTGCCATGGCATACTTTGCGGTACCGACATTCGATCCGTCAATGTGATACAAAACTTTCAATTTACCATCGGACGTACGATGGTTGTCTGCTCCCGCCTGGGCGGCAACCGTTCCAGCCAGCAAAAAAATTCCGATCCATAGAATTCGCAAAACTGTTTGGTGACCCAACATAATGTCCTCCTGAAACTGCGTTCCAAATATTTATAAACATGCCCCCATTCATAGAGGAATAGAGTGTTTAACCGAGTGTATCACGGCTGGAAGATCGGCAAGCAAAATCCGAACAACTTATTAGGACTTGTCTGGACGGGGAATGGCGGGCAGGTCGTTGTAACTCAGCTTAAATCCGGGATGTGCGTATTTGTACAAAAGGTCGATCACCTGCCGGATAGCGGCGACGTGATATTTGCGTTCATGGGCGCCGTCGAAATGCGGGTCGTCCTCCTCGATGGAAATGGTTCCCGGGTTGAGGTAGTTGAGATAGAACGCTCCCAGCGGACGGAACTTTTCCAACGGTTCGTCTTCAGGACAGGAATTAACGATAACCATGTGGACATCCTGACCCGGCGTGGAGTACACCTCGAACAGGCCGCCTTCCTTGATGGTGTTGCGACGGCAATAGTCCAGAATGCGGTGCGCGTCCTCGACCGAAACTTCCCTGTAAACAACGTGCATGAGCGCCTCTTGGCCGTTTTCGTAACCTCGATTATGGGTTTTGGCGGCCCGGTTTGCAAACAAATAAAATAATGATATGGTTAATGAAAATGCACTTTTAGGCCTTGGTACCCAGGTGACATCATGAATGATCGATTGGAAATGTTGTTGGAAAAATTCCGCGTGCTGGAGAGGGAACTGGCGACGGAATTTCAAAAAAAGCAGGAGGAGTTCTTCTACGAAATTCGTAAGAAAAAAATCCGGTTCCAGCGTGAAATCAAGCTGGAGCACAAGCTGTTGATCATTAACGCATTTCAATACATTCGCAGGGCCCGGCCCCTGGCAATTCTCACTCTGCCGGTCATCTGGTCCTGCGTGATCCCAGCCCTATTGATGGATATCGTGATTACGATTTATCAGGCGATTTGTTTTCCTGTATACGGCATCCCAAAAGTGCGCCGGGGTGATTTTATCGTCCTCGACCGTCACCACCTGAATTATCTGAATTTTATTGAAAAGATGAATTGCGTGTATTGCGGATACTTCAACGGTGTGGTGGCCTATGCGCGAGAAATGGCGGCACGCACCGAACAGCACTGGTGCCCGATCAAACACGCCCGACGGGTGGGTGATATCCACAGTCGTTATAAATATTTTTTCGATTACGGCGACGGCAAACGCTACCGCCAGGAAATTGAAGCCGCGCGCCGTGATTTCGAAGACCTCAAACAAAAAAATTCATGAAAATGCAAACCCCAGTCGGAGTCCTGTGATGAAAGTCAAACTTGTTTCAACCTTTGCCGGAGTTGCTGCCGTTCTCCTGTGCCTGATTGTTGTCAACCCGGCGTTTGGTGTTACCCCGAACCTCGGCAACACAAAAACCGAGGATATCCGGAGACTCCTGAGGGTTTCAGGTATTTACGATCAATTGAACATCGTAAAAAACAATTTGCTGAATCAGTATTCGATGGGGTTTGCAGGTTCTTACCCCGACGCACCGGACGCCTTCTGGGAAGAATACTATCAACTGATCGGCCAAAGGGATGTTGACACACTGGTGGAACGTATTATTCCGGTATACGACAAAAACATGTCACACGAGGTAATCCGTAAACTCATCGAGATGTTTGAGACACCGTTCTGGGAGGAATGGAAAGTGAAGATGCCTGCTATCAGCCGGGAGGCTGGAGTAATCGGCAGCGAATGGGGACAGGCGCTGCTCCAGTCCGACGCCTTTAATCAAAAACTGAAGGCGCTCATGCAGAAACACGACCTCGAAAACTTAAACAAGAAGTAACGGTCCGCACATAATAAACGGTTTTTCAATTCCCTTTTGTTCGACACACCACTCGATTCACTTTCGACAAATTCTCCATTCGTTTTATACTAATAAAGTAAAAACATCATAGCTTCGGAGTTTTTGATGTTCGAAGATTTAAAAAATATATTCGAAATTCCCATCGCCAAACAGGATCAGAAAAAGGTGGCCCAACTGATTCAATTTATCGGCAAGATGTCACTCAAGGGCGGAGGCAAGGTGCCGCTTCTACATATTCTAAACATCGCCGGTTTCGAGAAAAAGGAAGGCATGCGCATTCAAAAAATCAGGGGCGATCTTATTCTGCAAAGCCAGAAGGGAAAACTGGAGGGCCTGTTCTTTAATACGGGTCAAAAATTGCGCGAGAAGATTCCCAACGTGCCGATGTTCACACCGGAGATCATCGGTGAAAAGAAAATCGGCGGTAACTTCAAAGTCTCCAAAAATCAGCTGAACCTCACCAAAATTCAGGGACTCACTGTTTTCAAAACCGTCGGCGAGGACCTGTTCGACCTCAAATTCAAAGTCCAAAGAGTCGTCCTCACTCCGAAAACGATCGCGGTAATATAAATCCGCTCGTGGCACAATCTGTTTTTTTAAGTATTGGAACATCCCCCTTCTATTTGTTTCCTCTGCAGTAGTTGACTTTACGACCGTTTCCCGGTTAAATACCCGCCATGAACCTTCAGCCAGAAGAGCAATACCAATTTTAATGAACGAAACGATGCAAATCGACTACTCGACTCTAAAAACCAACTATCGATTTACTAAAAATGATGAAACTCTGCTACTGGATATGAAGTCGGAGCTGGAATCATTTGCGGATGAGTTTTATGAGGGGTTTTTCGAATTTATCTGGAGTTTTGGAGAAACCGCAGAGTTTCTCAAAGATGAGGCTGTGATTGCCCGGCATCGCGGCAAGATTCGTGAATGGTACATAAATTTATTCAGTGGCACTTATGACATTTCCTACTTTCTCAAACTCTGCAAAATTGGTGAAATACACGTCAAACTGGGACTTCCCACTCATTATGTAAATGCAGCATTCAATTATGTTCGTGTTGTTACCCTGGGCCGCATCCATAACAAATACTCCGGTAGTGATGACTTAACAGATCGACTTAAGGCCGTTGAAAGAATTATCGATATCAATCTCGACGTGTTAACAAGTTCATATCGGGAAGAAGAGATGAGTCGTTTTTTGTCTCTCTCAAATATTGAAAAAACACTGCTGGGCTTTCTGAAAAAAATCAGTTCTTATTTCAACTATTTACTGGCCGGTGCGTTGGTGTTGGTGGCATTTTTTTCGATCGGACTGTTCGGATATGATGTTTATCTTCTGTTTTCCGGACAGACTTCCATAGAACAGGGCATTTTAACGACTCTCGGTAGCCTTTTGATCCTGTGGGCGGCCATCGAACTGATTCATGAAGAGATGAAACATCTTCGCGGTGGGAGTTTCGCCCTGGAAGCGTTTATCGCGCTGGCCATCGCGGCACTCATTCGAAAGATACTGATATTTTCTTTGTCACCCACAAAGACCATGGATGTTTTACTTTATGGAGGCCTGGTGCTTTGCCTGGGTATATCCTACTGGCTGATTGTGCAGAAAATAAACCCTTTGAAAAAATAGAATATGAACTTTCAGGATGTGATTTTAAAATTGGAGAAATACTGGGGATCACGCGACTGCGTCATCCACCAGCCCTACGATATTGAATCCGGTGCGGGCACCTTCAACCCGGCAACGTTCTTTCGCGTACTGGGACCGGAACCCTACCGCGCTGCTTATGTCGAACCGTCGCGGCGGCCCACCGACGGACGTTACGGTGAGAACCCGAACCGCCTCCAGCATTACTATCAATACCAGGTGATCCTCAAGCCGTCACCGGAGGACGTACAAAATCAGTACCTCGATAGCCTCAAGGCCTTGGGCATCGACCCGCTGAAACACGACATCCGTTTTGTCGAGGACGATTGGGAGTCGCCAACTCTCGGCGCGTGGGGTCTCGGTTGGGAAGTGTGGTTGGATGGTATGGAGATCACCCAGTTCACCTATTTCCAGCAGGTAGGGAGCATCGACCTCGATCCGGTTTCGGTGGAACTGACATACGGGTTGGAGCGCATCACCATGTACCTGCAGAACGTCGACAACGTATATGACCTGCAATGGAGTGATTCGGTGAAGTACGGCCATGTGCATCTGGAAACGGAGAAACAGTTTTCGAAGTACAATTTCGAAGCGTCCGACAAGGACCGATTATTCCAGTGGTTCGACATGTACGAGGCCGAAGCGAAAGCCCTTTTGGCTCAGGACCTGATCCTGCCCGCCTACGACTACACCCTGAAGTGCTCGCACGCCTTCAATCTGCTCGACGCGCGCGGCGCTATCAGCGTCACCGAGCGCACCGGCTTCATCGGCCGGGTGCGGAAACTGGCGAGGCTGTGCGCTGAGGGTTACGCCCGCCAGCGCGAAGAACTCGGCCACCCTCTTCTAGCGTAAATCCAGAGCACAAAAAAACCGGATGCGGCGCTAGCCGGTATCCGGATTTTACTTTGTCCTCCGCGGAGGAGTGGTGCCGAAGAGAGGACTCGAACCTCCACGGAGTTGCCCCCACATGGTCCTGAACCATGCGTGTCTACCAATTCCACCACTTCGGCGTGTGAACGTGACGCTTAAAATATCATACCCACCACCAAATTGAAAAAAATTTTTTGACCTCCGAAATGCCCATTAAACTGTTCAATTGATTGCCTCTACTCTGATGATATCGCTTGCTTTCATAAACACAGCATCGGATAATTGCGGGGACCGAAAACGGTCTTGGAGAATGCCTCGACAACTTCTTTCCCGGGGGGGATATGATTCGCTCACGTTCTGATGATCGCGTAGTGCAACAACCCGTGTTTACAATCTCACATACCAGACAGGAAAAAATCTGCAAAGAAGTGTATGACTACCTGATCCAAATCAAGATCGGAAAACTGAAAGCGGCAATCCAACAACTCAATGCAATCGTCAAACGAATGCTCCAATAGCCTGCATCAAGCCTCTTCTTCGATCTCCACCAGCTTTTTGACAGAAATGTGATCGTGAAGAATGAAATAAACGCCGCCTAAAACGATCACTGCAAAGTTTACGCCCCAGGCCACGAATCCGAAACTCACCGTCGCTACCTCGGCTTCGCCCATGATCTCGTGCAGGGCAATCAACACCCCGGCATTGAATGAGCCCAGAAACGCCGGAGTCGGCAATACGGTAATCAGGATACAAACCATCACCGTCAACAGGATCAGCGATGTCGCAGATTTGTCCTGTAATCCATAGGCCCAATACAGCGGATAATACTGCAGGATAATCAGCGCCCACACGCCCGCCGTCGCCACTGCGATAAACACCAACGCCTTGATATTCCGGAATACACCCAAGCCCTGGCTGAATGTTTCCGTCATCTGAATCAGTTTGTATTGCCACCTCTCGGAAAACGGTTTGATCAGCCAGTGCACCAGCGACATCGCTTTTTCATAATGGAAGGTCAGCAAATAAATGAACGCGATCAAAACCAGCACCAATACCAGGCTGAAGATTCCAAACTGAAACGCCAGATCCCTGATCGAGATGCCCGACCACGCGATGTTGCCGTCAAAGATTTCTCCGTGAAAGACCAGAATCCAAGAGAAGAGGAATAATAGAAGAATCATGTCGAACAGGCGTTCGACCACGATGGTGGCCAGTGAACTGGCGAAGGACAACTCGAATTTCTTGCCCAGAAGGTAAGCCCGGATAAATTCCCCTGCGCGCGCCGGTAGAACCCCGGCCATGAACCCGACCATGAGCGGCGAAAACAAATCCCACGTTCTCACTTCCCGTACCGGCAACAGAAGTACCCGCCATCGGATTGCCCGCGCCACGTAAGTCAAACACATCAATACAAACGTGGGCAACAACCAGACATAATTGATGCGTCGGAACGAATCCATCAACTCCGCCACCGATACATTCCACATCGTATAATAAACGGCGGCAAAGGCTACGATCAGGCCGATGATCAACTGTCCGGATTTTTTCACAGCGGATTCCTGGATAAAATCGTTTTGGCGGTTGTGATGTCTTTCTGAATCTGTGCAACCAGATCCTCCGCCGATTGAAACTGGATTTCCCCACGAATCCGTTCGATAAACGTAATCTCGATTTCCTCTCCGTAAATGGAGTCGCCGAAATCGAATATGTGCACTTCGACACTCAGGGTGTCTCGATTGAATGTTGGATTGAAGCCGATGTTGACCACACCGGAATACACCTTGCCTTCAGAAGTCACGTAAACCGCATAGACACCGGTACCGGGAATCTGCACCTTGCTGGTATCGATGTTGGCGGTTGGGAACCCGATACCACGTCCTGTCTTGTGTCCGTGCACAACAGGACCCTGAATGGAATAAGGGCGGCCGAGAAAATCGCGGGCACGGACCACGTCCCCTTCCTCGAGCAATTCTCGAACATAGGAACTGCTGACCCGGTGACCTTCAAATTCGATTGGGTCGATCACGTGTACCTTGAAGTGAAACTCCTCTCCCATTTTTTTCAGGTAAGCGATGGTGCCCTCGCGTCCCCGGCCGAACGCGTAATCGTAGCCCACCACAATTTCCTTCACGCCGATCTTGCCGACCAGGATATTTTCGGCGAATTCACGCGGATGCTGGT
This sequence comes from Nitrospinaceae bacterium, assembly GCA_028278405.1. Classification (GTDB taxonomy): domain Bacteria; phylum Nitrospinota; class Nitrospinia; order Nitrospinales; family Nitrospinaceae; genus SZUA-226. The sequence goes on from JANQEK010000004.1 coordinate 60,242, forward strand.
CGGCGAAATTCTGGTTGAAGTCGGCGCAGACGACCTGATCAATGCCGCACTGCTCGATCAGTTCCATTTTCTTGCGGAAACTCGTCAGCAGAAGCGGGGCTTTGTCCGGAGCGATGATTTTTAATGGATGCGGCTCGAAGGTGAACACGATGCCGGTGCCGCTGTTCTCTCGGGCGATCTCCGCCACCCGGCGGAAGATAATCTGGTGCCCCAGGTGCGCGCCGTCGAAATTTCCGATCGACATCACCGGATAGGGTCCGGGCTCCGGAATATGTTTGGTGCCGCGAATAATCTGCATAGTTGGATTAGACCGAAAAGAAAAAGCAGGAGTGGGTCCACCCGGCTCCTGCTCCTGCCCGGAGGGGGAAACGGCTGACCGCTAACGGCAACCGAAATCCCTGAGCGCAAACGGGGAATCCCCGTTAATATTTTTTGACGGTTAATGGCAATCGATTATCGTAGAGCACAAACAGAATACTTCCAGCCAAAATAGTTCCGGGCCTTGCCCGGTCCTGCGCGACAAGTCCTTATTTTATGGTAGCCAAGAAGCCAAGAGGTGTCAATGAAGGGACCCGAGCAATTGGAAGCTAAGCGCTGGAAGTAGGGGAATAGGCAAATTTTAAAAATAGTCAGGGTTGTTAATTTATTGGATCTCTGAAATAATCGCAAACAATCCTAGCCTATTCGCTCAAATTCTTAAAAGGTGATCAGCTGTGAACGATGAGAACCCTAAACCTATTTCCCCAAGGAAATCTATACCGAATTGGGGAAGAAAAACAGCTAAGGCACTCTTTATATTAACTCGCGAGGAACAGATAGCTGAGACCAGTGAAATTCCAAACCTCCTTTCCCAAGACGAACTGGTAAAAAAATTAACCAATGGAGAATCCCTCGAAGGTGCGGAGATCGGTGATATCAATTTATCCGAAAAAACATTTAAAAAAGGGTTGGATTTTTCTGGCTCCATAATTCACGGGAATATCAACTTTAGATCCTGCAAATTTATAGGAGAAATCGAGGTAAAGTTTATCGCGACCAAATTTGTAGGTAGGGCTTGGCTGGATTTCTCCAATGCAAAATTTTTAAATAAGTCTGTGGTGGATTTTTCTGGAGCTCAGTTTTCAGTTTCTGCTCTGTGCGACTTTTCCTTAACTCAGTTTTCAGACGAAACCTCGGTTGACTTCTGCACATCCCCATCAACAAATGAGGCTGCCCAATTTTCAAACGGTGCATGGCTAGATTTTACCGAGGCGAAATTTTCGGGAAAGGCTGGAGCATATTTTTTTGAAGCTCAATTTTCGAATAATACCGCTGCAGTTTTTTTTAATACCAAATTTTTGGGTGAGGCCAAGGCAATATTTAACATGGCAAAATTCTCTGAAAATGCCAAAGCAGATTTCCGGATGACTCAATTTAGAAAAAAATCTTTGGCATCATTTGACCAGACTGAATTCTCGGGAAAGGCCGAAGCAGATTTCTCTAATACTCAGTTTTCAAATAAAGCTCAAACAAGTTTCTATATGGCAAATTTTTCAGATAAAGCACAAGCAGTTTTCTATGGAGCCAAATTTTCTAGAAAAACTAAAGCAAATTTTTCTAGCACCGAATTCTCTGATACAACTCAGTTAAATTTCTCAAGATCAGAATTTATTGGGCAATCTATTGTGAAGTTTTCCAAAATTAAATTTTCAGACAGAACTAAATCAACTCTTCTCGGTGCTCATTTTTCAGGTAAAACTCGAGCAGATTTTTCTAATGCAAAGTTTACCGGCGAAGCTGCAGCTGTAATCTCCATGGCGCATTTTTCTGATGAGGCCGGAGCGATTTTCACTATGGCTCATTTTTCTGACAAGGCTAAGATAAGTTTTACAAAAGCTAAATTTTCTAAAAAAGCCTGGATATTTTTCGGATTTACAAATTTTCGTAATGGCGCTATAGGGGATTTTTCAAGGGTAGAATTTTCAGATATGACTGAGGCAAGCTTCTCGAATTCAGAATTTATTGATAATAGTCAATTTATATTTAAGACAAGAGCCCTGTCATCCTTAGGGAACTATCAATTTAGAGACTTACATTGCTCAGAAATTTCGATCATTCGCTTCGAATCAGTAAATTTAGGCAGCGTATCATTTTTTCAAACAGATATCGAAAATTTCACATTTAAAAGCGTCTCGTGGACAATCAAAAAAAAAGGAGGAATCTCACGATTCGTGCTAAAGGATGAGGATTTGTTTGAAACGATTAAAGAAAGCAAATTAAAAAAAATAAATAGAAATAAAACTCTTAAAAAAAAGGAAAAAAAAGCAGAAAAATGGAAGTTAAAAATCGAATATTACCGTCAAGTAGAAATTTTGTACCGGCAATTGAAACGCAATTATGAAGACAAACGTGATTATCACGGAGCGGGGGACTTTCATTTCGGCGAGCTGGAAATGCGCCGTAAGCAAAAAACGCTATTAGGACAATGGACTTCTCTGATCCTGCCGTATCGTCTATTTTCCGGCTATGGAGAAAAATGGGGCCGGGCTTTTCTCTGGTTTTTTTTCGCGGTATTCCTGTTCTCCGTCCTCAATCTGTATTGGATTCATCCTAAACCGACTGGCAAGCAAACCGAGGCAGCCAAAACTACCGAAGATCAAACAGCGGCGGCCAAACCTAACAGGAATTCTCCCAAAATCGAAAAGCAAACGATATCAAAAACGGAGACAACTCAACCTCCCTCGAGTCCTTCCAAAACTTGGGAACAAATGCATTGGGCAGGTCAGTTAGTAGAATCCTTTCTGTTCACTTTTAAATTGATGACTTTTCAACGCGACCTGAAGTATGAAGCTGTCAATGAACTGGATAAGGTGTGGCGGGGTCGTTTCGGCAGATTTGTTCTCAACCTCGAATTCTTGATCGGTCCCGCCCTGATCGCCTTGATGTTATTGGCTATCCGGCGCCAGTTCCGGCGATGACTGCCCCCTTGTGGATAACCGGGGAGTCTGATATGATCGCCTCATACACCAATTTCAACCCTGTCAGGGTGTTTTATGTTTGATATCGGTTTCTTCGAAATCATGATCATTATGACGATCGCGGTGATCGTCATTGGCCCGAAAAATCTTCCCAAGCTGGCGCGTGCCATCGGCCGCGGGTGGGGCGAATTCCAGAAAACGTTCAACGAACTGAAGCAGGACGTGATGGACGAAACCGAAGGCGTAAAACAAACCGCCGGACTCGATCAACTCGAACAGGAAGTTTCCGCCGCCACCAAGGTGGATGTCGACGTCAACCTCGACATGAACGAAGAACCGGACATCAAACCCGACCAGAACTGAACTCCTGCCCGGAGGGGGAAATTGCCAAAGGCTAGTGGCAAGCGAAAGTCGCTGAGCGCCACTCGAAAAATCCTTTCCGGCCAACCCTCAACACCAACATCCTATGCTGAGCACTCCCACCCTGCATCCATTTTTTTCGCATTTTCCACCCGCCCTGTTTCTGGCCGGACTGGCGATGCTGGGTCTGGCGCGGCGCCGTCCCGACTCACGTTGGGTGCAGGCCGCTTGCCTGAATTTCAGTTTGGGATTGTTGACGGCGATCCTGGCCGTGTTGACCGGTATGTTTGCCGCCGACCTTTCACAGTGGCCGATTGTCGAAGTAGAGGGTCACCAGGGATATTCGTTTGCGTCAGTCATTTTTTATATCTTCTGTACGGTCTTTGTGTACACCCAGCCCTTCAAACCGGCGGCTCTATTTTTTTACGGACTTACCGTGCTGGCCATCGGCGCCACGGCCTGGTCCGGATACCAGCTGGTGTTTCACTGAGTCGCAGTCGGGTCGGGCAGGCCGAACCGGTGCACCAGTTCTCCGCCGCAATAGCCCGCTGCCAACACCGTGATCAAACCCACTCCCAACAATGAAAAGTAGAGAAGCTGTCCCCATTGTTTTTTACAGTAACGCGCCGCGATCAGCGCCAAAATAAAAACTAACACGGTCGAGCCGGCAAAAAGAATATGGTAGGACAAAAACTTTTTCATCTGCGTTTTGACTTCCAGGCTGAGCCGGGTATCAGCTTCTGAAAAAACGTCGCCGATGCCGATGACGCCCAGAAACCCGACCGCCGCCGCAACGACTGCAAACACGAGACCCAAGCGGATATTGAATCCCCCGGCCGTTCGTGCCGATTCTTCATTTTGGAGCTTGCCGTAGAATTCGAACACCACTCCCATCACCAGAAGAGCAACGGCAAATGGAACCAGCATGGGATGAATGAAAGCAAACGACATGATGAATTACGAAGAAGTTTTAGAAGAAGAGGGCGCCTTCCGGGAAAGTTCCCCCAATAAGATCCCGGCCGCCACCGAGGTGTTCAGGGAATCCATATCCCCGGTACCGGGAATACGCACCAGCGCATCGCATCGTTTCTTAACCGAAGCGGTCAAACCTTCCCGCTCATTTCCAACGACCATGATGCACGGGTATTTGAGTTTCAACTCATAAAGACTCTGTTTGGAAGAAGGATCAGCCCCTGCGACAAACACACCCTGCCCTTTTAAATCTCTCAAGATGGACGGCAGGCTTTTGCATTCGTACAACGGTACCATTTCCAGGGCTCCTTCCGCCATCCGTACGGCGGATGAATTCACCGCTGTACTGCTCTCCCCCAGTCCCACCAGTAATCCCTGCGCTCCGAAATAGGCACAGGACCTGAGGATGGCGCCGACATTATGAGAATTTTCCACCCGGTCCAGCGCCAGGGCAAATTGATGTTTCTCGAGACCCGCTTTCACCCAATCGTGGACCGATGGTAATTTCAAAGGCCGCACCACCATCACAAAACCTTCATGATGCACACTGGAGGCAACCTTATTCAAGGATTCCTGATCCAGTTTGCGATAAGGCAGTTTGTGACGGCTGCACCACTCCTTGACTTTTTTCAGTTGAGAAGACCGGCTCTGGCTGAAAAAAACGCGCAAGATATCCTGCGGCCGGTTTTCGAACACCCGCTGACAGGCATTCCATCCATAGACTGTAAATTCTCTTTGCTTGAGGGATGACCGGGAGGATTTACCGGAACCGGATTTTTTTGACGGGGTTTGAGACAACGGATTCGCTCTTTCGTGAAAAGGCGATCCCTGAAAAACAGGGATAATTCAATCGGGAAATTACCGGATGAACTCATTCAATTGGTTGTTCACTTCATCCAATCGAGAGATCACCACATCGATAATCTGATCCTTAATCTTGATAGTCAAATCCGGAGACAGCCTGTCCAGCAACTGGCTGTCCACTTTGAAAAGGGAGACCTCATCATCCGCTTCAATGGAACTGGTGCGGGGCCTTTTGGCTTTCATGGTGATTTCCCCGAATATGGAGCCGGGCACCAACTGAGCAAGGGAAATTTCCGCAGGTTTACTGCGCATCACGCTGACCTGTCCCTCCATCAGCACAAAAAAACCGTAGTCCACTTCATCCTCTTTAAGAATTTTTTCCTGAGGCTTGAACTGCACCCAATGGGTTTCGTAAGAGAGTAAATGTTCGCGGTCCGCGGTATCCATTTCCTTGAAAAAAGGAATTTCATCCATGAGCTTGACGAGTTTGTCTTTATCCATTACCAGCATCCAATTGAGTTAATATCCGTTCATTAATAGTGTAAAGACAAACTCATCCAAAAACCACAACCCAATGGAAAATTTTCCAGCCGGAATTTCCCGGACGCTCAGCCGTGCCCTCCCATCATGAATGCCTCCGATTCGTCAAACTTGGGCACCGGCAAATCGTCCACCGCCGCAAAGTATTCCTCGGCTCTTTCCAACACCTCACCCGTAGTGGGTGTTTGGAACATGGCACCCCGGAAGGCGGAAGCGCCTGGATACCCGAAGGCCAGCCAGACGGCCAGTTTCCGAAGGTACAGTAAGGTACGCCGGGTATCATGATGCGCCTTCAACAGCTCGTGGAAACGGTGAAGCAAAGCCAGCCGGGTGGGATCCAATGTTGCGCCCAACTCACCGGTGCATTGTTTAAAAATCCAGGGATTGCGCAATGCTCCCCGGCCGATCATCACCGCATCGACGCCTGTTTCGTGAAGCAAGGTACGGGCCCGCTCCGGATCGCGGATATCCCCGTTGCCGATGATGGGCAACGTGGTCCGCTGTTTGACCTGAGTCATCAACTCCCAGTCGGCCAATCCCTGATAACCCTGCGCACGGGTCCGACCGTGAATAGCCACCCATTCGCAACCGGCATTCTGCGCGGCGGCAACACATTCGTGGATGGTCAATTCCTGATCGTTCCAGCCGGTGCGCATCTTAACCGTCAGGGGCAAATCGATATTCTTACGAATCTTGGTCAAGAACGATTCCAGGTAAGCCGGATCGCGCATCAATGCCGACCCGCAACCCTTTTGCACCACCTTCTTTACCGGGCAACCGAGATTGATGTCCATAAAATCGGCTCCCTGTTCCTGAATGAGGTGAGCGACCTTGATAAAGTCGTCGGCATAATCCCCAAACAGCTGCAGGCCTACCAGGGTACCCGGATTTTTATGAATCTTGATCATCCGGCAGGTCTTTTCCGAATTGAACACCAAGCCCTTGGCCGAAACCAGCTCGGACACCAGAACACCCGCGCCCATTTCATCCATCAACTGCCGGAAACAGACATCGGTGATGCCGGACATCGGCGCCATCCAGTAGGCGTTGCGGGCACGGTCAATCAAATGTCCGCTCTTTACGGGAGCGCTCGCCGGGTTCCTTTTCTTTGTTTCTATTGTTACGCTGTGATTCATGTTCATCCAGTCAATTCAAAGCTCTTCTCAAAAGTTTAGACGATCGCCGGTGTCTCGTCCATCTGCCTTTTATTTCTCGATGGCATTCCAATAAGGCTGAAAATGTTCCGGCCAGGGAGCTTCAAGATTGATCTCCCCGTCCACTCCGTCAAAACGCAGCCGGTGCGCATGCAATCCGTAACGATGAGTGCCGTCCGTGCGTTCACCATACACCGGATCATTGACCACCGGCAGGTTCGCGCTGGCCAGGTGTACGCGAATCTGATTGGTTCTGCCGGAACGGGGAACCGCTTTGAGCAGGGTCCTGCCGTCCAGTACGCTCAACACCTCAAAGCAAGTGACCGCCTCTTTTGGATTCCGGGTTTGATAACCCACCGCTCGCGCAGCCCCTTCCACCTTCCCTACTGGTGCATCAACCACAAAACTGTTTTGGGATGGAATACCTTCGACCAGCGCCAGGTATTCCTTCTCGACCTGGTTTTGCTCAAACTCCCGCATCAAATGCGTGGCTGCTGCTTTCGTCTTGGCGAACACCACGAGACCGGTTGTGAGAGCGTCCAGACGTTGGACCGGACGGGGTATTTCCTCCGGGTACTCTCCTTTCAAAATTTCAGTCAGACTGTTCTTGAAGTACCGTCCGCTGGGGTGCACGGCCAGGGGTGCACCCTTGTTGAACACACGAATGGTTTCATCTTCATAAACCACATCCAGGGTGCGATCGGCGGGAGGTTCTTCGCGAACTCCCATGCGGGTCACAATATAATCGTGTTCCTTGAGAACGGAATCGGGAAGCACCTGCTCGCCATTCACCGTGATCCGCCCGTCAAGAATGCGATCCAACCACTCTTCCCGGCTCAAATAAGGAAACCGGTGAGTGAAATAACCGACCACGCTATATCCGATGTACTTTCCGGGAAGATAAGATTCGTAAATTTGTTCAGCAGGAGGAGGACAGTACAATTTAACCATGCGGTGACCTCAAATCAGGAATCTGTCAGACCAAGTGATGTCCAGCCCGTTTCACAGAAGAGTCCGGCATCGAGAGTCAATTGTTTCTGGGATCAACCGGTGCCTGCAGAAGGTATTCATACTCCTTGCCTAAGGATTGGACCACCCCCGGCCAGATATGCTGTTCCGGTGCCTTAAACACAAAGGGGTCCGTGGCGTCGCAGGTCAACCAACTGCGTTGTTCCATTTCTCCCGCCAACTGTCCGGATCCCCAACCGGAATATCCCATATAAAACCGCAGATCCTCATTCGGGTTCGGCAGGTCCGGCAGAACGGACTCCAGTGCCTCCCAACTCATACCCATATGAACACCGGGGCACACTTCCTCCATTTCCGGAAGAGGTCGGGAAGACCGACACAGGTAAAACACCTGAGAAGGCGCTACCGGTCCGCCGATGAATACTTCGGCTTCATAACCCACCAGCAATTCCGATGAGGCGAACACCTCGGTGGATTTCAATCCGGAATTGCGGTTGATAACCAGCCCGAAGGACCCTTCCTCGTTGTGATTGCACAACAGAACCACCGTTCGCGAAAAATTGGGGTCCGGCAAAACAGGGTTTGCGATTAAAAAGGATCCTTTACCGTAAGAACCGTTTTCCATGGCGCAGTTTCAGAAAGGCGCGGTCGGCCGCGCAAATTAAAGGTTCAAAGATTGCAGTTTTTTGAAATTGGGGCCCTGACGGGCGGTTTCCCGGCCCTCACGGGTGCCGAAGTTATTGTCCAGATAAAGAGCAACCAGATTGGGAAACCGGGTCGAATTGGACAACGCGATATAACCCTCGTCCCCTATTTCGTTCTGGGCAAGGTCCATTTCCTCAATCTTCTCCAGTTCGTTTTCTTCGGCCAAAACTTTGGCTCCTTCATCCTTGAGATAATTGCGGTACAGGTTGAGGGTTTTTAATTTCCGGAGCACCTTGGATTTAATGATCTCGCGAATACCCTGCGTGCCCAGGTCGTTGCCGCCCAGCTCCAGCCAGTTGAGCTTGGAGAAAACCTCGTTTTCAGAGAGGTAATGGGCTCCGGCATCGCCGATTTTATTTCCCCCCAGGTTCAGACGCTTGATATTGACAATTCGAGGGTCTTCTCCAATAACCTGCAGGCCGTTAATTCCGACACAGCATCCTTTAAGATCCAGTTCCCGCTGGTTTTCGGAAAGGCGATCGTCCACCACCTTGGTCATGGCGTCGATCAATTTTTGCCCGGTATAGTTACAGGGCTCATCCGTATCATAAATCTTGATTCCACTTAAAGAAGGCATAACACCTCAAATCGCTGGTTTTTTTGTAACAGTTCCTGTTCCCCGATTCTAACTCAAAAATGCACGAATATTTCACAAAATCGGGCGATTAGGGGCAAATTACACGTTTTCAATTGGGTGCGGACAGGCTATTATAATGTTGACAGAAAATCAATATAATTTAAAATCGCCTGTTTACTCGGAGATTCTATGGAACTGGATTTTGAAAAAATGGGGGGTCTCGTCCCTGCAATCATTCAGGATCATGCCACCGGCAAGGTGCTGATGCTGGCCTATATGAACAAGATCGCATGGGAGAAAACCCTGGAAACAGGGAAAGCCTGGTTTTACAGCCGTTCGCGCGACAAGCAATGGATGAAAGGCGAAGAAAGCGGAAACGTGCAAGTGGTCAAGGAGGTGTTCGTTGACTGCGATGATGACACCGTCCTCCTCAAGGTCGAGCAGGTGGGCAAAGCCGCGTGTCACAAGGGCTACACCAGCTGTTTCTTCCGTAAGCTTAACGGAGAAGTAACCACGGTCGAAGAAAAAGTGTTCGACCCGGATAAAGTCTACAAAAAATAACGTCAACCTTAAAAAGGCAGGAATGAATTAATGAGTGGTAATGTTTTGAAGTTGGGAATTCCCAAGGGGAGTTTGGAAGAGGCGACGGTCAACTTGTTCGCCAAGGCGGGATATCGAATAAAGATCAGCAGTCGGTCTTACTTTCCGAGCATCGACGACGACGAAATCGAATGCATGTTGATCCGCGCTCAGGAAATCGCTCGATACGTGGCTGATGGTGTGCTGGACGCCGGGCTCACCGGCAAAGACTGGGTGCTGGAAAATCGTGCGGATGTAGAAGAAATCGCCGACCTGGTGTATTCCAAGGCGTCGTCGCGTCCGGTGCGCTGGGTTCTGGCCGTGCCCAACGATTCACCGGTCAAATCGGTGAAAGACCTTCAAGGCAAGCGTATCGCCACTGAAGTTGTGAGCATGACTGAAGACTACCTGAAGAAACACGGTGTCACCGCCTCGGTCGAATTCTCCTGGGGAGCCACCGAGGTGAAGCCGCCGAAACTGGCGGACGCTATTGTTGAAGTCACGGAAACCGGAAACTCCCTGAGGGCCAACAATCTGCGTATTGTCGAAACGTTGATGGAATCCAATACCAAGTTCATCATGAACAAGGATTCCTTCAAGGACGAATGGAAGAAAAACAAGGTTGACCGATTGGTTCTCATGCTTAAAGGCGCTATGGCGGCCAACAAAAAAGTGGGCCTGTTGATGAACGTTCCCAAGAAATCCCTCGACGCGGTGATGAAAATTCTGCCGCCGCAGGTTAAACCGACCATTGCCAACTTGACGGATGACAACTGGGTGGATCTTACTGTTATACTGGAAGAGAAACTGGTACGGGAAATTGTTCCGGATCTGAAAAGCGTCGGAGCGGAAGATATTGTTGAATTTCCCCTGAACAAGATTATCCATTAAACCCAGAGAGCTTTTTGGCCAGCAAGGGAAAAAATCCAAAACCTGAGAAGGACTCGTCAAAATCCGACCCGGTTTCAGAAGAAGTCACGCCTTCGGCGGAGGAACCGGGAGTCGACGCTTCCAAGGAATCTCTTCCGTCTACCCTGACATCCACTCCCAAACCCAAAAAGGAGAAAAGTTCTTCCGGTGTCTGGGGAATTTTATTTTTCTTTTTTCTGATCGTTGCGGGAGGAATTGGAGCCGGAGGTTATTATCTGTATCAGGAACAAATGAAATTTCAGAATGAAACCCTCGCCAAACTTTCCCAGCTGGAAACCCAGTTGAGCACTTTGGATACCGAAGCGGATCAGGCCCGTCAGAACAAGCAGTCGATCGACACGCTGAATCAGGAACTACAGCAGTTCAAAACCGAAATGGACACCACTTTGAAGGCCCACCAAAGCACCTTGTCCACTCTCGACGAAGATGTGATGCGCCTGAAAGAAAAAATAGAATCGCCGGCGGAAACTCCTTCGGCGCAACCCCCTTTGATTAATGAACCCACAACCGAAGCAGGGCCGTTGCCAGGAGAAGTTCTTCCAGAAATCACAGATGAAGGACCCTCTGAGGAACCTGAAATGGAAGAAGACCCCGAGCAGGAATCTCAAAAATTTATTGAGTGGATGGAGAACTTCTTTGCTGCCATCTGGAACTGGTTCGCCGGTCTGTTCAGTTAATGCCTTTTTAAAATTCGGGTCAACCTTCGACGAATCGAATATCATCTTTCCGATTGAGAATCCCTTTTTCAAAACAGACATCACGAAAATGCTGGAGTCCGGCTATTTCTTCCTGGGTCAGATCGTAAATGATTTTATTCGAAAGATAGTCAAGACAAGTGTCATAAGAGATCTCCGACTGTTCCGATTCGTTTCGCGCAATCATTTCCAGCCGTGAACGCCCTTCCTGTTTCGCTTTTTCGACTCTCTCAACAAAACCTTTTTCCAGTTCAATGCCGTCACGCGCTGCCACAACAGCATGAACAAAAGTCTTCCCCGTTTGCTCGAACCACTGATCGCTCAGGTCGATAATTTGAAGATTAGGGTAAGCTGTCCGCAGACCAAACGCGGGGTCGCCGATGATGAGAGCGGCATCGTGGTTTTCCAGCATGGTTTGTGGATCGGGATCGACAGATTTCAAAGATACGCTTGAAGGAAAAGTATCTCCGAACAAGACCTGCAGCAGGACCGCAGAGGTTCGTGACCGGACGTCCAATGCGATCGACCGCACTTCCTGAAGCGGCTTGCGTGATGCGAACAACACCGTACCCACCGGTCCCCGGGAAGCCACAGCGATGCCGGGCACCAGTCGATAACTCCCCGAATCTTTCAGATATTCAATGGAGGGAATCATCGCCAGATCCAGCTCTCCCATCCTCAACTCTTCAGCAAGACGGGCCGGGGATCCCGTAACCAGGGTGATCCCTAATTGCTGTTCCTGCTCCTTGAGAGGGATCAGTAAAGGCTGAGCGTTGATGAAATCATGAAAGCCGAATTTCAATTTTTTCCGGGCCATGCTGCATTTCCTTGCAAATAAAAAAACCGGGATGGAGAAACTCCATCCCGGTGGAAAACTTCAGAACTTTTACATAAAAAGCGGTGCCAAAACCAGAGACACGATAGACATCAGTTTGATGAGGATATTCATCGCAGGCCCCGACGTATCTTTCAACGGATCGCCCACGGTGTCACCCACCACTGTGGCCTTATGCGCCTCGGAACCTTTACCTCCCTCATGACCGCTCTCAACATACTTTTTGGCATTGTCCCAGGCACCGCCGCCGTTGGACATGAACAACGCCAGTAGAACGCCGGACAACGTCGCTCCGACCAGCATCCCGCCCAAAGCTTCCTTGCCCATGAGAAATCCGATGATAATAGGCATGAGAAACGCAATGACTCCCGGAGCCACCATTTCCCGCAGCGCTGCTTTGGTGCTGATGTCGATACAACTGGCGGTATCGGGTTTTCCGGTACCTTCGAGCAGTCCGGGGATCTCTTTGAACTGACGGCGGATTTCTTCAATCATGACAAACGCGCCTTTACCGACGGAAGTCATGGTGATGGCCGCTACCAGATACGGAACCACCCCACCAACCAACACACCAATAATGACCTCGGTGGAAGTGATGTCGATGGACGTAATTCCCGCCGCTTGCGTATATGCCGAGAACAATGCCAGTGCGGTCAATGCCGCTGAGCCAATGGCGAATCCCTTACCGATGGCTGCGGTGGTATTACCCAGCGCGTCGAGGCCATCGGTGATTTTCCGGGTATCTTCACCGAGACCCGCCATTTCGGAAATACCCCCGGCGTTATCGGCAATCGGTCCGTACGCATCCACGGACATGGTGATACCTACGGTCGCCAGCATTCCAACGGCCGCCAGGGCTACACCGTACAGATCGGCGGAATACGCTCCGACGAAAATCGCCAGACTGATGATGAGAATCGGCGCCACACAACTTTCCATAGCCACGGCTAATCCGGTGA